>NZ_BOLP01000004.1 GCF_016861695.1 Levilactobacillus andaensis | reverse complement strand
AGCGAGCGAGAAGACTGGTGTTCTTCCAGGCTGAAGCGTCCCCACAGCAGGCGGAATCCCTGGCAGCCGCAGTGCGGCCAATTTACATTAATTTAGCGGTATCAACTCGTACCAATACTGGAATGAAGCAGACAAGTTATCTTTCAACCTTTAGTTACGTATCATTTTTAGTGGGTTTCCGCAAAGCCGCGACGGCCACCTGGCTTGGGAATCTGATTCTGCATCATGACGCTGAAGCCGCCGTCAATGGCGATGCCGGCTGCGTTGATGTAGCTGGAGCGGTCGCTGGCCAGGAAGAGGATGGCGTTGGCGATGTCTTCGGTCGTCCCGATACGCTTGCTGGCGGTCAACTGCTTACGGCCGTCCTCAACTTTCGGGTCGGCGTAGAAGGCCGCTGACATTGGCGTCTTGACCAGGCAAGGTTCGAGGACGTTACTCCGAATACCGAACATGCCCCATTCCGCAGCGACCTGCTTGGAGAGCATATTGACGCCGGCCTTGCTGGTGCTGTACGCGCCACTGTAAGTTTCGGGGATGTCACTAGCCACCGTAGAAATGTGAACGAAGGTGCCGTGTTTCTGTTCGATCATGAGCTTACCAAATTCGTGGGTGACCAAGTAGTACCCGTTTAAGTTAACGTCGAGTACTTGTTTCCAAGTGGCGTAGTCGAGGTCCTCCAATGGGTCAAATTTCAAAATTCCGGCGGTGTTAATGACCACGTCAACGTGACCAAAGGTGTCCTTCACCTGGTCGACGGCCCGTTGCACGCTGGCTTCTTTGGTGACGTCGCAGTTTACGGCGAGGCCGGCAATGTGGTCGTCGTTGATCAATTTAGTGACCAATTCGGCCGTCTTGGTCTGATCCATGTCGAGCGCGACCACGGTGGCTTTTTGTTCGGCCAATGCCTCGCAGATTTTAGTGCCCATGCCGCCAACCGCACCGGTGACAACGCAAACTTTATCTTCTAATCCTAACCATTCTGTCATAGTAAATTCCTCCTAAAGGCTTAATTGTTTGAGTGGCATCTCTTTACCGGTCCACAGCTTGAAGGCCGCGGCGCCTTGGTTCAGGAGCATCCCTTGGCCGTTGATCACGTGAGCAACGTTGGCTTGCTGAGCCACGCCCATGAGCTTGGTGACGCTTGGCGCATAAACGGTGTCAAAGACCGTCATGTCGGGGTGGAACCAGGTTGGATCATCCACCAAGGTCTTGTCGACCAATTTACCCATCCCCAGGCCAGTCGCGTCGGTGTAAATGTCGCTTTCAGCGATGGATTGTTTGAACTGGTCACGGTCTTCTAGCGGATAGAAGGTGGCGTGGCAGTCGGTCTGCTCGTTGATGACCTGAACGATATGCTTGGCGTTCTTGACGGATGGATCGTTGATGTTAAACACGTTGAGCGTCTTCAGTCCGGAAAGGGCGGCTTGAATGGCGATCGGTGTTCCGGCACCGCCGACTCCTGCCAGCGTCATGGTTTGACCGGCCAAGCGGACTCCATCGTCCTTCAGGGCTTCGACGAAACCAATGCCGTCGGTGGTATAACCGGTCAGCTCGCCATCGTGATTGACCACGGTGTTGACGGCGCCAACGAGTTCGGCCGTCTTGTCGAGGTGGTCTAGTAAAGGAATCACGGCTTGCTTAAAGGGCATGGAGACGCTGGCGCCAAGCATTTTAAAGGTCCGCATGGCGGTGATGGCGTCCGGTAGCTGGTCGGGTTCCACGTCGAAGGCTAGGAAGCGGGCGTTAACATCGGTCTTGGCAAACGCCGCGTTGTGCATGGCCGGCGACTTTGAGTGGCCCGCGGGATGCGCAATCAAGCCGACTAAACGAGTATGTCCATCAATTTCCATAATAGTTACCTCCAAATTTTTGTTTTCTTATTTGATTGTTGTTGTGGGCAACATGGTGGTATTTTCGCCTTACCGGCCGCCAGATATAGGCCGGAACGGTGCGAACGCAACTTGAAGCCTCGCAAGTGCCGAGTCTCCAAGATTGGTTTTCTACTAAGCCGGCTAAAAACGCCGACTAAGTAGAACGACGCGCCTGGGCCTATATCTGGCGACCTCTCGGCTTACGTAGTGGTTCTGTGTCAACAGAGAATGAGTTCTGTAAAGTAGTTATAGTTTAGCTGACTTAACGTGAAATTTAGAATGCTGTTGGGAATCAAACCTTGCTGCAATTGTGTTCAATCTAAGCCGGAGGAGGCCAGGGGTGTAGCCAGTTGTGTCAACGATGTTAGCCGGGGTTCTTTCCCGGGTTACATCGTGGGACGACCTTGAAGACACGGTTTTTGTGGCTTCAAGTCGAGGTGGAAGCCTTGAACTTTAGGCTGGAACCGACCCCATAGCAGGCGGAATCCCTGGCAGCCGCAGTGCGTCAACCTTAGACTGTCTAATTTGTTTCAGCAGTTGCGTGTTTCCCAATGCCTTGGTGCATCAGGTAGAGGTCGATCAGGATGCCGACGACGGCCACCCCAATGGCGACTAAGTAAGGGCCGTAGTAGGCGTGGGTCCCGGCGGATTGGCTCATGGACAGCGTTGCGATTTGCGGTCCAATCAAGGCCCCAATCGCGTAGCCGAAGAACATGATGCCGTAGTTGGTGCCGGAGAACTTTTGACCAAACGTCTTGCCGGTTAAGGTTGGGAAGACGACCAGCACACCACCAAATGAGGCGCCGAGGATGATTAAGAAGATGGTAAAGACAGCAACGTTTTCGGCAAAGCGTAAGCCCGCCAGGCCGATGATGGTGAGGCATAGAATAATCAGCAACGTTTGCGTTTCGCCTAATTTATCAACGGCGCGGCCCGTGATCATCCGGCCAAAGAAGTTAGCTAAGGTGTTGACCACGACAAAGTTAGCGGCCACGATGGGTGTTAATTGAAGTTGGACCTGCGCGATGGAGGACAACGACCCAATCAGCATGATACCGGCCGTGCAGGCAATCGCGAAGAGTAAGAGTAACAGCCAGAAGTTGAGTGAGCCCATCATTTCCTTAGGCGATTTCCCAGTGGTTGCGGGCGCCGAGTGGTCCTTGGTTTCTGCTGGCGTTTCGGGTGAAGCCATCAACCAGCCGACCAACCAGATCAGTGCTAAGTAGGCAATCCCAATTGGCATCAAGCCGTTGGCGCCCATGGTGTCACAGAGCCAGGCACCGGCCTTGGCTAAGACCAGCGGCCCGAGAGAAGCGGCCCCAAGGAGCAAGCCGGAAATCGTCCCACGTTTTTCGGGGAACCATTTTAACGTGGTCAGCAGGGAAGGGTTGTACAATAGTCCGTTCCCACTACCGGCTAAAATCCCAATGGAGAAATACAGGAACCAAATGTTGTGGGCAAAGGCTCCCAAGAACCAGCCGAGGCCGAAGATGAAGCCGCCGACGTACATCAACTTTTTCGGTGAAGAGTGGTCGATGATCCGACCGGAAATAATGCCAAATGCGGCCATAAAGAATTGATAGATGGTCAGGGTCAAGGCCACTTGAGAAGCCGTGGCGCTGGTTGCTTTGACCAGGGTGTCGGCGAAAACGGAGAAGGCTGCCGAAGCCGAGCAACAGAAGATAATGATGAAGGCCGCCGTGAAGATGAGCCGCCGGTGACCGGAAATATGAGTGGTTTGCGTAGCATCCATGATAAAACACCGCCTTAAGTAGAATTAGGGAATAAGTGAATGATTGAGCTTGAATTTAGAAGCGCTTCCTTACGCCTTTTATGGTAGGCTTGATTCAAGGGGAATACCAATACCGATTGGCAAGTGATCCATAGCCTGAGACTATTAGTTGTGAAATAAAGAACAGAGGGATGCGGATGAACTTAAATCAACTACGCTACTTTGAATGTATTGGTCGTTTGGAGAACTATACGCAGGCGGCCCAAGAGCTTCACGTGAGTCAGCCCAGCTTGACCAATGCCATTCATCGGTTGGAAGAGGAGCTGAACTTAACATTATTTGCCAAGCAGGGACGGAACATTGTGCTAACCGACACAGGTCGGCAGCTCCTGACGGTCGTGCAGAAAAGCTTACAGACGCTGGACGATGGCGTGGCCGCCGTGGTTGCGAAGAATTCACAACAGCCGATCACGATTCGGGTCGGCTGCATTCCGACCGTCATTGGAACCTATTTGCCAAAAGTCCTGCATGAATTCGAGCAGGAACACACGCGGCAAGTGAGTTTTGAGCTCCATAGCGTGACGACCGAACGGATTCAGGCCGGTTTGGCGGCCAAGACGTTGGACCTGGGGATTGCGGCTGTGGACGGTCGGGAGCCAGGCTACTTGTACCATCCCTTACTCAAGCAGCCGTTCATCGTCATCGTGGCGCCCGACCACCCGTGGGCGCAGCGCCAGCAGTTACAGCTGACCGATCTGGTAGGGGCGCATATTTTGACCTATACACCAGACCTATTGATTGGGCAAAAGGTTCAGCGCACGTTGAAACGACGAGGAGTGGCCGACCAGCTCAATATGATGGCCGCTTATCCGGATGAGATCTCTATCGCGGGGATGGTCCAATCGTCTTCTGCGGTGGGATTGGTGGCGGATACGCTGTATTTGGAAGCCTTTAATGTCGTCAAAATTCCGGTGGCTGTGCCGGAAGACTTGCGGGTCATTTACGCCATGTATCAGGCGGACAATCCGCAGCACGAGACTCTTCGCCAGTTGTTCCAGCTATTCAGCCAGCAGGATAAGTAAGAAGTTGCTTCCCTCCAGCCCCTAAGTACGCTAAAATAGCGGATAAGTTACATATAAATGGTGGCAAAAGACTGACAACACAGGCGGAACTGGCGCCTTGCCGGCCGGCAGATATGGGCTGGAACGGTGCGGGCACAACTTGAAGCCTCGAAAAACCCGAGTCTTCAAGCTTGGCCTTCTGCTAAGCCAGCGGGGAAAGCACCCGCTAACTAAGCAGAACGACGCGCCTGAGCCCATATCTGCCGACCTCACGGCTCTAACGGTGGTTAGCTGGCAGCACTAGTTACAATTTATCAGCTAGGTTATTGTACTGGTGTCGATGCTGGCTGACTGGCGCAGGCGACATTAATTGTTATGGCAAGGGGCATCGGCATTTCTGGACCGATGTCCCGACTAGCAAAATTCAAGGTTGTCAGCGTGTTCTCAGCCAGTTTTGACTGACCATTTTGGCACTAACGACGTAACAAACAAATTTGAAAGGGGTTTTCCCATGCAAACACCAGCACCGATTGACTTGGCTTCCTTTTATGCCAACCCGGACCGTAGCGTTGCCGTTTTGAACTATAACGAACACTTTATGACGAGTATTTTTGATTTGGTCAACAGTGATGAGTTGGCTCAGTTCGTTCAGCTCTTTTTGACCGAACAGCGCGCCAAGACGCCGGCCGATGCCGATCCCGCAACGACCTTTAATTTGGTGACGCCCGCCGATTACCTAACGACGATCAAGGCCGTTTTGACTGACCGGACGGACGCGTACGACCAATTTCAGCCAGCAGCCATTTTAGCGAGCATCGAAGACCTCTATTCCTATTATCGGACCTACCTGCGGGTCGCCACGATGACCATCAAGCATAACGATGTGATGGCCAGTGAATTTATGATGATTGATCAACAATTTAACGACTTAGTCATTCGCCTATACCGGACGATCGAGGAAAAATTACAGGGGCACGCCAACCACGTTTACCGGCAAGTCAACGCTGGTTCTACGGCCTGCGTCCTGTTGCAAAAAGTCAATTGGCCGGTGCCAACTGGGTACGAAGCGTTGAAAAATATCCGCTTCATGAGTCGCCTAATGTTGCGGCCGCCAATGATGCTCCACACCAAGAGCAACAAGCGGAAAGGCCATTTTACGGCGACCGCGGTCAACCCGATTGAAAACTTCACCGGCACCAACGAGGACTGGTATTGCTACCCCGCCCTGATTGGGGAGAGTCTGGCCTACATTTACTTCCATCGTGACTACCTGGCATCCGGCCTGGCGCTGGCCAACTTATTTCAGTTAGCCGACCGCGACCGAATTGCCGGAAAAAAGCCCGATCTGGTCCTGCTGTTTGGGACACCCGGCGTGGCGGGGGATGACCAACCCGAAAACGGCCATTATTTCTACGATGCGCAGAATGACCTGTACGTCGGCCAGGTGCCGTACAACGACCAGACGACCTACTTCGGTTACATGAAGAAGATGTGCCTGACGCTGCACAACCTGCACATGATTGCCGAGAAACGCCTGCCAATTCACGGGTCGATGGTCAAGATTACCTTTACTAACGGGCAGACCAAAACCGTGGTGTTCTTTGGCGATTCCGGTGCCGGCAAGTCTGAATCCATTGAGGCCTTGCAAACGGTGGCCGATGAGCAGATTGCCAACATCGAAACCATCTTCGATGACATGGGTAGTTTTACCTTGGCTGAAGGCAAGCTGTACGCGCAGGGAACCGAGACCGGCGCTTTTGTCCGTCTCGACGACCTGAGCAGCGAGGTGGCCTTTAACAACATGGACCGCGGAATTTATATGAATCCCGAGCAGAAAAACGCGCGGGTCATCATTCCGGCCAATACCTGGTCGCGGGTCGTGGCGCACCATGAGATCGACATGTGGGTCTACGCGAACAACTATGATGACGCGGTCGGTGTGCACCGGTTTGCGGACCAGCAGTCGGCAGAGGAGACCTTCGTTGCCGGTAAACGTAAGGCATTGGGCACCACGGATGAAGTGGGGATGAGCACCACGTTCTTCGCCAACCCGTTCGGCCCGGTTCAAGAACAAGCCGCCACGCAACCGATCATCGATGCCGTCTTCGACCAATTGTTCAAGGACGACATCTACGTCGGCGAAATCTACACGCACCTTGGCAATGACAAGTCTCAAGATAAACTGAACGAATCGGCTCGGGACTTGTTGGCAGAACTATTGGCGTTATAGATTGCGGTGAATTGCCGCACTGCGGCTGCCAGGGATTCCGCCTGCTGTGGGGACGCTTCAGCCTGGAAGAGCACCAGTCTTCTCGCTCGCTTTTAAGCCGCAAAATACGCGTCTTAAAAGTCGCCCATTTTATTGGCTAGCTTTGCCAGCCAATAAAATTACCACGGCTGCCTCCCTGGCCTCCTCCGGCTATGATTGTGCTTGGCCATGAAATACCTGACTACTGAAACAGGTTGAGCGTATAGTTGTCCGTTCTTTTCCCTTGAAGTCGGTATAGAATTGAGCTTAATTTTTAGCAGTGGTCGCCAGGAGAACTGGTCAATACAGTTTTTTAGCGACAATGACACTTCACAATAAAACGTAGACACAATCTGAAAGTCATCAGATAACGTCTACGTTTTTTTGATACAGTTAAGTTTAATTAGCACGGTAACTAAGCGGTTAGCGGACCAGTGAGCAAATCAGAGCCGGAGGAGGCCAGGACGAAGCAAGCTGTGTCGACGATGTTAGCCGGGGTTCTTTCCCGGGTTACATCGTGGGACGACCTGAGAGACGCGTGACCTTCGCGGCTTTCAGGCGAGACGGAAGCCCGCACTTATCCCCATAGCAGGCGCAGTCCTGGCAGCCGCAGGCGGACAATTTCTCACAATCCGCAACGACCGCTTAGTTGAACTGCGCGAGGAGGGCGGCTATGAAGGCTTGGGCATCGCCAACGTACCCGTAATCCGCCACGTCAAAAATCGGTGCGTGCGAATCGGAGTTGATGGCCACGATGGTCTGCGAATCCTGCATGCCGACCAGGTACTGAACGGCACCGCTGATCCCGAAGTTTATAATCAGTTCGGGGTGAATCGTGTTGCCACTCTGACCGATTTGGTCGTCGTGGGTGAAGCGGTCCTGGTCGGTCAATGGCCGGGAGACCCCAATGCGACCGCCGAGTTTTTCGGCTAGCTTAGTCGCGGTATCAATGGTGGTGGCACTGGCGGCACCGCGGCCGAGAGCGACAACGCGATTGGCGTCACCGACCGTGGTGGCCGTGTTGACCACTGGCCGCGCGGTCGTTACTTTGAGTCGGTCAACGGGGTGGAAGGTGACCGTAGCCGTGGTGATGGTGGCGTCGCCGGTCGCTGGCGTGGCGACGAAGGTATTTGGCCGGACGCTGGCCATTTGTGGTCGGTGGTCCGGGCAGATGATTTCGCACATGATGTTGTCGCCGTAGGAAGGCTTGGTGGCGACCAGGGTGTCGTCATCGAAACGCAGGTCCAGACAGTCGGCCGTCAAGCCGGTCTGGAGCTTAGCCTGGAGTCGAGGAGCGATGGACCGGCCGGTGATGGTCGCCCCAAATAAAATCGAGTTGGGTTGGTAAGCGTCAACGAGTTGTTTCAGGGCATCGGCGTGTTCGGCGTCCGTCGCGGTTGGAAAACGGTCGTCCCGGACGATGCGGATCTCGTCGGGGCCGTATGCGGTGAGTTCGTTTTCCAAATGGTCGGTCGTGGCTTCGAGCAGAATCGTGACGACTTTGAATTGGTCGCCAGCTAAACTCTTAGCCTTGGTAATTAATTGTTGGGTCGTGGGTTCAACGTGGTCTAAGCGGCGTTCCGCAATGACCCAAAGTTCTGGTTTTGACATGGCAGATTCCTCCTTAGATGAGTTGACGGGTCTTTAGGGCAGTGATCAGTTGGCTGGCGGCTTCCGTTGGCGTTCCGGTCAGCGGTGTCAGCTCCCGTTTAACAGGTTCTGGCGCGTAGACCTTGGTCACGATGGTTGGCGAGCCGGCTTGGCCTAAACGTGAATCGTCAAGGTCCAGGTCGTCGTGGTGCCAAACGGTCAGGGGTTTGGCAAAGCTCAATTGAATGTTGCGGGGCGCCGGGTAGCGCGGCGTGTTTAATTCACTCCGGACGCTGACCACGGCGGGCAAAGTGGCCACGAGCGTCTGCTTGGTGTCTTCCAGGAGACGTTCGGCCGTGACCTCGTTGGTGCCGCTTAACCGGAGGCTGGCGGCGTAGGTGATCTGTGGCTGGTGTAAAAATTCGGCAACGATGGGGCCAACCTGACCCGTATCGGCGTCGACGGCTTGCCGGCCAAATAGAACCAGATCGACATCACCGATTTGCTTGATGGCTTGGGCAATCACGTAACCGGTCGCTAAAGTGTCGGCACCGGCAAATGCGCGGTCGGACAGCAGCACACCGGCATCGGCGCCCATAGCCATGCCTTCGCGCAGGGATTCCGCGTAGTCGTCGGGCCCCATACTGAGGAGCACGACTTCGGCATCGCTGTCGGCGTCCTTCAGTTGGAGGGCCTGCTCAACAGCATTTTTATCAAAGGGATTCATGACGCCAGCTAGGCCACGGCGGTCCAGGTTATGGGTGACCGGGTCGATGGTGACGTCGTTCGTTTCGGGGACTTGTTTGATACAAACCACAATTTTCATGGGGAACCTCCTATTTACTGAATTCGGCGTTGGCAATGGCGGACCGCATCTTTTCAACGGTCCCTTCGGCAATTTCCATGGCGCGTGCGTCACGGATCAAGTGTTCAACGGGATATTCGCGACTGTAACCGTAGCCGGCTAAAATTTGTAGCGTGTCATCGCCGGCACTCACAGCGGAACGGGAGCCGTGGGCCTTTGCCATGGCGGCTTCCTCGCTGTAGGGTTGGCCAGTGGCCTTGAGTTGCGCGGCGCGTTGGTAAAGCAGCTTCGTCGTTTCCTTACGCATGGCGATGTCCGCGACTTTGCGATGGGTGACTTGCAACTCGGTCAGTGGCTTGTCGCCAGCCTTACGTTCCTTGGCGTAGTCGGTCGCAATCTTTAAGTCATGTTCCATGATACCGGTCAGGACGGCCCCCATGAGGATGCGGGCGTCGTCGTGGGCGGAGTCACCGATCATGCCGCCATCACCGAGTTTTCCTAGTAAATGGTCGTCGTCCACGATGATGTGGTCCATGACGATTTCGCCGACTGGAGTGCCGCGCAGGCCAATGAAGTCTTCACGTTTCCCAAATGAAAAGCCGGGCATGTCCTGATCCACAGCGAAGACGGAGAGCTCTTTGGGCGCGGTCTTGACCAGCACACAGTAGACCTGCGCAAGGCCGCCGTTTGTGATCATGATTTTGTCGCCGGTGATGACCCAGTGATCGCCCTCACGCGTGGCGGTCGAGCTGATGCCCATGGGATTCGAACCACCGCTGGCTTCGGTCATGGAAAAGGCGAAGATGCGGTCGTTAGCAGATGGCAATAATTGTTGCTGCAGGGCGGGCGTGCCGAATTTTAAAATCTGGTCGATAGTCTTGAAATGACCTTCGAGGGTGACGGCCGTGCTGGCGTTGCCCCGAGCAATGTGATTCAAGGCCGTGGCCGTGACTTCGGGACCGAAGCCGGCGCCACCGAATTCTTGGGGTAACATGAGGCCTAAGAAGCCGGTGTCCGTGAGTTTTTGTATGAAGCCAGCGGGGAAGTCCCCGTCCGCGTCCATCGGCATGTCCTGAGGTGCAATCTCTCGGGCAGTGTAATCATCAACCATTTGTAGCAAAAGCTTTTCTGCGGCAGCAGTTGTGGATGACATAGTGAAGTTCCTCCTTATCAGATACGTTTTTTATCAATTGCGTGTGCCCGACAGCCTCCAGCTATAATCTGTGAGCTTAAAGGTGGTAAGCAGCGACCATCGGGCCAGTCCGAGTACGTTTTCCAGAGTTAACCAGCACGCAACAGATGTGACCCCATTGGATATAAATCTTAGTGCCAGCCTTTACCTTAAGGTGACAAGCTGACATTCATTTCATTGTTCATAACTGAACGATGTGGCGTAAGTATAGCTAATAATCGCTTGATAAGTACAGAGAATCTTCTGAATTTCCTAATATTTCATATTCCTAATTAGAATAAACTAAATTCTGAATATATATGAAGACGCGATTTTTGAGAAAATGTGGGCACATGTTACTGCTACGGATAACGTTGCTGTAACTGGAAAAACCGCTTTTAAGCGCAACGGAAAATTTGACTGCGAAGTCGACTTTCGCCGCGACCAAAATTTGGTTATAATTTTAGGGTGACTGGTCGTGGTTTTGAGTCGCTCGTGTTCACTGCCGCTGGAAATTAGTTTGTGCACAGTTAGGTAAGCCACCATTACTATCGTTATATTTGGTGACCGGTTTTGTCGTTCGGCGCCGAGGGCGTATCGACTGAGATTTGACGATCAGGAAAATTTTAGTAAAAAATTGGTACTTACCAGCGGAGTATTATACAATGAAACCGGATTCTTTTAATTGGAGGTGCCATTTTTTATGGAAATTACCACGAGTGCTGCTGGGATGTTGCACCAGCAAGAAGTCACCAAGTACTTATTGACCAACCAACAGGGAACGCGGGTCGCTATTCTGACCTGGGGCGCGACGCTTCAAGAATTTAGCGTCGATGAAGATGGTCAACGTCACCAACTGATTGTGAACTTACCCAATCTCGCCGACTACGACCACAACCCTTACTACTTATGCCAAACGTTAGGGCGGGTCGCTGGCCGCATCGCCGGTGCCCAATTTGACCTCGATGGCCAGACGATTCACTTGGACGCTAACGAAAAGCCCAACGCCAGTCACGGTGGTCCCCACGGCTTTACCTTCGTCAACTGGGACGCCACGACGACGCAGACCGCCGATACCGCTAGCGTGGTGCTGACCCATACGGCCACTCCCGCCGACGACAAGTATCCGGGTAACCTCAAGACGACGGTCACATACACGCTGACCGAAGAGAACCGCTTGGACATCACCTTTGACGCCCAAGGCGATGCGTCGACGCTGTTCAACCCGACGGTCCACACCTACTTCAATGTCACCGACGACCAGCACAGTCTGGACGATCAGTGGTTGAAATTGAGCGGCAATCAGCGGCTGGTCTTAGATCAAGCTAAGATCCCAACTGGCAAGATGGTCGCTACCGCCAATACCGGTTACGACTTCAGCCAACCACGGACTATCAAGGACGGCTTAGACCAGTTACACCAAACGGGCCAGGTCGAATACGACGATGCCTTTGTTGTGGAACCTAGCAAAGATACGCCAATCGCCACGGTTGGGGACACCACGGGTCATCGTGAAGTCCAAGTTTATTCCGACCGGAATGCGTTAGTCGTCTTCACGGCCAACCCAACGGACGATAAGCGCGCCGAAAAACGCGATTACAACGCATTAGCCATGGAAGCCCAAACGTTGCCAGATGCCATTCACCACGCGGACTTTGGCGATGTGATCTTACCGGCTAACCAACCCGTCACCCATTTAATTAGTTATCAATACATCAGAAAGTAAGAGGAGAGATTACAATGAGTTGGCAAGAAAATTACCAAGTGTGGGAACAACAACCAACGATGATTCCGTACATCAAGGCTGAGTTGACGGCGATTGCCGCTGACGACGCTGCGAAAAAAGCGGCCTTTACCGCCCCAATGAGTTTTGGGACGGCCGGCATGCGGGGCGTCATGGGACCTGGTATTGGTCAAATGAACGTCTACACCGTTCGTCAAGCCACTGAAGGGGTCGCCCGTTACCTGGACACCCTGGATGAAGCTACGAAGCAACGCGGGGTCGCCATCAGTTTCGACTCTCGTTACCATTCCAACGAATTCGCGCACGAAGCAGCTCACGTCTTGGGGGCCCACCACATTCCCAGCTACGTCTTCGATGACATGCGACCAACGCCAGAATTGTCCTTCGCCGTGCGGCATTTGAACACAGCCATGGGGATCATGATCACGGCCAGCCACAACCCGAAGCAATACAACGGCTTTAAGATCTACGGCCCAGATGGTGGGCAAATGCCACCTAAGGCGTCTGACATGATCACCGAGTTCGTTCGTTCCGCCAAGGATGTCTTTGGTATTGCGGTCGCCAACGAACAACAACTGCGCGCCGACAATACGCTCCAGATCATTGGTGAAAACGTTGACCAACCTTACCTGAAGAACGTTGAGAGTGTCACCATCAATGCCGACTTAGTTCACAGCGTGGGGAAGACCATGAAATTGATCTACACGCCACTGCACGGGACGGGGAAGGTCATTGGCGAACGTGCTTTACGGGGTGCCGGGTTTGAAAACTTCACCATGGTTCCCGAACAAGCCATTGCCGACCCCGAATTCCCAACCGTTCCGTTCCCGAACCCCGAGTTCTCGCAGGCATTTGATATGGCGATTGCCTTAGGGAAAAAGGAAGGCGCCGACTTGTTAGTTGCGACCGATCCCGATGCCGACCGCTTGGGTGCCGCCGTTCGTGAACCGAATGGGGACTACCAACTGTTGACGGGGAACCAGATTGCCTCGATCCTGTTGGCTTACATTTTGAAGGCCCGCAAGCAAGCTGGGCAGTTGCCAGCTGACGGCCGCGTGGTCAAGTCCATCGTGTCGACCGAACTGGCCACCAAGATTGCGGCCGCTTATGGCGTTGAAACGAAGAACGTGCTGACCGGATTCAAGTTTATCGCCGAACAGATTCACCAGTACGAGACCAACCATGACCACACCTTCCTGTTTGGTTTCGAGGAAAGTTACGGTTACCTGATCAAGCCATTCGTGCGGGACAAGGACGCTATTCAATCGACGGTCTTGTTGGCCGAAGTCGCTGCGGACTACAAGCAACGGGGGATGACCCTCTATGACGGTATCGAAGAACTCTACGCGACCTACGGCTACTTTGCCGAAAAGACCACGTTCGAGGAATTCCCTGGCGTTGACGGTGCCGACCAGATGGCCCACCTGATGAGTGAATTCAGAGAAAACGCGCCGAAGTCCTTTGCCGACACCACGATCGATGCCGTCGAAGACTTCTCGACTGGCGTGAAGACGGCGGCTGACGGGACGACCACAACGATCGACCTGCCACAGTCCAACGTCTTGAAGTACTGGCTGAGCGATGGGACTTGGATCTGCATCCGGCCTTCAGGGACCGAGCCTAAGGTCAAGTTCTACATCGGGACCAGCGACAAGACGGACGCGGCTGCCCACGCACGCTTGGACCGTTTCGAACAAGCCTTGAAGGACTATGTCGGTTCTGTGAAATAAGGTTTAAATTTTGTCGCACTGCGGCTGCCAGGGATTCCGCCTGCTGTGGGGAACGCCTCCAGCCTGGGGTGCGGGCTTCCGGCTCGCCTGAAAGCCACGAAAATCGCGTGTCTCTCAGGTCGTCCCACGATGTAACCCGGGAAAGAACCCCGGCTAACATCGTTGACACAGCTGGCTACATCCCTGGCCGCCTCCGGCTCAGACTGGTTTTTCCTGCAGCTGAAGTGAGGTAAGGCTTGTTCAAACTGGTCAGTTGGTGGCAGGCCTTGTAGTCTAGTTGCCAACTGTTTAGCTGGAATGGGTCAGTCGTGTGACCGCTAATTGTTAAATTAAAATTCGTAAGAGCTCGTCTAACCAGAATATGGTAGGCGGGCTCTTTTCATATCCTTTATGAAAACAGCGATGATGGTTAATAGTAAATATCGTCCAAATATCACTTGCCAAATATGTATTTAGTAAACTTTTAGTCAATAAAATACAACCGTTTGCAATACTGATACAAAGCATGATTAGAAAATACTTAGTAACTATTTACACAATAAAAAAGGTTGCAACTTATGGTCCAGACCGTTATTATTACCAATGTGAAGCGCTTACATTTAAGTAAAACGTTAAGCGTGACTTTACTAGATTAGTTAACTAACAATCAGGATTTGGGTTTAGATCGAGTTGGCGGCGTTTGTACAATCGATTGTATTCGCTGAGCGACAGGGTCGTTAACCCAAGTGGCTGATGAGAAAAAAACTAAGGAGTGTTTCCAAATGGCTAAGAAGGACGAGAAGATTACTTTAGATCCCAAAGAATTTGCTGCGGCTGTTTTGGGTGGCAACGCACAGCGACCGGATGAGGAAAACAAGTTGTACATTAAGCGGCAACTGACCCTCTATTTGGAAGCCACGTTACTTGCACAAGACTTTAACCACCTCGAAGAATCACAATTCGATATGGCTAAGGCCAAGCAACGGGAAGATGTGCTTTCCAAAATCATCGAACACCGGTACCACTAAACATAGTGGCTACTGGGTCGTCAGTTAGGTTTCCCCGTTGAAAGGTGTGGAAAAAATAATGTTTAAGCAATATATCTCATATGCGCTAGGGGCGTTCGGACACGACGCGTTCTACGCAACTCTCAATACTTATTTTGCAATTTTCGTCACGAGTGCCTTGTTCGTCGGCGATGGCGCGGCTGCCGAAGCCGGTATCGTCACCACGATGGTCGTGGTCATTCGGTTGATTGAAATCGCCTTTGACCCAATGATCGGGGGAATGGTCGATAACACCGATACCAAGATTGGAAAATTCAAGCCATGGCTGCTTGCCGGGGCCATCGTCAGTTCCGTGGGAATCATCCTGATGTTCTCCAGCATGTTTGGACTGGCGGATTCCAACAAGACGCTTTACTTCTTACTCTTCGGTATCGTCTTTGTCATTATGGATATTTTCTATTCGTTTAAAGATATTTCGTTCTGGTCCATGTTGCCTGCCTTGAGTGTTGATACCAAGGTGCGTAACAAGTTTGGGACGGTTGGTCGTTTCGGGTCTACCCTGGGTTCTCAAGGGGTTATCATGGCAGTGACGCCATTGGTCATCTTCTTCTCCCAGAAATTCTCTGGGACGCATGGCAGCACGCAGACCCGTGCCGGCTGGTTAGGGTTTGCCATCGTCATTGGGGCCGTTTCCCTGTTGGGGGCCTTAGCGACCTTCTTCGGAACCAAGGAAAATAAGAGTTTGATTCGTGAAAATACTGAAAAGACGCGTTTCCGCGACGTCTTCAAGGTTATCGGTGAAAATGATCAGTTGATGTGGTTGGGGTTGTCTTACCTGTTATTTGCCCTCAGCTACGTGGTCACCAACTCACTGTTGATCTACTACTTCCGTTACGTGATTGGTAACGCCAATGCCTACACCGTTATTGGTGGGGTCACGGCCCTCTTAGGGGTGCTTTCCGTACCATTGTTCCCAGTGATCGTATCCAAGCTTACCCGGCGCGGTGTTTACGTCGGCGGTATCTGCATGATGCTGGTCGGTTACATTTTATTCAACTTTGCTGGGACCAACATCCTCATGATGTATATCGCCGATGCCGTCTTCTTCTTCCCATACCCCATGATCTTCTTGGCCGCTTTGATGACCATTACGGACAGTGTGGAATATGGCCAGTACAAGAATGGTACGCGGAATGAATCCGTGACGTTATCCGTTCGGCCATTGATCGATAAATTAGCAGGGGCCTTCTCAACCGGGATCGTGGTTATCGCCGCTGTCCACGCTGGGATGACTGGGAACGCCAAGCCAAGTGACATCACGGCACACGGCATGTTCATCTTCCATTCCTTTATCTTCTACATGCCAATGATCTTGCTGGTCTTGGCTGCGCTGATTTACCAATTCAAGGTCACCTTGTCAGAAAAGAAGCACGCGGAGATCGTCCGTGAACTTGAAAAGAAACTTGAGACTGAACAGGCTGAGGAAAAAGCTTCGGCTAAGTAAGTCAGCACTAGGGGCCACGGGCAGAAATTGTCTGTGGCCTTTAGTCTAGGGTAAAATTTGCGCACTGCGGCGGCCAGGGATTCCGCCTGCTATGGGGAACGCCTCCAGCCTGGAGTGCGGGCTTCCGGCTCGCCTGAAAGCCACGAAAATCGCGCGTCTCTCAGGTCGTCCCACGATGTAACCCGGGAAAGACCCCCGGCTAACATCGTCGACACAGCTGGCTACATCCCTGGCCGCCTCCGGCTTAGATTGTGTCCTAACCTAATATGAGAATCAGTGAAAATTGCTATCATGATGTCATGTCAGTTTAGCAATCTAACAGACACTCTTTGATGTTGCCATTGACCACCAACGTAAGCCGAGAGGTCGCCAGATATGGGCCCAGGCGCGTCGTTCTACTTAGACAGGGGGTGACCTTCCCACTGACTTAGTAGAAGACCAAGCTTGAAGACTCGTGGGTTGCGAGGCTTCAAGTTGTGTCCGCACCGTTCCGGCCCATATCTGGCGGCCGGTAAGGCGAAGGCAAAGACTATCTTTGCACTGATAACTGAGATGTGGCGTGAAGGAAAGCGCTTTATTAAATGATTGACATAACGGCTAAACGCGGTTATGATGGCTGTAGTAAAAACTTTACTAAAAAATTTATTAAGGAGTTAATCGCCATGGATTTCGCCAGCTTAGCAACTGAATACCAAGAAAAGTTTGATGTCGCCCCCCAACGGGTGTTCTTCTCACCAGGCCGTATCAACTTGATCGGTGAATACACCGACTTTAACGGTGGTCACGTTTTCCCAGCCGCTATTAGCATGGGAACTTACGCCGCATTTTCAGCGCGTGATGACCGCAACTTCCGCGTTTATTCTGCCAATGTGCCGGATGCCGGAATGCTAACGTTCTCACTGGATGATTTGAAATTTGATAAGGCTGATAACTGGGCCAACTACCTTAAAGGGATGTTGTTCGAGCTGGCGAAGCAGAATCTGACCATCGACCATGGCTTTGATCTCTTCGTTCACGGAAACTTGCCAGATGCTTCTGGCCTGTCCTCATCAGCCTCAATGGAAATGTTGATGGGAGAAATTCTTCACGCCGGTTATGGCATGAAGCTCGATGAGGTCGAAATGGTCAAGGTCGGCCAACAGGTTGAAAATGACTACTTCGGTTTGAACACCGGGATCATGGATCAATTTGCTATTGGGATGGGGAAGAAAGACCAAGCCATCCTGCTCGACACGAACACCCTGGATTACCAATACGCACCGCTTGCTTTGGGTGACTACGTGGTCGTTATCATGAACACCAAGAAGCGCCGTGAGTTGACGGATTCCAAGTACAACGAACGCCGCGCCCAATGTGAAGAAGCCCTCCGTCGTTTACAAACGAAGCTGGACATCAAGACGTTAGGCGACCTGAGTGAAGACGAATTCGACGAAAATGCTTACCTGATCAACGATGACGTTTTGATCAAACGGGCCCGTCACGCCGTCTTCGAAAACCAACGGACGTTGAAGGCCTTCGAAGCCTTACAAGCCAATGATTTGAAGCGCTTTGGCCACTTGGTCAACGCCTCCCACGTGTCCTTGCACTACGACTTTGCCGTAACCGGTAAGGAACTCGACACGTTGGTTGAAACGGCTTGGGAACAGCCAGGCGTCCTCGGTGCCCGGATGACCGGTGCCGGCTTCGGTGGTTGTGCGATTGCTTTGGTCAAGAAGACCAATGTCGACGACTTCGAAAGTGCTGTCGGTAAGGTCTACGAAGACACTATCGGCCACCCAGCCGAATTCTACGTCGCCGAAATTGCGGACGGTCCTAAGGAAATCCAAGCTTAACATTTGTGTTAGATTGCTCGCACTGCGGCTGCCAGGGATTCCGCCTGCCATGGGGAACGCCTCCAGCCTGAGAAGCGGGCTTCCAGCTCGCCTAAAAGCCGCGAAAATCACGCGTCTCTTAGGTCGTCCCACGATGTAACCCGGGAAAATACCCCGGCTAACATCGTCGACACGGCTGGCTACATCTCTGGACGCCTCCGGCTTAGATTGTTGGCTGCCATTATGGGCGTTGAGTTCTAGGAGCATCCGCAACTTAGCTGGAGGTAGTCGTAGCAACTTCGCTGGTTGACCTCTCGATTGATATCACATTTCAACCGAGCTATCAGCGTCCAGTTTGACTATAGCCTAACTGGACGCAGCAATCGCATTAGAGATAAGATAAATATAGTAGTAAACGTTTAGTGTTGCCATAGCCGGAGGGGGTCAGGTGCGTAACCCCGTGTCGGTGTTCTTAGACCGGCGGGTTACCGGCCTTAGAACACGGGCCGAGCTTTGAAACTCGGTTTATGAGGTTCAAAGTCGCCCTGAAGCCCGTACCTTGGCTTCAGGTCTGCCCCACCGGGTGGAGCACCTGACCACCGCAGGCGACAAACAGCGACAACCACTAAACATAAAAATAGTAAATGTAAAAAACATTAATTTGAGGAGGAATTGATCAATGACAGTTTTAGTCTTAGGTGGTGCCGGTTACATCGGCTCACACGCCGTCGATCGTTTAGTTGAGAAGGGTTACGATGTTGCCGTCGTCGACAACTTGGTAACGGGACACCGGGCCGCAGTGAACAAGAAGGCGCGGTTCTATGAAGGAGACGTTCGTGATCAAGACTTCCTGAACGGTGTTTTTGATAAGGAAGATATCGAAGGGGTTATTCACTTCGCTGCCTTCTCCGTGGTGCCTGAATCCATGAAGAAACCGCTGAAGTACTTCGACAACAACACGGCTGGGATGGTTTCCTTGCTGGAAGTCATGAACAAGCACAACGTGAAGCGCATCGTCTTCTCATCAACGGCCGCAACTTACGGCGAACCTAAGCAGATTCCAATCAAGGAAACTGACCCGCAGATTCCAACCAACCCATACGGTGAAAGCAAGTTAATGATGGAAAAGATCATGCATTGGTCTGACGAAGCTTACGGCATTAAATTTATTGCCTTACGCTACTTCAACGTTGCCGGTGCCAAGGAAGACGGCAGCATTGGTGAAGACCACCATCCAGAAACCCACTTGGTCCCAATCATCTTACAAGTGGCTGCTGGCGAACGGAAAGAATTGTCCATCTTCGGTAGCGACTACCCAACTAAGGATGGGACTAACGTGCGGGATTACGTCCACGTCGTTGATTTGGCCGACGCCCACATTTTAGCGCTGGAATACCTGAAGGCGGGTCACGACAGCGATGCCTTTAACCTGGGTTCTTCAACCGGATTCTCCAACAAGGAAATGCTGGAAGCCGCACGTAAAGTTACGGGCAAAGAAATTCCCGCAACGATGGCGCCACGGCGTGCTGGTGACCCAAGTACGTTGATTGCCGCTAGTGACAAGGCACGGAAAGTGTTGAACTGGAAGCCACGGTTTGACAACGTTGAAGACATTATCCGGACGGCTTGGAACTGGAAGCAAACGCATCCACAAGGCTACAACGACCGGACTGAGGAGAAGTAAGCTATGGCTGAAGATACAATTCAAAAATTTATTGATCACATCGTGTCTTCACCGGCACCTTACACGGAACTCGACCGGCAGTACGTCACGAACCGCATCTTCGCTTTGGTCGGCGACGGTGAGGCCCAGGCCGCCACGGCGGATACGCCCATCGACCTGGTCAACGCCCTGATTGCCACGGCGATTGCGCACGGCAAGATCGAGGATTCCCCCAGTCCTAAAGAAATTTTGGAAGCACAACTGATGGATCTGATGACGCCGCTTCCTTCCGCGATTAACCGCGGTTTCTGGGACCGGTATCAGGAGAGCCCATCCAAGGCGACCGACTGGTTCTACCAGTTAAGCCAAGACAACAACTACATTAAAACGCGTAACATTGCGAAAAACGTGGTCTTCCCGGCCAAGACGGCGGCTGGTGAGTTAGAGATCACCATCAACCTGTCCAAACCAGAAAAGGACCCCAAGGCCATTGCGGCGGCACAGACACAGAAGCAGACGAGCTACCCCTTGGATCAACTGTGCATGACGAATGAAGGGTACTTGGGCCGACTCGGCTATCCCGCTCGCAGCAATCACCGGATCATCCGGTTGATGTTGGGCGGCGAAACCTGGGGCTTCCAGTACTCGCCATACGCCTATTTCTCAGAACACGCGATTTTCCTTGCCAAGGAACACCGGCCAATGGTCATCAACCAACACACGTTTACCAACCTCTTGGAAATCGTGCGGACGTTGCCGACCTACTTTGTCGGAAGCAATGCCGACCTGCCAATCGTGGGTGGTTCCATGCTGACCCATGATCATTATCAGGGGGGCAAGCATACCTTCCCAATGATGAAGGCGCCGATCGACCGACCAGTCGACTTAGGTGTCGCTGGTGTCACGGCGGGCGTTGTTAAATGGCCAATGACCGACATTCGGCTGACCGGGAGTCAACCGGAAGCGCTGATCAATGCGGCCACGAAGGTCTTGAACAGCTGGATCGACTACTCCGATGAGTCCGTCGATGTGCGGGCCTACACAGACAACGTGCGGCACCACACGATTACGCCAATTGCGTACCGCGATGGCGACGACTACGTCCTGGACCTCGTGTTGCGGGACAACCAGACGTCTGCCCAGTATCCGGATGGCATTTTCCATCCGCATCAGGACGTTCAACACATCAAGAAGGAAAACATTGGCTTGATCGAAGTCATGGGCCGAGCAATTTTACCTGCCCGTCTCAAGACAGAAATGGCCGAAGTCACTAAGTACTTGCTGGATCAACCGAACCAAATGGCTGACATGCACAAGGCTTGGGCCGACAGCATCAAGCAGGATCACCCGTTGACGGCAGAGAACGTCACGCCGGTCTTACACCAAGCAATTGGTGACGTTTTCGCACGGGTCTTAGCCGACGCCGGCGTCTTCAAGCGCGACGCCAAGGGGCAAGCGGCATTAGACAAGTTTATCGCACAAATCTAGTTGTATTCCGTCGGCGGCTGACAGGAACTCCACCCGGTGAGGCAGACCTGGGGCCTGAGAAGCGGTCCCCAGGGCGACTTGAAGCCTCAAAGATCGAGTCTCCAAGTTCGGCCACTCCTCTAAGGCTGAGAAATTCGCTCAGTCTAAGAGGACCAACACGGGGTTCCGTTCCTGTCAGCCGCCGACTACAGCTAGTTCTGGCAATGAATTTATGAATGTAAATGATATTTGCAGGCTGACAGTTTCTGTACAACGTGTAGTTAAGTTTTAAAAAGCTATCAGTCTACAGTAAAGTTCGGATGGCTTATTGGTTTCAGCATATGAAATTAGTGTACACAATCTGAGCCGGAGGATGTCAGGGATGGAGACGGCTGTGTCGACGATGTTAGGCGGGGTTCTATCCCGGCTTACATCGTGGGACGACCTGAGAGACGCATGGTTTTTGCGGCTTTCAGGCGAGACGAAAGCCCGTTCTTTGGCTGGAGGCGTTCCCCATAGCAGGTGGAATCCCTGACAGCCGTAGTGCGGCCCAGTTAGACTAATTTAAAGGAGGTGATGGCAATCGCAGCCACGTTAAAGGATATTGCGAAGTCGGTTGGCGTTTCGCTGGCCACGGTGTCGCGGGTCTTGAATTATGACCGCACACTGTCCGTCAGTGACTCGACGCGCAAGCAGATTTTCGAGGTCGCCGAGGAGTTGAACTATAGTAAGCTCAAGCACCGGGCGGCCGCACCAACTAAACAGCTTAAGATTGCCATCGTTCAGTGGTATTCCAAGACCAAGGAACTAGATGACTTGTACTACATGTCGATTCGCTTAGGCCTGGAGAAGCGGAGTGATGAGCGCCACTTCTTAGCGACCAGAACGTTTCAAAATGACTTGCAGGCCATTGAGCCCGATGTTGACGCCATTATTGCCATCGGTAAATTTAGTGACTCACAGGTTGCGGCGATGGCCCGCCTGACACCGAATTTGGTGTTTGTGGATCAAGACCAGCTTTGCCACGGGTATGACAGCGTCGTCACGGACTTTCGATTTGCGGTCCGCCAAGTCATTGATTTCTACTGGCAACGCGACCAACGAAAAATTGGCTTGTTGTACGGGACGGAATGGACGACGGATGGGCAGCTAGAAGTCGTCGACCCGCGGTATCAGGTGTTTAAGCAGGAAATGGAAGCGCGAGACGCTTTTGATGACCGCCTAGTTTTTGCGGGCGACTATACCAACCACTCCGGCTACCAGCAGATGCAAACGGCGATTGCGGAATTGGGCGACGACTTGCCGTCCGCGTTCTTTGTCACCAATGATCCCATGGCGGCTGGGGCGTTGAAGGCGCTCCACGAGAACAACATCGACGTGCCAAGCAGAGTTAGTCTGTTCAGTTTCAACGACACGACGATTGCCAAGTACGTGTTCCCCGAGTTGAGCAGCGTGCACGTCAACACCGAACTTCTCGGCTCAACGGCCGTGGACCTGGTGGAAAATCGTCTCCATACGGGCCGCACCACGCCCCAACTGGTGACAATTGGCACGGCGCTCGTTCCCCGCGAGAGCACCCAGCCAGCACCTGATGAAAAATAAATGAATCGACAAGTACGTTGTCCCCAGGGCAACGTACTTTTTATTTGGGCAACCTAGTGTGACCGTCGCCTTACCGGTCGGCAGATATGGGCTGGAACGGTGCGAACACAACTTGAAGCCTCGAAGGTCGCGAGTCTTCAAGCTTGGTTTTCTGCTAAGCCGGCCAGAAACGCCGACTAAGCAGAACGACGCGCCTGAGCCCATATCTGCCGACCTCTCGGCTTACACAGTAGTTTTATGGCATCGTCTCCATTGTAGTTTGTAAGCCAATTTAATTTATCGGGACGACAATATTTAGCCGGAGGAGGCCAGGGATGTAGCCAGCCGTGTCGACGATGTTAGACGGGGTTCTTTCCCGTCTTACATCGTGGGACAACCTGGGAGACACGTGATCTTCGTGGCTTTCAGGCGAGCCGGAAGCCCGCACTCCAGGCTGGAGGCGTTCCCCATGGCAGGCGGAATCCCTGGCAGCCGCAGTGCGGAAATCAGATGCTATATCTAGTGGGCCGCTAAGTTAAGATTTACTAAATCTGAGGCGGAAAAAATAATTTAAAAAAGTTGCGGTAACCAGCGAAATTGTGACCCGTTTAATTGTGTTCAAGACAGGTCGTTTACTACTTAGGGGAGTTTGCGTTTGGGATGGCATGAGCTGGCCGGTTAAACGGATTTATCATTTTTTATCCACTTACAGTTAACTGCTAGGGAGGAAAACTTGTCGCGCACCTGTTAACTATGTTACATAGCGGCTCGATTTGAAATGTCTAGGGGGCAATCCAAATTTTCTACATATTGTATTCAACTCTCGTTTTTGATACCATATATGGTGCATTCTTATGGACGGGAGCGATTGATATGATGAATACAACAACGGCCGCCACAGTCACGTTGACGGCAGATTTTATTGAAAAAACGGAACAAGAGGTTACCCCACACTGGGGCGAGCTGGGCTGGGTCACCTACAAGCGGACCTACGCACGCTGGCTGCCTGAACAACAACGCAGTGAAGAATGGCCCGAAACGGTCAAACGAGTCGTTGAAGGGAATATCAACCTCGACCCCCGATTACATACGGACAACGTTGATGGTCAAGTGGTTGCCGACCTCACGCAAGAAGCACAACGGCTCTTTAAACTGATCTACGGGTTAGCCGCGACACCTTCTGGCCGGAACCTCTGGATCTCCGGGACCGACTACCAACACCGCAACGGGGACGCCTTAAACAACTGCTGGTTCGTCGCCATTCGGCCACAAGCCTACGGGGATAGTCACATTGTGCCCAGCTACTTGAAACCCGACCAGGTTGTGGCGTCCATGCCATTCTCCTTTATGTTCGACCAATTGATGAAGGGTGGCGGCGTTGGTTTTTCCGTCACGCCAGATAACGTTAAGCAAATGCCTAAGGTCGACCAAAATG
The DNA here is from genome assembly GCF_016861695.1 of Levilactobacillus andaensis. Taxonomy (GTDB): domain Bacteria; phylum Bacillota; class Bacilli; order Lactobacillales; family Lactobacillaceae; genus Levilactobacillus; species Levilactobacillus andaensis. Next base: position 448,660 of record NZ_BOLP01000004.1, on the reverse strand, counting down.
TGGACTTGACCATTGTGATTGACGCCGACAGTGCCTCTTACGACGCCTCTGTGGCCTTGGGTGCGGTGGACCGGTCAACGTGGATGCACAGTCATTCCTTGGCTGACGCGCGCTACTACCGACTACCAGACACCCGTGAAGGCTGGGTCCTGGCCAACGCCAACATGATCGACGCCCATTTCAACGGCAGCAATCCTGACCATAAGACTCAAGTCGTCCTGGATATCAGCGACATTCGTCCTAAAGACGCACCGATCCACGGCTTTGGCGGAACCGCTTCTGGCCCGATGCCGTTAGTTGAAATGCTCTTTGACATCAATCAGATTCTAAACGATGCGGTGGGCCGGAAATTGACCGCCGTGGACTGCACGGACATGGGTAACATGATCGGTAAGACCGTCGTTGCGGGGAACGTCCGGCGTTCGGCCGAGCTCGCCTTGGGTGGTGCCGAAGACGATGACTTTATTACTATGAAGCAGGATAAGGACAAGCTCTACCATCACCGTTGGGCGTCCAACAACAGTGTCGCCGTTGACAGTCAATTTAACGACTATCAGCCCATTGCCGACTCCATCCAACATAACGGGGAACCCGGCATCGTCAACCTGGAGCTGTCGAAGAACTACGGTCGGTTAGCCGATGGCCGGCAAGAGGGGATTGACGGCGCCGTTGAGGGGACCAATCCGTGTGGGGAAATCTCACTGAGCAACGGCGAACCCTGCAACCTGTTTGAAGTTTTCCCTAGCGTTGCTGAAGAACAAGGCTGGGACCTGGAAGATGCCTTTGGTTTAGGCGCCCGGTATACCAAACGGGTCACGTTTAGCCACTACGACTGGGAAGTTTCCCGCACGGCCATCCAGAAGAACCGGCGAATTGGGGTCTCCATGTCCGGGATTCAGGACTGGATTCTAAAGACCTTTAAGCAACGCGTGGTCACGGGATTCGCGGCCAAAAAGGACGCCACGACGGGCAAGACGGTCATGCAGCCCATTTACAATCAGGCGGCCGTGAAGCGCGTCAACGACCTGTATCAGGCCGTCGTGCAAGCCGACAAGGACTACTCGGAAACGTTGGGTTGCCAGCCTTCAATTAAGCACACCACGGTCAAGCCGTCCGGAACGGTGGCCAAATTGGCTGGGGTGTCCGAGGGGATGCATTTCCACTACGCGCGTTACCTGATTCAACGGATTCGGTTCCAAGACAGTGATCCCTTGTTGCCCGCCTTAAAGGCCTGTGGCTACAAGGTCGAACCCGATGTGTACAGTCAAAATACGATGTGCGTGGAGTTCCCAGTGAAGGCCGCTCACGCCGATGAGGCCGCCTTTGCGTCCGCCGGTGAGGTGCCAATGGCGGAACAATTTGCCACCCAGGCCTTTCTACAGACGTACTGGTCCGACAACGCCGTTAGCTGCACGGTGACCTTCCAACCCGAGGAGGGCAAGGACATCAGCGGGCTTTTGACGCAGTACCGCAACACAATCAAGTCCACGTCCTTACTGCCATATAGCGGCGCCGACTTCAAGCAAGCACCGAAGGAACCCATCGACGAGGAAACGTACCAGCAACACCGCGCGCAGATCACGGGCGACGTGGCCACGACCTTTGCCGCAATGACGGGCAACCATGACCAGAAAGACATCGAGCTGGTCGACCAATCCGACTGCGAAAGCGGCGCCTGCCCTATCCGGTAGATTGATTCGTGCTGTGACGCTTCGCCAGTCAGGTGCTCCGTCCGGTGGGGACCGCGTGAAGCCGAAGAGCGGTCTTCACGCTTGGTTTCAAGCCTTACAGAAAATCGTGTAAGGCTTGAAACGCATCCCGTGGTGGCAGGCCGGGAAGTCGCCGGTCTGCCACCACCGACACGGGACTACGCACCTGACTGGCTTCAGCTCAGACGGATGTCAATCTGACGGATAACGCGTTGTCGCTTACGATATTGGATTCTCTGAAAATATAATTATGAGACATGGAAGCATTGACTGTAATTGGGTCAATGCTTCTTGTCGTATCTGGGTAGACTGGATTGCGCTTGTGGTTACGCCAATTAGCAATTCGGCCCAGAATATTTGGTGGTGTGCATAGTCAGTCGGCTATTTTACCGGAAAGTAGGCTGCTTTTGGGGACTAGCCGCTTGCTGCGGAGTAAACTAATTTGGGCCAGAGCATAGCAATTTCCGACTAATTTTAGACTGGACTATTCCGCCCACATGGGTCAGAATGCTAGGAGAGGGTTAATGATTTAGCGATACATAGATAGTTCTGAAAATGAAGGGATGATGGGCATGAAGATTTATACGCGAGTCGGGGACCAAGGGATGACGAAACAGGTTAGTGGCAAGATGGTTTCCAAGACGGATGCACAGATTGTGACGCTGGGGGACATCGACGAACTCCAGTCTTACCTAGGGGTCGTGGTTGCCAGCTTGAAGCCGGAACAAACCGACCTGATTGATGAGCTGAGTGAAGTTCAGCGGAAACTCTACGTGGTGGAAGCCGACATTAGTGTGAAACGCCATCAGAAAATGACGCCAGCCGACACGACTCATTTGGAAGAACGGGTCGACTACTTCATTGCCAACGCCCCCGAGTTAAAAGAGTTCATCTTACCCGGCGGCTCACCAGCAGGCGCCAACATCCACTACGCTCGCACGGTGGCTCGGCGCGCAGAACGCTCGGCGGTCGCCCTCAACGCGGAGCAACCCCTAGAGCCAGCTATCCTGACCTACCTCAACCGGTTGTCAGATTACTTCTTCGCCATGGCCCGCTACGTCAACCATCAAGACGGCTACGAAGAAATCTTAAGCAACAAGGAAAAGGCGGACCGCAAAGCAGCCAGAGACGCCAAGCGCCAAGCCAAATTAAACGAAACGACCGACTAATTGAATGCTCAAAAAAACTCCCAGCAATCGTCATGACTGCTGAGAGTTTTTTAGTAAGACTGTTTAGAAATTTAAATAACAGAGTTAGCGAGAAAGCTGGGAAGACACAATCACCAGCCGGAGGAAACCAGACAGAATACTGTGCAGGTGATGTTAGTCGAGGTTCTTACTCGGCTTACATCACGGGCCGTGTTTGAGACTTGCGGGTTAGGCAAGGCTCAAGCACGAACCCGAAGACCGCTTCTCAGGCTTCGGGTGTGCCCCACAGTATGGTGTCTGGTTGCCGCAGGCGGCAATGGTGAGTGGTTTACCAGATTTTGACGCGGTCGGCGGGGGCGAGGTACATGCCATCTCCCGCCTTCACCCCAAACGTCTGGTAGAAGTCGTCTAGGTTCTTGACCTGCACGTTAGCCCGCAACTTAGCTGGGGCGTGCACGTCGATCGACAGCAGTAATTGCATGTATTCCGTCGTGGCCTTCATCCGCCAAACGTTGCCCCAGTTGATGAAGAAGGCCCGCAAATCGACATCGGCTTCGGACTTAGCGGCTTCTAGCGCACAGCTCAGGCCCCCACCATCGGCGATGTTTTCGGAAACGGTCAGCTTACCATTCACCTTTTGACCAGCAAATTCGATCCCGTCGAATTCCTTGATCATGGCTTGGGCGAGGCCCTTGAAGTGGTCGAGGTCGGCGTCAGTCCACCAGTTGTTCAGGTTCCCAAATTCATCGAATTGCGAACCGTTGTTGTCAAAGGCGTGAGAAATTTCATGGGCGATAACGGCCCCGATTCCCCCGTAGTTGGCGCTGCTGGATTGTTCCAGGCTGTAGAATGGTGCTTGTAAAATGGCAGCGGGGAAGACGATTTCGTTGTTCGATGGAGAGTAGTAGGCGTTGACCGTGTCAGCGCTCATGTCCCACCGTTCGCGGTCGACGGGATGCCCCCAACGACTGAAGTGGTTGTCGATGATGATTTCGGTAATCGCCTGTAAGTTGTCAAAGAGGGACTTGGTTTCGTCGATCTTAAACTTACTGAAGAGGGCGTCGATCTTGTCAGGGTAGCCCACCTTGATGGTCAGCTTCTGTAACTTGACGATGGCCTTTTCCCGGGTTGCAGCGCTCAACCAATCGTTGGTTTTGAGCCGTTGTTGGTAAACGTTGGCCATCTTCAGAACCATTTGGCGAACGTCGGCCTTGGCCTTTTCACCAAAGTATTTGCGGCCGTAGTAGTCACCAACGACTTGGCTAAAGGTGCCGGTTGCCAGGTAGAAGGCGGCCTTTTCGCGAGATTGTGCCTGCTTTTGTCCGGACAAGGCTCGATTGTAGGTCCCACCAACTTGCCGGAATTCTTCGGTCAGTGCGCCTCTAGCACCCAGCGCGGTCTTAACCAGCATCCAGCTCTTGATGAGGTCGAAGTTGGCTGGTGACAGAATGTCGTTAGCGGCATCGAAGAAGAGTGGTTGGGGCAAGATGACTTGGTCTGGCGTGTCGTTGATGAGGCCCTTAACGACAGCGGTCAAATCAATGTGGTCGAGTTTAGCATCGACGTCGGCCAGTGGGAATGGGTTGTACATTTTAACGTAGTCGGCGGCTTCTTCGGACGACTTCACGTGCGGTGCGATTTGCGCATCAAATTGCTTGGCTTGTTCGACAACGGTCGTGGCCTTGTCCTCGGAGTAACCGGCGAGTTCGAGCAATTTAACAGCGGTCTGCGTGAAAATCGGCAGGAGTTGCTTAGCGGCCGGATTGTCCTTGGCATAGTAAGTCTTATCGGGCAGGAAGAGGCTAGGCGCGTCTACATAAAGGGCGTATTGGCTCGTGTTCTTCATGTCGGCGTCGACCCCGATGTCGAGTGGCGTTGGCAGGTCCGTCTTGAACCATTCAACTAAGTGCGCGTTGAGGTCAGCGAAGTCTTTGAGCGCTTCGATCTTGGCTAAAACGGGCTTGAGGGGCGCAGTGCCCACCTTTTCCCGTTCGTCAGCATCGCTGGTGAGGGTGTAGAGCTTTTTAAACTCTGCCATCTCAGGGTTAGCTGGTTCGAGCTTCCCGGCAAGTAAGTCGGCAAAGTCGTGCATCAACGTCTTTTCAATGTTGTCGGCCAGGTCACGGAAGCCCCCAGTCGTCGCATGGTCGCCAGGAATCGTGGCCTGTTCAGCCCACTTGCCGTTAACGGCCTCATAGAAATCTTCGGTAACTAGAGACTCGTCGACGGGAAACTTATCGGCACCACCAGCTGGTGAAACAGTCATTAAATGGTTAAGTCGCATACGGAATCCTCCTTAAAATAATCGTTACAAACAGAGTAACTCTTTTAACGGCAAAAGGGAACTTTTTTATCATCAAAATCTAATAAAAGTGGAATCGGCGTCTTTAAATGCTGATAATCAAGCAGTTGAAGAGTTGTTGGAAGTGGGAATCAGCGAAGAAACTTGGGTTGGCAGTGGGCAATCTCGCCAGACTGGTGTCCCTGCTTAATGGTTATGCCACAACTGAGTGAATTGAATTCACTATTGGATGGGCTAAAGCATATGAAACAGATAATGTTGAATGGAAAATCTGTGCCATCATGGCAAATGGGACACCCAATCAGTGGCCGCAAATCAGCGGCAAGTTCAGTCACCAAACAAATATCAGCCGTGAGGGCGGTCAAAAATAGGCTCAGCCGTGGCACTGCCTTAGCGAAGGGGGCTGCTTCGGTTAGGCAGAACCGACCTTTGAGACCTGGTCTATGGGCTCAAAGTCGCGTTCACAGCGTTCCAGCCTATTTTTGACCGCCCGGTAAGGCGTCGTGGACTAGTCGGTGACCATTAGACAGGCTAGTTAATTCAACAGGGAATCATAGCCAGTTAGTCCGGAAGACTCCTAGTCGTAGGCAGTCAGGCACGTAACCCCGTGGAAGTACTCTTAGTCCGGCCGAACTTGCCGGGGTTAGAGTACTGGCCGAGCTTGAAGACTCGGTTTTTGAGGCTGCAAGTCGCCCTGAAGACCGCTTCTCAGGCTTCAGGTCTGCCTCACCGGGTGGAGTGCCTGACTGCCGTAGACGGTTGGAATGCTTCCGGACTAAAAATGGGGCGCTGACGATTGGGTCAGGGTCCCATTTGACAGCGCTAGTCTTCACCGAGAACCTTCTTCTTGGCATGCAGAACGGGGCGCCGGAACTTCGGCCGGGTCCGATCCCAAATGGCAATGTTTTGCTGGTACTGGGTAAAGAAATCGTTGATGTTTTCGGTGGTCAGATTAGTTGGAATCTGGTCCCAGGCCTCGGCACTTTGCAGAAAGGCTTGGCGGATGTCGTGTTCAACGTTGGTCCCCTTGGTCGTTAACCGCAGATACTTCACGCGGCGATCATCCAACTTGGCTTCTTGCTCAACGAATCCATCAAGGAGCAGTGCGCGTAACTTGCGGGCTGCAGCGGAACGGGTCGTGTGGGTTGCATCTGCCAACTCACTTAGCGTAATGTTGCGTTGCTCATGAATTTGTTTCAGCAGTAAATACTGTTCGAAGCTTACCGAGTACTGCCCCGTAATTTGTTCGGCGGCGTTGATCAACACCCGAAAAATTTCCCGGTACTGGCGTAAGAACGCTTCAAATACTCTCTCTTCATGTTGCATGAAAACTCCCCCCTAGGAAAAACATGGTCTGCTGGTTTAGTGAAGTTCGCCAACAAAATAACGGTCACTATTCACTACCTCAGCATACCGTTATTATGCCGCCTGATTGGTGGGGATAAAAATGATTGCGCTTGGAGACGGTGGCTAAGATAAGTCACCTTGTATTCTAAGGAGTAAAGGTAAGCATTTATTGCGCGGGTTGAAGGAAGGCGAGGGTGTCGCTTGGTTGCCAAACGTAAAGGTCGTCACACCGGTAACCGCGCAGCCAAAGGGTGTCGTCGATGTGCCGCAGATAGAAGCCTTTAGGCAGATTAGGGTCGTCATCTTCAATTGGCGACATCACAGTAATTGCCCCCTGAGGCGCTTCATGTTTGCTAAAAATGGAATTGGTGCTCTTAACTTGCGTTTGCCACTGCAGCCGAAAGTCGACAGCTAGGGCCAAAGGACAAGGCTGTAAACCAAGCGTCCGTGCTCGTTGAAAAATGGCGGGCAGGGTAGCAGGCACGGTCAACGCCAACTCACCAACGGTCAGCACTCGCAAATATTGCGTTTGCCCGGCAGGCGTGGACTGAAAACGCGGGTCGGTAAATAAATCTTTAGCGTGGGGATTCAAAGAAATCTTTTGCGCGGCAAGTTCGGTTTGAAATTGGTCAGCGGAAAACCCACTAGTCGTTAAAGTAACAGTATAAGCCATGATAAACTCCTCCTTAGGGTGAAAGAAAGGACCTAACTACCAACGAAAGCGGGCAATTAGGTCCTAGAATGTTTAACTAAAAATGTTCGGATTAAATATTGGCATCAGCATGAAGCTAGATTAGTGTAGCCGGAGGAGGCCAGATACGTAGTCCAGTGGTTGCGTTCTTAGGCTGGGCGATTTTCCCAACCTTAGAACGCTGGCCGACCTTGGAAACTCGTCCTTTGAGGTTCCAAGGCGCCCTGAAGACCGCTTCTCAGTCTTCAGGTCTGCCTCACAGGACGGAGAATCTGGCAGCCGCAGGCGATGAACACTAATCTATTTCGTCATGTAGATGTAGAGGTGGTCGGTGGAGAAGCCGGTGTTGAACCGAATCCCATTCGAATGAATCGTCTTCGTGGTCGTCGACGAACTGTTCTTCTTAGCGTCCTTCAAGACCTTTTCAAACTTGTTGATGACGTATTTCGGCTTAGCACCTAAAGTGGTTCCCAACAGGGCAAAGGTGGTCCCAAACTTCTTCTGACCGGACTTGGTCTTCATTTGCTTAGTGGGCACGATCATAGCGAGGCCCATCAACTTGCCGTCCTGAACGTTACCGCGCACCGTGACGTCCTTGGTGTCGATGAGATTCTTGAGACCGGACTTAGCGGTGGCTGGGAGTAAATCGTCTTTGGCCTGCTTCTTAGCCGTGGCCATTTCAGCTTGAAGTTTCTTCGCAGCGGCCTGTTGTTGCTGCATGGCTGCGGCAGCGGCGGCTGGATTGGTCTTGGCTAAGGCTGCCATTTTTTTCTTCGTGGCGGCTTGGTTCTTTTGGGCCGCTTGAAGTTGCTTTTGAACCTTAGTTGGGAGATAGCTGCCGATGACCATCTGGTTGTATTTGGCGGCAGTCTGCTTGTAGTTGCCTAAGGACTTGACCTTCTTCACGGTGACGGTCTTAGTCGTACTACCGGCCGTGATCTTAACTTTCTGGTCGGTGGTTGCGGCGGGCACTTGGAAGAAATAGGTGCCTCCCTTAACCTTCGTGCTGTGCTTGGACCCGTTGGCAATTTGATAGCTGACCGTCTTGGATTTGGCGCTGCCCTTGATGACTGCGGTCAAAGCAGTTGGGCGGTAGCTGGTCTTGTTCGTGGTGAGTGCGTTATTCGAGCAACCGGCAAGGGTCAAGGCTAACAGACCCAGGGCGCCCAACAAAAACTTCTTCAATTATATCCATCCCTTTAGTGATTAATTTACTTGATTCATCTTACCACAATCTACCAAAGAAGCCAGAATGAGAATTGCCTAACATTTTACCGGGAAGCCTAAAAATCTCGTGAAAAATGACGCAATTAGCTTTCCCTGGCGCGCTAGAATTGTTATCATGAAGTTGTTGAAAGCGATACCACATTGATGGTTTACTATGGGAAGGACGGGATATTATGTATGAACGGATCTTAGTACCGATGGATGGCAGCAAGAATGCCCACGCAGCTCTGGTGGAGGCCACCAAATTAGCCCAAAAATTAGGCTCAAAACTGTTCATCGTTTCCGTCGCCAGTGATCAGACCTATGCCCACTACGGCGCGGAATTCGGTAGCGAAATCATTACCCACTTTAAGGATTCGGCGACGAAATTTCTGGAAAGTGCCGTTGAAGAAGTCAAACAACAGGGTGTCCCCGTTGAGACGAGCTTCAAAGTAGGCCTTCCTAAACCAACCATTGCCAAGACTTTACCGGCGGAATTGCACACGACGTTGACCGTCATTGGCCGTTCCGGTGTTCACGGTTTAGGCAAAGCAATCATGGGGTCCACCACCAACTATGTTGTTCAAAATTCAGAGACGAGCGTTCTGGTGGTTGATTAGGTTAATTTAGCAATTATCGAGAGGTGCGGTCCTGGTGGCCGGGCCTCTTTTCGTTGTGTCAAAAATTGATGAGAAATGGCCGCACTGCGGCTGCCAGGGATTCCGCCTGCTGTGGGGAATGCCTCCAGCCTGAGAAACGGGCTTCCGGCTCGCTTTGAAGCCGTGAAAAACACACGTCTCCAAAGTCGTCCCACGATGTAACCCGGGAAAGAACCCCGGCTAACATCGGCGACACGGCTGGCTGCATCCCTGGCATCCTCCGGCTCAGATTGACTATTGCCAGGACAAACGTTAAGAATGTGGTCACGTGCTACCTCACTACGCATGCAGCTTGGCACGTAACGCCAGATATGCTTGCTACTCTGTGTTGCCATCAGATACTTGTGTAAGCCGAGAGGTCGCCAGATATGGGCTCAGGCGCGTCGTTCTGCTTAGTCAGTGGGTGGTTTCCCCGCTGGCTTAGCAGAAGACCAACCTTGTAGACTCGTGTTTTTCGAGGCTTCAAGTTGTGTCCGCACCGTTCCAGCCCATATCTGGCGGCCGGTAAGGCGAAAGGAACACAAGTGTCCAAAATGGAAATGAGCGCAAAAAAACACACCGACAGTATCGGTGTGTTTTCAGTAATGACTTCAGCTTACTTCTTGTTCTTTAACCAACGTTGTAAGTCTGAAATTTCGTCGCGGCGCTTCCGGTCCTTTTTACGGTTAACCTTCCGACGGCCTTGGACGCCATTTGGATGTGCTTTTCTCATTGTAAAAACCCTCGCTTAATTAAAATAACAATCGACTGTAAGTTTACTGGTTTTCCTAGCAAAATGCAAGCTCTATACAGGATTAACTAGTTTTAAACCACCCGGAAGCGTTGACAGGGCAACGTTTACTGTGATTTGTTTAAAATTTTTATTGGGGTCCGACCAACCTGTCAGAAAGTGGTATATTGGAATCAATTCGCTAAAACGGCGAACAGAATGTTGTCCATTGATGGCGTGATTCGAGCGCTTTACGTGCGTTGTTTTCATTGGATAAACCGTGATGCAACGCGGATGTAGGGCACATCATTTGGAAATAGACGTTGCGGCCACATGCCTGTAGCGGAGGGTTAAGCCACCCGCAAAAACCACGTTCTGTTTTTAATCACCCAATCATCAATTGTAGCGCCAATAGTTTTACATAGGCTTTAGTGTAACCGAACGAAATAAGCGGCATTAATCCCCATTGTGACTTAATATTTAACTGGGGTCAACGGTTCGGTGAAAACTGAAACGTAACAGTTAGGGCATGATAACGCTCTGAGCTGTATTTGGCAAGCTTTTGTGTAGGTTGCGTCATTGTTAGGTGCAATCTCGGCGTATGTTCTGGAGTTAGTCCTCCTTAATGTGAATGCACAATCAGAGCCGGAGGAGGCCAGGGACGGAGCCAGCCGTGAAAATGGTGTTAGCCGGGGTCCTTTCCCGGGTTACAGCATGGGACGACCTGAGAGACGCGTGGGTTTCGCGGCTTTCAGGCGAGCTGGAAGCCCGTACTTAGGCTGAAGGCGTTCCCCACAGCAGGCGTAGTCCCTGGCAGCCGCAGTGCGGCCATTTTTACACAATTTTATTACTTAAGAGAGTTAAGGAAAGGGACGGCGAGAATGCAAGTTCTAAAGACGAAACGTGGACTGCTCTGGGCGTGGCTGATTGCCATGGTCGTGGGCGGCATCCTGGTATGGGGGACCGCTCACGATGCGGCGCTATACCGCGACCCCATCATGCAGGTGACCAGCGTTAAGACGGGCAAGGCGACTAAGGAGACCGATGACTTTCACAACGTCGATAGCCAGACGAAACAAGTCTTGTCTGGGAAAATTTTAAATGGCAAATATCAAGGCCACCAGCTGACCGTCAGCAATGTTTACTCTTACTCGCGGGCGATGGACCAGAAGTATCACGTGGGTAGCCAACTCTTTGTGGTCGTCCATGACCGTAACGGCCAGCAATTGACCGCGACCGCTAAAGACAGTAAGCGTGACACCACGTTAGTCTTCATGGTTTGGCTGGTCGTGGCGTTGTTACTATTGATTATGCAGTTCAGCGGCTTCATGGCCTTCCTGAGTGTGGCGGCCAACGGGGTGCTCTTCTTCCTGGCCATCGTCCTCAATGGGTCGACGCAGGGGGCGCAGGTTCTCTGGATCTTTGGCAGTCTCGCCGTGGTCTTTGCGGCCCTTACGTTGTGGCTGGTCATCGGGGCCAACCGGCAGATGGTGATCACGTTAGCCACCACGCTGGGGGGGACGGCGTTTTCCATCATCGTGGCGCTACTAGTCTTTCACGTGACCCACGAGCGCGGCATGTACTACGAATCCATGCAGTACGTCACGCAACTCCCCCGGCCGTTGTTTTTAGCGGAAACGTTACTGGGGTCGTTGGGGGCGGTCATGGATGAGTCGACCGACATTATTTCGTCGCTATTTGCCCTGAAACGGGAGCGCCCGGAGCTGTCGGCCAATCAGGTCTTCAAGTCCGGCCGCCAGATTGGGTCGACCATCATGGGACCGCTGATCAACGTGCTGTTCTTCATCTTCGTGGCCGACACGTTCCCAATGGCCATGCTGTATTTGAAAAATGGGAACAGCTGGGGCTACACGTTCTCGATGAACATGTCGATGGGTGTCGTGCAGAGCCTGATCAGCGGTATCGGCATTGTCTTGGCGGTCCCACTTGCTAGTTTCCTGGCGAGCCGCTTCATGGATAAGAAGAAGGTGACGGCATGAGTACGATTACGGTATTGGGATTGGTCTTGCTGGTCCTCATGGTGCTGGTCGGTGGCAAGGCCGGCGCGCAGTCGTTTCTGGCGTTGATTTTAAACTTTGGCCTGCTGTATTTGGCCATCGTTCTGGTCGCGTTTCACTTCTCACCGCTGATCGTGACGCTGGTCGTGGGGATGTTGGTGCTTGCACTGACCATCTTTATGAGTAGCGGCGATGACCTGTCAAGCACCGTGGCATTCATTGCGTCGGCGGTGGTGTTGGTGGTCTTGGTCCTGTTGATCGTGCCGGTGGAAAATTGGGCGCTAGTCCAGGGCTTCGGCCCCGAAGACAGTGAGGACTTGGAAGGCCTGTCGGTGCTGGTTGGGATAAAATTTGTGCAAGTTACGACCGCCACGGCCATCCTGAGCACGCTGGGTGCCATTGCGGAGGCCGCTATGGCCATTTCGGCCGGCCTCAGTGAGATTCTCGAGCAACACCCGCAAGTGAGCACCAAGGCCTTGTTAGGGGACGGTATCGCCGTGGGTAAGCAGATCATTGGGACGACGTTTAACACGCTGTTCTTTGGCTTCTTCGGTGGGTTCTTGGCCCTCTTCATCTGGTTTACGGGCGTTCACTACTCGTTCGGTGAGATTTTAAACGATAAAATTTTTGTGTCGGAAATTCTGATGATTCTCTTTGCCATGGTCAGTGTGATCTTGACGGTGCCGATTACCACGTGGGTCATGACCCGCGCGGTGGCTGGGCAACGGAAGCGCGCAGATAAGCAGGGAGATAACTAAAAAGTGTGGTGCTGGCGGGCATCACACTTTTTTGGTATGGTCAGAGTAAATTGACCACATTATTGCTATGGTTATTCGGTACAGTTTTCGTAAAAATCAATTCAAAAAGTTCTGGTTATCCCAGGGCAACGTCAGCCCAAGAATCACGTACAACCAGTCCAGCCCACCGAAGAAAAAGATCAAACGAACAACATAGTTAGGAATCACAAAATAGTGAGCGATACCACTGCAAACGCCAGCGATAACGGCATCTTGACTTGAACGCGTTAAGCTTTTCATGGGGGAGGACCTCTTTCTGAAGGATGGCGTTACTTGATAGGTCAAGTATATCATGGGGGGATGGAATTATGCGGAAAGTGGGATGCAGATCACTTATGTTGTGTGGGACGGGTGGCGGTGAAATAGCCATTTGTAAATGACATGTGCTTTTAGGGGTTCAACGCTTGTTACGGTAGAAGCTCAATCAGAGCTGGAGGCGGCCAGGGATGTAGCCAGCCGTGGTAATCCTGTTAGCTGGCCGCTGGCGAGCTAACAAGATGGGCGACTTTTAAGACGCGTGTTTTCCGCGGCTTAAAAGCGAGCGATAAGCCGGGTGTTTTTCCAGGCTGAAGCGTCCCCACAGCAGGCGGAATCCCTGACAGCCGCAGTGCGGACATTTTCATCTATCCCTAAGGTTTTCAAAGCACAAAAAAACGGCTCCCCATACAACTTATGGGCGAGCCGTTTCACATTAGAATTTAGTTGCTACTGCTAGCACTGCTGGTACTGGTTGCGCTACTTTCAACGGCACTGCTACTGGAACTAGCAACGCTGGAAGAAGTGGCAGCGGACTCACTAGAGGCGCTGGCGCTCGTGGCGGTCGCCGTCACAACGTTAGCGATGTTGGTCAGGTTGCCGGAGTAGACCCAGTAACGCTTGGCACTGTTCTTCGATGGGCGAATCCGGTACCACATGGACCCGTTGCTCTTCTTGGCGGTCATGTCGATGTAGTAGGTCTTACCAACCTTAGGCGAAATCTTGGACCAACTTTGACGCTTGGCGTTCTTGTTGGAGCCCTTGACGTGGTTGTACAGGTAGTACTTCTTGTACGTGCTGCTCAATTGGGCCTGTTGGTTGACAGAGGTGTAAGTTGCGGACATTAACTTCGTGTGACTCAAGTTAATGCTGTTGTAGTACTTCTTGACCATTTGATAGAACATCGCCATGGTGTACTTTTGACCGAAATACTTGCTCCCGGCGCTAGCGTAGTAGCCAACGGGATCGGTATGCGTAGAACCACCGAGGTACTTCGCAACGGAACCGTGGGACCAAACCGTTCCCTTACCGTCGTAAGCGGCATCGTTAGGCTTCAAGTTGTATTCGTCTAACAGATAAGCGGTATACCATGCGGCGTTCGCAATTTCATGGGCGAAGGCAGACTTGCTGTGGACTTCGACCTGTTCAAATTGAACGAAGCGCGCGTTCCCGGGATAGCCGACACCCCATGAGAGGTAGTCGGTGTTGGCGATGTTGATGATGCTAGAAGCATCGACGAAACTGTGAACGAAGGCGTTGTTGTAGTTACGCTTCATGTAGGCGATTTCGTTGTAGATGGTTGAGGAAGGGTTGGCCGTTTCATGAATAACGACACCTTCCGGCTTAGCTTTACCATTTCGATACTTGTATTTTGGAAAACCACTCCAAACATTACTCGTGACTTTCGCCGGCGTAATGTCCTGACTATTAATATAATCATTGACGTTGGAGCTGGCAGCTGAAGCCGTGGTCGTTGACAAGCCGAAGATTCCGGCTGCCCCCAGTGTGGCCAGTGCGGTTAAAACTACTTTATGCATTTTCACCCTGATCATCCCTCATATCTTTCTTCTAGTTTAATTACGACAGCCGTGCTAGCGGTTGCTCAGTCGATAATATCCGTTATCAACTATATACATGATTGGTCCTGCCGACAACCGCCAGATTGGGCCTTTTGCGTAATATTACGGTGGTAATAACGAGCGCCATGGGCTTTACTGGCGGTGTTTGCAAATAGATTAAATGTTGGTGACCCCTGTAACTTATCTGTAATATTAAGTGTCGGGGTTTATACATTTTGACTTGGTTGTTAATTTTGGTGGCATTTAATCGGTTAAAAAGTGGTGCTGAAGATTGCCGATAACACTGGTATGATGGCGTTTTCCGGACGCTTCTGGAAACACCACAGACCTGCCAGTAGCCACCACAAAAATGGCCCAACTTGTCATCCTGCAATCTATTTAGTCCAACAAACATTTAGTGGGAACGTACACCTGAATTCACAGTTGGCAGCTCCGCTAGTCGATACCCTCTACTGAAAAGGGTAACACCTAATGGCAACGGAACGGAAGAATCTGCTTTGTTGTGCAACCAACTTACCAAACGCCGGACAACCTAAAAAGCATGCGACTACTAGAGTTCAGCAGGGCACGCTATTTTTGAGAATTTGCTAACGGTTAGTGCCGGTGAAACGCATTTGTAAATTGAAAAGCCATCTACGAACTGCCCAACGACAATGACAATCCCAATCGAAATTGCAGTGCCCCAACTTGAAATCCAGAGCCGGGGCTAAACGTCAGTAAAGTTAGCGCGCAATGTGAGCCGGAGGAGGCCAGGGATGCAGCCAGCCGTGGAAATACTGTTAGCTGGCCGCTGGCTAGCTAACAGGATGGGCGACTTTTAAGACACAGGTTCTTCGTGGCTTAAAATCGAGTCGGAGGACCGCCCCATAGTCCGGAGCGTCCCCACAGCAGGCGGAATCCCTGGCAGCCGGAGCGCGGCCATTTCACGCAAGTATAACTACTCTGCAGTAGCCCAGCTCTGCCGTTTCCGGTCGATGTGCAGTTTCTGTTGGCATTCGGGGCAGAGACCGTACACCTCAACGTGATTGCTCGTCACCAAGTACCCGGTTTGCTTGCTGGCCTGGTCGTTCAGTTCCTGTTCGATCTCGTCGAAGTCGGGAGCGAAGACATCGGTAATCTTACCGCAGTTCTCACAGATGACGTGGTAGTGGGGCCGCCCGTAGAAATCGTAGCGAATCCCACCGTTGTCGTTCGGCAATTCAATGACGATACCCAGGTCCACTAAGAGGTTAAGCGTGTTGTAGACGGTCGCCATGCTAAGGTTAGGAAGTTGGTCCGATAGCGCATTAAAAATGGTGTCGACCGCCGGATGGTTATGGTGGGTCACCAAATAAGTTAAGATAATTTGTCGTTGTGGGGTCACCCGGACGTGGTGCTCCTTCAACGTCTTCAAGGCTTGGTTGAGAAGTTGTTGCTGACTAGCCATTGGGAATCCCTCCTTTAATTTATAATCAGTCTAGTTTGACTCTATTAAACCACATTTTGGCGACACGTCCAGCATTCCGCTCTACTTTAGAATAAATCGTGATTAAAAATTAAAAAATGCCAAATTGACGTTTACTTTTTCCGGGATAGTGAGTACAATGGATTCGTTAGCAGATAATAATCATTCTAAATTAGCTGAGATTAATTAGATACACCTAACTTTTGTTTCTAACTAGTGTTAAACTATAATATGATTGAATTATCGGAAATCTTTTGGGGGCGAAGTAGTTATGAAAAAGGTAAAAAAGCAGGCCACGTTGGCGCAACGGATCAACGTGCTGCGGGCTAGTGTGATGGGGGCTAACGACGGGATTCTTTCCGTTGCTGGGATTGTTATTGGTGTCGCGGGGGCGGCCACCAGTAGTTACGCCATCTTTATTTCCGGGATTGCCGGAATGATTGCCGGGACAGTCTCCATGGCGATGGGCGAGTATGTCTCGGTCAACACGCAAAAGGACGCGCAACGTAAGGCCATTGAAACTCAGACGGTCGCGTTGGATGACAATTATGATGATGAGTTTTCCTTTGTCCGTGACAAGTATGCGGCGACCGGCATCAAACCGGAGCTGGCGGAACAGGCCACGAAAGAAATGATGGCCGAGGATCCAGTGAAGACCACCGTCCGTGAGCGATTTGGCTTTAACGCTGGTGAGTACACTAATCCATTTTCCGCAGCGATTGCGTCAATGATCTCCTTCCCAACCGGGTCGATTCTGCCACTGTTGTCGATTACCCTGTTGCCAGCAAAATGGCGCATCCTGGGGACCTTCTTGGCCGTGGTCGTGGCGCTGTCGATTACCGGTTACGTGGCGGCGATGCTGGGGAATGCGAACCGTCGAAACGGGACGGCGCGTAACGTCATTGCCGGAATTTTAACGATGCTGGTCACCTACGGCATCGGTAGCTTATTCGCTTAGGGGAGGCTCAACTATGGTTGCAAATCGAGAATTGAAGAAAGCTAAAAAGCAACATCAAACAATGGAAGAAAAGCTCAACACGTTGCGGGCCGGCGTTCTGGGCTCAAATGATGGGATTTTGACGGTTGTCGGGGTCCTGTTCAGTGTCGCCGCCGCAACGAACAACCAGTTTACGATTTTTATCGCCGGTTTATCCGACCTGCTGGCCTGCGCCTTTTCCATGGCGTCTGGCGAATACGCCTCCGTCAGCACGCAAAAGGATACCGAAAAGGCGGCCGTGGCGAAGGAAGAACGGTTGCTGGACACGGATTATGCGGGTCAGCTGAAATCCGTCCAACAGTTTTACCTGGACCGCGGGGTCAGCGAGGAAACGTCACTGGCCATCGCCAAGGACCTGATGAGTAAGGACGCGCTGGGCACGGTCGTCAACGTTAAGGAAGACATTCAACTCGGCCACTACATGAACCCTTGGGACGCCGCCTTTTCCTCACTGTTCGCGGCGGCTTTGGGTGGGACCTTCCCACTGGTTGCCATGACGCTCTTTCCAGCCGCAACCCAGTGGCCAGCGACCATTGTGGCCGTGCTGTTGTCCGTCACGTTGACGGGTTTTCTGAGTGCTAAATTAGGCCATGGACTGGTGAAGACAGCCATTATTCGGAACCTGATTGTCGGCATTATTACCATGTTTATTCACTACTACGTTGGTCAGTTCTTCTAAGCAGATTATTCCCACTTTCTTATGGCATTGCCAGAGAGCAAGTGTAAAATGGGCCGAACACGTCAGATTGGGTCGTTGTTGAAATCGACGAGGTGTTCGGTCCTTTTGTATCCAGTCTTTGCTTAGAGTGAGGCTGACCGAACACGGTGGCGCAGGTGAACTTGCCGGCGCCCACCTAAGAACAACTGACGAATCATTTTTTGAAAGTGGGGAATTTGGCTTGAAGCGCAAGATGAGTTTATACTCTCTAGTCATGTTAACGCTGAGTGCCATCATTGGCTCGGGGTGGTTGTTTGGGGCCGGGATGGCCGCACAAATCGCTGGTCCAGCCGCAGTTTTATCATGGATCTTAGGGGCCGTTGTCATTGGCCTAATTGCAGTGAATTATATTGAATTGGGAACGATGTTTCCCACGAGTGGCGGGATGAGCCAGTACGCCGCCTTCTCCCACGGCCCCTTATTGGGGTTTGTGGCCGGGTGGTCGAATTGGTTGTCCCTCTTAACGATTATTCCGATCGAAGCGGTGGCGGCGGTCCAGTACATGAGCTCCTGGCCGTGGTCCTGGGCCAATTGGACGCGCGGGTTCTTGCGGGACGGCAACATCACCAATCAAGGATTAGTGATCGTCTTCCTGTTCATTCTGGCCTTTACCCTCCTGAACTTTTGGTCGGTAAAGCTGTTAACTCGATTTACGAGTTTTATTTCGATTTTTAAATTAGCCATTCCCACGTTGACCATCATCGTCTTGATCTGGACGGGTTTTGAGCCGCAAAACTTTGCGCACACCGCGGGCTTCATGCCGGCCGGGAGCGCATCGATCTTCTCCGCGACCACGGCCGCCGGCATCATCTTTTCCTACAACGCCTTTCAGACGACCATCAACATGGGTAATGAGATCGAGCACCCGGAGCGCAACATTCTTTGGGGCATCGTCATCGCCTTTGGAATCAGTACCGTGATCTACACGATGCTGCAGGTCGCCTTCATTGGGGCCGTGCCAGCGGGGATGCTGCAACATGGCTGGCGGGGCGTCAACTTCCAGTCGCCATTTGCCGACCTCGCCATCCTGTTGAACTTGGGCTGGCTGTCGACACTGTTGTATTTGGACGCCTTTGTGTCACCATTTGGCACCGGGGTCTCCTTTGTGGCGACGACGAGTCGGGCCCTGGCCGCCATGACCGGGACCAAGCACGTGCCGACAAAATTGGGGGAGATCAACCGGAAATACCAGACGCCGCGGCGCGCGATGATCGTCAATATGCTGCTCGGTGTCGTATTGGTCGCGGGCTTTCGTAATTGGAGCACGCTGTCCAACGTGATTTCGACGTCCACGCTGATCGCCTATCTGACCGGACCGGTCACGGTGACGGCGCTCCGCCAGCAGGGACCTAAGTTTGTCCGGCCATTTCGACTGCACGGGCTGAACTGGTGGGCACCGCTGGCCTACGTGCTGGCAAGCCTGGCCATCTACTGGGCCAAGTGGCCGACCACGATTGAGGTCTTCGGCGTGATTGCGCTGGGGCTGGTCTGCTACGTGTATTATGAGATCCGAAAACCAGCGGGGTGGCAGTCACTACGGGCGAGCCTCAAGGGCAGCCGGTGGTTGTTAGCCGAAATGGTCTGGCTGACCATCATGTCGCTGATGGGGAGCACGGAATTCGGTGGGCTGGGCACGATGCCTTATCCGCTGGACTTCGTGTTCGTGGCGGCCGGGAGCTTGGCCTGCTACTACCTGGGCGTGCACGACGCTTACTACAGCGAGTCGTTCCGCATCGCTGAGGAGTTGAATCAGCGAGTTAATGAGGACTAGTGGGATTGTGTTAGAATTGCCGCACTCCGGCTGCCAGGGATTCCGCCTGCTGTGGGGAACGCCTCCAGCCTGAGGTTCGGGCTTCCGGCTCGCCTCAAAGCCACGAAGATCACGTGTCTCCGAGGTCGTCCCACGATGTAAGCCGGGAAATAACCCCGACTAACATCGTCGTCACGGCTGGCTACATCCCTGGCCTCCTCCGGCTCTGACTGTGCTCTGTCATGGTAACTAGCGGAATTTTCGGCCTACAATGTCATGGTGTGATCGTTAAAGATCCATGTGGTCATTTGCCTAATTGACAGGAAAACACAGTGCAGGCCAAGAGGTCGTCAGACATGGGCTCAGGCGTGCCGGTTCAATCCATAGATGGCCGGTCGGTAAGGCGAAGAAGCTCATTTACACGACAATTAAAACGATACTAAAACAAGTCTCCCACCCATTAATTTGGCGGGGGACTTTTTCATAGGGGCAATTCGAAAGGACTCGTAACTGTCGCTGGGGATATGCTACGCTGAGGGCAGCTTACAGAGGAGGTTGGCAGGTTAAATAGATTTGACAACGCGTTGCTATGACCGTTGCGGTGGTTGGTCTAGCGTCAACGGGGATGACGGTGACCGCAGCGGCGAAGGCTCAGTATTCGGCACAACGGTCAAATTCAATCAGGTTAATCCGGCGGCGGTCGATGGGCCGACACGCGGTTCATGCGACGGGTAAAGGTGCTCGCTATTCGAAGCACTTGGGTTATGGCTACGGGGATTTGAGCACGCTGACCGCTTTTTCGTGCGGCCAGATTAATTGAGGGCCGAACCTTTACTATCAGCGACTGTGCTCACCGTTTATGTGGCCGAGAAATAGCGTTCTGACTAAACTAGGTGCAATGAGAGGAAGGCAATTAGAATGAAAAAAATTGTCAAAGGTATTATTGCCACGAGCGTTGGTTTAGGACTAGTTGGCGGCACGCTAACTGCTTCGGCGAGTTCACAATACTCCGCCAGTCGGTCTAACTCGGTGCGCTTAGTTTGGCGGCGGAGTATGGGCAAGCACGCATTGGTAGCGACTCAGGGCGCGCGCTATTCGGAACATCTAGGCATTCGGTATGACTACAATAGCAACACGCCAGATATGGTCTGGTATACGAATGCCCATGAAGAGTTGTACGACGTGGATTCCGGGAACTACTTGATTTATTACCATGTGAACAGTGCGGATGGCCAGCACGGTGGCTGGATTTGGCGAGGGTATTTGAATGATGCTAGTTCGACGCAGAAAGCGAAGACTAGTGTGCCGGTTGCAACGCCATCGACGAGTACGACTGGAACTAGCTCAACTACTACGAGTGATAACACAACACCAGCAACAGCAACAACTTCAGCGATGGATTGGACGCCGTATATCCCCAAATATGATTTGCAACCGGCAGATATTAATTTGATGAAACAATTCCCCAACACAGTTTATGATGAGGGCGTAGAGGATGCAGCAAATCAATTTTTAGGAAGAGATGCTCAGTATATTTTAGAAAGTAATAATGATAGTGAAGAACAGCAAAAATTCAGTACACTATTGACTGCTGATGGTGTAACTTTTAAAGACTTTCGAGTAATCACTTTCGTTGTTAAAGATCCAGATAGTAATGCAGAGGTAACACAGGCCTTGGCAAATGCAGGATATGATTTAGCAACGCGTCTTCAATATGATAAAGGCTGGCGCATTGGTGGTGGGATTGAGCCGATTGATTCATACAACGAGAAGGCTGTAGACGGTCAATCAATAGTGATTTTGGTTGAAGAGTAACTTATCAAGACTGATAATCTCAACTAAAATACAAGATGGAATTAGTCTTAAAATAAGTAATTAAGATATTTCCAACAGCGAATTTTAAACATGGGTTCTTTACAATTTGCGTATACTTTTTATTTAGTATGTGAAAAATTGTGAAAATCGTCCATTTTTAACTCCCCCTAAGCACGAAAGACCCAAGATAATTTCACCTCTCCCCAGAGATGAAATTGGCGGCTTGAAGCATGTATATAAACTGTTTCCTAATAACAACGGTTTGCTAAGATACTGTTGCTACCAAGTATGGTTCAGTGTATTAGCTGGTGATTGTCGATTAGAATGGTCGTTAAAGGTACCCCCCTAGTATTGAATAAGATAAACAACATTCAGCGAAAGTAACCTGATTGGTCACACCCTGATAGTCCATTGAGACTTGAAGGTGTGACCTTTTTTCGTGTCATTTCGTACAAAGGGGACGAAAAAATCGAGTTAGTAAGTAAATTAATTTAAGTTTTATTTGAGTTGATCTAACGAAAGGAATGATAGTGATGTTAGAAGAACGGGCTACGGAAGCATTTAAAAAGTACGAGCAGGAGCTTAAAAGACGTGCCAAGAGTTATTGCTATCGTGAGCAAATTGCTGGTTTGAATTGGCAAGATTACTATAGCGAATTCTTGATAACTTTTGTGAAGTTAACTCAAGAGTTCGAAGCAGATGGTCCTGAGTTTGAACGAGGCGGTTAGTCAATGAGTGTTAACCCCGATAGACGAATAATCCCGGTTTTGGATTGTTTGTCTATCGGGGTTAAGCGGAGTTGACTGCCTTTTGTCCCATGTTTCGGCGATATAAATTCGGAGACACCAAAAAGAGTCTGGGAGGTTTCCCAGACTCTTTCGTTTACAATTTGAGGTTACCGACGTAGCGTCCAGCGCCACTGCCCGTCCGTTTGGACAAAGCCAGCGGCAAGCAGAACGGCATCGTCCAGTCGAGTGGCATCTGGTAAGGTCAGTTTGGTCAACTGAAGTTCCTCACGCCCAAAGTTAACTAAGCGGTCAATGATTTCCTGTTGTTCGGCGGCGGGGAGGCGTTTCCCAGTCAAGCAGGCCTGCCCCTTATGCGCGATTAGATCAAGGTCAGTGAAGCCGCCCCAACCGATCAACTTGTGGGTGCGGCGCCGCTCGATGCCCCAAGTCAAGGCGGTGCGGCTCATGGTGTTACGCATGGTGGTGTTGACCCAGTCAGCCGTTTCACCGAGCTCCTGACTAGTCAGGTCGGCAACGTTTTTTAACTTGAAGCGGGTGAGCCAGTCGAAACGAAACGTGGGGGTTAAAAGGGGATGATACCCTTCGAAGCTAGACATGTGCGGTGATTCCTTTCTGAATCTGTTTAGCCCTATTGTACCGGTAAATGCCGCTGAACGCTAGTGACTTCCTCGGTGTTAATCGGTCAGCTGTGCTATACTTGAAAGTGATATTGGCAAGTTGAAAGGGGTAGCACACATGACGGAAGATTTTTATATTGGAACTTACACCAAGCGGATTAGTCGCGGCATCTACCGGGTCAGCGTGGACACCAAGGCACCGAAGTTAACGGATTGTGAATGGTTAGCATCAGCTGGGAGCCCAACCTACATCGCAAAGGCTGCGGCTAAGCGGTTGTATGTCATCAACAAGAAGGAAACTGACGGGGCTACGCACGGTGGATTGATCATCTACGATATGAGCGAAGACAAGCCACGGGCCATTCAACAGGTCTTGGCGACCGGTTCTTCACCAGCCTATGTCGCGGTTGACGAAGCGCGTCAATTGGTCTACACGGCCAACTACCACACCGCTGCGGTTCAGGTCTACGCCATCGCTGCTGACGGCACGTTGACGGAAACGGACGAAGTGATCGACCAAGATCCAGTTGGTCCAGCACCCGAACAAGCCGACGGTCCTCACCCCCATTTCGCTGACTTGACCCCCGATAACCGGTTAGTCGTTTGTGACTTGGGTTCGGATAGGGTTTATCTGTACGATGTCTCTGACGCTGGCAAATTGACGCCCGTCAGCCACGTTGATCTCCCAGCTGGCTACGGTCCACGGCACATCGTCTTTGACGCCAAGAAGGGTGTCGCTTACTTGGTCGGTGAATTAAGCAGTAACGTGGCCACGTTAGACTACGATGCCGCTGCCGGCAAGTTCACGGTGAAGTCGATCATCTCGACGATTCCTGACGACTGGACGGCGCACAACGGTTCCGCTGCCATTCGGATGAGCAGTGACGGTCGTTTCATCTACGTGTCCAACCGCGGCAACAACTCCATCACGGTCTTCGCGACCGCCGAAGATGGCACGTTGACCACGGTTCAACGGATCTCCACGGAAGGTGACTTCCCCCGTGATTTCAACTGGACTTCAGACCAGAGCTTACTCCTGGTCGTTAACCAAAACTCCGACAATGCTAGCCTGTTCCAACGCGACGCCCAGAGCGGGAAGTTGACCTTGGTTCAAAAAGACTTCATGGTTCCGGAAGGCGTTAGTGTTTTACCGGCATAAAGAATAGAGTGGGCTCAAGGGCGGTTAGCTGGTGAGCATTAACGGCGGTCGGCGAATAATCCCGGGTTTGGATTGTTTGCTGACCGGTGTTAAGCGGAGCCAGCTGCCCTTGAGCGCACGTTTCAACACCATAAAATCAAAAATAGCGTTTGGAAAGGCTGTGTGTAACCACAACCAGTCCAAACGCTATTTACGTGTCTAAAACATTTAAAAATAAGATTCCCCTAATGCTGATCATCCCGGTAGGCTATCCGAATGAGGTCAATAGCAAATGACGGCACGCTAATCAGCAAATAAAGTGCCGCCAGTCCGTTCACCAGCAACGTCCACCACACGTTGCCACCAACGAACCACGCAATAGCTTCCAGCGCGGCAATTGGCCAAAATAAGTAGGTGAGCACTCGGCACCATTTGGAGTAATGCTTGGTCACCTTGTTGTAGCCGAGCCAATGAAAAATGAACTCCCGGTTGATTTTCATGAGAACTTCCCCTTCCCCTAACGCTATCCAGTATAGCACAACGGGTGAACGATTTTGGGGCGTTGGGAATGGGGAAAATCAAGAGTGAGGTATTGCGCCTAAACATGTACTTACTGGTCTGAGACAATAAGCATTGCGGTGAGAATCCAAATTACAGAATTGCTAGAAATTCGGTCTAAAAGTTAGAAAGTCATCGTTATCTTAAGCTTTGAACTGGGAAAGCACAGTCTAAGCCGCAGTGCGACCATTTAGCAGGGATAGTGTTCTTTAAAGTAACCCGCCATCGTCTGTAAATGGTGTTCCAGACTGAGGCGTTTGACGACGCCCAGTCCGGGGAAATGTTGCGTCACGTGATAGTCGGCGAGGGCCAGGGCAGCCGGTGTCTGGACCGCCGCTGGTTGTGCTGGTAACCATGCCGCTAATTTGGCCACGGCTTGGAAAAACTTCTCCTTGGGATGGCGGTAGTCGTCGCGGTCGTCGGACACGAAGCGGTGAATCCGCAGTTGGTCGCCGGCAAAGTAGGTCAGGTGCAGGGTGACCGCGCGGGACGGATAGCCGTGCTCGCTGTAGTGGGCGCCGCCAATCGTATAATCGCTGACGCTGGTGTAGCCGTCCCAAGTGGCCGCTTGCCAGTCCTCACTGAAAAAGCCGTCCTCGATATCGGCGTAACTGCGGTCGTGTTCGGGAATCCAGGCGTGGTCGAACAGACTCCCCGTCGGCCGCGTGAGGAGTTGGCGAATCCGGGCTTCCGGCGGCACCAGCAAATAGGTCGGGTCCGCTAGCCAGCCAGCGTGCTTGGCGGCGACCAATTCGTCGTATTGCCGCGCCACCAGTAGCGTTTGCTGCGTTGGGGTGGCGTGCAGGTCGCTGGGAATCGTGGTCGGCGTCAAGATGTGACCGACAATGAGGTTGGGATTTTCGGCGTACGGTCGCCAATCGTAGAGCTTCTGCTGGGTCAGTGCGTAATCACTGACGGTCGGATTGGCGATGACGACCAGCGGCTGGTCATGTTCCACGAAGGCCGCCACGGTCTGGGGAAGCGCACGAATGTCGCGGACTGGCTCAATAATCGGGATAATATTTCGTGGCAAAACATGTTGTTGGGCAATGTTTTTCAGGGCTAGTAGGTCATATTGACGACCACGAAAGTAAGGAAAGTAAATCATGGGCGGCGCTCCTTGAGCTGGTCTTGGAGTTCGTGGCGTTCCAGGTTGAGCGCGTCGATTTCGCTCTGGAGGGCCGTGACCGCTGCGGATTGGGTGTCGTCGATGAATTGGTCGTAGAAATTAGCATCGGGATCGTAGACGTCATAGTGTTGGTGGCGTTTTTTCAATTCCTGATAGAGGTGTTCCGTGCTGTACTGTTTGAGGCCGGTCGCCATCTGCTTGGCCTTGCCGACTTCTCGAGCCTGTGAGGCGATGAAGCGGGTGGTCAGCTCCGATTCGGGCACCTGTAAGTCTTGCCGGCGGGGTGGGCGAGTAACGGTCAGATAGCCCGGTGTGGTGGGCGCCTCGGTTGCCGTGGCCAACATTTCCGGGTCAAATGGGCGGTAGATCAACACGCCAATGTGCGCGGGAATCTCGTCGGCGACCTCCTGATACAGCTTTAATGGTAGGACGAAGTAGTTGTAGTGGCCAACGAAGGAGAGCTTGGCCTTGGAGTGGAAGTCGCTCTTGGTGACCTTCAGCTCGTAACAGCGCCATTCGATGGACTTGTCCGCCAATTCCTGATAGCTGAGTGTGTCGACGATGCCGGCATCATCGGGCATGGTGACTTCCTCGACGGCAAAGGCCCCGGCTTCGCGGCAGTAGGCGTAGAGGGTGGCTTCCATGGCTAACGTTAATTTTGTCTTCATTGTGAGACCTCCTGATGCCAAAAGTTTTGAACGGCAATCGGCAACTGTTCCGGTCGGTAGAGACGGCGGAAATGCTGCCAGTGGCGGGGATAGAGCTGGGTGTAGCGCGGACTGGCGAAACGCTGGTCCATTAATAAAATGATGCCAACGTCGTGGGACCCACGGATCAACCGCCCGGCCGCCTGAAAGACGTTGTTTAAGCCGGGCAGTTGGTAGGCATACGCGAAGCCGTTGTGGGAATCCTGGTCGAAGTAGTCGCGAATCAGGTCGGTCTCGGGATTGATCCCGGGCAGACCAACGCTGACGATGCCGACACCAATCAAGCGGTCGGCCTTCAAGTCGATCCCTTCGGCGAAGATGCCACCGAGCAGGGCGAACCCCACTAAGGTCGTGTCCGGATCAGCTTTGAAATTAGCCAGAAACGCCGTCCGGTCTGCCTCGGCCATCTGGGCTTGCTGGCTGACGGTGTGGATGTGCGGATAGGCCATGGCGAAGGCCTGACTGACATCGAGCAGGTAGTGGTACGACGGCAGAAAAATCAGGTAGTTGCCGGTCTTGCCATCGACCAGCGTTTTAATGGCCAGGAGGATGTTGGCCAGGTTGGCGTCACGCTGTTTGTAGGTCGTTTGAATGTAGGTCGTGACCAGAATCTCTTGGTGTTGCGGTTCAAAGGGGGAGTCGAGGCGGTAGGCCAGACTGTCCTGATCGCCACCCAGCACCGTTTGGTAGTAGTCCATGGGGGAGAGGGTCGCGGAAAATAAGACGGCGCCGTGTCCGAGGGCCAGACTGTCGGCGAGAAAGGCGCTGGGGTCCAGGCAGAGTTCCTTTAGCGTGATGTTGCCGTCGTCAATCTCGAGGCGCATGCGGTAGGTATCATCATAGTAGTCGCCGATGCGCTGGTAGCTGATGGCGTCGAAGTAGTAGTCGAGAATGGCCTGGGTGAAGGGCGTCTGCGGCTGGTCGACCAACCAGTCGTGGATGGCTTCGACTAGGCGGCCGAGGTCGTGTTCGAAGTTCTCGGGTGGCATCAGAAAGGTGCTGTCGGTCCGACCGTCCGCGAGCAGTGGCGCGCAGATATCGTCAAAGGTCGCGCGCAGATCGGCCAGTCGGCGGTGTAATTTCTTGCTGGCTTGCGGCAGGTCGCGACTCATTTCAACCAGGTGGTCGAGCGGCTGACTGCTGATGGCCGCGGAGTACATGTCCCGCGAGCGACTGACCAGGTTGTGGGCTTCATCGATCAGGAAGAAGTTGTCTGGGTCCTCGGTCGCAAAGAAGCGTTGCAGGTGGACTTGTGGGTCGAACAGGTAGTTGTAATCGCCGATGATGACATCACAAAAGAGACTGGCATCGAGTTGAAATTCAAACGGATCCAGCGTGTGTTTGCGCGCATACTCTTCGATGACCGGCCGGGTGAGCTGGTCGTTATTTTGAATCAGATCCAGCAGCGCCGGTTTGAGCCGGTCGTAGTAGCCAAGCATGTACGGATTTTCTTCGGGTAACAGGTCGGCTTCTTCGGGAAAGGCAATCTTCGCCTTGGCGGTGAGCGTGATACTCTTCAATTTGAGCCCCTGACCGGCCATGAGCGTGATGGCCTCCTCGGCGACGCGCCGGGTGCTCTGCTTGGCGGTCAGGTAAAAGATGCGCTGAATGACGCCCTCACCAACGGCTTTAATGGTAGGAAAGAGGGTCGAAATGGTCTTCCCAGTCCCGGTCGGTGCCTCGGCGAAGAGCCGTTTGCTGGTGAGAATGGTCTTGTAGACGGCCACCGCTAGCTCCCGTTGACCCGGCCGGTAGTGGTCGAAGGGAAAGGTGAGCTGCTTGATGGTTGGGTCGCGGCGCTCACACAGGTCGGAGCGAAATTTGAGCCAGGTGACGTACTCGGTGATGACGGTGTTGAAGAAGTCCTGCGCCTCGGCCCGGGTGATGGTCTGGTCAGTCTGCGTGGTGGTCTCAGTGTTGGTCTGAAAGTAGGTCAACGTGAGGGTCACGGCATCGAGGTCGGCTTCCTTCTCCATTAATAGGTAGGCGTAAATTTTGACCTGCGCCCAGTACAGGGTCAGGGTGTTGTCGCTGAGTTGGTCGAAAACGGTCTCCGAAGTCTTGATCTCTTCAATGCTGGCGCCGTCCGCGGTCAGCGTGACCCCATCGGCGCGGCCGTGGAGCAGGTAGTCATTACCGTTTAACGTGAGGTCCTTGTCGAGATAGTATTCCTTCTGATAGTCGGCACCGCGTTGCTTCTGCAGGCGACGGTGAATCTGTGCGCCGAGCAGCGCCGTATTCTGGCTGCCGGATGTGCTGCTGAGGTCCCCGGTTCGTAAGGTGAACTCCACCAACTCCCGCACGCCTAATTTAATGGTCATCACTCGTCGCCTCACTTTCTATTTTATGTTGGGTTATGTTGTGCGTAAATGTCCGCACTGCAGCTGCCAGGGATTCCGCCTGCTGTGGGGACGCTTCGGACTGAGAAGCGGTCCTCTCGCTCGCTTTTAAGCTACGAAAATCACGTATCTTAAAAGTCGCCCGTGGTGTAAACTGGCAAAAATCACCAGTTAACACCACCTCCACGACTGGCTCCATCCCTGGCCGCCTCCGGCTATTGATTGTGTGCTGCTACAATAAATGTTGCGGTAGCGATGATGTCAATTATGTAATGGGGTGGTCCATGTCTTGTGGTAGGTAGTCAGGAGATGATACTATTTCTCGATTGCATAGATGGAGAAATAGCAGGTGAAACTAAAATCGGATGTTGCAGTCGAGGCTGGCGGACATGGAACCCCGTGTCGGTAGTCTTAGACCGAGTGGGGTTCTCGGCCTTAGACTACGGGCCGAGCTTTGAGACTCGGTTTGTGAGGCTCAAAGTCGCCCTGAAGACCGTTTCTCAGGCTTCAGGTCTGCCCCACGGGGTGGAATGTCTGCCAGCCGAAGACGAGGGGCAAAGTTCAATCTGGTTTGTTTCACACAACCGGTATCATACCATAGATTGGGCGAAGTTTGAACGCGCGTTCGGCTCGAATTATTTATTGTGATTTTTTTATAAAAGTCTTGGCACCAACTATGTAATCGCTTACAATAGAGCTAGAGGTGATCACGATGAAAACAATTGGCTTTCCTTTATATGAAGTAACGCCCCCAGTTGACGAAGCAGTCGCCCTGAAGCAAATCTGTTCACGCTACACGGGCACGGCAACCATCAAGGTTCGCGACGTCGAACTCAACCCGCAACTCCAACATGAAGTGGCCCAGCTATCAAAGTATGGCGGAAAATTCATTCAAGTGGTTGCGGATGGTCCGGACGAAGCGCAATTAGCAGCCGCGATTCATCAACAGTTGGCAAAGGATCAATTTTGCTATTAAAAGAGATTACGTTAGAGGGCTAGGCCGAGACCTAACTCTTTTTTAGTTGGTGGCGCTTGACGAGTGGCAGGGGATTCGCTAAGCTCAATTTAGATTGCGTGAAGGGAGTCACCACATTTGGACGAAGCAAAAATCACACGGCTATGTCAGATTGCCCCCAAGTACGGCCTGACGTTGGAACACGAGGGACTGGTTATTACTAAGGTCAACGGCAAGGCCACGAGCCTGGATACGACCAAGTACATGCCGGACCAATTTATCGACCTGTTGGCGCAGATCATTGCAACGAATATGAAGGCCGATTTGTGGCAGTGGCAGTAACGACAAGTGGGGGTCATTTTAACACAGCAAGTTATGTTGGCCCTCAGCTAAAAATACGAGAGAAAATTTCGGGTCACCGCGATGGCGATTGGAAATTTTCTCTCGTATTTATTTTGATTTTAATTAGATTGACGCTAGGCTTCTTCCCAACGGTCGAAGTCCTGCGCGTGGTTGGCCAGGTAGGCAATGGCTTCATTGCCCAACGTTTCGCTGGCGGCCGTGAAGTCGTGTTTTTGGTCATCCTCGTCGGCATCCGCTTCATCGCGTAAAAAGCCCGCGGCTAAGTCGAGATACTTGGTCCGGCGACCAACACCGTCGTCCTTAAATAATTGATCCAAGCCGGTCAAATCGGCCTTGGCTGCCGCTGCAACCTTCTGGGCCAAATCGGGTTGCTTCCCCAATTTTTCAGCTGCATAATCCATCAGAAAGTCATTCATATCAACGATAATAGCGTGCCGTTCAGCGCGTTCATTTTTATTTGCCACTTCTGGTCACCTCTCAATTCTAATTCTAGTCATTTACCGGGTAAGACGCAATTAATCCCCCATAGTTGTTGGAACAATCGTGTTTGGGGGTTAATTATCAGAAATATCAAAAATAAATCAGAAATCCGGCAACATTTACCGAAAATTTACACGAATGCGACGAAGAATATATATTCATCGCTTAGAATCAAGGTTGTAAGTTAAGGGGAGGCACCACGAAGATGCTTAGCTTACGAAGTGGTGGTTCTACTATACTTAAAAAAAGACATGGAGTGACAGAGATGAATAAGGGATCAAAGTTAGCAATGGGGATTGTAGCAATTAGTTTACTATTAGTGGGTTGTGGCAAGGCCACGAGCTCATCCAGTAGCAAGGGCAGTAGCAGCGAAGCACTATCCGGCAAGGTGACAGCGGTTGGCTCAACTGCCTTACAACCATTGGCAGCAAAGGCCGGCGCCAACTTCACCGCTAAGAACAGCAAGGTGACTCTGACGGTTCAAGGTGGCGGTTCCGGGACTGGGTTGAGCCAAGTTCAAGCCGGTGCCGTTTCTATCGGGGACTCTGACATTTTCGCTGAAGAAAAAGACGGAATCAAGGCTGACAAATTAACGGACCACAAGGTTGCCGTTGTGGGGATGGCCCCAGTTGTCAACAAGGATACCGGTATCAAGAACCTGAAGATGGCGCAATTGAAGCAAATCTTTACGGGTAAGATCACTAACTGGAAAGAAGTCGGTGGTAAGGACCAAAAGATCGTCATCATCAACCGGGCCCAAGGTAGTGGGACTCGAGCAACGTTTGAAAACGCCGTTCTTAAGGGCACGGACGCTGTGAAGTCTCAAGAACAAGATTCTAACGGTGCCGTTCAAAAGATCGTTGGCTCAACGCCAGGTGCTGTCAGTTACTTAGCCTTCTCCTACTTCACGAACAAGTTACAAGCCGTTTCCATTGATGGTGTTACACCAACGGACAACAACGTTGAAACCAACAAGTGGAAGATCTGGTCTTACGAACACATGTACACTAAGGGCACGCCTGACAAGGCCACGACTGCCTTCCTGAAGTACATGGACTCCAAGACGGTTCAAGATAGCTTGGTTAAGGACATGGGTTACATCAGTATTCACGACATGAAAGTATCCAAGGATGCTAAGGGTGCCGTTACGCAAAACTAATTTTTAAAAGCAGTTGTTTGTCACATGGGTGGAGGTGCGGTCGTAGCGCCTTCATCTTTTTTTAAGGGGGAGTCAACTTATGGAACAAACCAATTTTCAATTGAAAAAACAAGACGCCCAATCCCACGAATGGGATGCCCGCCTGCATCGGGCAACCCGCGCAACCCGTGAAGATTGGATTGGGCGCGGCATCAGCTACCTCTGTATCGGCGTGATTATCTTGGTGGTCGCGTCTATGCTTTGGTTCATTACCTCTAAGGGGATTGCCACGTTCACGCAGAACCATGTGAGTCTGTGGAAGTTCCTGTCAGGGACCAACTGGGCACCTGATCAGGGGAACATCGGGGCCTTACCAATGATCGTTGGGTCGTTTGCCGTGACTTTTGCCGCGGCCATCGTGGCGACACCGTTTGCGGTGGGGACGGCCATCTTCATGACGGAAATCTCACCTAACAAGGGCCGGAAAGTCTTACAACCCGTTATCGAGCTGTTGGTCGGAATTCCTTCCGTCGTTTACGGATTCATCGGTTTAGCCGTCGTTGTGCCATTCATGCGGCATTTAGTTGGTGGTTCCGGTTTCGGGATTATTTCGGCGACCTTCGTGCTCTTCGTCATGGTCTTACCGACGATTACCACGATGACGGTCGACAGTTTACGTGCCGTTCCGCGGCACTACAAGGAAGCGTCATTAGCTTTAGGGGCGACCCGTTGGCAAACTGTTTCGCGGGTGATCTTACGTTCCGCCACCCCCGGAATTTTGACCGCCGTTATCTTCGGGATGGCGCGGGCTTTCGGTGAAGCTTTGGCCGTTCAAATGGTCATTGGGAACGCGGCTATCATGCCCAAAAACCTGATTTCACCAGCCTCAACTCTGACCAGTCAGTTAACGACTGGAATTGGGGATACCATTGATGGGACGTTGCCTAACAACGCCCTCTGGTCCTTAGCGTTGATTCTGTTACTCATGTCATTATTCTTCAACGCACTGGTTCGATTCATCGCTAAGAGGGGGCAATTAAAGAATGGGCGCTAAACGTACAGATTTTATCGCAACGGTCATCATTGATTTAATTGTGGCCGCGGTGGTTGGTATTCTGGCCTTCCTATTGGCCTACATCTTAATTTCGGGATTGCCTCACGTGAGCTGGTCCTTCTTAACCGGAACGACCGATGCCTTTAGTGGTGCCGGTGGTATCGGCGTGCAACTCTTCAACTCCTTTTACCTATTGGTCCTGACAATGTTGATTTCCATCCCAATTTCTTTGGGTGCCGGCATCTATTTGGCGGAGTACGCAAAGGATAACTGGCGGACGAGTTTGATTCGCTCTGCAATTGAAGTTCTGAGCTCACTGCCATCCGTTGTCGTTGGGTTGTTTGGCTTCCTGTTGTTCGTGGTGAAGTTCAAGATTGGTTTCTCCGTAATCTCCGGGGCCATTGCGCTGACGTTCTTCAACTTACCGTTGTTAACGCGGAACATTGAAGAATCACTGAGTGCCGTTCCCCGTAACCAACGGGAAGCTGGATTGTCACTGGGCTTGTCCAAGTGGAAGACCGAAATCGGCATCATCTTGCCGGTAGCTCTGCCAGGAATTGTGACCGGGATTGTGTTGAGTGCTGGGCGGGTCTTTGGTGAAGCCGCTGCCTTAATCTACACGGCCGGTCAAAGTGCGCCCGTCACGAACTTTTCGGACTGGAACCCGATGGATCCGGCGAGTCCGCTGAACCCATTCCGGCCCGCCGAAACGTTGGCCGTTCACATCTGGAAGGTCAACACGGAAGGACTGGCCAGCAATGCGGCACAATTGTCCGCTGCCGCTTCGGCCGTGTTGATCATTGCCGTATTACTGTTCAACCTAGGTGCCCGGGTATTGGGGAACTTCCTCTACCGGCGCGTCACAGCCAGCAAGTAAGGAGGAACTGCCATGTTAAAACAATATTCATTTGAAAAAACTGCCGTGCAGACCTTCCCCGATAACGTGTCCTTAGCGATGCGGACGGAAAACTTGCAGGTCTTCTATGGTGCGAACCATGCGATGCACGATGCCGACTTGGGCTTTCCCAAGAACCAGATTACTGCGTTGATCGGAGCTTCTGGTTCCGGGAAGTCGACCTATCTGCGTTCGTTGAATCGAATGAACGATAACATTGCTACCGTGACCGGAAAAATCTGGTATCACGGGGTCGACATCAACGAACCGAACGTGAACATTTACGAGATTCGGCGCCACATCGGGATGGTCTTTCAACGACCTAACCCATTTGCCAAGTCGATTCGCGAAAACATCGTGTACGCGTTGAAGGCGAACGGTTTCAAGGGTAAAGCAGAATTAGAAGGACGGGTCGAAACGAGCTTGAAGGGGGCCGCTCTGTGGGACGAAGTCAAGGATAGCTTGGACAAGAGCGCCTTGGCATTATCTGGGGGCCAACAACAGCGGTTATGTATTGCCCGCTCGATTGCCATGGAACCCGACGTTTTACTTTTGGACGAACCTTGTAGCGCGTTAGACCCAATTTCAACGGTGAAGGTCGAAGAGACGCTGTTGGAATTACAAAAGAAGTATTCCATCATCATCGTGACCCACAACATGCAACAAGCGGCGCGGGTCAGCAGTCAGTGCGCGTTCTTCCATCTTGGCCACGTGATGGAGTACACGCCAACCGCCACGATGTTCAGTAACCCGCAGATCCCGGTAACCCAAGATTACATCTCCGGAAGCTTCGGGTAGTCGTTTTAAAATCAAGTACCATGAGGGAGTCGAGGCGTCATGCTCGGCTCCTTTTTACGTACAGCCACGCTAATTAACTTAGAAGATGCCAAAAATGGCACTGACAATCTCTGAAAATCAGATGATGTCAGTGCCATTTAAGTTGTAATGAGACAAGTGTTGGTCATCAGTTAAGCGGTATCAGCGGACTTCAACATGTGTCATAGCAGAGCACAATCAGAGCCGGAGGAGGACAGGAATGTAGCCAGCCGTGGTAATTTTATTGGCTGGCGAAGCTAGCCAATAAAATGGGCGACTTTTAAGACGCGTATTTTGCGGCTTAAAAGCGAGCGAGAAGCCTGGTGATCTTCCAGGCTGAAGCGTCCCCACAGCAGGCGGAATTCCTGGCAGCCGCAGGCGAACCAGTTTGCGCTAACCCTAATGGTGCATCTTGAATTCCAAGTAGCGGTCGTTGTAGAGTTCGACGATATTTGGTGCTAAGTCGCGGTAGACCTGCAGGTGGTCGACAGTCTTTTGATCTGGATAGAATTCTTGATCATCGCGCACCGACTTTGGCAACAACGCCTTGGCCTTCTTGTTCGGTGTGGCGTAACCGATGTATTCCGCATTTTGGGCGGCGTTTTTCGGTTCGCTCATGAAGTTCAGGAAGGCGTAGATGGCGTTGTAGTGCTGAGCCGTCTTGGGGATGACCAGGTTGTCGAACCACAGGTTGCTGCCTTCACGCGGCACAACGTAGTGGAGGTGACTATTGCCGGCCAGCATTTCGGCCGCCTCGCCGGACCAGTCCACGGCCAACGGTGCTTCGTCCTGAATCATGTACATCTTGATTTCATCGGCGACCACGGCTTTGACATTGGGCGCCAGCGTGTTCAAACGCTTTTCAGCGGCCAGTAACGTCTGCGGGTCGGTCGTGTTCATCGACTTGTGTAGCGTGACCAGCGACATGCCCATGATGTCTCTGGCCGAGTCAATTAGCATGATCTTGTCGCGGAACTTCGGTGACCATAAGTCGTCCCAGTGTTGGACCTCGCTGGCCTTGACCATTTTGTCGTTGTACACGATGCCCAGCGTCCCCCAGAAATAAGGCATGGAGTAGCGGTTGCCGCGGTCGAACGACTGGTTCAGAAATTGCTGGTCAAAGTTGCCCCAGCCGGTCAGTCGGCTCTTGTCCAGCGGCTGTAACAGGTGCGCGCGTTTCATCTTCGACACCATGTACTCGCTCGGCACAGCCAAGTCGTAGTGGGTGCCACCTTGATTGATCTTGGTGTACATCGCTTCGTTGCTGTCAAAGGTCTCGACATTCACGTGGTAACCCGTTTCCCTTTGAAACTTGGTCAGGAGGTTGGGGTCAATGTAGTCGCCCCAATTGTACAGGTTAAGCACTTTGCTACCGGTACTCCCACTGGATTTTTCCAGCGACTGGCTGGTGTAGGCCAAGAGTCCACAGACGGCGAGTAACCCGATGATTAAGCTGAGTAAACGTTTCATGAGGCCACCTCCCGCTTGCGGTGCTTACGTTTCTGGCTGGCCTGTTGAATCCAGTAATAACCGCCGACCAGTAACAGTGAGAAGAGGAACATGACGCCGGATAGCGCGTTGATCTCCAGGTTGATGCCTTGGCGGGCCCGGGAGTAAATTTCCACGGACAGCGTCGAAAAGCCGTTCCCGGTGACGAAGAAGGTGACCGCAAAGTCATCTAGCGAGTACGTCAGCGCCATGAAGAAGCCGGCAAAGATGCCGGGTGAAATGAAGGGGACGATGACCTGCGTCAAAAGTTGGCGGGTCGTTGCGCCCAGGTCTTCCGCGGCGTCCAGCATGGAAGAAGACATTTCACGGAGTCGGGGGAGCACCATCAGGACCACGATGGGAATCTCAAAGGCAATGTGGCTCATCAGAACCGACCCAAAGCCCAAAGGAATCTTTAGCATCGTGAAGAAAATCAGGAAGCTGGCCCCAATGATGACGTCGGGCGAGACCATCAGCACGTTGTTGAGCGTCAGGAGGGATTCGCGCGTCACCCGTTTGGTCGTTCGGTTGATCCCTAGCGCGCCCCACGTGCCAATCAAGGTCGCAATCAACGATGACAGCAGAGCGACTAACAGCGTGTTGGCAACGATGGCCAGCATCCGCGCGTCACTGAACAGCGTTTGGTAGTGGCGCCACGTGAAGCCATGGTAGTTGGTCATCGTTTCGCCCTGGCTAAAGGAGTAGACGATCAGAAAGACGATGGGGGCGTACAACACGGCAAAGACCAAAATCAGGTAGGCATTCGCTAATTTTTTACTCATCGTGGCGCGCCTCCCTTCGGTTTTTTATCGCCGGTCAAGGTCATGACGATGATCATCGCGACGATTAGGATGACCCCAATCGTGGAGCCCATGCCCCAATTCATGGTGGTCAAGAAATGTTCCTCAATCGCGGTCCCCAGCGTGATGACCTTGTTGCCGCCAATCAGACGGGTCAACATGAAGAGGGAGAGCGAGGGGATGAAAACGGCTTGTACGCCGGCCTTGACCCCGGGAAGCGTCAAGGGAAAAATGACGCGCCGGAACGTTTGCCAATTGCTGGCACCAAGGTCACGACTGGCATTGACGAAGGCCGGATTCAAATCGTCGATCGAGTTATAAATAGGCAAAATCATAAAGGGAATCTGAATGTAGGTTGCCACGAAGATGAAGCTGGCGTTGGTGAACAGAATCTGCTGCGGACCAATGCCGATGAAGGTCAAAAATTGATTGGCCAGGCCGGCCTGACTGAAGATACCGATGAAGGCGTAGGCCTTGAGCAAAATGTTGATCCACGTGGGCAAAATGACGAGTAGTAACCAGAATTGCCGATGCTTGAGCTGGTGTAAGAAATAGGCCGTGGGATAGCTGATGAGCCCGGTGAACAGGGTGATCAGAAACGCGTACCACACGGAGTTCAGTGTCATTTTAAGATAAGTTGCGGATTGAAAATAAGTGCTGTAATTTCCCAGCGTGAAGTGGTGGCCGAGGTCAAAGAACGATTGGTAAATGATCAGTGCGACCGGGGCGACGACAAATAGCGCCAGCCACAGGCCATAGGGGATGAAGTACAGCCAAGTTCTACGTTTCGTCACTGCTCTCATCCTCCTCCCCCTCGTAGGTTTCTAGGCGGGCGTCGAATTCGGCTTCTTTTTCGCCGAAACGCATGACGTGGAGGTCTTGTGGCCGGAAAGTAATGCCGACACTCTGACCGTCTTCGGCCGGGTTGACGGAATGAATCAGCCAGTCGTTGCCGAGGTCGTCGGTCGCCGCGATTTCGTAGTAGTCACCACGGAACAATTGGGTGTCGATGGTCACAACGAGTTTGGCGTTGGCGGGTTCCGTCAGCGTCAGGTCCTCGGGCCGAATCACGATTTCAACGGCTTCATTGGCGGGAATTCCGGCATCGGCGCATTCAAATTGGCGACCGCCGAAGGCCACTTGGAAGTCATCGAGCATTTTACCGGGTAAAATATTGCTTTCCCCAATGAAGTCGGCAACAAAATGGTTGATGGGCTCATCGTAAATATCGACGGGCGTACCACTCTGGAGAACTTCCCCCTGATTCATGACGAAAATCTCATCGCTCATGGCCAGGGCTTCTTCCTGGTCGTGGGTCACGAACAAAAAGGTAATGCCGAGCCGTTGCTGCAGGTCGCGCAGTTCGTACTGCATTTCGCGGCGCAGCTTAGCGTCCAAGGCGGACAGGGGTTCGTCGAGCAGCAAGACTTTCGGCTGCATGACGATGGCCCGGGCAATGGCGATCCGTTGTTGTTGGCCCCCGGACAGTGCGCTGATCTCACGGTCGCCATAGTCGGCGAGCTGAACCAACTTGAGGGCGTTGGCAACGCGGGTGGAGATTTCCTTTTTCGGGGTCTTTTTAAGCGTCAGCCCAAAGGCCACGTTTTCCGCCACGGTCAGGTGGGGGAACAGTGCGTAGTCTTGGAAGACGGTGTTGACGTTGCGCTTGTTGGCGGGAACGTCGTTGATCCGCTTGCCGGCGAACAGGACATCGCCGGTGGTTGCATCGGTAAAGCCAGCGATGGTCCGTAAAATGGTCGTTTTACCGCAGCCTGACGGTCCGAGCAGCGTGTAAAATTTGCCGGACTCTAGCGTAAGGTCAATATTCTTTAAAATGGTCGCGTCGCCATAACGTTTGGTGACGTGGTGAAGCGCGATGATAGGTTGAGTCATCAGGCTACCTCC
The DNA here is from genome assembly GCF_016861695.1 of Levilactobacillus andaensis. Lineage (GTDB taxonomy): Bacteria > Bacillota > Bacilli > Lactobacillales > Lactobacillaceae > Levilactobacillus > Levilactobacillus andaensis. The sequence goes on along the minus strand of NZ_BOLP01000004.1, from coordinate 410,384 downwards.
TCTGGATAATAAATTTAGTTGTAAATTGGATTGATTTGGCTGGTCGCACTGCGGCTGCCAGGGATTCCGCCGGCCATGGGGAACGGTCACAGCCTGAGGTGCGGTCTGTGACCTCGCCTGAAAGCCGCGAAGTTCGTGCGTCTTTCAGGTCGTCCCACAATGTAAGCCGGGAAGGCCCTCCGCCTAACGTTGTCGACACGGCTGGCTACACCCCTGGCCGCCTCCGGCTAAGATTGTGCTCGCAATTTTACATATAGTGACCAGCACGTTCATTGTTTTTCTAGTGCTGGCACGGTTGATTTTTGTCAGGTCGCATTGAATTGCAACGAGTATCGGTCGACGATTGACAAGACGGATATTTTACAACCCAAAACGTAGCTGTATTTCCCATCGTAAAAGCCGAAAATTAGGCATCAATTTTCGCGAGTTTGAAATGCAACAGGACTTGTTGCAACTCCATTGATTATAGCGGGTTTAGCGGCAAAAGGAAATGAAAAAAGATGACGAACAGCGTAGATGATTAAGGCAGGAAATTAACTGTGAAAGGTTAGCAAATTAACTACGCCGAAAGGGAGCGATTTTTAAAAAAGTTATTGACCTCCAACCCAGTAAGATTAAAATCAAATTAGAACTTTATCTATTTTTAATGCAAGCAAGATTGAAGGGCGACAACGATGGGTGAAGAGCACGTGATTCAGGTATCAGAGTTAACCATGACATATCAGGTGAAGGAAAATCAGACGACGACTTTTCGCGACAGCTTGACTGCTATGCTTCACCCCCACTACCGCCAGATTCCGGCGTTAAAGGGAATTTCATTTCAAGTCGCCCGGGGTGATATTCTCGGGTACGTTGGGGAAAATGGCGCCGGCAAGTCAACGACCATCAAGTCCTTGCTGGGCATTCTCAAGCCGACCTCCGGAACGATTACGGTGTTAGGGCACGATCCCTTTACGCACCGCAAGGAAAATGCGCCCCGAATCGCGGCGTTGATGGGGCAGAAGTCCCAACTGTGGTGGGAACTGCCGCTGATGGACTCGTTCAAATTCTTACAGAAAATGTATGGCAACGTGGGGCCAACTGAGGACCAGTGGCTGACGACCATGATCGAGCGACTGGAAATGACCAGCTTTGTCCATCAAAGTGTACGCGAGTTATCTCTGGGCCAGCGCATGCGGGGGGAGTTTGTGGCGACCTTTTTACATCATCCCGAGTTGGTCTTCTTGGATGAGCCAACATTGGGATTGGATGTGCCGACGCGCAAACGGGTGTTGGACTTCTTGCTGGAAATTAATCAGCGCGAGCACACAACTATCGTCTTCACCTCGCACGAGATGGCAGACATTGAAAAGGTGGCTAACCGGCTCCTCCTATTAAATCACGGGACGATTGCCTATCGCGGCGATGTTCAGGACTTCGTCGGCCAGTACCGGACGCTACGGGACATTCAGGCGGCCGGCCACGTCGATCCGAGTCGAGTCCTGCAACCCGGCGTGACGATTTTTCGGCGCAATAAGGAGTCCGTGGAGTTCCTGGTGGATACCACCAAGGTCAACGACCAGCAGATGTTGACGCAACTCAGTCAACTGCCGGATGTGACCGGGGTTCAATTCTTGCCGGTCAACCTGGAAACAATTTTGGCGATTCGAGGTGAGCGGCATGACTAAGTCTCTGGGGCCGGCGTACCTGCGCGCCCAGTTCAAGCGGCAATCCTATTACCGGTTTAATACGGTGATGGCCGTGGGTGGGGCCTTTCTCGCCGCCATGGTGCAGTACTTCATCTGGCGGTCGGTCGCGCATACCAGTGCCAGCAGTGTCGAGCAAATTTCGACGTACGCGATTGTGGCAACGGCGTATGCTTTGCTGATTCCCACGACGACCGTGGCGAACCGCATCGGTAATCAGGTGCTCAAAGGGACCATTTCGTATCAACTGCTACGTCCTACGTCATTTTTTTCGTTGAATTTATGGACGCAGTTGGGAACGACCCTGTTCTTATTTCTGACGACGGCGGTGCCACTGAGCATTGCCTACGGGTGGTTATTTCACGTGCGGCTGATGTTGAATTCACCGGTGGCTGTACTGTCGGTCCTACTGTCGGCGGCGTTGGGCTACTTAATTGCCTATCAGATGGGCTTTCTGGTCGGTCTCATTGCCTTTCAAACGGTGAACATCGGTGGCTTTATTTCGCTGTATGAAGGAATCATGACCTTCTTTGGCGGCACGATTCTACCGATCAACATCTATCCGCAGATTCTGCAGCACATCGTGGCGGTCACGCCGTTTTACGCGATTCAATACGTGCCGTTGCGCGGACTGACGACTAATGGCGTGCGCCCACTGGACCTGTTGATTCAGGCGGGCTGGGTGCTAGTATTGGCACCGGTGATTGGCTGGTTCTTCCGAATTAATATTCAGAAGATCGACGTGGCGGGAGGCTAGGTATGAAAAAATTACTAAGGCTATACGGCGCTTTTTTCAAAATGGACGTTCGCCGGCTACAAATGTACCGCGCCAACCTGTTAGCCAGCAGTTTCGGCTACCTGATCGACAGTCTGGCCACGATTTTCACGGTGTGGTTGATCGTCCGGCAAACGGGCACGATTGGTGGCTGGAATCCGGCCAGCATTCTGGCCTTGTCGACGTATGCGCTATTCTTGATTGTGACGTGGGAATTTTTCTTCGTCAATACGCTGGAGATTCCAACGTTAATCAACAATGGCCAACTCGATATCTTCCTGACGCGGCCGGTGGGTGACCTGTACCAGTTCATCATTTTCGAGCTGGACGAGGAGTCTGTGTTTGAAATGGTCTTCTCGCTGATTCTATTTATAATCGCGGTGGCCTACGCACACGTTCAGGTGACGTGGTGGAGCGTGGTCCTGCTGATTCTGGGAACCGTGTCAGCGGAGATGGCGTTGGAAGCCATTTACCTCGCGATTTGTTCGACGGCCTTCTGGTTTCAATCCACGACGGGGCTGCAGCATATTGTCTACGATATTTTGCAGCTGACTCGCTATCCATTGACGCTGTACCCGAATCCAATCAAGGGAGCGCTGACCTTGCTACCATTTGGACTATACGGTTTTTATCCGCTGGACGTGTTTCTCTTTCACTCGACCAATTGGCCAGAGGTCATCTATGTGCTAGTGGCCGGGCCGGCGTTCTTGTGGCTGGCATACCAATTTGTGTGGCGCCGCGGTTTGAAGCACTATACGAGTTCGGCAGGATAGGAGTGATTAGATGAAGAAAAGTAAAGTAAAGTTGTTGTGAGTAGGGTGACTGGCGGTGGCAAGACGACTTTGGTTACGGTCCTGATGCAGGTTTTATCGGATTGTGCGGTGATTTCCTTTTATTGACGCCTTGCCGGCTGCACCAACGATTGACACACCGGTACTGAAAGTGGGGGATTAGCTTGGAAATGGGATTGAATCCGGATCAATTTGCCCTGATTCGCGCGGGCAGTAAGACCATTGAGATTCGGTTAAACGATGACAAACGGCGCGGCCTGCAGGTGGGTGATGTGATTACCTTTCGCAATGTGGCGGACGGGACGCAGCGACTGGTCAAACGGGTGAAGAGCCTACACCAGTTTGCGACCTTTGCCGCACTCTACAGTCAGTATTCGCCAGTCAGTGTGGGTAGCGCGCCAACGGCCGATGTTGCCCAGATGGTCGCCGACACGTATACCATTTACACCCCGGAACAGGAGCGCCGGTGGGGCGTGGTGGCGATTGAAATTTAGAAAAATTGGGATGAAAAAAGCCATGTTCGCGTTGAACATGGCTTTTGTGCGTTTAGATTAACTAAAGACGTATTTCCACAGAACGGTGGCCGCAATCGCACCGGCAATTGGTGCCACGATAGGAACCCAGGCGTAACCGAATTGTGAGCTACCCTTGTGTTCAAAGGGCCAGATGGCGTGGAGAATCCGGGGCGCAATGTCTCGTGCGGGGTTCAGAGCAGGGCCGGTGGCACCACCAAGGGAGACCACTAAACACATGACCAGGAAGCCCAGACCGATAAAGTCGGCCCGGGAGTCGACCTTGTCGGCGGTCATGGCAACGGCACCCAGAACCAGTAAGAAGGTCCCCAGAAATTCGTTGACGAACCCGTTGAGGCTACTGCCGGCAGCGTCAATCGTGGAAAAGGTCCCCAGAATGGCTTCGGCGTCGGTCGTGCGGTCGTAGTAAGGCTTGTAGGCGATAACGACGGCCAGTTGACCGACAAAGGCGCCCAGTAATTGAGCGATTATGTAAGGCAGAACTTCGTGCCAGGGAAAGTTACCAACGACGGCAGCGCCAATCGTCATGGCAGGATTAATTTGCGCGCCGGAAATGGTGGCAAACATCAAGGCCGGAATCATGACCCCAATCCCGTACCCAAAACCGATGAGGACCCAACCGCCTTGATACCCTTTGGTGCCCTTTAACTCAACGTTGGCAACGGAACCGTTACCTAGACCGACCATGATGGCTGTCCCAACAAATTCGGCAATACACCGAATAAATAATGAATAATGCATAATTTCAACTCCACTATAATTTCTGTCATTGTTAGTTTAGCCATCAGATAACTGGCAGGCCTAAAAAACAACAGTATTACAATCATACGCCACTAATAGCTTGTTTTCAGCAGTATTTTCAATTTAAGCCATAATTGATGGAAACTATCAGAAAATACTTGTAAATTAAAAGAGCCTGCCAGGTTTCGGCGGACTCTAGCAAAATCGAATTTAAAACCGTCGTTCCAAGACGAACGCACGGCCGTAGGTTTGAGGCGTAATCTGTAGAAAGTCGAGGGACTCGTAGAACTTGCGGGTCCGTTCCTCGGGGTCGGTGATGAGCACCGTCTGGCCGACATTTTGGTAGTGGTCGAGCATCTTTTTCATGAGGGTGGTCCCAACGTGCTGTTGCTGATGGGCCGGGTCCACGAGCAGGTCTTGGATGTACAAGATGGTGTGGCCATCCGTAACACCACGAATCAGGCCGACAAGGTGGTCGTCCACTGTCGCCCAGAGGACGGTGGAGTTGGCAAGCGCGTCCAGGGTATTCTGGGGATGCTGTAGGTAGGCGGACCAGTCAACACTGCGATACAGGTCCAAGATTTCTTGATTGGTGACGGCTGCGCTTTGCGTAAAACTATAGGTTATCATGGCGTTCTCCTTTAAAATTAGTTGAAATTTGGAGTGAGACGCCGGGCCCAACGTTTGACCATCTGAATGCCCCCTTAGTGACCAAGGTTCGTGGTTAAGTAACTACGAGATAGTCAGGTTAGGAATCATTATACGCCAAAATTAGGCTAATAGTCGGCGATTAGCCAGGTAAACGACGACAGTCACTGGTAACGTCAGTGCCATGACCGGGTAGAGCCACGTCCAGGGTAAGACGGACGTGATAATTCCGGCTAGCACCGGTCCGCCTGACATACCGATATCCACGCCAATGTAGAAGGTACTATTCGCTAAGCCACGGTCTGACAGGGGGACTAGGGTCAGCGCCTTAGCCTGGCAAATGGAGAACATTAGGCCATAACCGGCCGCGAAACCAAATGCGCCTAGCAACAACATAAACCAATTGGTTAAATCAGTGAGACCAATTATTCCCAACAGGTTAAATCCTAGACACAACCAGAAGAATTTTTTGAACGGAATGTGATCAAAGGCATCGCGTAACAGCAGTCGCATCACTAACAGGATAATCGCGTAAGCGGGAAAGAAAGCGCCCGCCGGTACGTCGAAGTGACAATGGGCAATATAGCTTACAATGTAGGTTTCTGTAGCGAAATAGGGTAATGAGATCAAAAGTAAAATTAGGGCTAAGGGAACGACTTTAGGCTGAACCAGTTGAAACTTTTTTGCTGTCGTTGACCGCGTGGCGTGGGGCTGGTTAGGAAGCCCCCGGTTGCCGACGAATTGAATGACAATCAACATTAAGACGCTAAATAAAGATGCGACCCAAAAGACGCTTTGATAGCTGTAATGTTGGTATAAGTAGACACTGAATGCTGGGCCCACAGCCATGCCAAGGGCGCTGGATAGTCCGTAAATGCCCATTCCAGAACCGATTCGGTCGGCGGGTAATAGATCTGCTATCCAGGTCGCCATGCAGACTGAACACAAGGTATAGCCAAGGCCACTAACCACGCGGAAAAACAGAATTAAAGCGACATTAGTGGTGAAAGTATAGCCTAGGCTGGCCACCAAAAGGGAAATACCGCCAATTAGAGTTAGGCTGTATTTAGAAATACGATCGGTTAAATTTCCCGCTAGCGGCCGTAATACGAGTGCGGTTAGGTTCATTGCGCCGGCAATCACTCCGGCTAAAATACTGCTGGCACCACTGTTTGCTGAAAAGCCAGCAATGACCGGATTGATCAACATTGGACTCATTAAATAAAAGAAACTTGATACTAAAACTAACATTACATCCTTACTATATAAGCGCGTGTGCACGCCAAATCATTTCCCTTCTAAGTTTGCGTTAGCGCGTCGAGCTAATGCTAAAAATTGGTGTTGCTCTGTGGCTGTGAAGCCGGCGAAGAGTTCTTCGCTCGTTCGCCAGCCATGCTCGCTCAACTGGTCATATTTGGTTGATCCGAGCGGTGTGACCACCACTAATTTTGACCGGCCATCTTGCGGATTAGCCGTTAAAGTGACGACTCCTAAGGCCACCATATGTTGGACGATCACCCGAGCCGTCTGATGAGTGATTCCCTGATAGTCTTTAAACATCGCAATTGTCTGGTTAGGATGTTCTGCGAAGTATTTTAGGGCATCACCTTGTCCGGTCGTCAAATTTAAATCTTGAATATGCAGATTTCGCCGTTGTTTGATTCTACGGGCCAACTGTAACAACTGCCGCGCAACCATGTCATCATCAATCATTTCATCACCTCATGATTAAAGTGTACAGCACACTGTACATTTTTGTAAGGCTTAATTTAAAATTCGGTGGGACCTATGATTTACAGGTCCTTAACAAAGAAAATTGACTCCCGGTCCGGAAAGTCATAGCGCACGGGGACAGCCGCACGCGGGATTTCTGCAAAGCCGTGCTTACGATAAAAGTGATGCGCGCGATGACAGGCTGCGGGCGTATCTAGCAAAATGTGCTGAAGCTTTCGCTGGTTTGCCGTGGCAATCAGCGTCGCAAATAGTTGATAAGAAACGCCGGCTGCCGTTCCACGATAATCTTGATGGACAAAGAATTTCTTGAGCACACCATACTGATTGTTTTCGACCAGCAAGCCAATGGTACCCACCACCTCGTCTTGGTCGTTGATGGCTAGCCAAAACCCACCTTGACCGTTCAAGTAGTGGGCGGGGATGTCTGCCATATCCGGCTGTTCTTCCAACGAGAGATCAACCTTGTTGTCATAATTTTGGAGATAGAGAATTAGGGCAATCACCTGATTGCGGTACTTCGGCGTGTAACTTCTGATTTTCAATGTAGGACTTCCTTTCCGTAGCGTGAAATTGACATTCACTTGATTGCTATTTATACTAATTCAAAATAATCATTCGGTCTAATTGAAACAATCAATATAATCATTCGATATTTTCGATGGGTTAAGGGTTAGAGAGGGGACAACATGGACATTAAGTATTTAAAAACGATTCGGGCCATTGCCGAGACGGGGAGCTTTCAGGCGGCAGCGAATCAATTGAACTACGCGCAGTCCACGGTGACGTTTCAGGTCAAGCAGCTAGAACACGAATTATCACTACAGTTATTTGAAAAGGTTGGCCGCAAAATGGTTTTTACGCCGGCTGGCAAGCAGATACTGCCAGATATCGAGCGGATTCTGGGAACGGTTGCCGAGATGAAAAATTACGGCAAATCTGACGCCGAATTGACGGGTAATCTGCGAATCGCGATTCCCGATACGCTGCTGACCTACCGCATGCAACCCCTTTTAAGGGCGTTCCATGACGCACTACCGGCTGTGCAGTTGTCGCTGCAGATGGCAAATTGTTTTACGATTCCCCAACGAGTGGCTGCGGGGACGGTTGACTTAGGGATTCATTACGATGTCACGGGCTATGCGAGTAGCCTGGCCGTGACACGGTTGGGGACGGTGCCATTGGTTCTGGTTGCCAGCTCACAGTTAGATCCGCGGACGTTAGATCTACAACGAAAACACCAGCAGATGACCTGCGCATTGATTACGGATGACCGCGAAAGTATTTATCATAAGCAATTTATGACGGCAATCGGTGAACGTGACATCGGGTTCAGCAACTTACTGGAAATTGGCAGTGTAGAAGCCGTTAAACAAAGCGTCATGAGTAATCTGGGCGTTGCCTACCTACCGCAGTTCGTTGTTCAGCCCGAACTGGATGCCGGCCAGCTACAGGTATTGCCGACTAACTTTGCTGACCAAACACTCACGGCGGTTTACGTGCAACGGAAGAGTCAGCGGCAGTCACAGGTGTTAAGCAAGTTCATTAGCGTTTTGGCAAGGTCGTTTGAGGTGGAATAGGATTATTGGTAAATGGCTCAAATCACACGTGAAATTTCTCAGTAGTCAAAATAAGGAGTGAGCTCGAATTTCAAGCTCACTCCTTATTATATGATTTTTTTGAAATTTTCAGCTCGAATGAACGAACAGTCCTTAATCCTAGTTACGCTTACGTCTGAAGCCGAGAGCGCCAGCCAGACTGAGTAAGAGAACCCCAAGTTGGGCAGTCCAACTAGTCGACTGCTCATTGGTTTGTGGCAACTTGGTGGCTGAAGTCGTACTATCCTTCAGTTGGTTTGCGTTGTGGCCAGTGATTGACTGATCGTTTTGTACTTGAGCTGGTCCGTTGGTCAGGTTGTTGCGATTATTCTGACGGTTCGAAACGTTAGCTGCTTCACCACCTAAGAGGGTTGAAGTAGTAGGCGTGATGCCGGTCTGAACGGATGGTGTCTTTGACGCGTGAACGCCATGAGTAGAGATGACCGGATTGTTAGTGGCAGCCTTTTTTGGAGGTCGAACCGTTGAGACTGGTTTGGTCGTTTTGGCCGGAGCGACTGGTTTCGTCGGAATCGTTGGCGTGCCACCATTGTCTGGCGTGGTTGTACCGGTATTAGTCTCAGAACCAGTATTGGTACTGGAACCACCAGTCGTTGGTGCCGCGGTGATGGTTAAGATGGCAGTTTGTGTAATCGGGTCGCCACCCGCTGGGTCCTGATACGTGTAAGTAACGGTGTAGGTCCCTGGTTTAGTTGAAGAATCAACCGTGACGAGATTACCAACCGTATCTGTAACGGCCACCTTTAAGGATTTATCAGCTAAGGCGGTTGCCGGAACAATAGTTGTTCCATTAGCAGTCGTAATGTTAGTCAGGTTCCCGACTGGATTCCAGGTAGTCCCAGCAGTTACCGTGGTCGTTGGTTGAATGACGGTCATAGATGCTTGGCCGGCCACTTGAACGGTTACGGTATTGGTTAGTGTTTTGCCACTAGCCGTGTACGTATAAGTGAGCGGGTAAGAGCCAACCTTGTTATAGGACACTGAAGATGTGACTAGGTTACCATCGGCGTCTGTGATAGCTAATGATCCGTCAGCTAAAGCTGTGGTAACGTCAACGCTATTTCCTTGAGCATCTTTTAATCCTGAAATGACTGAGCTAGGATTCCAAGCGGTGCCAGGAGTTAACGGCGCGGTTGGTTGTGTGATGGTCATGTCGGTCTGATCAGTTACCTGTGGCGTAGTGACTTGAACGGTCACAGTCCGAGTCAACGTTTTCCCGTCAACCGTGTACGTATAAGTGAACGGGTAGGAGCCGGCTTTGTCATAGGCGACTGAAGATGTGACGAGATTGCCGTCACCGTCTGTGATAGTTAATACACCATCGGTCAGTGCCTTAGTAACGTCTACACTATTCCCCTGAGTATCCTTCAAGGTAACTGCTGAACTAGGATTCCAAGTAGTCCCAGGAGTTAACGGTGTCGTTGGTTGTTCGACGGTCATGTTAGACTGATCGGTTACCTGGGGCATAGCGACTTGAATGGTCACAGTCTTAGTCACCGTTTTACCATCAGCAGTATACGTATAAGTGAGTGGGTAGGAGCCAGCTTGGTCATAGATGATTGAAGATGAGACGAGATTACCGTTGCCGTCTTCAATGGTTAACGTACCATCGGCCAGTGCCTTAGTAACATCGACATCGTTTCCTTGAGCATCCTTCAGCTCTGAAACAATTGAGCTAGGATTCCAAGTCGTTCCGGGAGTTAACGGCGTCGTTGGTTGCGTGACGGTCATGTCAGTCTGATCAGTTACCTGTGGCGTAGTGACTTGAACGGTTACAGTCTTAGTCACCGTTTTGCCATCAGCAGTATACGTATAAGTGAGTGGGTAGGAGCCCGCTTGGTCATAGATGATTGAAGATGAGACGAGATTACCGTTGCTGTCTTCAATGGTTAACGTGCCATCAGCTAAGGCTTTGGCAACATCGACATCGTTTCCTTGAGCATCCTTCAACTCTGAAATAGCTGAGCTAGGATTCCAGGTGGTGCCAGGCGCTAGTGGCGTCGCTGGTTGCGTAACACTCATATCAGCCTTACTGATGACTTGAACGGTCACGGCCTTGGTCAACGTCTTACCGTCGGCGGTATACGTATAAATAAGTGGGTAGGTTCCCGCTTTACTATAGGATACCGAGGATGCTACAGGATTACCATCGCCATCCTCGATTGTCAACGTGCCATCAGCTAATGCTTTCGCAACGTCAATGTCGTTTCCTTGTGCGTCTTTTAACTCTGAAACGACCGAACTAGGCTTCCAAGTGGCACCGGGAATTAGTGGGTCTACTGGCTGTGTGACGGTTAGAGCGGCTTGGTTTGCAGTTACTTGAACCGTCATATTTTTAGTCAGCGTTGGCCCACCAGACTTATCTTTGTAGGTATAGGTGATAGGGTATGACCCAACTGTGTCATAGCGTGTGGCGGACGTCATCAAGTTGTTATTGCTGTCTGTAATGGTCAATGTACCATCGGCTAGTGCCGTAGCAACATCAATATCATTTCCGTCAGCGTCTTTCAGTGTTGTAATGGCTGAGCTGGGATTCCAAGTAGTACCAGCGGTTAATGAGGTCGTTGGTTGAACAGTCATGACAGCATTACTAGTGACGTCGACCGTCACGATACTAGTCGTCTGCTTACCATTAGCAGTATACGTATAAGTAAGGGGGTATGAGCCAACCGTGTTATAGGACGTTGGGGCAGACTGACCGTTGCTATCGGTAATCGTTAGGGACCCATCGGCCAATGCTTTGACCACATCAACGCTATTCCCCTGCGCATCTGTCAAGCCAGTAACGACTGAACTGGGATTCCAAACGGTGCCAGGAGTTAATGAAACTGTTGACTGTGTGAGTGCCATGGTGGCCTGACTATCTACGTTAACGGTCACTTTTTCAGTTAGATCTGGTCCGCCAGACTTGTCCTTGTAAGTGTAGGTGAGCGTGTATGAACCAAGCGTATCATAGGAGGTTGGTGCGGGGTTGCCGTTGCTATCTAAAATGGTTAATGAACCATCAGCCAGTGCTTGGGTAATGTCAACGTCTTGACCCTGCGCATCCGTTAGGGTTGAAATAGCTGAGCTGGGTGTCCAAGTGGTGTCAGCAGTTAACGAAGTCGTTGGCTGAACGGTCATGGCAGCTTCACTAGCTATTTGAACAGTCACAGTGTCAGTCAGCGTTTTACCGTTGGCAGTATACGTATAAGAGAGCGGATACGAACCAACCCGATCATAGGACGTTGAGGCGGGGTTGCCATCGATATCGGTAATGGTTAATGTGCCATCGGTTAATGCCTTAGCAACGTCAACGTTATTGCCCTGAGCATCTGTCAGCGTTGTGACGAGGGTGCTAGGTGTGAACCCAGGTGCCAGTGGCGTCATTGGCTGTGCAACGGTTATAGCGGCTTGAGTCGTGACGTCAACTACCACGGTTTCGGTCAGGGTCGGTCCACCAGACTTATCAGTATAGGTGTAGGTGAGGAGGTACGAACCAACCGTGTCATAGGACGTTGGGGCTGGATTACCCTCGCTGTCGGTAATGGTTAACGTGCCATCAGCTAGGGCCGTGGCAACGTCAACGTCCTTGCCCTGCGCATCCTTTAGGGCTGAAATAGCTGAACTGGGTGTCCAAGTGGTGTCAGCAGTTAACGAAGGCGTTGGTTGAACGGCCATGGCTGCTTGACTGGTGACTTGGACGGTCGCGGTATCGGTCAACGTCTTGCCACCGGAGGTATACGTATAAATGAACGGGTAGGACCCAACTTTGTCATAAGCCACTGGGGATGTGACGGAATTACCGTTGCTATCGGTGATTGTTAGCGATCCATCGGCTAATGCTGTCGCAACGTCGACGCTTTGTCCTTGGGCGTCTGTCAGGCTGCCAGTAATGGCTGAGCTAGGGTCCCAAGTGGTACCAGGAACTAGTGAATCTGCTGGTGACGTGACGGTCATGGCTGCTAAATTAGCCTTGACGTGAATCGTTGCAGTTGCGGGCGTTGTGTTTCCTTGAATGTCCGAATAAGAATAGTTAATAGCGTAGGTTCCAGCCGTTTGTAGCGCTTTTTCATCAACCACCGCATTGTTGCTGGTATCCGTAATCGTGTAGGACAATGAACCGAGAGTTTTGGCTGTGTTGCCGTTAATAGCGTCGTCAACGGCTAAAGCACTCCCATCCGGCGACGTCCCAGTTAGGGTATCTGCTGGATCCCATTTCTTCCCGGCAGTTATGGTTAAACCTTGGGGAATTAAGGCGGTCTTGATTGGATCTAATGTAACGGTATACGTGTTGCCGGGAGCACTGCTGGTGTCACTTGAAACCTCAAGTGTGGTTGGCGTGAACGTCATCTCTTGAGTCGGAGTGCCGGGCGTATTAGTTGTGGTAGAAGTAATTGAAATTGAGCCTCCCCAATAGTTCTGATTGGTCAGGGGGGCAGCAGTGCCAGAATTAGTCGCAGTGGTTGCGGCCAAACTAGAAATGGTGTCCGTTAATCCGGTGCGTTCATAGGTGGTGCCGTCTTGGGCCGTCACCGTGAAGCGCTTGATTAGGGCCCCAGTGGCATCTACCACGTTATAGGTGTCAGTTACGGGGACATGTATATAGGTAAGGGTATGTGCCCAAGTAGTCGTTACACCATCCAAGTTTGGAATTTCGCCTACCATATACTCATCGGGTGCATTAGTGATGAGGTCACTCGTTGCAATCGATGCATAGCCGCCAAGTTTGGGATTTAACGCGCCATAATGGTTAGCCCCGGCAAATAAAATATCATAGCTTTTGGCAGACGCAATGTATTCGGCCATGGTTGTGGCAGTACCTTTTGGAGCGTTGATTTGGACGGGGGGCAAGGCACCATTTGCATCGGTTCCGGTGGAAATGGGTAAGTGTAAGGTGGGTTGATGAAGTTGAGAAGGGGTGGTACTAGGAACCGTGACAATGTTTGCCCCGTCATTTGGTCTGAAGTAATAAACTTGGCGGTTGGTACCATCGTTGGTGAGACCTAAGCTAGCAACGGTAATCTTATTGATATCGTATACGTGTTGCTGGACGCCCTCTGCGTCTGGTAACGTATATTTCTGCATGTCGGCGACGTAAGTATCGGCGGCCGTCTGAAATTCCTGGACATCACCAGAAATATGTTGAGGCAAAATGACGTAGAACCCAAACAGTTGAATACCTAATTCGTAGGGCTGAATAGTCGTGATACCGTTACGTGTGTAGTTTGTGACAACGTAGGGGTAAACGTTGGCCGAAGCTTTGGCATTGTAGAGAACATACTTACCCTTGGCGATGATGTAAAAGTTATTGATAAAAGGGGCATCTGGAAGTTTGGGGGCAGTTATTGCTGTATCCGTAGTGGTATCTGTATCTGTAGCTGTATCGGTCATCGATTCGGCGACGGGGGAGACCGCAGTGTGCTTTAGAGATGTAGGGGCAAGGCGAGCTTGCATCAACTGATTGACTGACTTCTTGGCAGCCAATCCGCTAGTCGCTAACACTGCGGTTTGATTGGTCGTTGATGCAGTCTTTTCCGCGGTGACTGTTTTTGGAGAAATGTTGGTTGGATTGTCAGTAGCGGTGGCAGTGACATCATTGTTTACAGAACTAGTATTGGCGCTGGGTACACTTGACGTTGATTCTTGTGAGGAACCACTCTTGATAGAGGATGAATTTTCTTCACTAGTTGTGTTGTTGTCAGTGCTATTCGTTTCGTTGGCGCTGCTGGACTGTGTGACATTACGATCCGTCTCGGTCGTATCGTTACTAGATGTAGTAGTCGTTGAGTCGCTGGTTGATGAGGCAGAACTGGAAGAAAGTGTCGCGGTGTGAGCTGGCGTGCTGCTAATGTCAGCGGTTGCAGAACTTTCTGAGGAACTACCTTCATCGTTAGTATTCGCGCTAGCTGGTTGGGTAACCGCCAAACCAGCTACCAAGGTTACCGTAGCTAAAGTGCCAACTAGCCAAAATTTACCGGCCTTGTAGAGCTTGTAATGGACTTTGGTCGTGGTTGGTGTGTGTGTTTGATTCATAAAGGGGGCTCCTATCCATACACATTGGCCGTGGCAGGGGGATGTGGAAATAAACCCGAAGAAGCGGACGCGGTCGCGTGTTTCATTAATAAATCAATAATAACATAAAACAGTTATATGGAATGGTAGTTAATTGGAGAAAACAATTACCCCGGTTGCTGGTTTAGACGTTGTCTCGGTTATGAAGGAATAAAACATCTAGAAGCGGGCGCTAACACAAAAGTCTTGGCTGATTATACCACTGGTGTGAAGATAATCACTTTAGTAAAAATATCGATAATAGGGTTGAAACGTCAATAGTCTGTGATTTCTCGGATTATAAAATTAGTAACAAAATGGGCGCTATTTTTAGAGCGAACAAAGTTTAAAAGTAACTTTATTTGACTTTTGTAACTTGGAATTATAAGATGGTTTCAAATTAAAACATGACTAAAATAATCTGATTACACTTCAAAGGAGAATCTACGTGCAAGCTGCTCAATTACTGAAATATGACAAGAATTTTAAATTGGTTGTTAAGGATATCCCAATACCAACCCCTACTGAGAATGAAGTATTGGTCAAGGTAAAGGCAGCTGCTGTCAATCCATTGGAAAGGTTAATTGGGATAGGCTATCTGAAGTTGATGGAAAAATATTCGTTGCCATTGACGACCGGAAATGAGTTGTCAGGTGTCGTCGAATCAGTTGGTAAAAGTGTCAAAGAATTTAAAGCTGGCGATGAAGTATATTCACGTTTGCCATTAGAAAAAATTGGTGCTTTTGCGGAATATGTGGTCATCGACTATCACGCAGTGGCCAAGAAGCCAACAGGTCTAGATTTTGTTCATAGCGCTGCGGTTCCATTAACGGGATTAACGGCGTATCAGGGATTGACCGAAGAGTTAGCAGCACAGCCTGGAGAAAGCGTGATGATTCCTGGTGGTTCGGGTTCGTTTGGACAAATGGCTATTCCGATTGCAAAAGAGATGGGATTGAGAGTCATGGTTAGCGGGAATGCGCGCTCGAAGCAGTCGGCCATTGATATGGGAGCAGAGCAATATTTTGATTATCGGCAGCAAAACTATTGGGAGCATCTTGAGCCAGTTGATTATGTTATTGATACCGTTGGCAAAAAGGAACTGGACCACGAATTACAGGTTTTGAAGCCGGGCGGTAGATTATTGTCATTGATCATGCCGCCTAATCGACAGTTTGCCAAGGACCACAATA
The DNA here is from genome assembly GCF_016861695.1 of Levilactobacillus andaensis. Classification (GTDB taxonomy): domain Bacteria; phylum Bacillota; class Bacilli; order Lactobacillales; family Lactobacillaceae; genus Levilactobacillus; species Levilactobacillus andaensis. The sequence continues at coordinate 394,638 of NZ_BOLP01000004.1, read as the reverse complement.
TGCCATTTTGGAAAACGGTATTATTCGGGATTGCAGGTAGTGGCATCGATAGGAAGGCTAAACAAGTAGGCACTGATTATCGGTTTATTTTCGTTAGAGGCGATGGCGAGCAACTGAAGAAGATTACTAAAATTGTCGAAGAAAACAATATCCAACCAGCGGTCGACCCAACCGAATTCAAACTAGCAGATATTAATCAGGCAATCGACTATGTCTCTAATGGACATCCCAAGGGAAAAGTAGTCATTAGATTTTAGAAACGGGTTTTGTTGGTTAGGTGACTAGTACTGCCATGCTAGTTGGTGGAAGTAGCCAGGTCATCAAAAATAGAGAGTGAGCTGAATTTTCAGCTCACTCTCTATTTTTAGTGCCTCAACGGTTATAAATAAAATGCCAATTCAAATGCCACTCAGCAACTACTCACAGAATACCTTTAAACAAGAATCGTTTAATAGCCGTGTATTGACACCTATTATTTTTCTCTGAAATCTATCCAATGGACCCTACCGGATTTGAACCGACGACCTCCTGCATGCGAAGCAGGCGCTCTCCCAACTGAGCTAAGGGCCCAAAACTTACCCATTAATTATAGCACGTTCGCGCAGAATGTTAATGGGTAAGTTGGTTAGCTTACGAACGACGGCGACTGTGAAACAAGTGTTGCCAAATGTTTTTGCTGTCGGTCTGAAGCATGAGTCGTTGGTACTGGCGACCAATGTAGAGAGCGAACAGACCAATCGCGACTAACAGAATTGCTAGTGAGCCAATCTGTTCGCCAAGACCCGCTGTGCCATTGATGATGCGCATCGGCATGAAGTATGACGAGAAGAAAGGCACGTAGGACAGAATCTTCACAAGTACCGCGTCCAGATTATTCTGGAAGGGCAGGGCAATGAAGAAACCGGCCATGCTGAGCATGATGACTGGTTGGGCGGCTTTGGAAGCGTCCTCGGCCTTTGCAACTAGCGCGCCACTGTAGGCGGCAAGAATGGTGTAAATGACCACGCCCAGTAGGACATAGAGCAGATTCAGATTAAATAAATTATGGAAAATACCCTTGACCAAGGATTGATTGGCCAACACGAGTTTCTTGATCCCCGCATTTTGCATGGCAATCGTGTATCCTAGCCAGCCCCCGCAAATGTAGATGACAATTTGCGTCACAATAACCAACAGGATTCCTGTGATTTTGCCAATGAAGTAGCTGGTAGCCGTGGTACTTGAGAAAATGATTTCCATAATTTTGGTCCCTTTATCGGACGCAATTTCCTGTGCTGCGATGGTGGAGTAAGTGATTAAGATAATGTAGATCATGGTGATTAACACCCAAAAAGAGAGTGTCTTGACTAAATTACTTGTTCCAGTTTTAGCCGCAATGTGTTGTTTCAGGACCGGTGTTTGAGCGAGGGCCTGTTGTTGCTTGGGCGTGAGTTTGGCCGTTTGATAGTTCTTGAGCTGTTGATATTGCAGCAAAAAGTTTTGGACCTTCGCCTTGAGACCGCTGTCCATAGCTGTGCTCCCATGGTAGTCGCCGCGGAGTTGCGTACCGCTGGCGTCCAGGGTGAGGTAGCCAGCAAGGTGGTTGGCTTTCACAGCCTTTTTGGCCTTAGCCGTCGTGGTGATCTTGGTATTGATGCCCGACTGATGTTGTTGCAGATAGCTCTTACGGAGGACCGCCGAGTCACTGATAACGGCCACCTGATGGCTACTGCTACTGCTGTTGGCACTGACGTAGCTGATGCCGACAGTCACGGCAATCATCAGAAATGGGCCCAACACCATAAACAGAAAGCTCCAAGACTTAATCTGCCGCAAGTAGGTTTCAAATGTGACAATCCAGGTTTTAGACATGTTCTTCACCCACTTTCAAACGGAAAATCTCATCCAGAGTCGGCGGCTGTTGACTAAATTCTTCGATGTAGTGGCCCTGCGTGAGGGCGTCAAAAATCGCTGGACCCGCGCTGGCATCGGTCAGATGAAGGACGTAACGGTGGTTGTGGCGGTCAGTCACGCTGCCAACGCCGGCAAGGGCCTGGAGGTGTTCAGCGGTCCAATCGGTCGTGACGAAGAGCTCCGTCTTGCCGAATTGGTCGCGCACATCGTCGAGGTTGCCATGTAAGACCACGTCGCCCTTACGCAGCATGACGAGTTGGTCGCACAACGCCGTGACGTGTTCCATGTCGTGGCTAGAGAAGATGATGGCGGCGCCGCGGTCCTTAGCCGCAAGCACGGCCTGTTTTAAGAGGTCGGCGTTGACTGGATCGAGGCCACTAAACGGTTCGTCCAGAATCAACAGGTCGGGTTGATGGATCAAAGTACAGATGAGTTGGACCTTTTGCTGATTCCCTTTAGAAAGGTCATTGATTTTACTTTTCCGGGTCCCCTTAACGGCGAAACGTTCCAGCCAATCGTCGATCTGTGGCCGAATGACCTTAGCCGATTGGCCCTTCAGGCGCGCTAAGTAAACGATTTGTTGTTCAATGGTCAATTTCGTCATCAGACTACGTTCTTCAGGCAGGTAGCCGATGTGGTCAAAGTCAGTGGCGGACAGCGGGTGGCCTTGCCATTGAATACTGCCGCCGTAGTCAATAAAGTTTAAAATACTGTGGAAGGTCGTGGACTTACCGGCCCCATTTTGGCCGATCAAGCCCATAATCTGGCCATTAGGCACGTCAAAACTAACATCGTTTAACGCCTTAACGGAACCAAATTCCTTACTGATATGTTGAATGCTTAGCATGGCAATTCTCCTATCACGTTGATAGTCCTCATTATACGCGAACATGGTAGTGAAACTAAAGACAGCTCGGGACTTTGTAAGGTTAATGTCATGTTGCACATTAGGTTCACTCAGACCGCGAGAGACAAAAACTGCCGGTCAAGGCAAAGGGGCCTGATCGGTAGTTTGATTTATTTTTTAATTTTTAGATTGTGGCTGAGCGTCGCTATTGACCTGTGCTTGCGCACGGGCTGTAACGCGACCGGGCCGCATGTTGAAGATGATGTTGAGCAGTACGGCGGAAAAACTCCCAATGACGACCCCGTTGTTCATGATGATCTGAACGGATTGGGGGAGGGCTTGGAAAATCTGCGGGTAGACCGTGACGCCTAAGCCGAGGCCAATGGAAATGGCAGAAACTAATAGGTTATTGTTGTCCTTGAAATCGACCTGTTGAAGCATCCGAATGCCTTGCACGCCAACCATCCCAAACATGACGATCATGGCGCCGCCCAATACGGCGTTGGGGATGACCGTGGCCAACGCTCCGATTTTGGGCAAGAGGCCCAGCAGCATTAGGAATAGTGCTGAGAAATAGAGCGGCTTACGGGTCTTCACACCAGAAAGTTGAACGACCCCAACGTTTTCGGAGAAGGTGGAATAGGGGAACGTGTTGAAGAGGCCACCGAGGATAACGGCGATGCCTTCCGCTCGGTAGCCGCGTTTCAGGTCTTTGGCCTCAATCTTGTGACCCGTGATTTCTCCCAGGGCGAAGAAGACGCCGGTCGATTCCACCATGGTCGTCAGTGAGACCAGAATCATGGTCAGGATGGACGACCATTCGAACTTGGGCGTACCGAAGTAGAAGAATTGGGGCAAATGGAACCAACTGGCCTGGCCCACGGCCTTTAGTGACACCATGCCGAGTGCACTGGCAATTAAGGTGCCAATCAAGATACCGGCCAGGATAGCCAATGACTTCAAGAAGCCCTTGGCAAAGGCATTGAGACCGAGGATGATGCCCATGGTCAAGAAACCGACCAGTAACATCTTGGGATCACCGAAATTCTTGGCCGTTGCATCGCCACCCCCGAGGTCCTGAAAACCAACGGGAATCAGCGTGAAACCGATGATCGTAATCAGCGACCCGGTCACCACTGGCGGGAAGAAGTTCTTGATTTTCGAGAACCAGCCAGAGATGAGCAAGATGAAGATTCCGGCACTAATAATCGCGCCATACATCACACCAACACCGTATTGATTTCCGATGGCGCTCAACGGCGTCACGGCTTGAACCGCACAGCCGAGTACCACGGGAAGACCGATCCCGGTCAACGGTGTTCGTTTTAACTGTAGAAGGGTTGCAACCCCACACATAAAGATATCCGCACTGATCAAGTAGGCCATCTGCATGGCGTTAAAATGAAGCGCACCCCCAATCAGTAAGGGGACAATGACATCACCAGAATACATGGCTAATAAATGCTGAAACCCGAGAATGGCCGCGCGCCACATGGGAAGCGACGGCGTGTTATCTGATGATGAAGCTGATGTTGCGGACTTTGTGGACTGCAAGAAAAGGTCCTCCTTCTCGTGATGTCCATACGCCGCCAAGGTAATTTTTTGAAAACAAAAAGCTCCCTTTGCAAAAAGAGAGCTACTGAAACCTTTACCGACGAACTCTTTTCATCGGCAAAAAGAGTTTCGTCCTCAATTTGCTTATAGTCCAGAGTTTACGGCTCTGGGTAGAAACTCGCCAACCTTATCTTGGCATTATATAGGCAATCACTTATTTTTTTAATTGGAATGTCACTTACTTTACCACTGTGAAATGAAAATGACAACACGGTCGGTCATTTTTTGATTTTGTGCCAGAGCGATTTGAAAAGACCGTTGAACCAGGTCAACAGTGGGCCCCAGTCGGCCAAACCACCCGATGAACTATATTTCTTGGGATGGATGTGCGGCCCGGGGATATAGACTTTGTCGGAATCTTCTTTTTTTGACATCTCGTTTCATCCTCTCCGAATTCTAACTAAATTGTACCGCAACTTAGGGTACAATGTGGGTACCCAATTATTTTTTAGTAGTTGTGTCAGGCAACATGGTGTTTGCCAGCGCCTTACCGGCCGGCAGATATGGGCTGGAACGGTGCGAACACAACTTGAAGCCTCGCAAGTGCCGAGTCTTCAAGATTGGTTTTCTGCTAAGCCGGCCAGAAACGCCGACCAAGCAGAACGACGCGCCTGAGCCCATATCTGCCGACCTCTCGGCTGACGTCGGTGCTTGATGGCACCGGTCGTTTGGGTAGCACATTGACTATTAGATTGACCGGGGGAGTGGTCAGTATAATGATGTGTCACGGAAGCGTACAATCTTAGCAGGAGGAGGCCAGGGATGTAGCCAGCCGCGTTGTCAAACCTTTCGCCTCAGTCCGGAGCGTCCCCACGGCAGGCGGAATCCCTGGCAGCCGCAGTGCGACCAGGTTTAGTCAATCCAATTACTATTGCCAAAAAATAAAATTAAACCATGAAAGAAGCTGGATAGATCGTGAAGAAAATTTTAGCCATTCATACTGGCGGTACCATTTCCATGTCGCAAAACGACCAGGGGGAAGTTGTCCCTAACGCCAAGAACCCGATTGCTCAAGAAGAAACCATTTTGGCTGGGCGGGTGCAGTTGATCACTGATGAAATGTTCAACTTGCCCTCACCGCACATGACGCCGGTGGAGATGTTGAAGATCAAGCAGCGCATCGACCAGGCCGAGAAAGACGGCATCGATGGCGTGGTCATCACCCACGGGACGGATACGCTGGAAGAAACGGCCTATTTTCTGGACCTGACCCTACCGAACACCATTCCCGTTGTCGTGACGGGGGCTATGCGCTCATCTAACGAGGTTGGGACCGATGGCTTATACAACTTCCGTTCCGCTATCGAAGTGGCCGCAGACGACGCTTCTCGCGGTAATGGCGCCATGGTCGTCATGAACGATGAGATTCACACGGCCCGTTACGTGACCAAGACGCATACGACCAACGTGGCCACGTTCCGCACGCCGACTTTTGGCCCTATCGGAATCGTGGCGAAGGACCACGCCGTTTATTTCCAGAAACTGATCAACCAGGACACCTGTGATATTGATCACGTCATCGACCACGTTTACCTGATCAAGGCGTATGCTGGGATGGACGGGAGTTTGTTCGATTTCCTCGATAACGACCAGACGGCAGGGGTCGTCATCGAAGGCTTGGGCGCCGGGAATTTACCACCCCAAACGTTACCCGCAATTCAACGCCTGTTAGACCGGCAGATTCCTTTAGTTCTGGTGTCGCGGTGTTATAATGGCGTCGCCGAGGATATTTATGACTATCAGGGTGGTGGTATCGAACTGCGGAAGATGGGACTGATGCTGTGCCAAGGCTTGAACGGGCAAAAAGCGCGGATCAAGCTTCTGGTCGGCCTCAGCGCCGGTCTGCAGGACGATGACTTGAAACAGTTTTTAAGCACCGCTGTTTCTTAATGGGATGACAACTGCCTTGACGGGCTATTTCGGTCAATATATGGTAAGATTTTCAGATAAGATAAAGGGGGTCGTCATGTGAATTCAATTGTGAATGATTTAAACCGGGCATTGGCCCAGCAGTTACTGGTCAACGTTTACCAAACGAACCAAGAGGTCGTGTACACCGGCTACGTGACGACGGTCAGCGATACTGGCATTATCCTTGCCACGTATGATGACTACGGATTGCCAGACGGTGCGGTTTTCCTGGCACTGGACGTGATCGATGAAGTCGAGTTCTCCAGCGATGACCTCGACAACATGGCTTTTCGGATTCAGACCGCTAAGGATGAGGCCTTTATCAAGGCAGGCGGCTTAACGCTCCACTTTGACGAACGGCGGGACTTACGGCGGCAGGTGCTGAGCCACGCTTGGGTCGATCATCTGGTCGTCATGTTAGTCATGGCCAACGATGACCATTTTTACGAAGGCTTAGTCACGGCGGTCGCTGCTGATCAGATCACCGTGCAGTTGTTAAATAAGTTTGATTATAGTGACCAACCAGAGCTTAAATTGAAGCCGGACGATATCCAGGTCTTAGAATTCCAAGGCCAGGAGTTAACCCTTCAAGGGATCGCGGCGACCCGGCTACAGCGGCTCAAGCACGTTGAACCCGTCAACGTCGAAGACCCAGAACAGATTCCGGATACCTTGCAGCAATTAGCGGGCAAGGACCCACTCGTTGCCTTGGTACCGGAACAAGATCAGGACCTGTTCTTTGTTGGTCGGATCAACGTGGTGACGGACGATGCGGTCATCATGAATCTGGTCGACATGACTGGTCAATTCGGTGGCTACACGGTCATGCGGTTGGCAGAGATTCACGCGGTGGTGATCGAATCGGATTACCTGCAAACGATGCGTTTGTTCTCACTGCTCAACCGGTCGCGTCAGCATCAGATTCAGCCCGTGTTGAATGATGAGCGGCTGTTCGATCCGACGGTGGATCAATTTACCGCCCGGTTGACGCAGGCCGCAACGTTCCGGACGATTGTGCGCCTGAAGCTGCATGACGGCAGTAATCAACTGGGGTATCCCAGTCAGGTCGGCGGTGAACGGTTCATTTTCCATGAGGTCGAAGACAATCAATTGGACCAAGTTGGCCAAGTATACCGAATTACCGACGTCGATGAAATTGCGTTTGGCTATTTGGACGCCTACCTCGTTGAACGCCAATTACGAGTTGAAGGCGACCTATAGTCGTTGAATCGGAATCCGGGTGTTTGCCGGGTTCCCTACATAAGGAGTTGACAAGATGCAGTGGCACAAGCTTCCGCGCTGGATACGCGACACTCTTTCTGTCGTGGGCGCGATGTCCGTTTTGTTGATCGTCTATGATGGCTTCTTTACCAAGCACCCGAACTGGGCCTTAGTGCCACTCCAAATCGTGCTGGCGCTGGTCGCTGTGGGGGCATGGAGTTACTTTAGCTACCGCAGTCAGGCCAAACGTAAATTAGCCGAACAAGAAAAGGCGGCCGCTGTCAAACAGCGCGCCGTCGAACAGGAAAAGCAACGCATCGCTGCTGAGAAACAAGCGGCGGCAACGCGCGAAAAAAACTTAGAACGGAATCAAACGCACCAACAACGGCGCAGATAGGAGGGAAACGGATGGCGACGAGTGAATTGAAATTTTGTCCCCACTGTGGTGCGGCGGTCACGCCAAGCGATACCGTTTGCCCCCAGTGCCAGACGGACTTAGCGCCGTACAGACAATCGAGTGCGCCGGCTAAGTCTGCGCAGAAATTGAACTTATCTTCGTTGTACGCCAATCCGTACCGCGAGGGGATGAAGCGGCTACACGACCGTGACGGGGACTCAGCGCCCAAGAAACGGTGGCATTGGCCGTGGTCAAAGGAGTAATCACATGGCAGAGTTTACGGTTTTGCGGGGTGACATCACCCTGAGTCAGGTCGACGCCATCGTTAATGCGGCCAACACGACGCTCTTAGGTGGCGGCGGTGTCGACGGCGCGATTCATCGAGCGGCGGGCCCCGAGTTGTTTGAGGCGTGTGTGCCGTTTAACGGTTGTCCAACTGGTGAAGCACGCATCACGCCGGGCTTTAAGTTGCCCGCCAAATGGGTGATCCACACGCCGGGTCCCGTTTGGCATGGCGGTCAGGAACACGAGGCCGAACTGCTGGCAAACTGTTACCGGAATAGCCTCAAGGTTGCAATGGAACACGATTGTCGGACGGTCGATTTTCCGTCGATCAGTACCGGCGTGTATGGCTATCCGTTGGACGAAGCGGCGGCCGTTGCGACGCAGACGATTGCGACCGTCTTGGGCCACACCACCACGCTAGAACGAGTGCGGTTAGTGGCGTTCGATGACGCGACAGCTACAGCCTACAGAACGGCCTGGGCGAACTTGGTGGATTAGAAAAGCGTGCGACAAATGGTGGTTAGCAGGGTTAAGTCGAGCCAGCTATAAGCACTTGAAGATACAAAAGAGGCCATGACGTTGGTCATGACCTCCCACAAGGACCTGAGAAATTGTTCTCAGGTCCCGTTGTTCGTTAAGGCTTGGTGGAGATGAAACTCTTCAGGGAACTTTGTTCATCACTGGTGGGATCTAACTCACCGGTCTTGATCGCGTGGAACCGTTCAACGGAAACCCGCGACCCAAACGCCATTTCACCGTCAGTTTTGTCGTACTTCTTTTGGTAGGCGATGATTGCTTCAGCCAAATCACTTAATTCTTGACTCATTTAATATCCCTCCAAATGGTAAATCCTAATGACTGCTTAAGTTCATTATACTAAACTTTTTAAAAAGCGGCGAAATTAGTCCCGATATCTGGAACTTTTTTCCGATTTTACTTGATGAACGGCGGAAAATTGCGTAAACTAATATCCAATATGATAATTGGCGCGCTGACTGTTAAATTTCTTTAGCGTAATTGTTAACACAATTTTTTATTTCTGTTACCGTTTTGTGATAGTAAACGATTAAGCTAGTTGTTAGGTTTAGTCGTTAAGCTAATTAGTGAGGTGACAGGATGAATTTAAAGCGCGTCATTGGGACTCTGGCAACGGCCGTGATATTATTAGCAGTGATTAGTGGCCTGTCATGGTTTACAATGGGGAAGAGAACAATCACCCAATCAAATACTCAGCCACGAATCGTGAAGTCAGCGACTCATGTGCATCCGCACCCAGCATCAGCGGAATAACTTGCGGAATCTATTTCCGCCCCGAAGTCGGGCAACCGGCTGTTTCACTTAATCGATGGTAATCATAATGATTACATGACTACAGTCACTTGTAGTTTATCAAGCAGGAAGTCAGGTCAGCCCTCGGGCTGGCCTGATTTTCTTTGTGTAGAGAGTGTGGAACGGGGCGGTTAACTCCTGAGCATTAACGTCAATAAGTGCCCGACCGAGGGACTCGGTCCGGTGCTTATTGGGGTTAAGCGGAGGGAGTTGCCCCGTGGAACACGTTTTGGAAGCTGCCAGGATTGGGATGTCGTGGGCAAAGAACGAGTTTAACGATCTAGGCTAGAGCCAATTGTGCTCATCGCAAATGATCAAAAGCCACTGTCAGCAACCAAGCGAATCAAGCTTGCGTAACGACAGTGGTTTTGATTTACATAAAAAGACGCTAACCGACCAAACAGCCGTTTAGCGCCCCACATAAACTGATTTAGAAATGAAACCACTCACTCTGATTCTTACGAATGTCACTACGAATGCCGAAGAAGTAGACGAGAAACGCCGCCACGGCAATTCCAATGACAATCGTCCATAACCAAGCGTGGGTGTGGATGAACGTGAAGTAAGCAAAGCCCAACGTACTCAAACCAATCATACCAAGCGTGAAGGGCAGGTGCTCACTGTGAATGAATGCCACGGCCAGTCCTAAGACGACCGCACCACCAAACATGTCATCGCCACTCCCACGGGTTCCCAACCCGTTAAACAACGCGTACAGCTCGATCAGTACACCTAAAACCAAGGCCAAGTAGCCGAAAAATTGAACGAACGTTAACTGTCGTAAAGCTTTCATCAACGACACCACCTTCTCTCTTGCGGTGCCTCAATTATAGCGCATTACCGCGGTGTTGAAAAATCTGACGCTGGGGCTGTTTCGGGTAATGACCAATCCTCGTGATCCAAGGCCATTTGCCAGAAATTAAGTTCGTACCAGCTACTTTTTTCAAAGGCGGCCAGCAAATCTGGTGTGTTTTCTGGCGTTGCCACGTGGTTCGCCAGCGCCAGCTGATCCGTCATACTACCGGTGTAGTCGTCGGCATTATAGGTGTCGATCCAAGCCTGATAAATGGAAACGGGTGACCCTTGATTGGCTAACGATTGGCCAATTTCGGCATACAACCAGTAACAAGGGAGGAGCCCCGCCACCGCGCCAGCTGGACCGTGTGTCAGAAGTTCCCGATAGAGGTGACTCGTGTAGGCGTAGCCGGTTGGAGCCACTGGCGTTGCGGCGACTTCCGCCGGTGTAATTTTCAAACGGTCGAAGAACTCCTGGCGAATGGCAACTTCCCCTTGGCGTAAATGTTCCGCACCGGCGTGGAGCTGCTGGGCGACTAAAGGATCATCACTTTGGTCGGCGGCGAGATCGTGAATGGCGCCGAATTCCTTTAGGTAGTAGTGGTCCTGAATCAGATAATAGCGAAAGGTGGCTAAGGGCAGCGTGCCGGCTTGCAATTGTTGAATGAAAGGATGGCGCTTAGAAGCGTCCCAACAGGCTTTGGTCGCGGCATGGGCTTGGTCAGTAAACATCGAAAGATCTCCTTTACAAAAGTACATCGTGTTAATTAAGTCTAGGGTAAGCCACAGAAGAGCCCAATCTGAACCAGTAATAGGGCTCCGCCAAAGAACCACCAGTCACGGGCCACTAAGGAAATCGTCATGGCGTGCGTTCGCGGTGCGCCCTCGATAAAACCGTGCGAGGTCATGGCAGCGGCGAGTTGGTCGGACCAGTTCATGGCCGCCAAGATGACCTTAAAGTACAACTGCGGTGACCAGAAATGTAAGACCTGACCACGCATCATGGCCGCCGCTTTAATGGTCGCCACTTCCGCTTTGATCTTGGGCATCAGGTTGAAGGCCGCTAAAAAGCCATAGGCAAATTTAGACGGTAACTTGGCGTTTTGTTCGAGTGAGCGGGTCAACATCAGGGGGTCCGTCGTCTGGGTGAAGAGCCCGCCCATGTAGACGTAGACGAATAGCCGCGTGAAGATGACTAGCAAGAAATGGGGTGAGGCGCTTCCCCGTAAGGACAGCGACCAGACCAGCGTGCTAGAGAAGAAGAGGGGAACTAGTGTCAGGTAGAGCAGGCGCTTGAACGAGACGTGGTTGGCCAGCATAAGAATCAGACTGACGATGATCAACACCACGTTGACCGTCCACACCTGGGCGAAGGAAACCTCGAGTGCAATGAAGACGATCAGTGCTAATTTCAGACTCGGATTCATTCTGCCGCCCCCTCATACGTTAAGTGTTGTTGGTCCAAATGTAGGTGCAGCGTAATCAGGTCATCCAGGCCGCTCAATTGATGACTGACCATGATCAGTGTCAAGTTGAGGTCGCGTTGAACCGTGGTCAGGATGTGCATGACGACTTTAATGGACGCAAAGTCGAGGCCCTTCAAGGGTTCGTCCAACAGAAGCACGTCCGGCGCCATGATCAACATGCAGAGCAACTGGAGCTTCTTTTGCTGGCCGCTGCTCAACGAGTAAATGACCTGCTCGGCGTGGTCGGCTAGATTTAGTTGCGTCAATAGATCCTGTACGCGCGCGGCCGTAAAGTAGTCGGCATTGCCGAAACGGCGCGATAGGTCCAGTTCTTCGGTCACGGTGACGTTTAGAAATTGGGCCGTCGCCGATTGAAACATCAGGCCGACCTCACGGGCATACCGTTTGCGGGAGAGTTTTTGAATGTTGGTGCCAGCATAGGTCAGGTTTCCCTGATACTTGCCCAAGCGAACCAGCGCCCGAAAAAGCGTGGACTTGCCGCTCCCGTTTGGACCAGTGATGAGCGTTGCCTGATGGGCAAAGAAGCTGAGGTCTTGGGGCTGAATCAGTTGACGTTTGCCTTGCGCAATGCCCAATTGGTCGCCCTGCAAGCAGACGGTCAATTCAGAACTTGGTTGCGTGACGTGGGTCAAGCGCAACTGTTCCGGTGTGAAGGCGGCGAACCGCTGTTTTGTTTGGTCGGCCGACAACAGGGTCACCTTGCCAGAATCTAGCACGGCTAAATGGTCGACCCATTGGTCATAGCCACTCAAATCGTGATCGGCTAAAATGATTGTTTTTCCTCGTTGGGTGCACAGCGCCACCAACTTTTGCAGCAATGTCAGTCGGGTCGGCGGATCGATGCTGGCAAAGGGTTCGTCGAGCAAAATGACGTCGCTGTCCATAGCAACGATGATGGCCAGCGCGACCTTCTGTTGTTCACCACCGGATAGGGCCATGAGTGATCGGTCCTTGAGGTTAGTGATACCAATGAAATCCAGTGCCGTGTCAATTTTGGCCGGCATGGCGGCTGGGTCGACCCGTTGATTTTCCAGTGCAAATCGCAGTTCATTGACCACGGTATCCATGGTGAACTGCGTACTAGGTTCCTGAAAGAGCATGGCGACGGTCGCGGCCCGTTTGCCGGGCGCAATCTCGCTGAGTGTTTCCCCGTCAAACCTAATCGTGTTTGGTGCTGGTAGGGGCGTCAGACCGGCAATTAGGCGCAGTAAAGTCGACTTACCGCCACCGGAAACACCGGTCAATAGGGAAAACTTACCCCCGGGGAAGGTCACGGATAAGTCGTCAAGGACGGGCCGTTGCCGCTGGGGGTAAGTGAATGTGAGTGAATTTACAGTTACGGTGGCCAAATAGGTTCCTCCAATTAATGAGTTGCGTTAGGTAAAACGTGGGCGCGGACCAGTAAGTTGTTGATCAACTTGGTCAAGACGCCACCGAAGACGAAGACGGAAGCGAACCGAACGGCGAACAGCAGGAGTAAAAATGGAACGTGGTAGGCTGCGTAGCCACTCCGGAACAGGTCCCAAGTGAAGGTGACAATCGTGGTGGTCAAGGCAGTGAGCACCAAGGTTGGCCAGTTGTAGCGTTTGTAGCCGGTGAAGATGAAGCCCAATTCGGACCCAAAGCCTTGGACGACCCCGGAAATCAGCGTGCTGGCACCCCAGATACCGCCGAGAAACATTTCAACGACGGCCCCCAGTAATTCGCCTAACGTTGCGGCACCGGGAATCCGAATGATAAAGCCGGCTAGGGGGCCAGCCATGACCCAGATACCCAGTAAGAGTTCATTTGCCAGTGGCGACAGACCAAATGGGGCTAGTGCTGCGGCTAAAACCGTGTAGAGGGGCCCGATGACCCAGAAAATGACGCCCATAAAGATTGCTAGAATAGTGACCAGAATGATATCGCGGATATGCCAACGTTTCATGAATGATGCCTCCTAATTTTTGGCGACTGGGGTCACCAAAACGAAAAAAATCCCCACTAAAAAAATAGTGGGGTTCATTGATAGCTTAAAAGTACGCGTTCCCTTCGCTGGTATTAACCAGAGCAGGTTCAATGGGTTTGATCTCAGCCGCGATGGCACCCCAGTCGTATTTGATTACCCCTAGCGTAACCAATTTACAGGTGAAATGCAACCGCTAACGGCGATAATCGAATCGAGTCTCTAATAGATTTAGCCGCAAAAAGATGGTTTCCCAAAACATTATCAGCGCGGATTAGTCGTCTCAACGTGAGAGTATGAAAAGGGGTGAGTAGCCAGTTATAAGCTTAGTATTGAAAGGCGATTTGTACGATTTATTTCTGGTTTTAGTCAGCTCCGTCACAATGAACAAGTGGGTGATCATACGCAAAAAACGGATTGTATGCCGTCACGATAATTGTTGGAATCTTTACAGTTATTCTGTTTAGTCAGTAAACAATTGCCATGTAAGCCGAGAGGTCGCCAGATATGAGCTCAGGCGCGTCGTTCTACTTAGTCAGTGGGTGAACTTCCCGCTGGCTTAGTAGAAGACCAAGCTTGGAGACTCGTGGTCTGCGAGGCTTCAAGTTGTGTCCGCACCGTTCCAGCTCATATCTGGCGGCCGGTAAGGCGAAAGGACAACTAGTTTGCGCTGCCTAGCGATGGATTACGGCTAGGTTACGAGCCCAACAAGCAGGTTACAAAGTGGGGATTGGCCTTGTTTGTCGCCTGACTGGCGTGGTAGTGTAGTTCATGGACATTTAAAACGAGGGTTTAAAGAAGAGAGGACACCTATTCATTATGGGATTATCAAGAGTTAAAGGCGCATTGGTCGCGCTGTTATTGGCCATGACGCTCGGCACAGCAGTGGGCACACAGGTAACGGCACAGGCCGCGACCTACACCACGGTTTCTAGCAAGTCGGTGACCAAGACGGCTTATCACAAGAAGAGTACGAGTGGGGCCATTTACAATCAGTCACACAGCAAGAAAATTGCTAACCTGAAGACGTATCCTTATACGACTTGGTACGTGACTAAGCACGCCACGTTGCGGCATGGTAACTCCAAGGGTGTTTACTATTATGTGAAAAATTCGGCTGGCAGCGTGAAGGGTTGGGTTTGGCATGGCTACCTGAAGAAGGGCAAGTCGCCGTTTGGTCTGAAATATGCCAAGAATGCGATTGCCATGAACTATACGACGGGAAAAGCGGTCTGGTCTAAGAATGCCAATACGGCTCGGCCAATCGCGTCCGTTTCCAAGATTATGACCCTCTACCTGGTCCTGAAGAAGGTCGATGGCAGTACGGCCAAATGGAATCAAGTCGTGGATACCAGTGGTCGGGGCCTTATTTCAATGAGTCAAAATTCATCGGTTGGGGGCTTCGTTTTCCATACCGGCCACAAGTACACGGTCAAGGAACTGTATGATGCCGCGCTACTGGATTCATCGAACAATGCCGCCATCGCTCTGGGCAAGTGGGTTGCCGGTAGCAATGCCAAGTTTATTCAGCAGATGAATGCACAAGCCAAGAGCTGGAACTTGGGCAAGGCTCACTTTGTCTCCGCTTCCGGGCTGGAAAATAGTGACCTCCGTCCTTACGGCTATGCCTACGGGAGCGCCAACGCCAACATGGTTTCGGCCAAGGATGTCGCGTTGATTGCCCGCCACCTGATCAAGGACTATCCACGTGTCCTGACCGATGGTGCCGTTGGCTCGAAGACCGTTGATGGCCAATTGTGCTACAACTACAACAACTTATTATCTGGTCGGAAATACGCTCAGTCATCACTGAACGTTGACGGCTTGAAGACCGGCTACACGCCATTAGCTGGGTACTGCTTCGTTGGAACTGGTAAAATGGCAGGCAAGCAACGGATTATCACGGTCGTTCTGCACGATGAGAATGAGTTCACCGAAACGCGTTCGCTGATGAACCATGCTTATAAGAGTAGCAGTATGGCTGAGTAATTCTAGACTGGTGTGAACTGGTCGCACTGCGGTTGATTTCTACCATGATACTAGTTATGCGTAGGATTTATTCTGAAGCTGCAACAGGTGTATCAACAGGTTTCATTCGATGTAGAATATATCAAATGGATTTAGCACTTACTAAAAAAGTAGTTATCGTCTGAAATTATCAGATGGTAACTACTTTTTTTGCGTTTATGAGCTGAAAAATTCAGGCACCACTGTACGGCCAAATTACGCTAATCTATTCTCCTAGCCACGCTCCAGGTTCGCTAAACGCCGTTTGGATCATCGCCAGCAACTGACTGACATGGTAGCCGTCCGCAACCGCGTGGTGGGTGGTCACGGAGAGGGGCATGGTCCATTTGCCATCGTGCTCAGTGAACTTGCCGGCCTGAATCACCGGGAAGAAGGTCTGTAGCGGTGTGAATGGCAGCGGCACGTAGCTGGTGAAGTTGGTCCACGGAATGCTGCCAATCATGTACAGATTGGCGCTCTGTGGCTGTTTGGGGGCGGGGGTGTGTTGGTCGCCGTAGGTTTTAACATCGTCGAGATAGTTCTGGTAGAACGTTATAAAACTCGGGTCGTAGGCGGTCCACAGGTTGGAAATAGTGTGGTCGTCCTCATGAAAAATGGAGTAGGACGGGTGGAGAACGTCATACCGGACAAGCTGCTCGTTTTCTCGGCCAATCCGAAATTCGGGAAACTTGGTCAACACTTTCGAGACAAGGTAGAGGTAGGCCGGATTGAACTTGCAATCGTGTTCCCGTAACCAGGTCTTAGTCGCCGTGATATCGAGGTCGACGTTGACCGTAAAGCCGGTCGGCATCATTTTTGTAAAGTAGTAAAAGTAGTCGCGCCGAGACCAAGTTGCCAGGTCAATCGGTGTTGCGGTTGTATTTAGTGGCATGATAACTCCTTAATTGTAGTCGGGCTGGCACTTGTCCAGCCACTCTTGCTTGAGTTCCTTTAACTTCTGGCGCAGGTGGTCGACCCCGGCCGTGTCCTTCTTCCAGAGAACGCTGTAGCTGAAGGCGGCGGCACCCATCCGATTCCAATCTTCCTGCAGGTCGGTATCGTGGTAAAAGTTACCGTTCAGATTGGTCTGGTAGTAGCCCCAGCGGTTGTGGATGTTCGGGGTGACGTCGATGAAGGTCTTGCCAGATTGGTTATTCTTGATTTGAATGACCCCGTAAAATGTGGGGGTTGCTTTGTATTGTTGAATAAGTTCTTTATGATTCATGATTAACTCCTTGTGCTGACACGCCAATAGTCGGTGCCATCGGTGGTCCGGTCGAGATAGCCGTATTCGATCAATGACCGGCGCAAAATGGCGTGGTCGGCAAAAATTGGTTTGAGGATGGCCGTGATCTCGGCTTCTGTGAAGTGTTGGTCGTGCGGGATTTCCTGAATGATTCGTGACAAAATGGCAACGACGGCCTTTTGCTTCTTCGGCCACCGTTTGAGCTGAATGCCAACACCAGAGGTCGTCAGGTAGCGTTTTAGGTTTTGCTGATACTCGGCCTGGGTGATGATGAAGCGGTCGTCTAGGCTACCCGGTTGTTCGGGAACGGTGAGTAGCTGGTCTTCTGGAGCATTGGGGTGGTCAAAAACGTTGTCGTAAATTGCCAGATAGAGGCGAGCCTGCTTGGCTTTTTCGCGGAACGTGAATTTTTGATGGCGGACCGTGGCGGCGGCCACCTGATTTTGTTTGGCAATGTCGGCGTCCTTGAGGCCACTGTGGAAGGCTTCGAGGAGATCCCGTTGCTTAGCAGTTAGGGTGTTGTACTTACTGTCGTCGTTGATCAGGTCGGTCACCCGGTGGGGATGTTCTGCGCGCACGTGGCGCCGGATCATTTGGTCAGCGGGATAAAATTTATCGTTGGCAGCAAATACCTCGTCCGTCGCAAAGGTTGCCTGACAGGTATTGCAGATAAAGGCGGTCGGCGTTTGGTGCCAGCCCTGTTTCAATTCGGTTAGTGTGAGGTCAGATTGGGTCATGGTTAGGTTGCTCCTTTTAGTTAGCCCGCAGTCATATTTGGATTGCGGCTATCAATAGACCTCAGTGTACAAATGTTTACTAAATATGTCAACACTACTTTTAAAGTTTATTTATATTGCAAACACTTGATTTGGATACTTTTTCATCGCCATCTTTCAATTTTGACCGTGGATAAAACGCGACCAATCGTGGTTAAGCGCGGTATAACAATATTTGTAAGCGGATTTCGTTGCTTCTCAATGAGTCGACGGGTACTATGGACATACTTTAAAAGGAGGGACGAGCATGCCGACACCACGGGTAATCGCAACGGATCTAGACGGGACGTTTTTAAATGCTGCGGGGCACTATGACCAGCGCCGCTTTGATCGAATCTTAGCGGCGATGAAGCGGCGGGGGATGCGGTTTGTCATCGCAACCGGAGACCCGCTAGATCATGCTGTCGAGTTGTTTTCGGGATTAGCGAATGCCAGCGACCTAACTTACGCGGTAGAAGACGGCGCGCTGATTGTATTAGGTGATGGGACGATATTAACGGCGCACCCCATGCCGATGGCAGATTGGCAAGCGGCGGTGCAGTGGCTTCAAACGGAACCCGTTATGGCCGACAACTTTCTGATTGCATGTGGAACGGCGGCCGCGTACACCGAACTGGCCAGTAACAGCAGTCGGTTTCAAGCGTCGCAGGCGTTTTATCCCAGTCTCACCAGTGTTGCCGACCTCAGTGCCGTGCAAGACGAGATCCTTAAGCTAGACGTGACTTGGTTACGAGATGATGTTTCCCAGCAGGAAGCGGCCTTCAACCGGGAGTTTTCCGGGAGACTGACAGCGACGAGCAGTGGCCTAGGCGGACTTAACGTGAGTCTGCCAACCGTTAGTAAAGCGGCAGCACTCAGTCAGTTGGGCGACCTATGGCAGATCGACCCGTCTGAAATGGCAGCGTTTGGCGATTCGGGAAACGATTTGGCTATGCTACGACTGGTTGGTCAGGGACTGGCTGTGGCCAACGCCGCGCCGGACCTTTTGGCTGGTGTGGTGGCGCTGCCGTTGACGAATAATCAAGGGGTGGTCATGGAACAGATAGAGGCGTGGCTAGTTTGAGGGACTTCCGAACCGATTATTTTTTGACCCCCAACACCGTCGTTATCACGTAAAATCACTGGTAATGGGGGTGAGGGGTTATGACACAAATTAGTCCATTGGGGAAGTATCTAATCGACTTAGAGATTAGATGGCATCGCAGTCGGCAAATGAACGCGATTTACCGATCGCTAAAATTGGTCTTTCCGGTCATTCTCCTCGGGAGTTTAGCGGACTTTTTCGACACCGCCTGGCTACAAAAGACGGGCTATTACTATCAGACCCTGGGCGTGGGCCAGTGGGGTTGGCCGCTCAAGGTCTTGCGCGCCTACTTTCGTTTGATCAGTGCCGGAACACTTGGCTTTGCGGCGATCCTCCTTACGTTTGCCGTGAGCTTCTATTTAGTTGCGGCCGTCACGCCGCACACGACCGACCGCCTGATTGCCGGCATGACCGCCGTGATCAGTTTGAAATTTTTTAACGTGAATCGGGCCTCAGTCCTGACATTAAAACCAGTTCAGTGGCTCTCAACTAACCTAGGCATTCAGGGGGTCTGCATCGGGATTCTCATGGGACTCCTAGTTGGCAATGGGTATCGGTGGTGGCTCCAACGCCAATCAACTGTGGAGGAAAATCTGCCCCGCACGCTCACGATTACCAGTGGGTGGTTGCTAGTCATGGCGGCCTTGGGTTTGCTGTGGATCAGCACGCAGACGGTGGGGCTCAACGTGGCCTTTGCTAGCATCGTGCGCTGGCCGTTTAAATTACCCCATTTTATTCTGGGCCTACTGGGATTCAGCACGTTAAGCAGCCTATTTCAATGGTTGGGGGCACTAGGTCCTTTGACGGCTGGGAGCGGGCAAACGATTGAGACGGCTCAGAACCTGGCGGCCGTTTTGAACCACAGTGGGTGGCAAGTACCACATCCGGTGACGTTGCACACGATTGTGACCGTCTATACGACTATGGGCGGAACGGGAATGGTGTTGGCGTTACTCCTCGCCATTTTCTTGAGCAAACCAGACCCCTTGCAGTGGCGCGTTGGCTGGCTGAGTGCATTGCCGACCCTGGGAAATTTGAACACGCCATTGTTAGTGGGACTACCGGTGATGTTTAGTCCAATTCTAGCGGTACCATTTTTGCTCGCACCGCTGGCCTGCACCCTCATCAGTTGGGCCTGTGTCCGGTTACAATTGGTACCAGCGGTCGCCTATCCCTTGGCAAATGGAACGCCGGGCCCCTTGATCGCCTACTTAGGGACCGGTGGCAGTTGGTCAGCCCTGATATTGGCAGTCGTCAATCTTGTGATCAGTACCGCCATTTATTATCCATTTGTGAAGTGGTTTCAGTTAGCGCGAAGGGGTGAGTGAACATGAGAAGAAAACAAACGTTTCACAGTTTTTGGCTGATTCTAGGGGCCATCTTTCTGCTCTGTTTGCCTGGATTTATTTGGCGACCGCATCAAGAAGCCCACGTCCGCGCGACCTATCGCAGTATGATTGCACCGGTGTTCCTGGTGCCGGGGTCCAGTGCGACCCAGAATCGGTTCAACGCGCTGGTCAAAGAACTTAATAAGGAGTCCGGGACGAAGCACAGTTTGTTGCGCGTTGAGGTGATGACGGATGGAACATTGAAGTACTCAGGAACCGTCCGCCAAGATGATATGCGACCGTACATCGTGGTGGGGTTTGAGAACCGGCACGATGGGGCGACTAACATTGAGAATCAAGCTAAGTGGTTTGGTACCGCCTTTCGTGCGTTGCAGAAAACGTATGGCTTCAATCACTTTTCGGCAATGGGTCATTCCAATGGTGGACTGGTCCTGACGCTGTTCATGGAAGATGAGCTGGCCGCAACGCACGTGCATGCCGATCAGTTGATGACGATTGCCGCACCATTTAATTTGGAAGAACAGGACCCCAAGGTAGATACGCCGCTATTTGACCGGCTATGTGCCAACCGGGGCCGGTTGCCCAAGCAGTTAGTCGTGTACTCGATTGCCGGCAGTAAGACCTACACGGGAGATGGAATCGTGCCGTTTGACAGTGTGAACCGGGGCAAGTACATTTTTCAAAATCAGGTCAAGAGCTTTACCCAGATGACGGTCACCGGTGCGAATGCCAATCACGCCAACCTGCCGGAAAATCAACAGATCGTCAGTCTGATTCAGCAGTATTTACTTTGAAACAAGTGAGTTGTGTCCACCGCATTTAACCCCGTAAATTTGCCGTAACTATCCTGGAAACGCTGTTTATTTCGGTAGCGGTTACGTGTAAACTAGACAGTGAAACGGAGGTCAATGACGAATGATTAAGATGATTGCGCTCGACCTAGATGAAACTTTGCTCAACACGGATAAGACTATCAGTGAGGCCAACGCAGCTGCACTACGACAGTTACACACAGCGGGGATTAAAGTGGTGCTGTGTACTGGACGGCCAATCAACGCCATCTGGGGGTATCTAGAGCAACTGGGACTAACGACCACAGAAGATTACACGATTACGTTTAACGGGGCGTTAGTGATTCAAAATACAACGAAGGAAGCTTTAGCACAGAGTGGCTTGAGTCGTAACGACTTCAAACCGCTCCACGAATTTGCGGCGGCGCACGGCTACCCATTAGACGTGTTAGACTTCGACCAGGTTTATCCGGTCGCAGATCTGGCCAAGTCGGAGTATCAACAGATGTTGAAGGCACCGATGACGTTTACGCCAACGGCCTTTAACGATTTGCCGGACCACTTGTTCAGTAAAGCGGTGATGGCAACGGCGCCCGCGGTCTTAGACGACGTGGTCGCAAACTTAACGCCGGCCATGCACGAACAATATCACGTGGTGCGTTCACAGCCTAAGATTTTGGAATTCTTGGCGGCTGATATGGATAAGGCAGTTGGCTTGGGTCAATTGTTGACGCATTTCGGCTGGGATTTCAGTAATTTGATGGCATTTGGTGATGCGGAAAATGATCTGGGGATGATCAAGGCCGCTGGTGATGGGGTCGCCATGTTAAATGGTCAACCTGAAGTCAAGCAGGCAGCCAACCACATTACCCCTAAGAGTAACAATGAAGCCGGTATCGCCGCTTATCTGGAACAGGTCTTTACGGAACTTAAAAATTAACTCATGCATGTTGCTTGTGTTTAGATAGCCACTATGGCAGTATGTAAACAGATGAGTGGATGAATTAAAGAGAAAGATTTGAAGGAGGATTTTTGGTATGAAGCGTTTTTGGATTAAGTTAGGATTAGTCGTTATGGCAGTTGGCACATTAGGTGGCGTAGTTTCACCAAGTGTTGCTAGTGCCAAGACGAAGGCAAAGCCTACTTTCACGAACACCGATTTAAAGCGTTATTACAAGAGTGACAAATCAAAGACGGCCTTTTACTTTAAGACTTACAAGAGCGGTAAGAAGACCGGTCAGATGTTGATCTTCGGTGACTTTGGCGCAACGCCTAATGTAAAATACGGGGTGCCAACGTCCATTAAGCTCAGCAAGGACAAGCGGACATTGACCACCAAGTATAAGTTGATCAAGTTCACGACGACCGATGGCCAGACGACAACGTCATTGACTAAGACCGTTTACACGTTCAAATTGACCAAGAAGACCAGCACGACCTTCACGACTAAGCTTAAGGGTACCAAGGCCAGTCGGCGTTTAGGCACGACGGGGACGACTTACACGTACACTAAGGTCAAGAAGAGCCCAGCTCCAGCCTACGCCAAGAAATACGTGAAGCCAACGTTGTACAAGCAATACTTGAAGGCTTTCGCAGATTCTGGTGCTTTAACTGAAGAACAACAAGAAGAATACGCCACGAAGTACGCCGACCAAGGGGTAACTACCATGGTCAATAACTTCAACTACAGATCATAATTAGTACAAAAAGCGCCGTCACGGTTGTCGTGGCGACGTTTTTTGATGCGTAGAAATTGAATAACTCTGATGGTATTGCGGCGGTCAGAGATTGCGAGTCTGGGACAAAATTTGGGTATCTCCAAATTTATATTGCTGAAACGGGCAACCCAAGGCAATGGATTCCGCTTAAAACTGATAACCAAACAATCTGAGCCGGGATTATTCGGTTATCAGCCTTAATGCTCGTCAGCTAATCGCCTTTTGTTTCACTCTTTTCTAGCTAGCAAAGATGCGAATGGCACGGTAAATGTTATACAGATAGAGTCCCACGCCAATCAGGACAAGCAGGGCAGTAACCAGAAAGCCACCGCCGACCAGTAGGCGACTGCTGACGCCAGTGAAGATGGACATGCCACCTAGTCCTAACATTAAGATGATAAAGCTGATAAAGGGCAGTAGCTGGAGAACCAGCGCGTGACGGGCCGACCGGCGAACATCCGGGGCCAGCGGCGTGAAGGCACTAATGATCAGAACCAGCAGGGGAAAGCCAACCGGCATGAAGATGACGCTGAGGTAATTCAGGCCGTTAATAACACGATGTTCAGGTTGAATGGTGGGTTGCAAGGCAGGCGCCTCCGTTTCGTTTGAGATTTTCTTTACAGTTTAGAGGATTTTACAATCAGAGTAAAGCCGTTCGACCGAAGGATATCAAAAAGACGTTCGCTAGGCGAGCGTCTTTTTGATAAGGCATAAACCGTTTTACCACCACGGATTAACCGCTGTCCCATCATCAAGGTGGGGCTAGCGGTCAACCAGGGGATATCATGTCGATTTAAGTCTACTTGTTAGCTTTGAACAATGCAGTTAAGTAGTTCATGAAGACCTTGAGGTAACGGTCCTTGTCAACCATAACGGCAACCTTAACGTTTGTAGGTTCGTTCAGGCGGTTATCGTCACCGATAGTCCGGCCGTAGGTTTCCTTGTTGTAGTTAACAACCATGTTCAAGTCGATCGTAGTCACGAAGCTAGGGTCCAAAGCAACCCCAACAGCTAGTGGGTCATGCAAAGCACAGCCACCCAAGTTGTCGTTGAATTGCTTGTAGGCTTCGATGTAGTAGTCAACGATGTCGGCAAATTTTTCACCGGCAACCGTGCCTAATTCACGCCATTGCTTGGTTTCCTTCTTAGTTAAGAGGGTCCGCAGCGTCACGTCCAACCCAACCATCGTTGAATGAAGTGGGCTAGTCAAAACGGCGTTAGCAGCTTCAGCATCTTGGTTGATGTTGGCTTCAGCGTAAGCCGTCACGTTACCAGGCATGGTCAAAGCACCACCCATGAAGGTCATGTTGCCGATTTCGTTGGCGATTTCTGGTGCTTTCTTCAAAGCAGCAGCCAAGTTGGTCATTGGACCAGTTGGGACCAAAGTCAGGTCCTTGCCGTACTTATGTGCGGCGTCGATGATGAAATCAACACCGGATTCTTTTTCGATAGCACGGGTTGGTTCTGGCAATTCAACTTCACCAATACCATTTTGGCCGTGAATGTTTGCACTAACTTCCATGCGGTCGAAGTGATCTGAAGTTGATGAATGGCTTTCGCCTAAGTATACTGGAATGTCGGTGTGGCCCAATAATTCCAAAATCTTCAATGCGTTTTGGCCACCGGCTTCAACGACAACGTTGCCGTAAGAGCCAACGATCCCGATCAAGTCAACATCAGGAGCACCTAATGCGTATGCGATTGCAAGAGAATCGTCAATACCAGTATCCAAGTCCAAAATCATTTTGCGTTTTGCCATGATATATTGTCTCCCCTTTGATTCTTATTTAAGCTATAAAGCCTACTCTAACTATAATGTAACTGGTTACATTTAGCAAGCTCACTCGCACACCAAGTTGAAGCTGACCCGACTTCAAGGTAAGATAGGGAACAGGTTTCCCCTGTTTTAAAGGGCATTACGGGTTAGACACGAACAATAAAAAAATAATTAGTGGCACTGGCGATAGGTAAAACTAAGCGGGGAAACGGGCTTCATTGGGAACGGTGGGTCAAAAACCGGACCATAGTTAACCGGGAATTTCAGGTAACTGACTTGCTCATTACCATACTTACTATCGATATTATGCAGTCAAATTAGGGATGAGAAAAGTTTAGTCGGTAAAGCGGCTAAGTGTTCTTGAATTGACGCCAAGCATGGTGGAATAGTACATTTAGAGTTGAACTATTTTGCAGCGGTCTGCAGGACATTTGGCGAGTTAGCTAAAGTTCATCTTATCAGTAGTGGTAGAACGTATGCCAAGCCGGAGGAGGCCAGGGATGGAGCCGGCCGTGATAATTGTGTTGGCTGGCGTTCTTTGCAAGCCTACACAATGGGCGATTTGTAGACGCGGAATTTTCGTGGCTTCAAATCGAGCGAGAAGACTGGCGATTTTCCAGGCTGAAGTGTCCCCACAGCAGGTGGAATCCCTGGCAGCCGCAGTGCGACAAAGTCTAGCAAGTTTTTAATCAATTTAAAAAAGAAGAGATGAAGGGGGATTAAGGTAATGGCCGATAAAGAGACCGTGAAGCCGCTCAAACGACGGTTTCAATACCATAATCATTTATTAGATGATGCAACAAAGGAAATGAACGAGTGGACCGGTGAGAACAAGGTCGTCGAGATTCACTTATTCTCCATGTTCACGGAAGTTTTTAAGCCGCATGACCTCGATGACGCCGAGGCCTTATTCATTGTCGGCACGAAAGAAACCACGCCCTCGCTGGAAGCCGTCTCGGCGGCACCGGTGAAGCCCTGGTTGTTTTCACGGGTCTTTGCGGTCCTTGGCGCCAGCTTTGTCTTACTGGCCATGCTGTTCCTGGTCTTCCGCAGCAACAATGCGGTACCGGGCATGATTTTCATTGGGTCACTGACCGTGCCGTTTTCCTTACTGATCATGTTTTTTGAAATCAATGTCTTCCGCAATATTTCGGTCTATCAGTTGATGACGGTCTTCTTGGTCGGGGGGATTCTTTCCCTGGTCGCAACGATGATTCTGTATTCGCTGATTCCATCGGGTAATGGTACATCGTGGGAGTCGGCATTGATCGTCGGTTTTATCGAAGAGACCGCCAAGATGCTAGTGATTGCGGCCTTTATCAACCGGTTCCATCTCAATTACATCTTTAATGGTTTATTGGTGGGCGCCGC
The DNA here is from genome assembly GCF_016861695.1 of Levilactobacillus andaensis. GTDB lineage: Bacteria > Bacillota > Bacilli > Lactobacillales > Lactobacillaceae > Levilactobacillus > Levilactobacillus andaensis. The sequence continues at coordinate 368,795 of NZ_BOLP01000004.1, read as the reverse complement.
CATCGGGGCCGGATTCGCGGTCTTTGAAACGGCTGGCTACACCGGACAATATGGCTTGGTCACGCTGCTGATGCGGAGCTGGCAAGCCATCGGGACCCATACCATTTGGTCAGCCATCATGGGGGCCGCCATTATTCTGGCCAAAGAGGGGCACCAACCCGTGACCAGAAGTAGCATGGTCAAGCCAAAGTTTCTTCGTTTCTATTTACTCGCAATCGCGTTGCACGCTATCTGGGACTGGAACGCCCCGTTTGCCTTGCTCGACATTCTCTATCTGCAACAGTGGCTGTTGATTGCCACCGGGTGGGTCGCCATCTTCGTGCTGATCAATGCCGGCTTGCGTGAAGCCCGGACATTGCAAGGTCAACGAATTCTGAAACGCACTCAGCTGGGCGGATAGAGGAAGCGAATCACTTTGACGTCAAGCTGCGGATTTTCGTGTAACAGCGAGTGTTGCGTTTGCCAAACGGGTCCCCGGACCTCTTCGTAGCGGTAACTGCCAACGCGACCGGCGACCAAATGACGGAGCGGCGTGACCGTGTTCGCTGGAACTTCGCTGTCATTGCCCACGGCCTCAATTTCCCCGGCTAAATTTAGAATGTGCAACTGAGGATAGTGGTACTTTAGCGGTTGCCGTTCGGGAAAATCGGCGCCAATGCAGACTAGGCGGCTGACCGTCACGGGCGCTTGGGGCCGGTGGTTCAGGTAGTCATAGGCAATCGTGCCGCCCGAGGAGTGGCCGACAAAATTGACGTGGGTGATGCCATAACGGTCGTGGAGTTGGTCGAGCACCATGATCAGCTGACGCGACTGGCGCAGGGCATGCGTGTTATCCTTAAAGATAACCGGAATCAGCGAGTTCGTGGTGATGGCGTGGTGTTGCTGCCAGGTGACACGACCATTTTGGCTGACGCGCGCGGTGAGCGGAAATGAGGCAAGGTGGGGCCGGTCTAAACTCAGAACCATACTGCGCATGGAGAGCCAGGCCCCACTATTTCCCGGTAAAAAGAGGGTCACGGTGTGCGTTTGGGGCACGTGAACTTGGTTAAGGACTTGCCAACGACTGTGCCACCGCCAACCGAGCCCACTTAATACGATTAAAATTGTCATCAAAACGGTGAGACCGCGACGATGTTTCACGGTGACCACCTCCTAAAAATTTAGAATGGAGTCTTTGCTCATGACGGAAAATTATGATATTACCATTGTTGGTGGCGGCCCTGCTGGCATGTTTGCCGCTTTTTACGCCGGCATGCACAATGCCAAGACACAGGTGGTTGAAAGTCTGGCAGAACTTGGCGGTCAAGTTAACGCGCTGTACCCGGAGAAGACAATTTTAGACGTTGCCGGTTTGCCAGCAGTTAAAGGCCGCGATTTAGTCGCCGCCCAGCAGGAGCAGCTTAAGCAGTTTCCGTTGACGATTAAGACGGGTCAGGCTGTCACTAATATTACACCGAATGACGCGGGCTTTACAGTTACGACGGCTAAGGAAACGACCCAGACACGTGCCGTCATCGTTGCGGTGGGGAACGGTGCCTTTACCCCGCGGAAATTAAATGTGGACGGGGCGGATGCCTTTGCTGGCAAGCAACTCTTTTATAGTGCACGGGACCTGGAGACATTTCGCGACCAAGACGTGATGGTTGCCGGTGGCGGTGACGCGGCCATTGACCAGGCGCTAATGCTGGAGCCCGTGGCGAAATCGGTAACGTTGCTGCATCGGCGGGCCCAATTCCGCGGACTGGCCCACATGGTCGACCTTTTAAATGCGTCGACGGTCAACGTGAAGACGCCGTACTTGATTCGGGACTTGCAGGCCGCTGGTGCACAACTCGATGTGACGTTGAAGCCAGTCGGGTCCGATGCGGAGATGGTCCATCAGGTGGTGGATAAGTTGGTTGTGAGCTACGGCTTCACTGCCGATCACCACGCGTTGGATGCGTGGGATGTGGATATGGCGGAAGATCACCGGTTGATTGCGGTGGATAGCACCATGGCTACCAGCGTTGACGGTATCTATGCCATCGGCGACGGGGTCATGTATCCCGGCAAACAACCGCTGATTGCGACCGGGTATGGCGAGGCGCCAATTGCGGTGCAAGCCATCATGAGCAAATTCTTCCCCGACCGCCGTGGCCCGGTCCACAGCACCTCTATGACTAAACAATAAAACAGTTTCGCCTAAACACCAAAGAAGCTGACTGTTCGATTTAAAGATCGAACGGCCAGCTTCTTTATCTTTGTTGACGCACTGCGGCTGCCAGGTGTGGGGACCAGGAATCAGACCTCTTAACAGTTGGGGAAAACGGACTACACGGAATTTTTGGTAGCTCTCAGACTAATCCACAGCCAGAGTCAATTAATAAGTTATAAACAGGGTAGAACGGGGTTTTCCACACGATTTCACTGGGAATTTGAAAAATAAGTGCATAAGGTCGTACAAACTGTGATTATTATCACCTAATCAGTGGATAAACAGGAACTTATGCACAATTGCTTGTTGAAAACGCAATTGACTGTCGGCGTAAATCCTGTGCATAACCAATCTTTGTGGATAACTCAACCTCAGCCGGAGGAAGCCAGGGACGTAGCCAGCTGTGTCGACGGTGTTAGGCGGGGTTCTTTCCCGGCTTACAGCGTGGGACGACCTTGGAGACACGCGGTCTTCGTGGCTTCAAGTCGAGGTGGAAGCCTTGAACTTTAGGCTGGAACCGGCCCCATAGCAGGCGCAGTCCCTGGAAGCCGCAGGCGGCCATTTTCCAACAACCTCGTCAGCAATGTAAAATTCAGTAATCAAAAAGCCGTCCAGCAAATGCTAGGCGGCTTTTCGAATGGTTATTTACCACTGGTATCGTCTTGGTTGGTGATCTTGATCCGGTTGGAATCGGTCGTCTTGTGGCCGAGTTCTGGCGCGTCCGTCTGGTAGAACGGTTGCGTGGACTTGTCACCGTTTCTGGAGAAGAGGCTGGTAGACTTCAAGCCTAGCTTCTTCTCGAGCTTCTCTTCCTTCTCAAGCCCGTCGGAGTAGTTATAGTCCGATGGGTCGACGGCGGTGAAGCCTTTAGGATGGAAGAAGCGCAGGAGGTTCTTTTGGTTCAGCGAGTCGGAGAAGTTCAGGCCTTGATTGACATGCTTTTGCATCTTATCAATCTTTTCCTTCAACGCGCCGGTCGGGTGAATTTCCTGTTGGGTCTTGTTACTGTAAATGTTGCCGTCGACCGAGGTGTAGTCTGGGCTGACCCAGTCACGGTTACGGAAGGCGACGACCTGATTGTGTTCCTTCGAGAAGAGGTCGGTCCCAAATTGAATATACTTCTTGGAATTCATCCCCATCAGGTGCATCAGCGTTGGCAACACGTCGATTTCGCCACCGTACGTGTGCTCAACCTTACCCTTCTTGTAGCCAGGCATGTTGAACATCAGTGGGACCCGTTGGAGCTGGGCATTGTCGTAATCGTCCCAGTCGTCTGGATTGACGCCGAGCAACTTGGCCAAGCTCTTATTTGACGAGTTGGAGATTCCGTAGTGATCCCCGTAGATCATCACCAGCGAATTCTTAGCCAGACCGGATTTCTTCAGGTAGGCGTAGAATTCCTTGATGGATTGGTCGAGGTAGTGGGCCGTCTTGAAGTAGTTATCGACAGTCTTGTCGCCGGTGTTGGGCGTCTTAAAGGTCGAGTCTTCCTTGTCCAAGGTGAACGGGAAGTGGTTCGTGACGGTCAGGTATTTCACGTAAAATGGTTGTTGTAAATGTTGCAGGTACTTCACGGAATCGTTGAACAATAGCTTATCCTTTAAGCCATAGCCCAGTGATTTGTCGCCAGAAGTATCGTAATAACTGGCATCGAAGAAGTATTGGTAACCGAGGTTCTTGTACGTGTTGCTGCGGTTCCAGAAGCTGGCCACGTTTCCGTGGAACACCGCGGTCGAATAACCGGCTTGATCAAAGATGGCGGGCGCGGCCTGGAAGGTGTTGTCGTTCCCCAACTGAGTGAAGAGTGACCCTTGTGGCAGGCCAAACGTCCCGGTTTCCAGCATCGTTTCGGCATCGGAAGTCTTGCCTTGGCCGACTTCATGGAAGAAGTTGTCGAAGCTGTAGGTGGACTTACTCTTATAGAGCTTGTTCAGGAATGGCGTGACTTCTTGACCGTTGACCTTCTTGTTGATCAAGAATTGTTGGAAACTTTCCAAGTGGATAATGATGACGTTTTTCTTCTTGGCAACGCCGTAGAGTTTTTTGTCTGGTGCGGCGTAATTTTTGTGCACGTATTTCAGAATTCCAGTCAGTTCGGACTTCTTGGCGTGTGATCGTAATTCGCTGGTGTGACCAGACTTGATGCCGTCATACACGGTAAAGGCGTCGAGTCCCAGGTATTTCACCACGTAGGTGCGGTCAAACGTCCGCGTCAGGAGCTGTGGCCGGTCCATTTCCCCCAGTGTCAGGTTAACGGAGAAGGCTAACAGCGCAGCGGAGGTGACGGCCAGGCCCACCCGTTTGTTAACTGGTCGGGGGTCGATGTAGATGCGCCGTGTCGCGATGAGCACGAGCACGACGACCAGGTCGAGCCAAAACAAAATGTCGTGCGGCGAGGTCAGCGCCAGTGAACTGCCGGACAGCCCCTGGTCGACCTTTGAATACCCGAGCATGGTGCTGACGGTCATGAAGTCGGTGAATTCCCGGAAATAAATGACGTTTATGTACAGCAACAGGGTATTGAGGATGTCAATTAAAAATAAAAAGGGGTAAAAGAAACGTGCCCGCTTGAAGTAAAGGGATAACCCGAAGAGCAGGATAGTCGTTGCGATGGGGTTCAGTAACAGAATCAGAAACTGAAACGGATCGCTTAAATTAAGCTTGAAGTCGACGAAATAGGCGACTAGAGTTTTCAGCCAAAACAGGACGACCATTAAGGTCACAAAGCCCATCCGGGTTCCTGTCCTGGCCCAGATTCTTTTGAAACGTTCCACGATATTTCGCTCCTTCATTAACACCAGTAATCGTCTCATTTTACCATAGATAGGTTAACTATACTAAAGGTTGAAAGTTTGTCTAACTAGGTTGCACTGCGGCTACCAGGGATTTCGCCTGCTGGAGGGACGTTGCAGATTGGGAAAATACCAGTCTTTTGGTTTGCATCCTTGGCCGCCTCCGGCTTAGACTCCCTTTTTTTGCGGTGTTGGTTAGGTTATATTTTAGTAATTCGACATTTGCCAGAGAACTACTACGTAAGCCGAGAGGCCGGCAGATATGGGCTCAGGCGCGTTCGCACCGTTCCAGCCCATAGCTGCTGGCCGGTAAGGCGATGAGACCGTCAATTACTAACTATAGTAAAAAGAGACATTTTGTCTATCCTAGCAAAGAACCGCCTGTGCTGGCAACTTTTGGCCGAAGTTTAGGAAAACTTTAAGTCGAATCGTTAAATTGTAACCGCTACCTTGGCATTCTTTGGTACACTAGAGCTAAAGGTTGAACGGACCTGATGACGATTTAGGAAAGGTGTGGCGTTAAATGGATAAGCAAGTAACCTTATACGTGGTACGGCATGGTCAAACGTACTTTAACATCTATAATAAGTTGCAGGGGTGGAGTAATTCTCCATTGACCGAAGCAGGCATTGCGGATGCCAAGGGTGCCGGTGAACGGCTCAGAGACGTCCAGTTCGCGGCGGCCTACTGCAGTGACACGACCAGAGCGGAACAGACCGCACGCACCATTTTAGCGGCCAATCAGTCCCAACCAGCAGCGCAACTGACCACAGCACCGTTCTTTAGAGAAGAATTCTATGGTTATTATGAAGGCACGGACATGGCGCAGGCCTGGTACGTGGCCGGGGCGCCGCATGGGGTCCCCACCTTTAAGGCCATCGAGGAGAAATATTCGATTGGCACGGCCAAGGACTTCTTGAAGGAGGCCGACCCGTTCCATCAGGCGGAAAATAACACCGAGTACTGGGCACGGGTGGACCAAGGGTTTGACCTGATTCGAAACAATGAGGCAATCCATGACGGTGATAACGTCTTGATGATCAGCCACGGCAATACGCTGTTGAGCCTGATGGAGCGTTATGGGCAAGACCAGTTTGACTTGAGTGAACGGCCAGCCAATGGGAGCTTGACCAAGCTGCTGTTGACACCAGATGACATTCAGGTCCTGAGTTACAATCAAAAAGATTAGAAATGAGGTTGGTTTGATGGAATGTAGAATGGCATGGGGGAAACTGAATCCCTGTTACGATGACGCCTTGGCAATTCGCAAGGAGGTCTTCATCGGTGAACAGGGCATCGACCCGAAAATTGAGTTAGACGGGACCGATGAGGATAAGATGCACTACGTCGGTTACGTGGACGACAAGCCCGTCACGACCGCACGCATCGACATGCTTGGCGGTAACCGGGTCAAGATCCAGCGGGTCGCTACGGTAGCCAGTGCCCGTAAACACGGGTACGCTGGGGAATTGATCAAACAAATCATTAAGGACGCCAAGAACTCTGACGTCGCCCATATCGAATTGGACGCTCAGCTAACAGCATTAGCGTTCTATGAAGAACTGGGTTTCAAGCCAGTGGGAGATCCCTTCGAAGAGGCCGGGATTCAACACCGGACGGCCGAGTATCAGGAAAACTAAATTATCATATCAGCATATGGTCGGTCGAGAGGTTATCTTGGCCGGCCTTTTTATATTGATAGATTGACTAAGAATTGTCGCACTGCGGCTGCCAGGGATTCCGCCTGCTGTGGGGACGCTTCAGACTGGGAAAAACCCAGTCTTCTCGCTCGCTTTGAAGCCACGAAAATCACGTGTCTTCAAAGTCGCCCGTGCTGTAAGCTGGCTGGTGAATCGCCAGCTAACACCACCTCCACGGCTGGCTGCATCCCTGTCCTCTTCCGGCTCTGATTGTGGTTTACCGCGACAACGGTTGGAAACTGTAGAAACTTAACGCTTTTAGTTCAATTGATAACGGCCGTTACAGTCATTATCCTTGTCGTCTAAGAACACTATGTAAGCCGAGAGGAGCACCAGATTTCCTAATTCTAGTCCTAAGTACAAAAAAACGTTGTGGCAAGTCAATTACTTGCGCACAACGTGGTAAAATTCAATCGTTCAATTTAATTCATCAGAGGCTGATAAAATGATTAGTTAGCATCGGTTGATGCTGAGTTGCTCGTTGAGACGCGGGCGTAACCAACAGCGTGCCACCATGGGGCGTGAACGGCTTCGCGAACAACGCCACGGTTTTGAGCATCGATCATCTTGCCGTTACCAACGTAAAGGCCAACGTGAGAGATAGAGTACTTGCTACCACCGAAGAAGACCAAATCACCCTTCTTGATGTTCTTGTAGCTCACGTGCTTCAAGGAGTTAAATTGTGCTTGGGCGGTCCGTGGTAACGTCACGCCAGCCCCCTTCTTGTAAACGTAGCCGGTAAAGCCAGAGCAATCAAAGGCAGTAGGACCAGTAGCGCCATAAACGTAACGTGCGCCCATATGAGCTTTGGCAACTTGGTAAATGTTACTGAAGTCATCTGAAGTAGCAGCTGAAGCAGTAGTCGTCGTAGTTTCGCTAACGGCGAAGAATCCGGTTAAAACTAATGCGAATGTTGCAATTGTCTTGATCACTTTTTTCATTTTATCTAGCACCCCTCATGAATTTTACAAGTACTAGAATACCAATTTAATGTGACAGGAATGTAACAAACCAGTTGCAGTGGCGTTAAATGTCTTAAACAAAACGTTACTTTTCGCAACAATACTGCTCAGTTGGTTAGAAACTTGCTATTATCTAACATGAATGGTAACTTATTTAACATAGATTAACGGTCATCACTGTCGGCAGAAAGTCCTAATGTTTAGGGGCGACAGCGCAAAATAATTTCGGAATCCAGAGTATTAAATTTAGAATGTTTGACGGTTAGTACGGAATTTATGATGACCCGTGACGGTTCTAAGGGAAGTGGAGGAGTACAAATTGGCACAATTTACAAATGAAATGCGACAATTCTTTGACGTGCAGCGTCTGGTTTTTCGTATCGGTGAGCTTTCGGCGATGACCGGGGTCTCAGCACGGCAACTGCGGTACTGGGAAAAGAAGAATTTGATCACATCTCAGGAACGCGAAGATGGCCAGCAAGCGCGAGTCTACACGTTTAAGACATTTATCGGCGTTTCCATGATCAAATATTTCTTGGACGAGGGCTACACGTTAACGGCCGCCGCTAAGCAAGCACAGAGTCGTAAGGACCGTATCGCTTACATCCATCACTTCATCAAGACCGGTTTAAAAGGGTTTGCGCAGATTGACGGAAAGATGGCCATCAACCTAGGGGCCTTCGATGACCATCAAACGCTGATGGCGCTGATGCCAGAGGACGATGGCCCGGTCACGTACCGGCTAGTCTCTAATGACGAGGCCCACCGCATGACCCAGGCAACACCTAACTAGAAAAAACGAGGCACCCACTTACCGATGACGTTCGGTGGTGGGTGCCTTTTATGTTACTAAGGGGTATCACATTACGGTTACTAGGAATTATTTTGACTTTCTCAGCAGCTTCCATTTGAAAAATAGTAACGCCATAGGTAGTGACTAGAGTTATCAAAAGTGGGACGTATAAGCCGAGAGGTCGGCAGATATGAGCTCAGGCGCGTCGTTCTGCTTGGTCAGCGTTCTTAGCTGGCCTAGCAGAAAACCAAGCTTGGAGACTCGGGTCTTTCGAGGCTTCAAGTTGTGTTCGCACCGTTCCAGCTCATATCTGCCGGCCAGTAAGGCGAAAGTCCCACTACCGTTGTCAAGGATAGGAAAGTCACCAAACAAACGGAATGAGTTCCTTCGTTTCTCGTTGATAGGCCGCGAAGTCAGCACCGTACTTGGCCGCAAGGTAACGGTCCGCCGTGGGAATGTAGGAGAAAACGAACAGTGCCAGCAACAGAACTGGCACCAATAGCGCATACGGGTTACCTGTCAGTAGCGCCAATCCCAGTACCCAAAGCACATCCCCGAAATAATTGATGTGAATCGCGTAACGAAAGAGTCCATCGCGGTACAATTTTCCCTGATTGGCCGGGTCGTCCTTAAACGGTTTTCGCAACAGTTCTGCAGTCGTGTTGAGGCCGCTACCAATTAGAAACAAGAGGATGCCCAGTACCATTGTAACCAGGTGTCGGCCACCGCCGAAAATTAAAAGGAGCGGGAAGCCGAGATAGTACAAGCCAAAGGCCAGACTATTTCCCAGTGCTTCAGCCCAACCAATGCCGCGTGGTAGCCACATGAACATCATGGCGTTGAGCCGCAGAAAGGTAATATCCAGGCAACTCACTAAGAGAACGGCCAGCAGATGGTCGGGTTCCCACTGAATGAGCCAATAACCGCTAATAAACAGGTAAACGCACTGGGCGAGCAGAATCAGAACTTTCGCTCCCGGTGCGGATTTTTGTCGACCGTACATGTTGATCACTCCAATTTTGATAGATTTAGCGTACCCCAATCGACGGAGGATGGCAAAGGGAAATCATGCTAGAACGCCGCAAATTAGGTCGGCTAATTTCCCCTTGAATGTATCTTCCCGATACACTATACTAAATCAACGAAAAGGGGTTAGGTGGATGTACGACTTATTCGTTTTAGGGCAATTAATGGACCAAGACATGACGGGGTACCAGTTGCGTAAGGCACTGACGACCGTGGTGGGAGCGGAACAAACGGTGAGTTACGGCGTGCTCTATCCATTGCTTGATCGACTGAACCAAGCCGGTGATGTGACGTTAACGACCATGGCTGGTCCGCGAGCCAAAAAGCAGGCAGGCATCACGTCACAGGGTCGCCGACACTTCCATGACTTAGTGTTAGAACCGGTCGCGGTCAACAAGCAAACGCAACTTGTGTTTCAGATTAAATGCAATTTTCTTCACTTGTTGGCGGTCCCTGAACAGCGGCGCGTGCTTCAGGACTTTCAGCGGTTCAGCCACTTTCAACTGGAAAATTTAGGAACGGCGCGTGGCTATTTGACGGCTAATCCGCGGATGGTCCCGACCGACGTGGCCGATGCCTTACAACTAAATCAATTATTACAACTGCGTGCGCAAGCCCAGGCAGACTGGATTGCCGCGCGACTAACAAACTTGCGTTAAGGGAGAATAGGAAATATGAAAGCAAAGACATTTGCGGCCGACCCGCAGATTCAGAAGCATCGCTGGTGGATTCTAGTGGCGGTGTGTCTCTTTACATTTATGTCGACGTTGGACGCCAGCATCGTTAACATTGCGCTGCCGGTCATGAGTCGCGATTTGAAAATTCCGATGAACCAGGCGGAGTGGGTGGTATCAATCTACCTGATTGCCATCTGTGCGCTCTTGTTGTTTTTTGGGAAGCTCGGAGACGTCCACGGTAAAATTCGCATCTTCAAAATTGGCTCGTTTCTGTTCGTCATCGGGTCTTTTCTGAGCGGGTTTAGCGTGAGCCTTTCCTTCCTGTTGGGGGCGCGGGTCGTCCAGTCCGTTGGGGCAGCTATGACCATGGCGACCAACAATGGTATCATCACGGAAGTCTTTCCGTTTAAGGAACGGGGTCGTGCACTGGGAATGATCGGGTCGTTTGTTGCGTTGGGCAGTATTGCCGGGCCCGGAATCGGCGGTCTGATTTTAGCCCACCTCAGTTGGGGGTACATTTTCTGGATCAACGTGCCGGTCGGTATCATCGCCATCTTGATTGGCCAGCGCATTCTGCCACGGGATATTACGGTGAGCGCTGAGCGGATCGACAAGCCCGGCGCCAGTCTCTTTGCGCTCATCATGATCAGCCTGTTTGCGGGCGTTTTCGTGGGGCAGGAGATTGGCTTCACACGACCGGTGATTCTCGGTCTATTTGCGTTGGCGGTCATTGCCATTTTCTTCTTTGTACGGCTGGAGCTACGCGTGGACAATCCCATTTTGGCGTTAAAATTGTTTCAAAATAAGCGGTTCACCATCAGCATTCTCTGTGCTTTCCTGATTTTTGTGGCCAATTTCTTCTTCAATGTGATTGCGCCATTTTACTTGGAAAATGCCCGGGGACTGGCTGCCAACTATGCTGGTTACGCGCTGATGACTTTTCCCATTGTGCAGGTGGTCGTCGCACCGATTGCGGGGGCAGTCTCCGACAAGATCGGACCGGAACTGTTGACGTTTGTCGGTTTGATTTTGATTTCCATTAGTCAGGTGGGCTACATGCTGGCTAATCTGGCGACGCCGCTCTGGGTCTTCATGTTCTTCATTGGTCTTGTGGGTCTGGGAAATGGAATCTTCATGGCGCCTAATAATTCAATCGTCATGAGTTCCGTGCCGGTTCAAGACTTGGGCGTTGCCGGTGGTATCAATGCTCTGGCACGGGAACTGGGGATGGTGATCGGGATTTCGATTGCCACGACCGTCTTGTTCTCCGCAATGGGGCATTATGCCGGTCATCATGTGACGGCCTATCTGCCAGCCCACCCGGAAATCTTCATTGATGGGATGCGGGTGGCCTTCATGGTCTCACTGGCTATCTGCCTCGTCGCCACCGTCATCACGGGTTGGCGGTTGTTGAAACGACAGGCTGCCTAGGGTGTTCGACTGCAGCTGGCAGGAATTCCGCCTGCCATGGGGAACGCCTCCAGCCAAAGGGCGGGCTTCCAGCTCGCCTCAAAGCCATGAAGTGCGCATGTCTTCGAGGTCGTCCCACGATGTAAGCCGGGACAGAACCCCGTCTAACATCGTCGACACGGCTGGCTCCACCCCTGTCAGCGGCCGTCTAATATTGTGTGTGTTCAACTGAAACTGAGTGACCGTGGCAATTGGCAGACGAATTTACGGTCTATTATTTCGACTGATGTATCAACAAGCAGCCAATTAAATTAGATTGAAGATGGAATGTTGGCGAACCTTTGGTAAAGGCTATCGTATTAAGGATAGTAGCGTGAAATGGGTACTCACCGGATGGAAATTATGCCTAAGCTCATAACTATCAATTTGACGAATAATTCTGGAAAGAATGCCATAACAGCTATGTCATCTGAACCGAAAATAGTACGGGCATTCAACGTATGTTGTGGCAGAAAAACCATCAGAGTCGAAGGAGGCCAGGGATGGAGCCAGCCGAGCGAGAAGCCTGGCGTTCTTCCAGGCTGAAGCGTTCCCACAGCAGGCGGAATCCCTGGCAGCCGCAGTGCGGTACACTAACTCTAACTAAAAAACAGCGTCACGAGTTCATTCTCGTGACGCTGCTTTAGGTTTAATCTTTAGTTTCAGTTGATGTATCACTGCTACTTGGTGTTTCCGGCGTACTTGGCGTGGTCACATCGGTTGCTGGTTTCTTGCTCCGACGCTTCCGTGAACGGGTCCGACGGGAACGGGTCTTGCGGCGCTTTCTTCTGTGCGGATTACGCTTCTTCGGTTTGCCACTGAAGAATTCATAAGGCTTCTTGGCGGGCAGGGTCACGGAAAGTTTCCCAAACGAAGCCGCCATGATTGGCAGTGCCAAGTTGAAGATGATGGCCGTTAAGATGGTGATCAAAGCGACCGCCGTTAAGACTTGTGATTCGGCCGCGAGCAGTCCCAGGACACCCGTAATGATAATGAAGAGCGAGTGCCGGGTGGTTTGGCCGATTTCCTTGATGCCTGGTAATAGCCATTCCAATAGTGGGGCATCGTTTAACCGGTAGCTCAGTGCCAGTTGGGTCAATTCGACCACGGCCAGAACGGTCAGTGGAACGAATGACAACAGGGGCACCTGCCAGTTGAAGACGCCATTGCCAGTCAGCCACGTCATTAAGAGGTGGGTCAACTGGTAACCGGCTAAGGCGGACAGAATGAACGTCAAGAACCAGTACGTGGATTGCAACAGGGAACGACTGAAGATGATCAGGAGCACTAAGATGATCCCGAGTACTAACAGTAAGACGCGTGGTAAGTCATGTTGATACTGCGACTGGATGGTTGCGGCAACGACCGGTTGGCCCGCGAAAGTCAGCTTGGCATCCTTAAGCGAGGTGCCTCGGAGTTGTGAGGTTGCAACGGTCTTTAAATGCCGTAACGTCTTCGCTGTATTCTGCGCGTTAGGTTCCTGCTTCAACGTGATCGTCAGGTAGGTTGCCTTGACCTTTTCGTCAGTGAAGTTGACCAGGGATTGTTGGAAATCACCGCTAGCAATTTGCGTTGGTGAGAGGTACAACGCCTTGGCTGCTTCGGACGTTTGGAGGCCGCCCAGGTACAGGTAGATGTTGTTTAAGGACTTTTGCATGCTGATCACTTGCTTACGAGAACTGTTCAGACTGTCATTGACGGCCTTTAAGGTTTCCGCGTAGTTGCTCAAGTTGGAGTGAATGGCACTGGTTCCGGTGTTGACGGTGCTGGCATCGCTAGATAATGCCGTCAGGGTCGTCAATGCGGAGTTCAATTCGGTGTTGACCTTGTTCAACTGGTTGATGTAGCTGGTGACTTTCTTAGAGGTGCTGGAGCTACCAGTTGCGCTAGAGCGAGTCAGCGCCGTTTGCAGTGAACTTTCCAGTGTGCTACTGTCACTGACCAAGTTGTTGGTTTGTGACGTCAGCTTCTTTAACCGTTTGATCTCATTTTTCAATGCCTTTTGCCGGAGGTTGACGCTGTCCGACTTCAAGTCGTTACGCACCGTTCCCAGTTGGCCAACGACGCCGGTCAAGTTTTCGTTGAGCGAGCTCAGCTGGTTAGAAACGTAGTACTGCGTGATCGGTTGACCGCCTGGTTGAGTCACGGACGTTACCGAGCTGACCCCAGGCTGAGCCTTTAATTTCTTGGTCAAATTGTCCAGTTGGAACAGTTGATCTTGATTGTCTAAGCGTTGATCTGCTTGAACGTAAAGCGTCACTGGCGTTGATTTACCTTGGCCAAAGTGCGCACTGAGAACCCGAGCACCCTGCACGGCTTGGTTATTGGGAATATCTTGGGTGTTGTTGTAGTTCAGTTGATTACGGTAAGTGAGAGCAAATGGACCGACAACGAAAAGGACGACCACGATGGCGAGCAAAGGCTGCCAAAACCCGAAACGAGCCAGGTTGTGCCAGAACTTGTGATCCTTGAGCTGGGGCCGCGTCTTCTTAGGCCAGAAGAGACTGGCGCCGAGCATCCCGGAGAAGACGGGAACCAGACTGACACTGGCAATCCCAGTAATGGCGAACCCCACGCTGAGCAGACCAAAGGCCCGAATGGTGGAGAAGTCAAAGAACATGAGACTACCAAAGGCAATTGTCAAACTCAGGGTACTGATGAGAATCCGGTAACCCAAGTCGTGAATCACTTTAGACGTGGCTTCTTGACTCTCCATCCCATCGTCGACCAAGTCCCGCAGTTCTCTAAAGAACCAGAAACTGGTCAGCAGGGTGAACAGGCTAATGCCGAGTAACAGAAAAATCGGTGTGTATTCGGAGTAAGCGAAGTTCCAGTGGTAGGCCAGGTTAGTTGCCAGACTAAGTGTTGAAATATAGCTAATTAAAATGGCAAGGAACGTAATGATTGGGGCGATGAGTGATGCGAATAAAATCCCCATGGCAACTAAGGCAATCAGTAACGTCATTAAAATTACGATCAGCGTAAACGACGAGATGTGTTCGTTAGCGGCGTCGCTAATAATCTCGGGGCTGGTCACGTAGGTGTTGAGGCCAACGGTTGAAATCTGGTTCTTCAACTGTTCGGTAATTTGCCGAACGGTCCCTTGGTTATGACTCACGGCCAGTTGAACCACTTCAGTCGACTTATCCTTTGAGAATAGTTGCGGCTTACTGGTTGGTGTGTTGGTCATTGTTGTGATCTTTTGTATGCCATAATAGTTCGACCGTTTTTGCAATTCGGAGACCGATTTGTTCACGGCTGCGAGTTGTTTATTGGTTAAGGCACCATCCGGATTGTTAAAGACCGCGTTAACGGTGTAGGTCCCGTTTAAATTACGGCCCCAATTATTTCGAATCTGGGTCGCCTTAACGGGTTGACTCGTATTCGCCAATTGTGGTTGACCATCATATTGGATGATGGTACTGACGTTTGGCAAGGTGACGATGGCCGCGAAGACCACGACAAGCCAGAATACGAGTGCAAAGATGCGGTTGTGGTGGAGCTTTCTTATCCGTTCTTGCATATGTAATCTGAGTCCTCTCTCTGTAATCAATTTCCCGCCGTGCAAGCAGGGTGTAATCCATGCTTAATTTTACCATAACAGCTAGGTTTGGTGCGGATTTCCGACCGATTTAAGAAAGTTTAAGAATCTCTTTAGTTGCCTTAGCAAACGAAACTGGTAAAGTAGAAATACTTGTATTAGACAACTGAGAGGAGTGATTTTATGGCCAAGCATCATCAACCCTACCAAAGTCCATTCGCAGCCATGCTGACGGACCAACGTTATCCGTTTGCGACGAAGCTAGCAACGGCGGCCGGACTAGACCCCAGCCAAGTTATGTTTGCTTACTTACAGATCACGGCGAACGTCCCAGAAACACTGGCGGCAGTGCCGAAGCAAAAAGAGATTGATCGGCGCTTCCAAGCATTCTTGACGGATGCTGCGGGGAAGAATCAGCGGTAGAATTGTGTAACTAAAGAAGAGGCAGGCCGAGTATTTGAACTTGGCTTGCCTCTTTTGGTGTGAAATGGTCGTGGGGATCAATGGTAATGAGGTTAGGCGGGTCAAGGTAGGCCATTGTTTTTTGCTGGAGGATGCAAGATGATAGTGCCTAGCAAAATTAAAATAATTATAGTACGGTGCATGTCAGCCGGACGGCCATGATGAGTCTTCAGCCCCGTCATTGCAGGAGAAACGGGCCAATCTCGCCATTGACCACCAACTCGTTATCGTTGCCGTTAGCGCCATTTTCGCGTAAACTAAATTAACTTATTAATAATCAAAGGTGACAAGGAGGATGCATCTCATGTGTACGAGTATTTTACAGATTGCCAAGGATGGCACGCACATCTTGGCGCGAACCATGGACTGGCACGCGCTGTACGTCCAGCCGTTGTTCGTTCCCCGCGGCTACGAGTGGGAGAGCGTCTACGATAACGGTCGCCACGTGAACCGTTACGCCATGATTGGCGGCGGGGGGCCACACGACCACGAGATCGATGTCTCGGATGGCGTGAACGAGATGGGCCTCAGCGTCCAGAAGCTGACCTTTGCCAACGGCTCCCACCTGGTCGACCAGCCAACGCCGGGACAGGTCCACTTGGCGCCCTACGAATTTTCCTTTTATCTGCTGGGGCATTACGCCTCGGTGGCCGACATTGAAGCCCACATCGACGAGATTCAGCTGATGAGTGGTAAATTGGCTGTGAATAACATTGGCGATTCCGAACTTCACTTTGCCGTGGTCGACCGGACCGGCCGCACGGTGGTGATCGAACCCACCCATTTTCCAATGAAGGTGCGCGAAAATCCGCTGGGCGTGGTCACCAACAGTAAGGACTTTGAACTTCAGCTTCAACGGTTAGGCCAGTACGTGAATTACACCGACGACTTTAAGGCTGGAACGCTACCCGTGAATGCCACCCGCGTATCTACCGGGCGCTTCTCGGGCAAGCCAGTGCCGAGTGGGTCGTTTACCCCGGGTGGTCGCTTCGTCCGCGCCGCCTATTACAAGGAACGTGCGGACCTGCCAGCCGACGAAGAAGCGGGCATCATCAGCGCTTGGCATCTCCTGAACACGGTCACCGTGCCACGGAGTAGCCAGTACCGGCCAACGTATTCCGTTTACCGGGCGGCGACCGCTTGTGAGTCGTTGACCTATTATTTCCAGCCGTATGACCGGTTGGATGTGGTGCAGTTAAAATTAACGCCGGACATGTTGGCCTGGACGGAACCGAAATTTTATCCGGTCGCCAATCACCTGACCGTCACGTCTTTAAATCAACAGGCCGAGCAAGTTGGCGGTGATCAGGCCAATCAGTACACCCCGGTGTAGATTCGGGTGCATGACGATGATGGCTAGAAACTCACGCGCCCACGCAACAGGAAAGTAGGACCATCGCGTGGGGGCGGGGATGCCGCCGACGCGGATGTGCAATGCCGCAGCGAGATTCCGGGCCCGGAACAGGTGGTAGCTGTTGGTAATGAGGGCGACGCGACCGCCCTGTTGCGGCAGTTGTCCCCAGAGGCGTTGACTGTTGATGAGGTTGGCCCGCGTGTTTTGCGACTGGTCTTCTTGGATGATCCGTTCGGCAGGGAAATCGTGAGCCACTAGGTAAGCGGCCATGGCGGTGGCTTCACTCATGGTCTCATCGGGGCCCTGACCACCGGAAACGATGATGGTGACGGGGGATTTTTGCCGGCGAGCGACCTGCAAGGCAGTATCGAGGCGCGCGGCGAGAATCCGGCCGACTTGATCACCATTTAGCAGGCCAGCGCCGAGGACGACTAGGGTGTCGGCGTGCCGGGCGTGAAACAGGGTGGTCCGCAACAGGCCAATCAGGCTGGCCCCATAGAGAATGGCCAGGTAAGCGCTGAAGAGGGGGATGAACGTTAGCCACGGCCAGAGGGTTTCACTGAACTGACCATGGGTGACGGCGAAAAACCAGCCCCCACAAAGCGCCAGCCACACCCAGATACCGGCGACTAGCCAACCGCCCAAGCGCTCCTGTTTACGCACGACCAACTTGGGCGCACCGATAGTTAAAAATAGGGTGAAGAAGCCACTGAAGGCTATGAGCAGAATGATGACGCCCAGGCCATCGGCTAAAAAGTGCGCCCACGGCTGTGTTGACCAGTGGGCGAGTAGCCACAAACTACCAGTTGCTACACAGGTTGCACTGGCGCTGAAGAGTCCCTGAGGTTGCCAAAACGTTAGTAAGGCAATTAAACAAATTATGAACAAACTGGCAGTGAGTAACATTTTGACACCCCCTTCCTAAAGGTTAAGTTTTCTTGAGACTTTACAATTTAAGTTACTTCTTAGTTCATTCTGATTATAATTAATGAGAACCGCTAAGTTTGAAGTTTGGCGACGACATGGTTTGGTCCAAATGGGGCTGAACTAGCCGCCGTGACTACGAGCGGTCATTAAATTAATTATAACCGAAATAGGAGGGATCGGGTTGCCAAAGCGTCGGCGCTCACGCAAGCGAAACAGTCACCCCGCCACGGCCACCTGGATCTTTGTCTTGGTCCTGCTGGTCTTGGGCGGCGGTTTATTAATTCGTGGAAAAATTAAAACAGAAATTCAATCGGCCCGGATCAATCAGACGACGAGTGAATCTTCGTCGGGAGAGACCGCGGCCCAGCAGAAATTTATCACCAAGATGGCCAAGCCAGCCGTGCGGGTCTACCGCCAAAATGGTCAGGTCCTGCCCAGCATTGTGATTGCTCAGGCCATCCTGGAGTCGAGTTGGGGGACCTCGGCACTCTTTTTGCAGGCCAACAATCCTTTTGGTGTGAAAGGAAGCTATGAAGGCCAGTCCAAGACCTTCCCCACCAACGAGTACGTGAATGGCAAGAAGATTACCATCAACGCTAACTTCAGAGACTACCCTAACTTAACGGCGGCCATTTTGGACCACGATGCATTGTTAAAGCGGAGCTACTTCAAGCAAACGGTCACGGATTATACGGTGGCGGCCAAGTTGTTACAGAACAACGGCTACGCCACGGATCCGAAGTACGCGAAGAAGCTGACCAATCTCATCGCTACCTACAATCTGAACCAATATGATACTTAGGCTACATTAGTGGTATTCGCCTCCGGCTGCCCGGGATTCCGCCTGCGGCTAAGATGGTGGTCGTGTCATGACTGTTCTTGGTTCCAGTGTGATCAGTAAACTATGAAAAAAAGAGAACCCCCATCCAGTTGTATAGCGATTGGATGGGGGTTCTTTAGTGATCATCGAAATTGAGAGACGTTCTTAGCTGGTAGAATATTTAGCCCAACAGTAACCGATTAGTACACCAGCTACGTTAGTCAACTAGGCGGTTCTATCCCTCAGCACTTCCTCATGTAAAAACGAGTCAGAGCCGGAGCGCGGCAATTAAACACGTAACTCTTTAGTTCTCATTGTAGTTGATTGCCAATTGATACAGAGTCTTGGCCAACGTGTTCAGTGACTTGGTGGGACTTTGGTTGGCAAAGAGAATCACACCGGACTTGTTGCCCTCAGATCCGTACAGCACCGTTTGATAGCCGGCACCGGTTAAGCCGCCACGAACCCGCTTCATGTTGCCAGATTCATGGTAGAGGCCACCGGCGTAGTTTAACTTGTAGTCGTTGCTGAGGTCGTAGTACTGCGTCTTGGTTAAGATTTTGCCATTACGCAGGCCCTTTTGAATCGTGTAGTAGTCTTCTGGGGTGGAGTAGTAGTTGCCGGCTCCAAGCAGAGAAGACATCAGGTTTTGTGAAACACCATCGGCAGTGTAGTCCTGACCGTTGGTGTAACTATAGCCGTTAGCCACGGTCTGACCGGCGGGTAAATTGTTCCAACTGTAAGTGTTGTTCAGCTTGAGTGGTTGAATGATCCGCGACTGGACCAACTGGTCGTACGTTTGACCGGTAACCTTCGACGCGATACCGGCTAGTAACGTGTAGTTGGCGTTGGTGTAGTCAAAGGATTGATTGCCGCTAACGGATAATTGACTTAGCGTGTAATTTATTTCGGAGGCTTGCGTCGTCAACAGGGACGTTGGGGTGGTTTCCCCCATGTCGATCCCGGAGCGATGATTCAGGAGTTGGCGGATGGTGATGTTACTACTGTTCTTGACGCTTGGGTAATACTTGCTGAGCTTGTCGGTCAAGGACAGTTTGTTGTTGGCGGCGAGTTGTTCGATGATGGCCCCCGTCATGACCTTTTGCAGCGAGGCAATTGGAAAGAGAGTACTGGCGTCGTTGGCCGTTTTGTTACTAGCATTCGCGTAGCCAACGTTGACTAGGCTAGCACCGGTCGCATAGCTGTTGAAAATCATCGCGCGTCCTTGGAAATGGGCGTTTTGTAAGAGTACCGCGGCGTTTTGTGAACGGGTAAAGGTTTGCAGGGCATTTTGATTGACCCAGCCAATCGTTTTCCCATACCAGGAGAACTTCACGTAGGTCGAGCCATCGGACAACTTGGCCGTCTGACTGACCCGGACAAACCGGTGTTGCCAGTTCTTACCGCTGGCATCGCGCGTCTTGGCAGAGCGTTGTGTGTAGTACGGCGCGTAGTAGTAAATGCCATCGTTACGGGTGCTCTGGTTCACAAAACGAGCATTATAATCGGTCTTCTTGGTACTGGTAATGGTCGAGTAGCTGCGGGCATACGCGGGGTGTGCAGGGAAGAAACTGCCGACCAACAAAACTGTTCCTAGAAGTAACAAAAGTTTTTTCACAATAATCATCCATTTCCCCTTAAATTACCCCCAATCTTAACGCGCTTTGGTTGCATCGAGGTAACAGAGATGTAGCGATTCGGTAACATTTCTAATAACTTATATTATAAAATGACGAACTCAGCTAACTAACCTTTTGAATGGTTGTGCGCTATACTAAATAAATGGGTCGTAAGTTTGCCGTTGGTATGGTAAACTAACCGAAAATAAATTTTCTTATACTGAGGAGCTGAAGTAAGCGTTGTTACATTTTCTTGGCCAGCTATATGGGCCATTCTTTGACTTACACAACTGGGAAACGGTGATTTCTTCGGGTAATGACTGGTTGATTATTTTTTCACTGGTCATGATCGAATGTCTCTTGTCCGTCGATAACGCCGTCGTTTTGGCCGCTCAGACACAGTCGCTACCCTCCCAAAAGGAACGAGAAAAGTCGCTGTTCTATGGAATCTGGGGCGCGTACATTTTCCGCTTCATCATCATTGGACTCGGGACCTACCTGATTCATTTCTGGGAGATCAAGGTTATTGGGGCACTCTACCTGGCCTACCTGGTCCTGCAATTCTTCACGAAGACACGGGTCAAGCACACGCGGAAACTGGTGAGCGACAAGAAGAAACGACTCTTGCCACTCTTCTGGTCCGTGGTGATGCAGATTGAAATGATGGACATCATCTTCTCCGTCGACTCCGTTTTGGCATCGCTGGCAATTTCCAGCAATCCGGTCATCGTCCTGATTGGGGGATTGATTGGGATTCTCGCAATGCGGGGTGTGGCCGAGGTCATCATGAAACTGATGCAACGCATTCCGGAGCTGGAACCCATGGCGTATATCTTGATTGGGCTGATCGCGGTGAAATTGTTCATCTCGATTCCAGCCATCGACATCGAGATTCCGGCAACACTATTTGGTGTCGTCGTGGTGGGCGCGATTATTTTGACGCTGATCATCCACGTCATTCGCAAGCGTCGGCGGGGACAAGTGACGAGTAAGACGAGCGTTAAGAAGACTTCTAAATCAACTGAATCATAATATTTGGGGATGACCAATCAAGGGCCATCCCTTTTTGCCACGCACAAATAAAACGCACCACGCCAACCGCATAACGTGCGGTCCGCCAGGTGGTCGTGCTATGATAACCGTAATGAGTAATGGGAGGTTTTGCTGATGCAAATTGGATTTATTGGAACCGGCGTCATGGGAACTGGAATTGTCACCAACCTGTTGAAGGCTGGGCAAAAGGTGGTCGTTTATAACCGCACCAAGGCTCACGCACAGACCGTGTTGGCCGCCGGGGCGACTTGGGCGGACACACCGCAAGCCGTTGCGGAACAGGCGGACGTAGTCATGACCATGGTCGGCTATCCAAGCGACGTGGAGGAAGTGTACACGGGAGAGCATGGCATCTTTGCTGGGATTAAGCCGGGGAACATCGTGGTCGACATGACGACCAGCACCCCCTCGCTGGCGGTCAAATTAACCCAACTTGCGCACGACCACAACGTTCAGGCGTTGGACGCTCCGGTATCTGGTGGCGACGTGGGAGCCAAGAACGCCACGCTGACCGTGATGGTCGGTGGTGACAAGGCCGCTTACGACCAGTTGCTGTCAGTCTTCCAGCAGTTGGGCCAACGCGTGGCTTACTTTGGGGATGCCGGTAAGGGTCAGCATACCAAGATGGCTAACCAGATCATGATTGCCGGGACCATGACCGGTTTGACGGAAATGCTGGTCTACGCTAAGGCGGCCAAGCTGGACTTGCCACAGGTGTTGGCAACGTTAAGTAGTGGTGGTGCCGACAACTGGAGCATGGACAACTATGTCCCCCGGATTTTGAAGGGCGACTACACGCCCGGTTTCTTTGCCAAGCACTTCTTAAAGGACCTCCGGATCGCCTTACAGGAGGCCGACAAAATGGACCTCGACTTGCCAGCGACCAAGCAGGCCAAGCTGCTGTATGAAGCCATGGTCGATGACTTTGGCTTGGGCGACGACGGGACGCAAGGGCTGATCAAGACTTACGAACAAAAATAAGGATAGGCAGCGTGATGGTGAGTGAACTGTCACGCTTTTTTGATGGGGACCATTGTTGTTTAGCTGGGGTGGCTAAAATAACGACGAATGCTTTCTTTACATCGGACTAAAAATATTTTCGCCAGAACAAAAACTTACTTAAAACGGCGACAGAACAAACAACAATGTCAGAAGCGAATCACAATTGAAGTTGTTTAACCTCTGCGTATAATCATTGCAACAATGGGGGGGAGCGCAATGAAGATACGTAAGGTGCTATCCATAAAAATGCAGGTGGACGGGAAGTTTAGTAACCCAGTGAATTACCTTGTGTCATATATCCAGGGACTACTAATTTTCGTGCTGCTGATTATCGTAAATTGCCGGTTTATTTTCGGACACTTTATCTTTAACTGGGACTTGTTCTCGTGGTATTTCCTGATGTGCTATCTGTTGTTACCGGTTGAAAATATCCTGTTTGCGAAGCTTAGGGGCACTTTCAAGAACAACAGTCGACCGCAATCACTTACACACTCATCTAAAACTAAGCCACCTCATTTTACAGGTACCTTAATTTTGCCAATGTACGATAATCCAAATGAAAATATGACGATTCGGGCCTATCTGTTGGCGTTAGAGATGATTGGGGCACCGCTAGTACTATTCACAACGCTAGTTCTCATATGGATAAGGAGAAAGTCAATATGAAGAAACGGCTTTAACACTATGGTTGAGTTTTGATTTAAATGACAAAAAGGTTAAAAGTGGCCGGCTGATTTTTAGTGTACGTCTTGGCCATATAAGTTTGGAGAAAAGACAGGTCTGGGACAAAATCCCAAACCTGTCTTTTTAATTACAACTTCTTTTTCAACGTCACGACTGGGGCGCCATCCTCAGCGAACGGTTCGCCAACGACGTGGTAGCCACAGCGTTCGTAGAAGGTTTTGGCCGTGAGTTCACCGTCGATGATACCGATCGTGAAGCCATGCGCCTTGGCCCAGTCTTCGCCGGCTCGAAGCACCTGACTGCCAATTCCCTGACCGCGAACGGCTTGACTGGTGCAGACTCGACCGAACCGCATTTCTGTGTCGGATTGGGGCTCTAACCGCAGCGTGCCCACTGGTAATTCGGGCCGCTGGTAAGCCACCACGTACTGTCGTTCTGGTGTATCGCGGTCGTCAAATTCTACGTCGCGCGAAATGCCCCGTTCGGTGACGAAGGTGGCTTGACGGAGGGACAGGGCGGCTGCGCGGTTGTACGGTTCAGTTGAAATTACGATTTCCATGGCATGCTCCTATTCGATTTCGGCGAAGAAACTGTAGAGTTTTTCGGTAGTCAGCGCCGCCTTGTCAGCGCCGGCCACATCGAACGTGACCTTGCCGTGATGCAGGACAATCAGCCGGTTGCCGTACGTCAGCGCGTCTTCCATGTGGTGGGTGATCATCAAGCAGGTCAGCTTATCTTGTGAGACCCGTTCGTTGGTCAGGCGCATCAAGTCTTGACCGGTCCGTGGGTCTAGCGCCGCCGTGTGTTCATCTAACAGTAAAATTTCGGGCCGTTTCAACGTTGCCATCAGGAAACTCAGCGCTTGTCGTTGGCCACCGGATAGGTTGCCGGTCGCCGTGGTCAGACGGTCGTCCAAGCCATTGTGCATGGTGGCCGTGAGTTCCTTGTAGTGGTCCAAATGGCGGTTCAATCCCCGGGGCATCAAGCCGCGGCGTTGACCCCGACGTTCGGCGAGCAACAGGTTTTCGGCGACTGTCATCCGGGGGGCCGTTCCCAGCTTCGGGTCTTGGAACACGCGGGCTAAGAAGCGGGTCCGCTTTTCCACTGAATCGTGGGCGATGTCCTTGCCATTGAGGAGAATCTGGCCGCTATCAATGCTGAGGTCGCCCCCGATAGCGTTGAAGAGCGTCGATTTTCCGGCCCCATTAGAGCCCAACACCGTGATAAAGTCGCCGGCATTGATGGTCAGATTGAGTTTATTTAGAATCGTGATCTCTTCGGGCGTGTTGCGATTGACCTTTAACACGACGTCTTTTAGTTCGAGTAGTGGTTTAGTCATTGGTATCCAACCCCCGTTTCAAAATGTGCTTGAAGTTCAGAACGTTCTTGAAGACCGGCAGCATCATGCAGAGGGCCAGGATGATGGCGGAAATCAGGTTTAGGTCGTTGGCGCTGAAACCGAGCTTGAGGACCAGCAATAAGACGAATCGGTAGAGGATACTGCCGAGCGTCACGGCCACGAGCCGTTGGTTCAGGGTCAGATCACCGAAGGCTACTTCACCAATGATGATGGAGGCCAGCGCGATAACGATGATGCCGATACCCATGTTGACGTCGGCGTACCCGTTATTTTGGGCAACCAGGGCGCCACCAAAGGCAATCAGGCCGTTGGAGACCATCAGGCCCATGATCTTCATGTTGTCGGTGTTGATACCGAGGGAACGAGCCATGGTCTGGTTGTCCCCGGTCGCGATGAACCCTTGGCCGAGCTCCGTTTGCAGGAAGTAGATGACGATGGTCGTGATGACCACCATGACGATGGTTCCGAGAACGACGCTGTCAAAGTATTGCGGCAGAGCGGCGAGCAGGTGATTTTTAAACAGGGTTGATTTTCCCAGCAGAGAGACGTTGGCCCGCCCCATGATCCGCAGGTTAACGGAGTAGCAGGCAGTCATGACCAGGATACCGGCCAGCAGGATGGGGATGTGCCCCTTGGTGTAGAGCAGACCGGTGATCAGGCCGGCCAGCGCGCCAATGACAAAGGCTAGCAGGGTGGCGAGCAACGGATTCATCCCGTTACTGATGGCGGCAACGGCGGTCGCGGCACCGAGTGGAAAGGTCCCTTCAACCGTCATGTCGGCGAAATCAAGAATTCTAAAGGTCAGGAACAACCCAACCCCGAGGACAGCCCAGAGTAGACCTTGCCCGATTGCGGATACTGCTAAACTCATTTGAAGACCTCCCCATGTGTTTTGGCTTCTTTAACGACTGATTCAGGCAACGTGATGCCTAGTTTCTTGGCTTGTGATAAATTGATGGTCATTTCACCCTGACGTTCAAAGTGAATTGGCGTGTCGGCGGGATTCTTGCCCTTTAAAATGGCGGCGGTCATCTTCCCGGTCTCCACACCTAATTTGTACTGGTTGATACTCAACGTGGCGAGTCCACCAGCCTTGACCATGGTGTCGACGGCTGGGAATACGGGGACCTTCTTGGAATTAGCGGTCGACACCAGCGTCTGCATGGCGCTGGCAACCGTGTTGTCGGTTGGCACGTAGATAGCGTCGACCTGACTGACCATCTGCTCAGCGACCTGATTCAAGTCGTTGGTGCTGGCAATCGTGTAGGCCTTGAGCTTCACGTGTTCCTCCTTACAGAGCGCCGCAAATTGATGGTACTGCGCGGTGGCCGAATCATCGGACGAGGTGTAAATGATCCCGAGCGTCTTCATGTTAGGCATGATCCGTTGAATCAGTTTTAGCTGTGACTTCAGGGGTGCTTGGTCGGAAACCCCAGTGACATTGTTGCCAGGATGCGTGTTGCTCTTGACCAGGTCGGCACCCTTGGGGTCGGTGATGGCCCCGAGAACGACGGGAATGTTAGAGCTGGCGTTGGCCAGAGCCTGTGCGGCCGGCGTGGCGATACCGATCATGGCGTCGGCGTTCTCATTGACGAAGCGCGCGCTCATGGTTTTCAGGTTACTCTGGTCGTTTTGCGCGTTTTGAAAGTCGATCTTTACGTTCTTGCCGACATGGTAACCTTCTTCGGCCAGTCCGTGAATGATCCCTTTATGAATGGCATCGAGCGCTGGGTGCGATAGAAGCTGCAGAATGCCGACGGTTGGCACCTTGGCCTTGGTCGCAGCCTGTTGGTGGGTGTCCTTAATGTAGGTGAACCCGAGGAAGATAAGTAAAATGGCAATTAAGCTGTACATCCGTTTCATAACAAAACCCTCTCTTATGTTGAAATAATATGTTGTGTGTATTTTAGTGTAGCCTCTGCCCAGCTCCACTCAAGATAGTCGTTTCTTCGATGGATGAGTGGTTTGCTGACCAGTGTTTTGTGGCCTCCATCATGTGTGTGTATATGATGAAGATGGTACAGTACAGCGCCTTACCGGGCGGCAAGCTACTACTGATATGTTTGGTGTGGCAGGTGGTGAATTGGTTTCGGTGACATTGACTGGCTGTGTAGTGGCGATAATTGTTTCTGAAAAACCTCTTGTAGAGCTTAGCAAGCATGAGACTTGGCAAATTTGGCCGTCAGACTCATGTTTAGCCGGAGGAGGCCAGGGATGGAGCCAGCCGTGGAAATAGTGATAGCTGTAAGCTACCACTATGGGCGACTTTTAAGACGTGTGTTTTTCGCGGCTTAAAAGCGAGCGAGAAGACAGGCGTTCTTCCAGTCTGAAGCGTCCCCCACAGCAGGTGTAATCCCTGGCAGCCGCAGGCGGTAGTACAAAGTAAATCTGACAAGGGAAGATGATACAAAAAGGGCACCCAGACCGGCTGAGTGCCCCAAAGAAAAAGGCCCGCAAAACCGGAGATTAAACATCCGTGCGGGCTTTTGCATCAGAAAAGTAGCCGGCGCAGATGCGAGAATCGCTCTGGGAGCTCAAGTCGCATCAACACTGATGAGACTTGATTACCGGCTTTGCCAACGTCCATTAAGTTCAATACCAGACATTTGCATATGACTTTTCCTTCTTTCCGTATGTGAATAAATTTAGTGTACGGCAACCGGTAAAAACCGTCAACCTTATTTTTTTATTTATAGCGGAAAGCGGTGTTTTCAGTCAGATTTCGAAATGGTTGGACGGTCAACAGAAGGGGGCTTGATATGGGGGCGGTTTAAAACCTATTACGAATGTTTCTGTAGCACAGGCTGATTACGGTTGAGACTCTAGGCAAAGAACATCGACTTATACGTATTAGTACAGCAGGAACCACCCTAAACGTCTAACTATTACCAGACTCGACAGTCATCACATCAGCGAACCTGAGCCGGAGGAGGCCAGGGAAGTAGCCAGCCGTGGAAATCGTGATAGCTGGAGGCTATCACGATGGGCGTCTTTTAAGACGCATGGTTTTGCGGCTTAAAAGCGAGCGAGAAGCCTGGTGGTCTTCCAGGCTGAAGCGTCCCCACAGCAGGCGGAATCCCTGGCAGCCGGAGTGCGGCCATCCAACACAAATTTGCGTTGGAACCGAATATTAAGGTGGTTTTTTGGTATACTGAAGGATAACGAAAAAAGGACGAAACCATGACCTGACTGCGGACATTGGCAGCCATTCGGTCAACTCTATTAGGAGGCTCTGCCATGAAAATTGCCGTTTTAACGGATACATCGTCGGGAATCGACTTTCCTGAAGCTCGGGAACGTCAGATTACCCTGTTACCGGCGCCAATTATGTTTGGTAATCGGCAGTATCACGAGTATCAGGACCTGAGCACGGCGGACTATTACCGGTTAATGCGCTTGGCGAAGGGCAGCAAGGTGGTGCCGACCGCGCCTCAGCTTTCGATGAAGACGCTGCAAGCTGTCTGCGAGGACTTGGCTAGTCGGGGCGTGACCGACGTCATCGTGATTGGGCCCTCCCTTGGCATCTCCGGGGTGATCAATACCTTGGCCGCCTACACGTCAACGATTGAGAACCTTCATGTTTGGCCTTGGGATTCGCGGGGGATTTTGACGACGATGGGTGAGCAGGCTCGGTTAGCCGCTGCTTTGGCAGTGCGTGGCGCAACGGTCGAAGAGATTTTTGCGCAGTTGACGGTGTTACGGCAGACCACACACAGTGCGTTTGTCGTCGATTCCATCAAGCCGTTGTTACGGACCGGGGAAGTCAATCCGAGCCACAGTCCAGGCAGTACGCCATTGTTGGCTGGTAAGCCCATTTTGATTTTTGATCCCTCCGGTAAGATGCGGGTGGCCGGAAGCTCATTGCGGCTAAAGGGTGCTTTGGGGGATTTCCTCGATGCGCTGGCAATCGACTTAGCCGGGGCAGTACCGGTCAAGGCCACGATTTTAAATGCCGACCAACCGGAAGCCACCGCGCGCTGGGTCAGTGCTGCACAAGAACGGTTCCCCACGGTTAAATTTGATGTGGCGTTGATTGGACCGAGCTTCGGCGTTCACGTCGGCGATGGCGCGATGGGACTGGCTTGGTGCCAGGATTATCGGAGCCTGCTAGATTCTGAAAATGAGAATTAAATTAAAGATTGGGGTTGACAGCCTCATTTTTTAATGGTTAACTGAGACTTGTAAATTGATAAATGAAAGGGATAATTCCAATGAAAATTACCAGCCTTAATCATTTAAATAGCCAATTTGCCTTTAGCTTTTTCTTTAGATAGCGTTTGTGTTCAGCTTACTGGATACAAACGCACCGCATCATTGCGTTTGTATCTATCGATTAGCTAAAGTTTTTCAGCATGACTTAGCGCCAGATAGATACGGGTTAATCTATCTGGAGAAATAATATCGGGCCCGATATACACCAGGTAGATTCTACTCAGAATCTAGCTGGTGTTTTTTGTTTTCTCAGGGGGAAATTCTGAGAACGTCGGTGGCCTTGGACGCAGGGCTGCCGGCCAGTGTTGAACGATTGGCAGGATTTACCATTTCAGAATAAAAGCATCTGGCACCTAGCCGGATCATAAAAATAAAACATAGCTGTGGAGGAAATTGAGAATGAAAAAATTATTAGCAACCAGCGTCGCATTATTGGGATTGGGTTTAGTTTTAGCAGGGTGTTCCAGCAAGTCGGATGCCAGCAATGGCGGCTTAAAGGTCGGCATCTTGCAGGTCGTGCAACACGGGTCACTCGATGAGGCGCGGCAAGGGTTCAAGGCCGGGCTCAAGGCCGAGTTGAAGGCTCACGGCAAGTCGACCAAGGTGACCTACCACTACCTCAACGCGCAGGGAGATCAAGCCAATTTGAACACCATGAGCCAGCAATTGGTCCAACAGAAGAATGATTTGCTAGTGGGTATCGCTACTCCCGCCGCGCAGGCGTTAGCTAAGAAGACGACCAGCACGCCAACATTGGTCACGGCCGTCACGGATCTCAAGTCTGCTGGATTGGTCAAGTCAAACGCCAAGCCTCAGTCCAATGTCAGTGGAACCAGCGACCTCACGCCGGTGGGCTTACAACTGAAGCTATTAGCTAGCATGACGACCAGCAAGTTGCCGCTGGGTGTGATGTATAACTCGTCCGAGGAAAATTCCGTGTTGCAGGTCAAGTTGGCCAAGGCCTACGCGAAGAAACACAATTTGAAATTAAAGGTCGTCAGCGCCACCAGCACCAACGATGTTGCCAGCGTCTTGGCAGGATTGACCGGCAAAATTTCCGGCCTGTATTTACCGACCGACAACCTGATGGCCAGTGCCATGAAGACTATCGGCGCCAAGGCCAAAGCCGCTAAGCTTCCCGTCGTGACCGGCTCGATTGAAATGGCCGAAGACGGTGGGACCGCCACTTACGGCATCAACTACTACGACCTGGGCAAGCAAACTGGGAAGATGGCCTACGATGTCTTAGAAAACAACAAGAAGCCACAAAACATGGCCGTTCAAACGTCAAAGAAACTGCATCTGTACGTGAACAAGGCGAATGCCAAGGCCATCGGCTTACAGTCTAATCAGATCAAAGAACCTTAGGGAAGGGAGCTTGTTTCTATGTTAATCACAAGTATCGGTCAGGGCCTCTTGTGGGCACCGTTGGCCATTGGCGTCTTCATTACATTTCGTATCTTAGATATCCCCGATCTGACCACCGAGGGGAGTTTTCCACTGGGCGCCGCGGTCACGGTGAGTGCCATGTTGAGCGGTCAATCCGCCGTGACGGCAAGCCTGCTGGGATTCCTGGCGGGTTGCATTGCGGGCTGGGTCACCGGTGTGCTGGACACGAAGCTCCACATGCCGTCGCTGCTGGCCGGTATCTTGACGATGACTGGGCTGTACTCGGTCAACATGCACATCATGGGTAAGTCAAACGTGCCGTTGTTAACTCAAAAGGTGCTGACCAACTACCTGCCGCAGGGGTGGTCAATCGATCTGCAGACCATCGTGGTGGGTGCCATCGTTACCGGAGTCGTTGTGGCGGTTCTGATCTGGCTGTTCAAGACGCGGCTGGGCCTGTCACTGATGGCCACGGGAAATAATCCCGCCATGAGTGCAGCCAACGGCATTTACACCGACCGGATGGTGATCATTGGCTACATGGTCTCTAACGGTTGTATTGCCTTGTCCGGCGCCCTGATTGCGCAGAGCAACGGGTATGCCGATATTGGGATGGGGATTGGGACCATCGTCATTGGGCTAGCCTCCGTGCTGGTCGGTGAGATCTTCCTGCGCGGTCGGCAAATTTGGCTGCGATTGTCCGCTATGGTCCTGGGGGCCATCATTTACCGGTTTCTATTGACGGTTGCGATGGGCCTAGGCTTCCCGGTCGACGATTTGAAAATTCTATCTGCGGGCATCTTGGTCATCGTCATTTGCCTGCCCATTTTACAAAATAAGTACCGCACGCGTCAGCAGTTGAACCATTACCTCAAACAGATTGGAGCCGATGAACATGAAGCAAGCAACCGCAGTCTTAACCGTCAAACATCTCCAGAAGGTCTTCTTTCCCGGGACAGCAAATGAGCGTCACGTCTTAAAGGACGTCAGCCTTACCATTGAACCGGGCGATTTTATCGCGGTGATTGGGAATAACGGGGCCGGTAAATCGACCCTGTTGAACACGATTGCGGGCACGCTGTCGGCCGATGCCGGGACACTAGCCTTAGCGGGCCATGACGTCACCAAGAAACCAATCGCGTACCGGTCGAAATGGTTGTCGCGGGTCTTCCAGGACCCCAAGATGGGCACGGCGGGGGAACTCAGCGTGGCCCAGAATCTCACGCTGGCCCAGCAACATACAGGCAGTATGAGTTTGCACCGCTACCGCAAGGCCAGTCAGGTCGCGGCGTATCAGGCGTTGTTGCGGCCATTGAACATGGGCTTGGAAGACCGGCTAACAACGCAGGTCAAATACTTGTCGGGTGGACAACGTCAGGCTTTGTCGCTCCTGATGGCAACGCTGAGTCATCCCGACTTGCTCTTATTGGATGAGCACACGGCGGCGTTGGACCCCCAGACCAGTCAAAAGGTCATGGATCTGACCCAAACCATTGTGGAAGAGAACCAATTGACCACGATGATGATCACCCACAAAATGAGTGATGCCTTGACCTATGGCAATCGGCTCGTGATGGTCCAAGACGGGCAGATCAAGCTGGATGTCCGCGGCGAGGAAAAACAGAATCTGCGACAGGAAGACTTGTTGACGTTGTTTGCGGAGTAAGATTGGATTGCACTGCGCACTGCGGCTGCCAGCTACCAAGATTACCACGGCCGGCTGTATCCCTGGCTTCCTCCGGCTTTGATTGTTCTTTGTTTCAGCAAAAGACCCAAAGACGAGTCAAAGTCCTACGCTGAGTTAGACAATCTTGCTAGAACTTTCTGAGCAGTGATGATGTATGACTTAGTTCTAGGTCTTGGTGAAT
Source organism: Levilactobacillus andaensis (assembly GCF_016861695.1). Taxonomy (GTDB): domain Bacteria; phylum Bacillota; class Bacilli; order Lactobacillales; family Lactobacillaceae; genus Levilactobacillus; species Levilactobacillus andaensis. Next base: position 336,911 of record NZ_BOLP01000004.1, on the reverse strand, counting down.
GGATTAAGTTGATAGTCAGTACGCTAATTTTTATGGTTATCAGCCAACTCTAGTGAAGTTTTAAAAGGAAAAATGAGTGTGGGCAAAAACGGCTCCAGCTTCCCAACGTGGGGGGCTGAAGCCGTTTTGAAATTGATTGCTGAAGGACGAATTGCCTGTTTCAATCCAGTATTAGCAAGAATCGATGGATAATGAACTTTATGTTCATTATCTAAGTTGTCAGAAAACTATTGTGTAAGCCGAGAGGTCGCCATATATGGGCTCAGGCGCGTCGTTCTGCTTAGTTGGCGGTGAACCTCCGCCAGCTTAGCAGAAGACCAACCTTGGAGACTCGTGTTTTTCGAGACTTCAAGTTGTGTCCGCACCGTTCCAGCCCATATCTGGCGGCCGGTAAGGCGAAAGGACCACTAGGTTGCCTAATTTACATGCTAGTTTGACAGCTACATAAAGGCCATCAGAGACATTGCGTTATTCAGAAAATGAAGCGTGGTATTGTAGCGGATGTCTCGGAAATGCAGGTAGGCGGCCCCCAAGACCCAACCGAGTGCCGCGTACATAATGAGCGTTGGCGTGAGGCTCATGGTGTGGAGGTAGCCGAAAATCAGGCCGGACATGAACACACCGAGAAAATTCAGTGTCCGCGAGTTGCCCCGGAAAAAGTAATTGAGGAAGATACCGCGGAAGATGAGTTCCTCGATGACCGGGGCGAACAGGATCGAGTAGGCTAAATTCCAAAATGGGAGCTGCAACACTTGGGAGTTCAGGGCCGTTTGGTTTGCGGGGTCACTCAGAACGTGGGTGTTGATCAGCAAATTCCAGGCGAACTGAATCGCCAACATCAATAGAAAAAAGCCGATTAATTGTGTCACCGTTTTGGTCGTAAAACGGGTATGACCAAAGTGACGCGGATTATTTTGCATCAGTTGCTTTTGATAGCGCCACGTAATCAGGGCCAGTAACAATGCCGAATAGATCAGCATGACCCCAATCGAGCGGTTAACGACGCCGGGCCGCTTGACCATGGCCGTCGCGAAGGTCAGGATGCCCGTGTCGATGAGGTAGATCGCCAAAAAGCCGATCCACTTTAAGCTGCGAGATAGCCAGTCAAGTCCATCATTAACGATGTTTCGCAAGGGGCAGACCTCCTTTACTTATCGTATTTGCCGATTTCAATCAAGTTTTCGTCCGGGTCACGCACGTAAACGGAGGTCATTGGGCCCATGGCGCCTTGCTTGGGGAGTGGTCCGTCGACGATTTCAACGGCGTAGTTGGTCAAATGAGATAAAATGTTAGCCAGCGGATCGGTCGCGATGATGGCAAAGTCTGCGCCACCGACCGTGGGGTGCTTGGCCACGGGCAAATGCGGCTGGTCGCTCTGTTGGAAATTAATTTTTTGTTTGCCGAGCTTAACGCCACGGCGGCCGTCGTCGAATTCGATGATCGGCAAGTCAAAAACCTCGTGGTACCAGCGTACGGAACGCTCGATGTCACTAACGGTCAGCGTGATGTGGTCAATGTTACGAATATTCATAAGTTGTCAGTCCTTAGGCAGTAAATTTCACCTATTATAGCATAGTTTGGCGCGACACTCCTAGGCGAGGAAGTTGACGAACCCGGGCGTTTCGTGGTAAATTACTACCTAATATATTGTTTAGGAATCTGGCCTTGACGTTGTCGGGGCTTTTTTCTGCGTGAGAGAAGAAGGGAAGGGACGAAACGTGCCACTATTAGAAGTTGACGACCTGAGCATGAGCTTCGCCGATAAGAAGCTATACGAAGGGGCCAGTTTTACCCTAGAAAAGGGCGAACACATGGGTGTCGTCGGGCAAAACGGGGTTGGTAAGTCAACCTTAATTAAAATCATTACGGGCCATGAGCTCCCATTGACGGGATCTGTAAAATGGCAAAAGAAGACCCACGTGGGTTATTTGGATCAATACGCCGACATTCCAGAAGGCATGACGTTGATCGATTTTCTCCACACGGCCTACGCTGACCTGTACGAAATGAACGACCGGATGACGGCCATGTACACAGAATACGCTGAGACGATGGAGGACAAGCTCCTCGAACGCGCTGGCCGCATTCAAGAAGTGTTGGACGCCAGAAACTTTTACGACGTTGAAACGGAGATCGAACGGGTCATCTCTGGGCTAGGCCTGGATGACATGGGTCGTGACCACGAAGTTGCGAAGATGTCTGGTGGGCAACGGTCAAAGATCATTTTGGCTAAACTGTTGCTCGAAAATCCAGACGTCATCCTGTTGGACGAACCGACGAACTACTTGGATGTCGCCCACATTGCCTGGTTGGAAGACTATTTAAATAACTTTGAAGGGGCCGCCTTGATCGTTTCTCATGATTACGACTTCCTCCAAAACGTGACGAACTGTATCATTAACGTGGCCTTTGGGCAGATCACGAAGTACCGTGGGAGCTTCAAGCAAGCCATGCGGCAACGGGGCGAAAAGGAAAAGGCTCAACAGCGTGAGTTCGACAAGCAACAGGTCGTGATTGAAAAGGCCGAACGCTTTATCCGTAAGAACAAGGCCGGGTCCAAGTCGACCATGGCCAAATCACGGGAAAAGATGCTGAACAGATTGGACCGGGTCGATCCGCCTTCGACAAACGTGCAAGCCCACTTCGATTTCCCTTACCAGGAAACCGGGTCGCAAAACGCGTTGGTGGTCGATGAACTGTCTGTCGGTTACGACCGGCCGTTGTTGAAGCCGGTGACGTTCTCAGTGACGACGGACCAAAAGGTTGGTTTGACTGGATTTAACGGGGTCGGGAAATCGACGCTGATCAAATCGATTCTGGGGCTGATCAAGGCCAAGGGTGGGGAAGCGCACTTCTCGCCATCCGCGCGTATCAGTTACTTCAGCCAAGAACTGGTCTGGGATAACAACCAGCAGACGCCGCTACAGATCATTCAGGAGAAGTACGAAAAGTTACCGCAAAAGGCGATTCGGACCAAGCTTTCCAAGTGTGGTCTGGATTCCGCTAACGCCATGAAGCCAATCGGCGAACTTTCCGGTGGGGAACAGACCAAGGTCAAGTTAGCGCTGATGGAATTTGAACCAGCCAACTTCCTAATCATGGACGAACCCACGAACCATTTGGACGACGAGACGAAACAGGCTTTGAAGCAAGCCATCTTGAACTTCCAAGGGAACGCCATCATCGTGAGCCATGAGGCCAGTTTCTACAACGGTCTGGTCGACAAGATTTTGAACGTTGAAAAGCTGAGTTTACGGGCTGGCAACTAAGAGCGTGTGTAAATTTACCGCGGGATGGTTGCCAGGGATTGACCGCAATGATGCTATCTGAAGCTTATGACCCAGGTGATAATGACTCGTTATTATTTGACGGCCGGTAAGGCGAAGTGGCGCCCACGTTTCAGCTAGGGCGGATATCACGAAGAATCGCGGTCGACTGAAATCTTACGGCTAGATTACGTTTTGGTCGAAATGGTTCCCTTTTTCAGAAAAATCCGTTATGGTTAGCGTTAGAGATGAAAATTATGTCAACAAAAGGACGGAGAGCATGAGACGATTTAGACAATTACTCGTCATTGTTGTGTTGGTCATTGTAGCCGCAATCGGAATCAACCGGGTGATTCAACAGACCTCGGCAGATAAGGTTGCTAGTACGGCGCCCAAGACAGCTAAGACGACGACTGCCACCAAAAAGCCTAAAGTTGAGACTATTAATTGGCGTAAGCCGTCGGAAGAGAAGGCTTATCCGGATCTGGAAAAGTATCCTAATGCATGGTTAGACGTCAATACCAGTAAGCAACGGGTCTACATTAAGAACGGTGATACGGTGCTCTACACCATGTATTGCTCGACGGGGACCGGTAAGGAAAATGGGACGCCACACGGGACGTTCCACATTCAAGAGGAACGCGGGAAGTTCTTCTACAACCAGAATTCTGGCGAGGGTGCCCGTTACTGGGTCTCCTGGAAGGACCACGGCATCTACCTGTTCCACAGTGTGCCGACCGATAAAGATGGCAACTACATCGAAAGTGAAGCCAAGGAATTAGGGAAGAACGCCGCATCGCATGGATGTGTTCGCTTATCCGTACCCGACGCCAAGTGGGTCTACAACAATGTGCCTTATGGGATGAAAGTTGTGATTCATTAAGCGATTAGTGTGTAGGTGACTATGAAATGGAGTGGTTAGACGTGATGTCTGGCCACTTTTTTTGAGTCTGAGATTAACTTGATTACAAAAACGGGTCTGGGACAAAAGTCCCAGACCCGTTTTGCGCTCCGAACATATATTGCGGAAACGTGCGACAAAAGGCAGTCAACTCCGCTTAACCCCGATAGACAAACAATCCAAAACCAGGATTATTCGTCTATCGACGTTAATGCTCATTGACTAACCACCTTCTGTCCCACTCTCTTTTGTTATAGATTAAGCATTAAAATTGTCGTTTTCCACATCGCGGATAAACGTTGCTAAATGATCGTAGTAAACGGGAGCGTTGTCGATCATGTGGTGGTGACCACCCTCAGGCGTCGTCACGAAACGTGAGTGCGGAATGAGTTTGGCCATCTTCTTACCGGTCGCAATTGGCATGGTTTCGTGTTCCCCAAAGGTCAACAGGGTTGGGACCTTGATTTCCTTCAGGTGTTCGCGGAAGTTCCATTCCTTCAGCTTACCCTTGATGACAAATTCGTTGTCACCTTGGAAGGCACCATAAACGTCGGTTGCCATCGTGCTGATCAAGTGGGAAATAGCGGCGGGCTTCTTCCGGTCAACGTAACCGTCGTTTAAGATGTCCACGTAGCTTTGGTATTTCGCGTCGTCGTAGTTGCCGTCAGCTTCGACCTGCTTCATGTAGGTCACTTGGTCAGGTGTCAAAACCGTTTCCCGGATATGGTTAATGCTTTCAACGTATTCGTCGATGTTATCAACCATTGAGGAAATGATGGCACCCTTTAAGTGTTGACCATACTTGGCAGCGTACATTTGAACTAAGGCGCCACCCCATGATTGGCCAATCAGGTAGAACTTGTCGATGCCTAATTTTTGGCGAACTTCTTCAACTTCATCCAAGAAGTAGTCGTAAGTGAGATACTTCTTAGCGGTCTCGGGGTCGCTGTAGTCGGGTTGGTCGGAGTACCAGGAGCCGAGTTGGTCGTACATGTGGACTTGAACGTTCAAGCCCTGCTTAGCTAATTGCTTAGCCGTGTCTTCCCAGTATTCGTGGTTGCCACCAGGGCCACCGTGTAGGGCCAGCAAATGAATATCGCCGGTGCCTTGGGTGTTGGTCCAGAGGTGATAGCCGTTGTCTAAGGTAATAATCGTGGTGCCTTGCTTCATGAAAGTTTCCCCCGTTTCTAATGAGTTATTAATATTCTATCACTATTCGCAGAAATTCTAAACTGCTTGTGTTCGAATCAAAACCTGTACTGGTTAAATATGGACGCACTGCGGCTGCCAGAGAGTGGGGACGCTTCGGACTGAGAAGCGGTCCTCTCGCTCGATTTGAAGCCACACAAAACCAGTGTGTCTTCAAAGTCGCCCATGGTGTAAGTCGGGCAAAACTCCCGACTAACGCCATTATCACGGCCGGCTACATCTCTGGCCTCCTCCGGCTCAGATAGATGCCTAGCTATTAAAGTGGTTAATGACAAGGTAGTACAATTGACAAGCTGTGGAATAACATATTGACAACATTTGAACTAATGATGTCTCAATTATGCTGATTGGTTCCGATTAGTATATCGCTGAGAAAAGTTTAACAAAAGAACATCCCAAATGGCGGTTGTATTACGTAACACCATTTGGGATGTTCTAGTAATTTCAGTCGAAATGGTAATTAGTCGATTTAGACTAATTACAACAGACTCAGACCATATTAACTCAGAGCATTGCAGCAAGATTATAATACTGCTGGCATTCAGCCTTAATAGTTGATAACAACTAGTTTTAAAACTACTTTACAAATGGCACATGCAAAGCAGAATCTCCAAGCTGAATCGAGTACTGCAGGTCCTGGTTACCACGAACGGTCATGCCGAAGTCGGTGGCGTAGACGACTAGTCCCAGTTGGTGACCGGCAAGCAGCCGGTAGTGGGTTGGTTGTAACGTCACGCTAAGGTCGTAAAATTCGTTTGGCTTTAATTCGTCAACATGATAAGCGTTGGTTCGGTTCTGCAGGTTGCGGTGGCCCTTGGTGATCATCTTAAATGGCGTCGCTGCGGTCGTCTTGAACTCACGCAGGTCATCTTCACGCCAACGGTAGCCTTCGTCCAGAGCCTTGCGGGCGAGGATGGTTGGGCTGACACCGAGCCGCTTGGTCTCACCGTAGTCGACAATTTGGAAACTCAGCATGCCGACCGGCTGGTTTACCGCAACCCGGAGGTCAACGGTTGGCTTACCATCCAAGACCAGGTCATCGGTCAGAACGGCCGACTTGAAAATTAAACGGTGGTTGAACATGTCGTTATGCTTGTCGCCCAAGAGGTCAGTTTGCCACTGATCGATGTGGTGCGTGTAGCGGTTAAATTGTTCGGCGGGCAATTGGTCGTTGAAACTGGTTGCGGCAGGGAGTGGTGCCGTGACACTGGAGTCGACCAACTCGTCGTCTTGTAAATTGAAGGTGCGCGTCGCGTTGGTTGGCGCATCCCAATCTTTGTAAGCCTTCCAAGTCTCCGGTTGGACGTTATCTTGGATAATGACATTTGGCAACAACGTTTCCGCCTGGTTGTCAACGCCTAACAGCTCGTGGGTCAACCACAGATTGACAATGTCCGTGTAGTCGATGGAGCGAAAGGCGTTGATGTAAATATGCTGACCTTGGTGCAGGATGATCTTCTTGGTGACCGGTAAGTCGCGGACGGCATTCCAAAGGTTATTGACGTTCCGTGGCTTGACGTTCCAGTCATTGAGTCCGTGGACTAACAGGAGGTCGGCTTTGATATTTTTGACGTTTTTCAGGTAGTTGCGGGCGTCCCAGAAACTGTTGTAGTTCCCGGTGGCGCGGTCCTGACCATGGGTGATAGCAGCGAGGTCGGCCTGCCATTTGGCCTGAATGCGGTGATAGTCACCGGGAAGCAGTTCGCGGCTAAAGGTTTCTTCGGCCAGCACGTCGGTGTCTTCGCCAGGGAAGCCACCGGGGGCGATGACCAGTCCGCCGTCACGGTAGTAGTCGTACCAATTGGAAATGGCGGCTTCACTGATGACGGTCTTGAGACCTTCGACCCCGGTGGTTGCGGCGGCTGTGGCCAGGGTTCCTAAGTAGGAACGGCCGGTCATCGCAACGGATTTGTTGCTCCACCAAGCGGGAATGGCCTGGGTAGCGGCACGACTGGTAAAGGCCGTGCGGTTGCCAGCCAACCATTCGATAATGGCAATGGTCGAGGTCGTTTCCTCGGGATCACCAGTGGTCCGCACACCATCGGAGTCCTTAGTCCCGATTCCGGCGGCGTAAACGACCGCAAACCCACGGGCTAAGAAGTAGTCGTTGAGGGTGTAGGATTGTTCCCGGGCAAAGGTCTCTTCGGCCGTCTTGGTCGTGGCCGTCACGGGACGGGCGTCAGGAAGCGGCGTGGTGTCGGGTTGGGCGGTGACATCGGCCAAGGTCAGGTCGTTGGGCTGCTTTGGTTGTAACGGGACGTTCACGTTGTGCATCAAAGCATCGCCGGATTCGTCGTTGGTGCCTTGGTTGTAAGGACTCGCGGTGTAGAGCACGGGGACCTTAAGGCCAGTTTCCGTTTCGGCCGGCCGAATGATTTCGGCCTTTAACAGGTCGCGTTGGCCGTCGTGGTCGGTATCTTGGGGACTTTCCACGTAGACCACTTCACGAATCAAGCGGCTCGTGTCGAAGACGGCCTGAGATTTGCCATTAAAGATCAACGGTTTTTCCACGCTGGCATCGTGGACCAGTGGCTCGAAATAGCCGTGGGTGGTCAGATGGTCCAAGAAGCTTTGACCGTTTTTGGTGTGGGTCGTTAGTAAGAGATACCACGCCTGGACCAGTTCGGCCAAAGTGAAGTCGTCACCGGCATGGTCGGCAACTGGTAATTGAATCTTAGCCATGGCGCTCAGTGGGTCGGCAAGTTGAAAGTCCAGTCCCGGCGCAAAGGCCAAGCGCTGGAGTGCCAAGTTGTAAAAGACGGTGACGGGCACGTTGTCGTGATGATCTAAGAAGTCCAGACCATCAACATCTGTGGTCGCCATTAAATTACTAAGTTGTTGGTCCACCACTGGTTGGGCGGTGTATTCCGGCCAGCTACGATCATAGAGGTCCCGTAACAGGGCACTGGGGGTCGTTAAGCTAGCATTTTGGTCGTCTAAAAAATGAATTCGAGTCAGTTCGTCGCGAGCCGCTGCGGGGGCAGTGGGACGGATGGCAAATTGTTGATTACGCAAAACTATCGCCTACTTTCAATTTTTCATCAAACTTGTTTCTAACAGTTAACGGGTGTGCTTAGCAGTCGCCTTACCGGCCGCCAGATATGGGCTGGAACGGTGCGAACGCAACTTGAAGCCTCGAAAAAACCGAGTCTACAAGATTGGTTTTCTGCTAAGCCGGCCAAAAACGCCGACTTAGCAGAACGACGCGCCTGAGCCCATATCTGCCGGCCTCTCGGCTTACATGGTGGCCTGATGGCGATAGATAGCGAAGTAATATCGGTTGCTGTTACTACGTGGCACCATCAGCCTGCTGCGAATCCAGTCAAATACTCTGTGTGTAGCGATGGATTAACACCTACATGCAGTAGAAATCAATCAGAGCAGGCGGAATCCCTGGCAGCCGCAGTGCGGCCAGCTAAGCACTATTTGGTACATTTTAAACCTGGTCGTTCAGTCGGCTGTGGCGTAACCCATAGCTGAAGTAGATGACCAGACCTAAAGCGAACCAGATGGACGATGCAATCCAGGTCTCCGCGGGAAGCTGGAGCATCATGTAGAAACACAAGAGCCCAGAGATGATGGGTAGGAAGGGATAGAAGGGCACCTTGAAACCGGAGTTTTGGGGCAGGTCCTTCAGGTGACGCAAGCGGATGATCCCAAATGAAACAAACAGGAAGGCCACCAACGTTCCGATGTTAACCAGGTTGGTCAGCTGCGCCAGGGGCACGAAGCCACCGAGTAACGCAATGACCACGGTGATCACGGCCAGACTGTGCTTGGGTGTTCCCGTTTCCTCGTCAATCTTGCCCAAGAACTTTGGCAACAGACCGTCACGACCGACCGAGTAGATCAGGCGTGACGAGCTGTAGATCATGGTGACCATCATGGTAAACATGCCGGCCAAAGCCCCGAGTGAAATGATTCCGGACGTCCAGTTTTGATGGACGAGCGTCAGGGCAAAGGCAACGGGGTCAGCAACGTTGAGCTTGGTGTAATGCACCATCCCAGTCAGCACAATGGCGACTAGCATGTATAGCACCGTGGCAACGATCAACGTGCCAATAATCCCAATTGGCATGTTCTTCTTGGGGTTCTTCACTTCGGCAGCGGAGGCGGAGACCACATCGAAACCGAGATAAGCGAAGAAGACGGTCGAGGCGCCCCGCAAAATCCCTTTAGACCCAAATGGTGCGAAGGGTTGCCAGTTGCTAGGCTTGACGTAGAACATCCCAACGACCACGAATAAAATAATAATGGCAATTTTAACGATGACGATGGCGTTGTTGATACGCATCGACTCACGCATCCCGCGATTCAAGAGCCAACTGATAAAGAAGACCACAAGAATGGCGACGAGGTTGCCGTACGTCCCATTGCCCGGGTCAAAGGGCCCGGAGATTGCCGTGGGGATGTTGAGGTGAAAGCCAGCCAGAAATGATTTGAAATACGCGCCGAAGGCATTGGCCACGGCCGCCACCGCCAACACGTATTCTAGAATCAAAGCCCAACCTAGCACCCAGCCGATGATCTCGCCAAAGACTAGGTTACCGTATGAATAGGCGGATCCGGCGACGGGTAAAACGGAGGCAAACTCCGCGTAACACATGGCCGCGGTGGAACACACGATGGCCGCGATGAGAAAGGATAGAACGATGCCGGGGCCGCTGTATTGCGCGGCGATGGTCCCGGGGAGGATGAAGATCCCCGTTCCAATCACGGCACCGATTCCGAGTGACATCAGGTCCTTTGCCGACATGGTTTTGGCAAAGTGCTGGTCACTCTTTAAGTAGTTGTCTAAGCGTTCGCGGCGAAATATTCGCGAAAGTCCCATAAAAAGCCTCCTATGCTAATATGTAGCTCGACTAGCCGTTCCGGGTGCCAGCGCGGTTTTGTGCTGTCAATCCGGGGAAAACAAACTAGTTTAAACCTATTGTATACATATTATGAGGATACGTCCCATAATATTTTTTCGAAATGACGATTTCGCCCACATTAAACCACTGGAAACGGTTTAAAATGGGATGTCTCGCATAGTGTACCCTAGGGCTAAATTAAAAGTCAATGAGAGTTGCCTAGACTTTTTGAGAAATGCAGTTAAATTTTACCCGTCAGCGGCATTTTCGATTTAAAATAGAGGAAGTCTATTCAAATCCGAGGAGGGCAATTTGCCATGATTACCGAAAATGCTAGCGGAGCGGTCGTTTACCGCTTAAAGAATAATCAACCGGAGTACCTCTTATTGAAGAGTGCCACCAGTAACTTCTGGGGTTTCCCCAAGGGTCACGTGGAGGGCAACGAGACGGACATCGAAACGGCCGTCAGAGAAATCCGCGAAGAAACCCAATTGCAAGCGACCATCGATCCTGAATTTCACGCTGACCTGGACTATGATATGAAGAACGGCCACCACAAGCACGTGGTCCTCTACACGTCACAGGTGCCAGCCGATGTGACCATTACGCGGCAGGTCGAAGAAATCAGTGAATACGGCTGGTTCGATTACCAAACGGCCCGCAAGACGCTGAGCTATGATAACTTAAAGGGCCTGCTAGATCAGGCGAACACGTACCTGGAGGACACTCATGCAAAGTAAAGTGTTGGTGATCACCGGAGCAACGGGGACTGGCAAGACCACCGTCCAGGACTACCTGATTGCCCACTATCCGGCGACAAAGATTATTACGCACACCACCCGGCCACCACGTGCGGGCGAGGTTGATGGCGTCGACTACTATTTTGAGACTGAAGAAAGTTTCCCCAAGAACCACTACCTGGAGTCCGTCCTCTATTCGGGCTACCATTACGGGTCATCACAGGAAGGCATCGCCGCCGGTCTCAAGCGGGCCGAATTTGCGACCATCGTACTAGACAGCAAGGGCGCCATCACCTACGCGGATGAACTTGGCAGTCAGGCAGTCATTGTCTTTTTGACGGTCAGTGATTCCGGAAAATTAGCGCACCGCTTGAGCAAACGGGGCGACGACGAGACCATGATGGCCAACCGTCTAGCCAGTCCAGAATATCGCCGGGACTTAACGATGCCCCTGGCCTTACGCGGACGCGCTATTCAGTTGAATAATGACAACTGGCAACAGACACAGATCAAGCTAGATGAGCTGATGGATCGCCTAGAACACAGTGAAGTAGTCGATAGTTGAGTTAATTAAGAAAATGTGCGACACTTACAGGGCGCTGAGTGGCTGGAATGGGTTGAGAATAGCGGTGTGACAATGCTTGTTGATCACTGATTATGTCGATAAGATGACGGCAACTTCGTTATTCAATTTTTATTGAGAAACTCAACCTGAGCAGGCGGAATCCCTGGCAGCCGCAGTGCGTCAAAATCTAGCAAGTCTAACCATAATAAAAATAAACAAGGAGGCCGCCCATCATGGCAGAATCTTTATCCGCCGCTGTGGCTATTTTAAAAAAGAATAAATTAAAGCTGACCAAGCAACGGCACGCACTCTTAGAGTTTTTGTTGACCAACCAAGGTCATTACACGGATGTGGTGACCGTCGATGCTTTCATGCGCACTGAATTCCCGGGGATGAGCCACAACACGGTTTATCGTAACTTAAAGGAATTCGAGGAAGTTGGCATCGTTGAACAGAATACGGAACAGGAACGCGCGCGGGTCAAGTACCAGTGCGACTTCCATCATCAACACCACCACCACTTCATTTGTCAAAACTGTGGCAAGGTTATCGAGTTACAGATGTGTCCAATGGACTTTTTCACGGCTCAATTACCCGGTTGTGAAATTGCCGGGCACAGCTTTGAACTGTATGGCCTGTGCGCCGAATGTAAGGAAGCCGGCGTAACCGAAGCGGCCTTAGTGAAAAATTAAGAGAATTTTGATAGCATTTTCGTTTTCCCGTGGGATAATGATTTAAATAAGAAGGATGCAGGGAGGAATGTAACATGGCGTACCGGACACCACCATTTATCACGCCATTTGCGATTGTCTCGATGGCCTTAGCCCTTGGTGCGACCAACGTGGTTACCAACACCGTGACTAAGACCAATGAAGGGGCGTCGCGGGTCTCAACAACGAGTTCGTCGCTAGTGAGCGGAATGTCGTCCAGCGATTCCAAGAAGAAGTCGAGTGACGATAGTAGTAAAAAGAAGAGCTCAGATTCTTCTAAAGACAGCAGTAGTGACGAGTCTTCATCAAAGGACAGTTCCTCAACGGATACGCAGAGTTCGACGGCGGACAGCACGTCTGAATCAGAGACGGGCACGACGACCGGCACTACTGGTAGCACTGGGACCACGACGTCTAAGAAGAAGGCGTCATCCAGTGTGGCCAGCTCAACGACGACTAATGACAACAACACGACTGAGGAATCGACTAATTCAGCTAGTGACGATACCACGACGACCAACGATGACACTGGGGCTAGCACGTACAGTCATAGTGCGGCGAACACCAACGACACCACAGGTCAATAAAATGAAGAAAGGGGGACCGCAACATGCTTAGTTTCCTTGACATGGTCAACCACTATCTGGGTTATATCAACGTTAGTGTTAAGATCAAGAACCGAATTTACGTGATTTTAGGGGCATTGGGTGACTTGTATCTGTTTTACATTGCCATTCGCTACTTCCAAAATGGCCACCCGTTCTGGGGGCTGTTGATTCTGTTGGTGGCAATCATGCTAGTTTACTTTGTCTACCTCAATACCGTTTACTATTTCACGACTAAAAAAGCACCGTTCGACATTTCGCCGAAAATTGAAAAATTGCTGCACATGAAGCCTAAGGATGCCGACCTTGAGGGCACCAAGCCCATGGTTCGCGGTGGCCGTAATATTCCGGCCAACGGGTACTTTGACGAAAAGAAGATATTACCCGGGAAATTAACGTCGTCGGCGATGGAGACAGAGAGCATTCAACAACTAGCCACGCGCTTGCAGCAGAATCAGTTGTTGCAGCTCGACTACTCCGGCTTGGGCGACCGAGAGATCATGGAACAAACCCAACGTTTGGGCAAGCCAGTCTATGCCTCGGGCCCTGGCGTCTTGATCCCTTACTTTGAAATGCAAACGGAGAACAACCAACTCGTTGTGTACGCCGGCATCAACCAAGCGGAAAAGCAGCGGGTAGGGGTCGTCAGCACGGTAGGGTTGCAGAACGTTGCTGATGTGCGTGACCAATTTGAACTGTACCTCGCCAACGCCACGTTGGTGGGGGGACCCTTCAAGGTGCTCGGCCGGACGAACCTGATCGAACAGGACAATCCGTTTGCCGTAGCCGTTCAATTGGCTTACAAGCATCAGAATGATGACCAGCCACAAGATTCACTGACCGGATCACCTGCTAACACGCGGGTGTCACGTTATGACGAGCCGAGCACGATGAGTCGCACGTCTCGTTCGGCGGAACGTGACGCGGGTTCGGACTCAGATTCGGAACCGATGACGCGGACCTCGCGTTACCACCATTAAATCAAGCATTCTTAGCCACCTAGCCAATTCGGTTAGGTGGCTTTTTTTGAGTAAGCTGTTCACACTCCGGCTACCAGGGATTCCGCCTGCTGTGGGGACGCTTCAGACTGGAAAACCGCCAGTCTTCTCGCTCGATTTGAAGCCACACTAAGACCGTGTGTCTTCAAAGTCGCCCGTGGTGTAAGCTGGCTGAAAAGTCACCAGCTAACACCACCTTCACGGCTGGCTACACCCCTGGTTTCCTCCGGTTCTGATTGCGTTCTGCAATAACAGCTGCTAAAATTCGCATGTATTCTGCAATTTTCGGACTAGCTGGGTAATGAATTTTAGGATTCCATTTCTCAGTTGCCACAGGAATACCATGTAAGCCGAGAGGTCGTCAGATATGGGCTCAGGCGCGTCGTTCTGCTTAGCTGGCGGCCGGCAAGGCGAAGTAAGCGGTACCATTGCCGCCATATGTGAACTTCAGAACTATTTAATAATAGGAAGAGTTTCAGTAAAAGGGCTATTTCTCAAGTGGTTTAGCCAATGTACGGGTGCTGGTGTAATCGGAAAACAGGTTGTGCGGTTAACATGGCGGTGTCAGTTAAAAGTGATTGGGACAATCAGGCTTAGAGCGACCAGTGGTTAGACCAGTCGCTAGGGCCGTAGAAAAAAACTTTTAATGTTCGGTTTGGGACGCTAAACCGTGGTATGTCTAATATTTTTGGCCTTAAATCATCACCGGGGTTGGGCACCCCGAAGCGGTTTGTTTTGACCGAGTAAAATTTTTGGTTTAAACTTTAATTTAGACACCAAAAAAGCTTTCACGAGAAGTGTGCTTGACGCTGGAATGCGACTTAGATTCAGCGGGCTAATTGGGGCGCTAGTAAGACCGATTACGGTAAAAGAATAACTAGTGGAGGGAAAACATATGTCAATGATTGAATTTCACAACGTGGAAAAGTACTACGGCGACTTTCACGCGCTGCATAACATTAATTTAACGATTGAAGCCGGGGAGACCGTGGTTTTGATCGGACCATCTGGTTCCGGGAAGTCAACGCTGATTCGGACGGTTAACGGGCTTGAACAGATTCGTCATGGTCAATTGATCGTTAACGGCCAAGACCTGGCCAATCCGAAGACCGACATGAACCGGATTCGGAAGAACGTGGGGATGGTTTTCCAACATTTTAATTTATACGCGAACAAGACGATCCTGGAGAACATCATGTTGGCACCGCGCATCGTACTCCACCGTGGCGAAGACGAAAACAAGAAGGTTGCCATGGAAATGCTGGACCGAGTTGGTTTAGCGGACCAGGCACCCAAGATGCCGTCACAGCTGTCTGGTGGGCAACAACAACGAATCGCCATTGCCCGGTCGTTAGCGATGAAGCCCAAGTGTCTCTTATTTGACGAACCAACCAGTGCGTTGGACCCCGAAATGATCGATGATGTGCTGAACGTTATGAAGACCATTGCCCGGGACTCCAGTATGACGTCACTCGTTGTGACCCATGAAATGGGCTTCGCGCGTGAAGTGGCCAACCGGGTTATCTTTATGGCTGACGGTCGTATTTTGGAAGACGATACCAAGGAGAAATTCTTCGATGGCGAACCGACTAACGAGCGGGCTCGTCAATTCCTTAGCAAGATTTTGACACACTAATCAGGGGAGGAAGCTAACCATGAAAAGATTGATTCGTAATCTTGGCCTACTGCTGACCCTGGTCACCCTAACAATCGTCGTGAGTGCTTGTGGCAGTAAGCCATTGTCACAACGCAACGTGCTAAAGACCGACCAACAGACGAAAACCATCACTTGGGGGGTTAAGGCGGACACCCGGCTCTTCGGGTTGCTCGACACCAAGGATGGCAAGATCAAGGGGTTTGAAGTCGATTTAGCTAAGGCACTGACGAAACAGATGCTGGGGTCAAAAGGGAAGGCCAAGTTCATTCAGGTCACGAGTTCAACGCGGATGCCAATGTTGAAAAATGGGAACATTGACGCGATCATCGCAACCATGACCAACACGCCGGAACGGCGGAAACAAGTCGCCTTTTCCAACACCTACTTCTTTGCTGGGCAATCATTGCTGGTCAAGAAGGGCAGTTCAATCAAGAACGTGAAGGATTTAAATAAGCAAAAAGGAACGGTCCTCGGGGTTGTCGGCTCTGACTCCGTTGAAAATGTGGCCAAGGTAGCACCGAACGCCAAGGTCTTACAACTGACCGACTACGCACAAGCCATGACTGCTTTGAAGTCCGGGCAAGGCCAAGCACTAACGACCGATAACGGGATCCTTTATGGGATGTCCGTGCAAAACCCAGGCTATGAAGTTACCGGGGGCACCTTCGTCTCCGAACCTTACGGAATCGCCATGGACAAGAACCAAATACCGCTTAAGAACGCAACTGACAAGGCTTTAAAGGAATTGCGCGCTAACGGGACTTACAATCGGCTCTTACACAAGTGGTTCCATAACGTGACGGGCTTTGACTACGAGGAGGCGGCTAAAGAATGATTCATATCTTTCAAAACTATTGGGGCACGCTCCTTTATGGATTAGGCCAGACCTTACTTTGCAGTATTCTCGCGCTGGTCTTTAGTCTGATCCTCGGGACGCTCTTTGCCTTACTCGAAGAATCACCTAACAAGTTCTCTCGGGGAATTGCTCGGGTCTACATCGAAATTTTCCGGAATATTCCTTTGCTGGTCATCACCATGTTCTTCTACGTGGTGTTCCCACTATACGTGATTAAAATGAACGGGTTCACGGCCGGAACGATTGGTCTTACACTCTACACCTCAGCCTTTATCGCTGAAACGGTCAGAGCGGGGATTCAGTCCGTTGATTCTGGTCAGATGGAAGGGGCCCGTGCCAACGGGTTGTCTTTCTGGCAAGCCATGCGGCACATTATCTTGCCACAAGCCTTCCGCTACGTGATTCCGCCATTAGGTAACCAGTTCGTCAACCTGGTGAAGAACTCATCAACGTTGGCCTTCGTAGGTGGCTTTGATTTGATGTACCAAGGGAACGTCATCGCATCGAGTTCGCTAGAAACCATTGCGGCGTACTCGGCGGTCGGGGTTCTGTACCTGGTCATCACGCTACCCATCAGTTACTACATGCGCTATCTAGAAAAACGGTTAGCTTAAGGGGAGGAGAATAACGATGTTACAAAACTTTATTGATGCCTACTCCCCAGATAACCTACGCTACCTGTTTGGGGGTCTAGGAATTACCATTCTGGTTTCCGTCGTCTCCATCATCGGGAGTTTTATTATCGGGTCGATCCTCGGAATCATCCGGTACGTTAAGATTAAATATTTCTCAGCTATCGTCGGGGTTATTATTGACGTGATCCGTAACTTGCCGTTGATCTTAATTCTGTTCTTTACTTACTTTGGTCTTCCTAATCTGGGGGTCAAGCCGGAAATTATTCCAGCCGCCATTTTAGCCATGACCATTTTCGAATCCACCATGCTGGCAGAAATTGTCCGTTCGGGGATTCAAGCGGTCGACTCTGGCCAAATGGAAGGTGCCCGCGCCAATGGGCTGACCTACTGGCAGGGGTTGTGGCACATTGTGTTGCCACAAGCCATGGTCAAGATGATTCCAGCCATCGTGAGCCAGTTTATTTCCCTGGTTAAGGATACGTCGCTGGCCACCATCATTCTCTTGCCGGAAATGTTGTACCGGTCACAGATCATTTACGGTCAGAACACGAACTACATTATTCCAATGTTCGTGGCAATCGCGCTGATGTACTTTGTCGTGTGTTACTGCCTGTCCGTTCTGGCCCGTTACTTGGAGAAACGTCAAGCTTAATATGTGTAAATTGGTAGTCGATGACGGTTTAGTTGTCGGCTATTTTTGTATTGAAAGCAGATTGCTGTGATAGGGTCGCACTCCGGCTACCAGGAATTCCGCCTGCTGTGGGGACGCTTCAGCCTGGAAGGCCACCAGTCTTCTCGCTCGATTTGAAGCCACGAAGACCGCGTGTCTTCAAAGTCGCCCGTGCTGTAAGCTGGCTGATGAATCGCCAGCCAACAGCACCTCCACGGCTGGCTACATCCCTGGTTTCCTCCGGCTTCGATTGTGTTTCGTCCAAGATAGACGTTGACTTCTAAAACAAGTTTTGAATTTAAGTTAGATGTATGACTATCTCCATGGAGTGCCATCCGAGCTTAACTTCTCGTATACCCATTCAATCTTAGATAGATTCTCAGGGATTGGTGCTAAATATCTCATCAAGACACCACACAGCAAAGAAGGCAAGAAAAATAGTGACATCAAAAAAGCGTCTCACCAACTAGAAATTGGTGGGGCGCTTTTCATATAAACCGGAAAACTTTTTAGTCGGTCACGACGTACTTTTTGAAGCGGTCGAAGTCGGCTTTTTGAAGTTCAACCTTGAGTGCGGTGCCTTCAGCTGCGTAATACGTGCTGAGGACATGCGCGTTATCGTTGAGGTAGGCCACAACATCGCCATCTGCAAATGGAATCAGGAAGTCAGCAGTGACGTAGTCGTGGAAGACCTTTTCCTTCATGGCATCGACGAGCATCTTAATGGAGGCGTCGTCTTGTGCCGACAGGATGAGTTGGTCACCAGCACGACTTGGGTAGTCGGCTTCGGTCAAATCAGCCTTGTTGAAGACCGTGATCATCGGAACATCATTAACACCAATTTCGTGTAGTGTCTGTTCCGTCGTCGCCATCATGGCTTCACGGTTAGGGTCAGCATAGTCAACGACCTGAATTAAGAGGTCGGCGCTGGCTGCTTCGGCTAACGTGGAGCGGAAGGCTTGAACCAATTGAGTTGGCAATTGGCTAACAAACCCAACGGTATCGCTGAGGAGCATCTTCTTTTGGTCGGGGAAGGTTAGTTGCCGGACGCTGGTATCCAACGTCGCGAACAACATGTTTTTAACGAAGACTTGTTTTTCTTCGCTCTTCCCAAACTGCCGGACTAAGGCGTTCATCAGCGTTGATTTCCCAGCGTTGGTATAACCGACCAAGGCCACGGAAGGCAGTTGATTGCGTTCCCGTTGTTGGCGTTGGGTCGCAGCTGCTTGATTGATTTCCTTCAACTCATGGTTGACATGGTTGATGGACCGTTGAATGGTCCGACGACTCATTTCAGTCTGAGATTCACCGGCACCACGGTTGGTAAAGCCACCGCCACCACCGCTACCGGTCTGTTGGTCCAGTCGTTGTGAGGCGCTGGTGTGCAGCCGGGGCAGTTGGTATTGCAGCATGGCCAATTGGACCTGTAATTTAGCTTCGCGGGATTGTGCCCGGTTAGCGAAGATTTCCAGAATCAAACCGGTCCGGTCAATGATCCGGGCTTTCGTGACGTTTTCGAGGTTCCGAATCTGGCTGGGCGTCAGTTCATCGTTAACGACAATGATATCGACGCCATCGTCAGCAACAATCGTGGCCAGCTCTTCAACTTTCCCGGTCCCAAAATAAGTACCAGGTTGTGGCTTTGCCAAGGCTTGTTGAATCTCCTCAACGACGGTCATGTTGTTTGCTTCTACCAGATTCTTCAGTTCGGTCATCGAGTAGTTAAACGTGGCTTGACCAGCATTTAACCCAATCGTAATGACCGGTGTTCGTGGGGCTTCTTCCAAAGGATCACCCTCCTTAATTGTCTATAAGATGAGTATAACATGCTCATCGGCTATCGTCGGTAAATTAACGCTTTTTCCAATGCTGGTTGGGCGTTTTATTCGCCTTACCGGCCGCCAGATATGGGCTGGAACGGTGCGAACGCAACTTGAAGCCTCGAAAGTGCCGAGTCTTCAAGATTGGTTTTCTACTAAGCCGGCCGGAAACGCCGACCAAGTAGAACGACGCGCCTGAGCCCATATCTGGCGACCTCTCAGCTTACATGGAGGTTCTAAGGTAATAATGGCGAAGTAAATTCAAAAGATATCGTTGTTGTTATGGTTATGTGTCGATTAGTCTATGGTGAATCTGCTAGATGATTTATGTGCCACTGTGTCAACGCCTATATGCGGTGCAAATCAATCAGGTTAGTGACTAATCAGAGTCGGAGGAGGTCAGGCATAATCCCTGGCAGCCGTCGTGCAATCAGTATATTTAACCGAATTATGAGAGTTTACTAACTGTGAACAACAGGTAATAGCTTTGTGAGTAAATCATGACTAAGTTTGCCAGATTATAGCCATTTTTCTGCATATCGTATGCAGAAAAGCTTATTTTTACTCGTTTTAAATGTGACATCGGATTTTAATTTTTCATTTTGAATGCTGATACACCAACGTTTAAAACTAGTTTGTTAAAATAATTTATCATTTACCATTGATTTTAATTGATTTCTAATATACAATTGGAAACATCAAATTTGAGGTTGTCAATTCATTGCTCAAACAACTAAGAGGGGTTGGAATTAAAATGAAGATTAATTCGGCAGTCAAACTAGGGACGGTGGCAACGTTCGCGGCGGTTCTACTCGCAGCGTGTGGGTCATCATCTAACAGCTCAGAATCCAGCAAGCAAACGTTAAATTGGATGGAAAGTTCAGCATTACCATCAATGGACTCTTCTACCGCAACTGATGTCGTTTCAGGGGAAACCATTAACAACACCGGCGAAGGTCTCTTACGGATCGGTAAGAACAGTAGCATTCATCCTGGGGTAGCCAAGAGCTACAAGGTTTCTAAGGATGGGAAGACTTACACCTTCAATTTACGGAAGTCTAACTGGAGCAACGGCGACAAGGTAACCGCCAAAGACTTCGTTTACGCCTGGCAACGGACGGTCAACCCGAAGACAGCTTCACAGTACGCTTACATGTACGCGCAGGTTAAGAACGCAAACGCCATCATGAACAAGAAGAAGGCCGTTTCTACTTTAGGAATTAAGGCCGTTGGGGATTACAAGGTTGTTGTCACGTTAACACAAGCAACTAGTTACTTCCCTTCATTGGTAGCAAGTCCAATGTTCTTCCCACAAAATGAATCAGTCGTTCAAAAATACGGTAAGAAATACGCAACGAACGCCCAGGATAACGTCTACAACGGTCCATTCAAGTTGACATACTGGACTGGGACGTCTGATAACTGGTCAATGAGCAAAAACACTAAGTACTGGGACGCAAAGAATGTTAAACTGAAGAAAGTCAACTTCAAGACGATGAAGGATCCGCAAACGGCTTTGAGTCAGTACCAAAGTGGCAAGCTGGATGCAACTTACCTGAGTGGTCAACAACCCAAGAACTACAAGAACTCTAAGCAGTACGTTGAACGGAAGAGTGCTTCAACCTTCTACATTGAATTGAACGAAAAGAAAGATTCAATGATGAAGAACAAGAAGGCTCGTCAAGCCTTATCAATGGCCATCAACCGGAACCAATTTGTAAACAAGGTGCTCCAAGATGGTTCAACGGTTTCAACCGGTTTAGTTTCAACTGGTTTGGCTGAAAACAAGGGTAAGGACTTCAACACCGATGCCGCTGTTCCTTCAGCTACGAGCTACAACCTGAAGAAAGCTAAGCAACTTTGGAAGGAAGCTCTGAAGGAAACTGGTCGTTCAAGCTACTCAATGACCTTAACCGCTGACGATACGCCAGCTGGTAAGAACTCAGCTGAATTCATTCAAAGTCAATGGGCTAAGTTGGGCAACATCAAGGTCACGAACAGCAACTTGCCATTCAAGACCCGGCTTGCACGTTCACAAAGTGGTGACTTCGATGCCGTTATCTCCGCATGGGGTGCCGACTTCCCAGACCCAATCTCCTTCTTATCACTCTTCACTTCTGGTAACTCTTACAACAACGGGAAGTGGTCTTCCAAGGCTTACGATACTTACGTAGGCGATGCAACTGGTAAGGACGCTAACAACACTTCTGCTCGTTGGAACGATTTGGTTAACGCACAAAAGACCATCTTGAACGAACAAGGGATCATCCCAGTTTACCAACAAGGGAAAGCCCAACTCGTCAAGTCTAAGGTTCAGGGATTGGTTTACTTCCCAACCGGCGCTAACTGGGACTTCAGTAAGGCTTACATCAAGTAAGTTTTTGTTAACTCAGTGATTACTGTCGGGTAACCGACTTAATAAGTTTTATCGGGGAGTAAGGATTAACGCGAGTTGATCCTTACTTTTCGGTATTATTGCAATCATTTATTGTCTTGTTGTTTTCGTGGAGTTTTTGTTAAGTTTGACAACTTAACGGTAACGAATAAGTCTACTGATTGAGAGGTAAACAAATGGCAAAGTACCTAGCAAAGCGGATCTTCTATCTGATCCTGACCTTATTCATTGTGATTACCGTGACGTTTTTCCTGATGAAGTTGTTGCCCGGGACGCCACTGACCAACCAAGCCAAGCTCTCTAAGAGTCAGATTCATCTGATTTACGAACAGTATGGTTTGAACAAACCGGTTTGGCAACAATACTTGCTGTACCTGGCTGGTGCGGTCAAAGGTGATTTTGGAACTTCCTTCCAATTCAGTGACCAACCCGTTTCCTACTTGATTTCAAGTCGGATCGGACCATCCTTGCAGATTGGGCTGCAAGCCATGATCGTTGGGGTCATTTTGGGAGTCATCATCGGTGCCTTCGGTGCAATGAAGCAAAACACGTGGGTTGATACGACGACCACGGTGGTTTCTATTTTAGGGATTTCAATTCCTTCCTTCGTCCTAGCCGTACTATTACAGTATTACTTAGGCTTGAAGGCTGGTTGGTTCCCAATCGCTGAATGGGGTGGCTTTATCTACACGGTATTGCCAACCTTAGCCTTGGGGGCGCAACCGTTGGCCGAGTCCGCCCGGTTCGTCCGGACCGAAATGGTCGACGTGTTGAGTTCGGATTACATTGAGTTGGCTAAGGCCAAGGGGCTGAGCAAAACCGGTGTGATCTACCACCATGCGCTTCGGAATAGTTTAATTCCGCTGATTACCATCGTGGGGCCACTGGCCGTGAACATCATGACCGGGTCCATGGTTGTTGAAAACATTTTCTCCATTCCTGGTATCGGGGAACAATTCGTCAAGTCCGTCTTGACCAACGACTACCCGACCATCATGGGCTTAACCATCGTCTATTCATTCATGTTGTGTGTCGTTCTGTTGATCACGGATATCCTTTACGGAATCGTTGACCCACGGATTCGGCTCACAGGAAAGGCTAACTAGGAGGTAAATAAATGGCAGATACAGTAAAACTCCCTGAAGATAGCTTTAAGCCAATTACGTCCGATGATCGGGCGGCGTTAGATAGTGAAAAAATTGCAGCACCTTCTCTGACCTTCGCGCAAGATGCATGGCGGCGGTTAAAGAAGAACAAGGGGGCTTGGGTCTCCTTGATCGTGCTGGTTGTCATCTTCATCATGGCCTTTGGGTCCATCTTCGTTTCACCACACGACCCGAACGCCGTGCACCCAGCCTATGCCAACTTACCCTCTAAGATTCCCGGTATTAGTATTAACGGGTTTAACGGGACCTTGGTCCAAGCTGGCGAACGGATCGACGCCTACAAGGCAGCTGGTGCCAGTGGTGCGCATTACATCATGGGGACCGACTACTTAGGTCGGGACCTGTTCTCTCGTGTTCTTTACGGGACGCGGATTTCCTTGATCATCGCGTTAGTGGCCACGTTATTTGACTTAACGATTGGGGTCACGTATGGGATGTTCTCCGGCTGGAAGGGTGGTCGCATTGATACCATCATGCAACGGATCATTGAAATCATCCTCTCCATTCCTAACTTAGTCGTTATCGTCCTGCTGATCTTGATTCTGAAGCCTGGGATGGCCTCGATCATTATCGCCATCGCGCTGACATCCTGGGTCAACATGGCCCGGCTAGTCCGAGCGCAGACGTTGGAGTTGAAGGAACAAGAATTTATCTTGGCGGCTAGAACGCTGGGTGAGCGACCGATTAAGATCGCCTTTAAACACTTGCTCCCGAACCTCTCGAGTGTCATCATTATTAATACGATGTTTACCATCCCGAACGCCATCTTCTTCGAAGCCACCTTATCCTACATTGGGATTGGGATTTCCTCACCACAGGCTTCACTAGGGACGTTGTTAAACGATGGACAGAAGAACTTCCAATTCCTGCCATATCAAATGTGGTGGCCAGCGTTGATTCTTTCCATCATCATGTTAGCCTTCAACCTCTTGGGTGATGGCTTGCGGGATGCGTTTGACCCGCGGACGAAAGAGTAGGTGAAGTCACGTCATGGATAACGAAAAAGATATTTTGGAAGTGCGCAACTTACAAGTTAACTTCAAGACCTATGCCGGTGACGTTAAGGCAATCCGGAACGTTAGCTTTGATTTACGTAAAGGGGAGACCCTGGCCATCGTTGGGGAATCCGGTTCCGGTAAATCCGTAACCACCCGGACAATCATGGGCTTGAACGCCCGGAACGCTGATATTACCAGCGGGACCATCATGTACAAGGGCGAAGACCTCTTAAAGAAGTCAGAAAAGGAAATGGAAGGCATTCGCGGCCAAGATATCGCCGAAATTTTCCAAGACCCAATGACCTCTTTGGACCCAACCATGAAGATTGGGCGGCAAATCGCCGAACCCCTGATGGTTCACAAGGGTATGAAGAAAGAAAAAGCCTTAGCACAAGCTTTGGAAATGATGAAATTAGTCGGCATCACCGACGCTGAAAACCGGATCAATGACTATCCGCACCAATTCTCAGGTGGGATGCGGCAACGAATCGTCATTGCCATTGCCTTGATCAACTACCCAGAAATTCTGATTGCCGATGAACCCACGACCGCATTGGACGTGACGATTCAGGCCCAGATTCTGAATTTGATGAAGGAATTGCAAGACAAGATCTCCACGTCGATCATTTTCATCACGCATGACTTGGGTGTCGTGGCCGGCATGGCCGACCGGGTCGCCGTCATGTATGCTGGGAAAATCGTTGAATACGGGACGGTTGATGAAATCTTCTACAACCCGAAGCACCCGTACACGTGGGGCCTGTTGAGCTCGATGCCAACACTGGACACCGGTGGCGATGAATTGCCATCGATTCCAGGGACGCCACCGGACTTATTGGATCCGCCAACTGGGGATGCCTTTGCCGCTCGGAACGCCTACGCACTGAAGATCGACACGGAACAAGAACCCCCATTCTTTAAGGTATCCGACACGCACTATGCCGCAACTTGGCTACTGCATCCGGATGCCCCTAAGGTAACGCCGCCCGACCAAATCGTCGCGCGGCAAAAGAAGTACGCTGAGATGCAAAAGAACTTGGTCAAGCAACAACGGCCAAGCATTCCAGTTGAAGAAGAGGAGGAACAGCAATAATGGACTACGAAAATGCCGAAAAAATCCTCGAGGTCAAGCACCTCAAACAGTACTTCAACGTGGGAAAGCCCGATGAAGTTCGTGCCGTTGATGATATCTCCTTCGATATCTACAAGGGTGAGACCTTTGGACTCGTTGGGGAATCCGGTTCTGGGAAGACCACGACCGGTCGGGCCATCATTCACTTGTACGAACCAACCGCTGGTGAGATTCTGTTCAACGGTAAGAACGTTGATACATTTACTAGCAAGGCCGAACAACGTGAGTTCCGCCAAGACATGCAAATGATTTTCCAAGACCCGTACGCCTCACTGAACCCGCGGATGAAGGTCAAGGACATCGTGGCCGAAGGAATCGACATCAACCATTTGGCCAAAGACGATGCTGACCGGAGTAAAAAGGTCGAGGACTTACTGGAAACGGTCGGTCTGAACAAGGACCACTCCAGTCGATATCCCCACGAATTCTCTGGTGGGCAACGTCAACGGATCGGGATTGCCCGGGCCTTGGCCGTTGATCCTAAGTTCGTGATCGCCGATGAACCCATCTCCGCTTTGGACGTGTCGATTCAAGCCCAAGTGGTCAACTTGATGAAGAAGCTTCAGCGTGAACAGGGCTTAACGTACCTGTTCATCGCCCATGACTTGTCCATGGTCAAGTACATTTCAGACCGCATTGGGGTCATGCACTACGGTCGGATGCTGGAAATCGCTGATTCTGACGAAATCTACGCCCACCCGTTGCACGATTACACCAAGAGTCTGTTGTCTGCCGTCCCAGTTCCTGATCCCGAATTCGAACGGACACGGGAAGAAATTGCGTACGATGGCAGCAACGAAAACGATGGTAAGGAACGGACGTTGGTTGAAATCGCGCCCCATCACTGGGTTCGTGCTGCCGATGATGAAATCGACATGTACACTCAGCGCGCACATGAGGCTTCATTGATTAAAAAGTAAAGTTGAAAGCACTGCGGCTGTGATGGCTGCGGTGCTTTTTCGATTGTGGTGAGGGTGGCTAAGAACGTCCGCACTCCGGCTCAGGTTGTGTTCTATCACAACAACTGCTGAAAGGCTTACGGACTCAATATCTTTGGTTCAATGGATAACGATTTCTGGATCATCTTCCTAATCGACAGAAAACTACTGTGTAAGTCCATATCTGGCGGCCGGTAAGGCGAAGGATGGACTCGGTTGCCTAATTTTTACGGTAATATCGTTGTTATACCGGGCTTAAACAGTATTGGGATGCTTCCAACTTTCAACTTGGCAAATACAGAAAAAGGCTCCGCTGACATCATCGTCGGCGGAGCCTTCACTGTAGGGATGTTATTTCACTTTACCCTCAGTATTGTTATAGTAATTGACTTTGTAGTGGCCGTCTTTCACGGTTAGCTTGGTGATACTACCGTTATCAACGGCAACGGAGACGTCGATGTCGGAATATTTTGACACGATGCTCCGGATGGTCGTACTGTGGGTGGCAATCAGGATGCGGTCGCCATCGCTGGCTGCGGCAACGACTTTGTCCAAGCCGGGTTGAACCCGTGCCCAGAACTCAGCGTTATCTTCAGCATCGCCAAAGGGGTCTTGGGCCTTGAACATGTCCTTTGTTTTTTCGATGGTGAGTTTGGCGATCATAGCGTTGAAGGAGTCCAGACCAATTGGAGTTCCCACCGTGTGCCAAGTCATGCCAGTGTCCATCCCTTCAAAGAAGCCAAAGTTTTCTTCGCGGAAGGCGGGTTCGGTCGTCAAGGCAACGGGTGTGTCATTGGCGGCTAAAATGCTCTTAGCGGTGTTTTGTGCCCGCGTGGTGTCACTAGCGTAGGCGGCAGCAAATAACAGCTTAGAGAGCCGTTCACCGGCCCGTTTGGCGTCCGCGATGCCCTTGTCGGTTAGTGGGGAGTCGGACCACCCTTGAATACGGTGGTACTTGTTTAAATAGGTTTGGCCGTGACGGACCAAGTAGATTTCAACTGATGCCATGTTTTGGTCTCCTTTGATAATAAGTTATGGGGGTGCTACGCCGTGACAAAAGTGCTTGTCGCGTGCGTATAAAGTGAATCAGTGGTGGTGACATATTCGTTTCAAATGGTGGTCACCAACGACACTAGATTGCTAGTTTAACAGTTATGACCTGGTTTTTAAATGACCTGTGAGCAGGTAAGCGGTTACTAGTGCTGATTGTTCTTAATTTAGCAATAATATCAGAATTGGTCGCAAACAACGCCGAACACTTTGCTCAATGATAGCTCATTTTAACTGATAATTTTATAATGTTGCTCATCGGTCGAAATGAGATTGTTTGTAATATTTAATCACATCGTAGATTAGCCAGTCCTAATGGGCAGAGCTCAACGTGAGCCGGAGGAGGCTAGGGATGTAGCCAGCCGTGGAAATCGTGGTAGCTGGTAGCTACCACGATGGGCGACTTTTAAGACGTGTGGTTTTCACGACTTAAAAGCGAGCGAGAGGACCGTTTCTCAGTCCGAAGCGTCCCCACAGCAGGCGGAATCCCTGGCAGCCGTAGTGCGCCAATTTCACACAATCTTTAGTTCAGAATCCCCAATTCACGCCGAATCTCTCGCGCAGTGTCGGGGCTGCTGGTGAAGATGATCCGGTCGTTGAATTTGAGTGTGGTGCTTCCAGTTGGTCGAATAAAGTGGCCTTCGCGGAAAATCTGACTGATGGTGATGTCCTTGACGAACGGCAGGTTGTGAATCTCCTGGTCGGTGTAGCGGCGGTTGCGTAGCGCGACTTCGTAGACGGCGGAGGTTGATGCCGTCAGTAGGCGTAGCGTGGTTGGGGCTTCGATCAGACTCCGGAGCATAGCGATGTTGACGTTCGGTGTGTTGTAGACTTCAATGCCGAGATCGGTCAGCTCGTCTTCCCGTGCGTCCAAGACATTGCGGTCCTCGAAGCGCACGATGACGCGGTTGACGCCATATGCTTTGGCGGCTTTGGCCAATTCATAATTTTTAGTGGCGTTGAAGTGGCCGAGCACGACGATGTCCGCATCGAACACGTCCTGGTCTTCGGCCTCCTTGGCGTCCAGCGAGGTCAGTAATTTAGCATTGACCTCGGAGTTGTACGTCTTGAAGTTGGCCTCCTTGTCGGTATACATGGTGATGTCGTACCAACTGTCGGCCAACTGCTGGGCGACGGGGACCGTGAGCAAATTGGTGCCAATAAAGTGAACGGTCGATTTCTTCAAGTCCTCGGCCTCGGCGGAATAGCCGGTGTTAAAGAGCAGCGGCCCCAGCACACAGGTGAGGATGGCGGCGAGCAGGAAGGCACCGGACTGTTGCGTGGTGACGACCTTCATGGACTTGGCAACTTGCAGGACGGCCAGGACCATAGTGATGGTTGCGGCCGAGATGGCAGTCCCAGCGAAGGCGTTACCGCGTTTGAAACGTAAGCGCAGGATGAAGTAGACCGCGACTTTTGATAGCAGATAGGCGGCAAAGAAGGCCGGAATCAGCAATAGAGTCGCCGGGTCGGCTAGCAGTGTCCGCAAATTGAGGTCGGCCCCACTCATCATGAAGAAGATGGGGATGAAAAAGCCGTACCCGATGCCGTCCAACCGAACCATGGTATCCTCTTGCGGTTGCAGGAGCTTCATGACGATGCCGGCAACGAAGGCTCCGAGAATTCCTTCGGCCCCAACGGATTCGGCGATGACGACCAGGCTAAATATCAGGAAGAACGCCAGTCGAATGTCGAGTTGGGTGGTCGATTTATTGATACTTTCAAAGAAGGTGAAGAACGGCTTGAACCGGCGGAACAACACGCCGGCAGCCAGAAAGACCAGTAGTAGGAGCCACAGGGACTTGTTACTGTTGCCGAAGATCGACGCATAGACGGTCAATGAGAACAGCGGCACGATTTCACCCAGTGCGGCCACCAACAACACAGTCTGCCCGAACGGCTTACTCAGCAGCTCCTTTTCCTTCAAGGTTGCGATGACGATTCCTAGAGAAATCGTCATGAAGATGATGGCGGCGAGCCACGGGTCCTTGAAGAGCCCGGTCCATTTACAAATGAATCCGAGCAGTAGTGAGGTCACCATGATGGCCGCGTAACTGCTGACGGCTAGAAAGACTGGCGAGTACTTGGACGCGTTGCCAGCGACCTTGGCAGCTAACGGTGTTTGGGGCCGTTTGCGCCGATTGAACAGGCTGAAGTCAATCTCCATCCCGCTGAGAAACAGGAGGAAGATGACCCCGGTGTTGGAGAGCAAAGAAAGCGTTGAATTGCTGTGGACGATGTTGAGGACACTAGGTCCCAACAAGATTCCCACGAGAATCTCCACGACGGCGGTGGGCAGGACGGTGAGCTTGAATTTCGCCATCACCAGCGGCGTCACCAACGCGGCGGTCAGAATGATTAATAAAGAAATTTGATCCATAAAATACACCCCCGAAAAAGTTCCCTTACATTATAGCAAAGTTGCCATTGATAAACTGAAATAAAGACGCCACTCGGTAGGAATTTCGGTGATAAGTGACCAACACCAGTGGGCCTAAATTTAGTGCAGTCAGTTTACTTTATTTATCCAGAAAACACGTGTAGAATGGTAAGTCGAATTATTACGTCTGCCGGCCGGTGGCTACGGGTGATGATTTTCCTGTCACGGGGGATGCACCGGTCGAATGAGATGTAAAGTTTCAGTGTCTTTGGACCCAATGATGTGGTGCCAGGACACGTTAGTTTGCCCAATTAATCGAGGAGGGATTGGCTTGCCAGATTCAATTAAGGCCCACGAACAAAAACACTTAGATGCGGTGGTTACGAAGATCAAGACCGCAGAAAAGGACGCTAAACAGCGAATCGACGTGGCTGAGGATGACGAAGCCGGGATTCGCAAGAACTTTGTCAATGACTTACGAATCAAAACAGATAGTTATGAGGGCTTGCTGGAAACGGCGCTGTCGGTGCGGCAACAGCAACAACTGTTGGCTGAACGGCAGAACAGTTGGCAACATGCGACGACGGAATTAAGCACACTTCAACGCTTGGAGAAGAAGGCTTACTTTGCCCGAATTGATTTCCAAGAAGGTCCGACCGCGAAGACCGAAACCATCTACATTGGGTTGGGGTCCTTTTCCGATACGCCCGACCATTTCTTAATTTATGACTGGCGGGCCCCCATCTCGAGCATTTACTACGATGGGGAATTGGGAAACGTGAGCTACCAAACGCCGGATGGTGAACAGACCGTCGACGTGAAGCTCAAGCGCCAATTTCAAATCGAAGACGGGACCATCGTGACCCTGTATGACACCGACCAAACGGTGACGGATCAGATGTTGCTGTCGGCATTGAGCGAGCACTCCGATACTAAGATGAAGAGTATCGTGACCACCATTCAAAAGGAACAAAACCAAATTATTCGGGATACCAAGTCCGACCTGCTATTCGTGCAGGGGGCGGCGGGATCTGGGAAAACGGCCGCTATTTTACAACGGGTCGCCTTCCTGCTGTACCGCTACCGGGGCCATTTGACGGCGGGACAGGTCATGCTGTTCTCACCTAACCAATTATTTAATGACTATATTGACCAAGTGTTGCCTGAATTAGGGGAACACAACATGGTTCAGATGACGTACTACCAGTATGCGGGACGGCGGTTGCCAAAAATCGACGTGGAAACGCTGGCGCAACGCTTTGGCGAGACCAATACACCGGCTCAAAAGAAGATCAATCAACTGAAGGGCAGTCTGGCATTCTTTGATGCGGTGACGGCCTATGCGGATCAACTGGAAAGCAGCGACATGGTCTTCAGAAACATCAAGTTCCAGGGCAAGGTCTTCATTGATAAGGAAAAAATTCAAGAAATTTACTACAGCTTCAACCGCAACTATCACTTGGGTAACCGACTCCAGGCCACGAAGGAAGCGCTGATTCGTATCTTGAATCGGCGCATCACGAGTGAAATGAAGACCAAGTGGGTTGAAGAAACCATTCAGGATATGAGTAAGGAACAACTGGATACCTTGTATGGCGAGGAACCACGGGAATTCGACTCCTCCGAAAAGGAAATGCAATTTCTGTCACGGAAGGTCGTCATGCAGGCGTTTGACCCGATTCGCAAGGCCATCGTGCGGGCACGGTTCCTGAGTATCAATAATCAATATGTCCACATGTTGCGAAACATGCCGAGCCGAATTGATTTAGCCCATGAAGGAATCTCCGTAGCTGACTGGAATGCCAGCGTCGAGGAATCTATCAGTAAGCTGAAGGATCATCGCATGCAGTTGGTCGACACGACGCCATACCTGTACTTGTACGACAAGATGACGGGGAAGGGCGGCGAGCGGGATATGCGCTACGTCTTCATGGATGAAATCCAAGACTACAACGCGTTCCAATTGGCCTTCCTGAAGTTTAGCTTCCCGCGGGCGCGCTTTACCATGCTGGGGGACCTGAACCAGGCCATTTTTACCAAGGAAAATAGTCGGACGTTGCTGCAGGAACTCAGTACGATGTTTGACCCCGACAAGACGCGGGTCATTCAGCTGACGCAGTCGTACCGGTCGACACAGCAGGTGACTGATTTCACCAAGCACATCTTGAAAAACGGTGAAGCGGTCACAGCGTTTGCCCGGGAAGGTGAACTCCCAACCATGACGCTGGCGGCGGATGAAGCGGCCGGACTGCAGCGGGTCATCGCCCAGATCAAGCAAAATGAAGAAGAGGACGAAACGACTGCCATTATTGGGAAGGACTTGGCGGATTGCCGGGACCTGACTGAAAAGCTGAAGGCGGCGGGCGTGGCGGTCACCCTGATTCAATCCGAAAACCAACGGCTGGCACCAGGAACTATTGTGGTACCATCGTTCTTGGCCAAAGGATTGGAATTCGACGGCGTTATTGTTTGGCAGGCTTCGGCTAGCCGTTACGCGGCAGAAGATGAACGGCAATTGCTGTATACCATCTGCTCACGGGCGATGCACCGACTAAGCATCGTCGGCATTGGCGAGTTCTCGCCATTACTGAGCGACGTGCCTAGTGATGAGTATGAAATGGTTTAAGTGAAATGGAAACGCGTGTCGCTGACTGAGGGGTCGGGACATGCGTTTTTTTGATTTGAGGAAGATTATTTGTGGTTGAAAATGTAGTTATGTATATTGGCTATTTAGTGGTTTGTGGGGCAATCTTTCTCTGAGAACTTTTGACACTAAAGCGGTTGTTAATGGGATGACGGTACGGTATGATTTGAAAACGAAGTAAATGAGATTTGGTGCTTTTTGAAAGTTGGAATACCGGAGTAGTGGCATTTGATTGGGGGCATTCCCTGTGAATGTGGGGAAATTGATGAAGTGATATATCGAGACAGGATAGTGACCAGGGTACAAAATAAAATTAAGTAGATTGGGAGACGAAAATCATGCCAGTGCAACC
Source organism: Levilactobacillus andaensis (assembly GCF_016861695.1). Classification (GTDB taxonomy): domain Bacteria; phylum Bacillota; class Bacilli; order Lactobacillales; family Lactobacillaceae; genus Levilactobacillus; species Levilactobacillus andaensis. The sequence continues at coordinate 304,371 of NZ_BOLP01000004.1, read as the reverse complement.
TTACACCGCTGCAAAAAAAGCAGCTAATGAAAAATGGAATCAAAAGAACAAGGAAAGAGTGCGCTATATTGATACGCGATCTAAAGCACGTAGTTTTATCAAAAAATATGCGACTGATGACGATTTACACGAGCTTTTGGATTTGATTACGGTCAAACTAACCGAAAATTCAGTGAATGAATCTTAGCTTGGAAACTGTACATTCGGACGTATTGTATTTAGAAAGTGTTTCCCTGTGAGTGCGGGGGAATTTTTGTGGGCTGTGGTCACCGGCTTTATTCAACTTGGTCTAGTAAGCGTTCCCACTTTACGATTTCTCAATGTCAGAAATGGCCGGATTTGCGGTATAATGGTGGGTAATTATTTCTATCCAAAGTTGAGGTGTCCCCATGAGTGATCCCATTAATTACAATGCATTTACCCGCGCACAGTGGCGGGCGTTTTCCGATGACGCGACCTTACCGTTGACCCAAGAAAGCCTGCGGCAAATCAAGGCGTTTAACGACCGGATTTCCCTGCAAGATGTTCAGGACGTTTATATTCCGCTGGTGCATTTATTGCACCTGGAGTTCGATCATTACCAAAAGCTCCAACAGGATAAGGCGGCCTTCCTGCAGCAGAAAAAGCACCGGGTGCCGTTCATCATCGGTATTGCCGGCAGTGTGGCGGTGGGAAAGAGCACGGCGGCACGGTTGCTTGAGGTTTTGCTCAATCACTATTTCACGGGGCAACGAATTCAGTTGATTACGACCGATGGCTTTTTGTATAGCAATGAGGAGTTGAAAAAACGAAATCTCATGGCGCGCAAAGGGTTTCCGGAAAGTTATGATATGGCCGCGTTGATTCAATTTTTAAACGCTGTGAAGGCCGGTACGCCGCTAATTAAGGCGCCGGTATATTCACATAAAGTCTATGATATCGTGCCCGACCAATTTGAGTACATCGTTCATCCGGACGTTTTAATTGTAGAGGGAATCAACACCCTCCAATTGCCTACCAATGAACAAATTTACGTCAGCGATTTTACGGATTTCTCGATTTATGTGGATGCCGAGCCAAGCTTGATTGAGAGCTGGTTCTTGGAACGCTTTGAGCTGTTATTGGAAACGGCCTTCCAGGATCCAACTAACTACTATTACCCCTATGCGATTGGTGACCACGATGAGGCGCTGGCTAAAGGAAAAGCGGTTTGGCGGGACATCGACCTGAAGAACTTGGAAGAGTACATTTTGCCAACCCGGAATCGCGCCGACATGATCATCCATAAGACCTTCCATCACCGCATCGACCGGTTGTTACTGCGAAAGTATTAGGGGGCGGTCGGATGTTACGAGATGCGACCATTGTTGATGCCGATGCTGTGGCTATGCTGGTGCTTCATGAGCTGGAGCGGCGCCAATTACGCCGACTGCGCCGAATCAGTAAGGAACAGCTCTCACAACTCCTATTTGTCGGCTACCATCAACCCCAGTTTCGCTATGGTTATCCGCAGGCTCGGGTCTATCAAAATCAGGGCGTGGCGGTCGGCGTGGCGTACGGTTATCCAGCGGCGGTTGAGCCGACGCTAGACAATCAGTGGTCAGCGCTGTTTACGCGTATGCAGGTGGCACCACCGCAGCAATTGGTGGTGCCACCCCGCGCGTTGGCCGATGAGTGGTACTTGGACTTACTAACGGTGCGGAATCGTTCCAAGGGCAAGACCTTCCAACAGAAATGGTTCGACGAATGGCTCCTGGGTGATGCGATTCACCGGGCCAAGTTGAGTGGCTGTCCCGTAATGGGGATGGACGTGCGGCCGGGAAGTTCACTGGGAACACTGGCAGCCGAGTACGGATTTGTGGCGACCCAACGGCGATTGTTGGACAGGCAAGGTTATTGTCATTTACGCCTGAAATTAACTTAGTGGTTATCCTAACGATTAAGTTTCGGTCGATGGAAGCCGGGGCAACGGGAACAAGTGGTAGTAGTGAAGGCCACCCGTAGCTTAAGGGGTGACTCAATTCTGGTGGGAATCGGTCGGATTTGCATTGACCATCGTTTGAGAAATCTGTATGATATAACCAATGTTGAAAAAGAAGAAAGGGTGAATGGCTTGGCAAACGTGGATATGTCCAAATTCGATAAGATTATCGTCTTGGACTTCGGAAGTCAATACAATCAATTGATTACGCGCCGGATTCGTGACATGGGCGTTTACTCTGAACTAAAGGCCCACACTATGAGTGCGGCTGAGATCAAGGCTTGGGGCCCCAAGGGAATTATCTTCTCCGGGGGACCAAACAGCGTGTACGACAGCAGTGCATTCAACGTTGACCCTGAGATCTTTAACCTGGGAATTCCGATTCTGGGAATCTGTTACGGGATGCAACTGATGGCCCACAGTTTAAAGGGCGGGAAAGTTGAATCCGCAGATAACCGGGAATACGGTCGCGCGGACATCACCGTGTTGAGTGATGATGCAAAGCTGTTCAAGGACACGCCAAAGACCCAGACGGTATGGATGAGTCATGGTGACTTAGTGACGCAGGTGCCAGATGGATTTGAACGCGTGGCAACGAGTGAAAATTGCCCAATTTCTGCCATGCAGGATGTTGACCGTAACTTCTACGGGATTCAATTCCACGCGGAAGTTCGTAACACGGAATACGGCAATGATATTCTGAAACACTTTGCCTTTGACGTTTGTGGTGCGGCAGCCAACTGGTCCATGGATGATTTCATCGATCTGCAAATCGAACACATCCGAGAGATGGTCGGCAACAAGCGTGTCTTGTTGGGCCTGTCCGGTGGCGTCGATTCCTCAGTGGTCGGTGTGCTCTTGCACAAGGCCATTGGGACGCAACTGACCAGTATCTTTGTGGATCATGGCCTTTTGCGAAAGGGTGAAGCCAAGCAAGTGATGGACAGTTTGGAAGGGAAGTTCGGCTTGAACATCGTGAAAGTCGATGCACAAGACCGCTTCTTGAGCAAATTGGCCGGCGTCACTGAACCTGAAAAGAAACGTAAGATTATTGGTAATGAATTTATCCAAGTCTTTAATGACGAAGCCCAAAAGCTCGATGGTATCGACTTCTTGGCTCAAGGGACGTTGTATACCGATGTGATTGAAAGTGGGACTGATACGGCACAGACTATCAAGTCCCATCATAACGTCGGTGGGTTGCCGGAAGACATGCACTTCCAGCTGATTGAACCACTGCGTTCCTTGTTCAAGGATGAAGCCCGTGAGTTGGGCGAAAAGTTGGGGATGCCAAGCGCACTCGTTTGGCGGCAACCATTCCCTGGCCCTGGTTTAGGGATTCGGGTCCTTGGTGAAATCACGCCAGAAAAGTTACAGATTGTCCGCGATAGTGACTTGATTCTGCGTGAAGAAATCAAGAAAGCCGGCCTCGACCGCGATATTTGGCAGTACTTCACGGTGCTTCCAAACATCAAGAGCGTTGGGGTCATGGGTGATGGCCGGACTTACGACTATGCCGTGGGTATCCGTGCTGTAACGTCTATCGACGGCATGACCGCTGACTTTGCCCGCATTCCGTGGGATGTTTTACAGGAGATTTCCGTCCGCATTGTCAATGAAGTGGATCACGTAAACCGTATCCTGTATGACGTTACGAGCAAGCCGCCTTCGACAATTGAATGGGAATAGGAAACTATTCTTCAAAATGACAAAATGAGTATCCAGTTTGGCATCTGCCGACTGGATATTTTTTTATTTCCAATTGAACTGTTATTTGTAAGGGTATGGCAATAATCAGAGGATTTTGATTGATGCTAAAGGAATGGAAAGGTATACTGCGAGCACAGTTGACTACAAGTTATAACTATATTTACGTGACAAGTTTTAAGTAGAAGATGGAGATAAAATGAAGAATGACTGTATTTTCTGTCAAATAATCAACGGAAAAGTTCCCAGTAAAATCATCCATGAGAATAAACACGCAATGGCCATCATGACTTTGGAGCAAGAAGTGCCTGGACACATCATCATTTTTTCTAAAAAGCATTTTGCTAGTTTGGAGGATGCAGATCAGCAATCGATGCTTGAAATTATGAAAATGGTTAAGGCAGTGGGCACTCATATTTTGGCTACCGGTTATGATAGCTATAACTTGCTGAGTGCTGACGGAAAGCCAGCTGGGCAGTCGGTTTCCCATTTTCACATCCACTTTATCCCCAGAAGAGAAAATGATGGGATAAACGCTTGGCCTGACTTTGATTATAAAAGTGATATTAACGGTGATGATGTTTTTCAGAAATTACGTTTTTAAAAGCAAACATCTGGTCACTGACTGATTTACGTTATGGAACTAATAATTATCTCGGAAGAAAGGCATTATAGATTGAAGATTCAATTCATTTTTGGATTGAATCTTTTTTCATTACAAAGACAACGATTTTATTTTCGTCACCAACAATCAAGGTGTATAACTAGAGTAACTAGAAATTAATCGTTCCCAAAAGGAGTTATCCCATCTATGTCAAAACAAATCGTCTTATACTTTTCTTGTACCGGGCATACCGCTGCCGTGGCCCAGAAGATTTCTCGCGTGACTGGCGCGCAGTTAGTGCCGATAGAACCGCAGCATCCCTACACGCCCGACGACCTCGACTGGCACAATCCGACCAGTCGGGTGTCACTCGAATCCGCCGATGATACCGTTCGACCGGCCATTCAAGTACCTAATCAGCGGTTACTTGAACAGGCTGACACCGTCTATCTTGGCGCGCCCATCTGGTGGAGTCAGGTCCCACACGTGGTCAACACCTTACTCGAAACGAATCTGCTGCGTGGCAAGACCGTCTGGCAGTTCTGCACCTCCAGTTCCACGCCAGTTGCCGTTGCTAACGACCGCTTACGTTGTGCTTATCCCAGCATCGACTGGCAACCCGGACGGCGGTTTACCCACTCAATTAACGGACAGGAAGTCGAAGCCTGGCTAAAACAGGGGCAGCATTAATTTACTCGCGTCATTCGTGGCGTCTCACAACCAATTGTCGTATAATGAGTTTATTCTAACAATTTAAGGAGAAAAATATGGCAGAATCCACACATTTTTACGAACTGTTCCAACCAACGCACTACAACGTGTACCTCGACATCAACCGGGCGACGAAGCTGATCTCCGGGACATCCACTATTACTGGTGACGCCAAGCAAGCTAACATCGCAATCCATCAGAAGTTTATGACCATCAGCGCCGTTAAAGCTGACGGCAAGGACGTGCCATTTACCTTTGACGACCAGAGCGAAGGCATCCACATCGACCTGGGTAAGACCGGCGAGACTACGGTAGCCATCGACTTCACCGCACCGCTGACCGACAGCATGATGGGAATTTACCCATCTTACTATGAACTCAACGGGGAGAAGAAGGAATTGATCGGCACGCAGTTTGAAACGACCGCTGCCCGCCAAGCCTTCCCATGTGTTGATGAACCCGAAGCCAAGGCTACATTTGACCTCGCTATCAAGTTCGACGAACACGCGGGTGAGACCGTCATCAGCAACATGCCTGAAGTGAAGGTTGTCAACGGGGTTCATTACTTTGACACCACGGTTCGCATGTCTTCCTACCTTATTGCCTTTGCTTTCGGGGAAATGCAGAGCAAATTGACCACCACTAAGAGTGGCGTCAAGGTCGGCGTTTTCTCCACCAAAGCACATCAGCCTAAGGAACTCGACTTTGCCTTGGATATTGCCAAGCGCTCTATCGAATTTTACGAAGACTTCTACCAGACGCCATATCCACTTCCTCATTCTTGGCAGTTGGCCTTGCCTGACTTCTCAGCCGGCGCCATGGAAAACTGGGGGTTGGTTACTTACCGGGAAGCCTACCTGGTCTTAGATCCCGACAACACCTCGTTTGAAACGAAGCAACGGGTCGCTACGGTTATCGCCCATGAATTGGCTCACCAATGGTTCGGTGACCTGGTGACCATGAAGTGGTGGGACGACCTCTGGTTGAACGAAAGTTTTGCCAACATGATGGAATACGTCGCTATCGACGCCATTGAACCCGACTGGCACATCTGGGAAGTCTTCCAGACGTCCGAAGCGCCAATGGCTCTGCAACGGGATGCCACTGACGGTGTCCAATCCGTTCACGTGCAGGTTGAAGATCCAGCCGAAATCGACGCACTGTTTGACAGTGCCATCGTTTATGCCAAGGGTGCACGGATGTTAGTTATGGTTCGCGCCTTGATCGGTGACGATGCCTTGCGGGCCGGGCTGAAGAACTACTTTGCCACCCACCATTACGGCAACGCTACTGGGGCTGATCTCTGGGCTGCTCTGGGTGCCGCTTCTGGCATGAACGTTGGGGCCATCATGACTTCTTGGCTCGAACAACCTGGTTATCCAGTCGTTTCCGCCGCAGTCGTCGATGGAAAATTGACCATCAACCAGCAACAATTCTTTGTCGGTGAAGGCAAGGATGCCGGCCGTCAATGGCAAGTGCCTTTGAATGGTAACTACGACGCTGTTCCTGAAATTTTAGCGGACAAGTCTGTGACCTTGGGCGACTACGCTGAATTGCGTCAGGCCAGCGGCAAGCCATTCCGCTTAAACGTCGGCAACAGCTCACACTTCATCGTGAAGTACGACGACACCTTGCTGCAAGACATCTTAGCTAACCTAGACTCCTTAGATGCAATTGCCCAATTGCAGTTGCTCCAAGACCTACGCTTATTGGCTGAAGGTCGGCAAATTTCTTACGCCGCTATCGTGCCATTGCTGAGTCGGTTTGCGGACAGTCAATCGACGGTCGTTAACGATGTGCTTTACGGTGTTGCTGGTAACCTACAGAAGTTTGTAACGCCAGAATCTGCCGAAGAAAAAGCCTTACGGGCATTGTTTGATCGTTTGAGTGCTAAACAAGTTGAACGGTTGAGCTGGACGCCTAAGGCCGGTGAATCTAACGACGACCAATTGACGCGGCCATTCGTTTTGAACGCGGCTTTGTACGCCAAGAATCCTGACTCGATTGCGTCTGCGCACAAGCTATTTGTTGCCCATAAAGACAACTTGGCTAGTTTGCCAGCGTCTGTCCGGGTCTTCATCTTGGCCAATGAAGTGGAAAACTTTAGCGATGCCCAAGTCTTCGACCAACTCTTGAACGATTACCGGAAGTCCAGTGACGCCAGCTACAAGGCTGACCTCGCTGCGGCCTTGCCAGCGACGCCGGATGCGACGTTGATTGCCAAATTGATCGGTGTCTTTGAGGACGCTGATACCGTTAAGCCCCAAGACTTGCGGGCTTGGTACCGCGGCGTGCTGAACAATTCCAAGGGTGAACAAGCCGCTTGGGATTGGATCAGAAACGATTGGCAATGGCTAGAGGACACGGTCGGTGGCGACATGGAATTCACCACGTACATCACCGTGACGACTGGTGTTTTCCACACACCAGAACGGTTGGCTGAATTTAAGGCCTTCTTCGAACCGAAATTGAATACGCCAGGGTTAACCCGGGAAATAACGATGGACACCAAGGTCATCGAAACCCGTGTCGCCTTGATTGAAGACGAAAAGACGGCTGTGAATGATGCCGTTGCTGAAGCTGTAAAATAAACATTTACGATGAAAGCTCACCGGAAGTTGATTTCTGGTGAGCTTTTTTGGTGGTCAATGATCGTTATAAGCTCGATAGTTGTCCCGATTATAATGATGGTTATGCTATACTGAATGCAACTATAATTAATGATAAATGAAAGAGCGTGACACCGACAAAACGGCTGACTCGTCGATGCCGGTGGGACGCTCTTTGATGTTGAACGAAAGAGGGGTGCCAATGGGTGCGATAGTGGACTATTTTCAATCGATTAAGATTCGGGGAATCGGCTGGATCTTATTAGTTCTGTTGTATTTACTTGCGAATCAACCGATTTTAATTATCACCTACATCTATGTGGCGGCCATGATGTTGGTACGGACATGGCTAGCGCAGTTTCCTAAGCCTGCTAAAATCGGACTGACCGTCGTCTATAGTCTGATGTTGGCGATTCAAATCGTCTTCGTTTCGGCGGTCGTCTTTCCGCTGCGGGGCTGGTCCGCTCTGTATTTTCTGGATAAGGTGGTTAGCGTTGTAATTGTGTTGCTACCACTGTGGGTCGAGCGTTTTGTGACGACGAATAACCAAGTTGCCTTTTATCTGCCAACCGTGGAAGAGGCAACGACCGTGAGCTTTGCGGAGTTGCGACGGAATACGGACAAGTTTTCGGATATTATGGCGGAGACGGCTGCGGCGAAAGATAAGGTGTCGGTGGCCCATTTGAAGACCATTTTAGCCGACTTGCCGCGGCACAGTGCCATGCGATACATCAACCACGGTACGCTCACGGACGATTATTTTGCGGCGGCTGAGGCCACGTTAGCCGATGAGCACCTCTACTTGGCGGTATCCAATACTGGAAGTGCGGCCAGTGAAATGATTTCGGTATTTACTCGTAAACAATTTAACCACGTGTCGTTGGCGTTTGACCGCGACTTGGCGACAATCATTTCCTATAACGGTGGGGACAATGTCTATCCGCCGGGGATGAATGCCGAAACGCTGGAGTTTTTCCATCAAAAGCAAGGGGCGTCGTTGCTCGTGTATAGTTTACTGGTGACGCGTGAGCAAAAGCAGTTCGTCTTGGATAAGATTGCTGAGATCAACCGGGAGGGGAGCGCCTATAACATGGTGGGCCTGGTGTCGCGGCATTCTGCCAGGCCCAATATCCTGTTTTGTTCACAGTTCGTCTATAAGATGCTGAAGCTGGCGGGCGTGGCTTACTTTGAGAAGCGCGATGGTGAGGTCCGGCCTACAGACTTTATTGAGCTGGACTATTATAAGAAGCTGGGCTTTGAGTATGAACTGAAGTTTTAGACTAAGGCTAAATGGGTGTGCTGCTTTAGTGGTTGTAGGGGTTATTGTTGGTAACGATAATTTTATGGATAATTGAAGCGGGTGTTCATTGCTGATGTAGCGGCGATGGACACCCGTTTTCGATTAAGTTGAGATTGTGCTATACACTGATAGGGTTAGGCAGTTATACTTGGTGGAACGTAAAGATTCTATGGCAGATGCGGTTCAAATTAGAATTAAGGGGGAAGTCAAATGTCTGTAGCGAAAAGCAATGATCTAAAACAAGTGATTGAAGTTAAAAGTAGGGCAGAACTGAAATATGTTATGAACCTGCTTGCCCCCCAAGACCAAGAAACTACTTTTGAGAAGCAATGCGAGCTTGATAAAATATCAGCGGCATTAAGCAGGGCCAACTTTGATGTATAAGATTAATATTAGAAAATTGCCAAGTGCTGTGGAGTTTTATCAGCATTTTGAATTCAAATATCTGCACATGAATTATGACCGGGTGGCGGTCTTTCCAGAAACGTATCCTTTATTTATTGGGATGCGTGACATTCGGGAGATTGTTCAGTAATTCAATAAAAAGCCTTCCCCGGATTGAGGAAGGCTTTACGTTTAATCGTTTAAATTGTACCGTAACTTCATGTGTTCAGAACCGAACGTGACCATGTCACCAAGCAACTTGGTCTGACGCGTGAAGGATTCGTTAGACAACTTTTCATTAGCGTCTTTCAAGATCTTCACGTCGGCACCATTCTTGATAGCGGCATCCGTGTCATTTTGAATCTTGCGGTAAGCACCCATGGCTTCCAAAGCAAAGGTGTTACGGAAGTCGACGTATAAGTCGTAGTCCGTGTCACCCAGCAAGGCCGTGGTGCAGCTTAACCAGTACATATGATTCAAGTTGAACGTGCCATCGGCATCCTTGTAAACGGCTGGCGTGTCGTCAACGTTGGCGTAGAAAGGAACGACCGTGTTGAACGTGTTGGCGCCAAAGGCTAACCAGTGAATACCGGCAATGCTGTCGGGCACATTATTTCTGATTTGGAGAATGTGCACATCGTGGTTCCGGTTGATTCCGATTGGACGGAACTTCGTCTTGTCGGCTTCAGATCCGTCACCGTAAACGTCGTATTTCGTGTTTTCAAAGTGAGAACTCAACACGTACTTAACGTCTTCAATGGAAATTTTCCGGTTCGCATGGCAGATGAATGGTAGGTCTTGGTCTTGCGGGTCCTGTTCGACATCAGGGGAGAAGTACTTTTGACCGAACCAAGCACGGGGGTTGTTGTAGACCGTGTCCTTAGTGGAAGCACTACCGAAGATGTGACGCAGGTTAACCGTGTCAAAATCAGGGTTTAAACTGTAGGTTTCAATCATGTCTTCCAAGTCATCGGAGGCCATGGTATCGTCAGCACTGAAATCAAAGAAGTCAATGTTCATCCGGTTAGGAGCGACGACGTAGGCATCATCTGGAATTCGCTTAGCAGCCCAGTGATGACCACCGATGGTTTCTAGCCACCAAATTTCGTTGTTGTCAGAGAAGGCAATCCCGTTTGGTTCGTAAGTCCCATATTCCTTCAGGAGACTGCCCAAACGTTCAACCCCTTCGCGCGCGCTGTGAATGTATGGCAAGACCAACGTGACCAAATCTTCTTCGCCGATACCGCCAGCAACGTAAGGGTCGATGCCCAAGATGCGAGAGTTAGTGGTAATCGTTTCAGTCGCGGACATGGCGATGTTGTCGCTGTTGATACCAGCGGCTGGCCAGATACCGTTCGTTAGGATTGAGTTTGGAATGGACGTATAACGTAATGGATTATCGGGTAATTTAACCTCGACACCACTGATAACAGCCTTGTAGTCGCGGGGCTGGTCGGCAGGGTTAACAACGACAAACTTTTCAGGATCGAGGGCTTCGTGGCCATCGTCGTTCCGTGAAATAATCGTTGACCCATCGAGTGACGCCTTTTTCCCAACCAAAATGGTGGTACATGAACCTTTAATTCGTTTTTCCATGAATGCAGCACTCCTTTTAACCCGTATTATATCATTGAAGCGTGGTGGAAGAGAAGTGGTTGTATAGATGTTGCCAGGAGTTGACCAATAAAAAGGGGCCGCAATGAAGGCGACCGCAATTTACTCATCATTTTTAGTTTGGTGTAGTTCTTGCAGCAAGTTCCGTAATTCTTGATTCTGTTTTTCAATGGCAGTCAGTTGCTTGGTAACGCGTTGGTATTCGGAAGACTTGCCGCGGTTAGCGAAGTAGGTGGTAATGGTACTGGTCAGCGCGCCGATAAAGCCGATACCGACCAACATGAGAATTGTGGCGGCTACTTTGCCAATGGCTGTATGTGGGGCGACATCACCATAGCCGACCGTTGTGGCCGTGGCGATGGCCCACCAGAGGGCTTCTCCCCAGGAAACGTGCTCGGCATAGGAATAGAGGGTAGCGGCCAGAATCAAAATAGCCATGCAGGCCCAGACCAGATAGATAAAGCCGTTGGTGCGTAGAAATCGTTTCAAAGTATGGCGAAGCTTGCCGATGAAGCCGACTAAGCGGACGAACCGGAATAGTCGGATGAGTCGAAATAGACGGGTAACCCGTGCTAGACGGAAGAAACTGAAGATGGTACTCAGCGGAATGATGGCTAGTAGATCGAAAATATTTTGCCGAAAGAAGGTCCACTTCCGTTTAGCCTGACCGAACCGGACAACGTAGTCCACGGTAAAAACGGCGAGAATGGTATCGTCCATCACGGACCAGGGCCAGTCTTGAATGTGAATGAGGTTGGAGAAGTCAAGAATAGCCAGGGTAATGGACCAGAGCGCCAAAATAACAACGCCAATGTTGTATGCTTTTTGCCAACGGTTCACACGACTCACCCCCTTAATCGTGTTAAGTATGACAGGTTGAAACGTAGGCACACAAGGGGATGGCTCGGTAGTGGAGGTGGGCTAACTATACCGGTTGTCGACCAATTTAGTTCATAATCACAATATAAAATACGGATTAATCCTTTACGGGGTGTTTTAATTGTGGTAACGTTTACAACTGGAGGAGATACATATTTCGGGGAGGAAACAAAGTATGAATCACATGATGAAGACAGGATTAACCGTTGTGCTGGGAACAATGTTATTTGGTAGCATGGGAGCACCAATTGTTGCTAACGCGGCAAGTAAAACGATTTATGGAACTAAGGTCCCTTTGAAAGGTGCTAGCAATGTTCAGGATATGGGGGGCATCAAGACTAAAAATGGCCATCGGATTAAAGCTCATCGAATCATCCGGTCGAACAAGATGATCAACTACACGAAGAATGATGTGAAGGTCATTAAATCAACGTATAAGTTGAAAACGGTGGTTGATTTCCGTTCGGGTAATGAGATCAAGAACACACCAGATGTTAAGATTACTAATGTAAAATATATTAAAGATGGTGTCGTCAAGGATTCTAACTTCGGGGGTAACTCACAAGCAGAATTTGCCCAGCAGTTAGCAACTATGGATCCTAATCATATGCCAGAGTTCTACCAGGGATTAGTCAGCGATAAGATTTCAATTAAAGGCTACAAGGTCTTCTTCAATCAATTACTGAAGCAGAAGCAGGGGGCAACACTTTTCCACTGTACAGATGGTAAAGATCGTACTGGTATTGGTGCAATGCTCTTCTTATCTGCAATGGGTGTCAGCAAGCAGACCATTATGAAAGAATACCTACGTTCCAACCATAACTTGGCTAAGGAAAATAAGATTGCCATTTCAGCTATGGATAAGGTGACAACGAATAAGAATGCACGGGCAAACTTCCGTCGGTTGAAGGCAGTTAAAAAATCATATCTGAACGCAGCCTACAAGACGATTGACAAGAAGTATGGTTCAGTTGATAACTTTTTGAAGACTCAAATTGGATTGAATGCCCACAAAAAGGCGCAATTACGGGCAATGTATTTGACGAAGTAACTAAAATGTAAACTCCTCCAAAAAGGTTCTGAACGTTGACTTGTTCAGAACCTTTTTTGGAAGGTGTATGGAAAGCGTTAGTTAGAAAATCACTCATGCGCCGAAGTTTATTTTATCGAAAAATTTCGGCATGCGACCCAATGTCGATGAGGTAGACCTCGTGTTTGGACGGAATCTTAATAAAGACCAGCAGATGGTCACCATTATGGCCATCGAAATGAAGTTCCATCACGGAAAGATGCAGATCTTCTTGGGGATACTTGGCGTTTAAACTATGAATTAGCTTTGTATTGGCATGAATAGCGTGGGCATAGAAATACCTGGGAATACGTTGCTCATCAAGGAGCAGCGTCATAACCTTATTCCAGGGTGACGGGCCGCTACTTTCAGTTGTTTTAAAGATTGGCCGCCAGCGCGGATTCTTTCTAATACGTTTGAAATTTTTCTTGAAACGTCGGGTAAAAAATATCTGAGCTTTAGTCTTCATTAGAGAGGGCGGCATTTAGGGAATCTAAGTCCGAATAACCTTGGAGCTTGTGTGTATTTGATTGATTAATAACTTCTTGAAGGGAGTCATTAACCTTCTGATTGACAACTTCTAGGGCATTATCGAACTTGCCATTAGCGACATTGGTCATCATAATTCGAGTGAAATCAGAAATAGTCAGCCCATTTTGTTTTAATTTAGTTTCTGCTTTTTGCTTAATATCAGCATCAATCCGAACTTGAATTCTTGCGACAGCGGTCATTGAAACCCCTTCTTTCAATTTGTACTCCGATTGTAGCACATAGTTTGGGATTCTTCTAAAAAAATGTTTTAAATTGTTGATAGTGATCCACTCCTTTTAGCTATTTAGTCTGATATAGATAACTCCGTATTTTACCGTTGTTTATTTTTTGTTAGTCAAAAAAACTGAGTCGATGTTCACGCATCAACTCAGTTCAAGTGTATTAAATTAAGCTTCCATTGCCATTTCTGGCGTCAGGCCATCAATGAGTCCCTGCGTGGCCGTGGGGAAGGCGAAGATTAGACGACTCAGATCCGTGGCATCTAGTCGTTGCTCAATGACTATGACCAACATCTTGATCAAGTCAGGGGCATCCATGCCATAGATAGCAGCACCGGCTAAATGGTTCGTTTGGTCCAAGACAACCGTAATCTCGGCATCCGTTTCATTTTTATATTCAAATGCAAATAATCAGCCATAAGGAATTGTTTACACAAAGTCCTTTTCAGCGTTGGCGGTGGCTTCATCCACCGTCACGCCGACTTGAGCTAACCGTGGCAGACTGAAAAGGACACTGGGGATGACCGGGTAAGCGATGGGGGCTGTGTCACCTAAGATTTGACGGGCAATGTAGTTGGCTTCAAACGTTGTGGTCGGTGTCAGCTTTGGCAATTGCTTGTCGATGACATCGCCACTAGCGTAAATATTATCGCCATTGGCCCGCAAATGCTCATCGACTTCAATACCATTGGCGTTACTGTGAATGCCGGCATTTTCCAAGCCCAAGTGCATCACATTTGGTTCGTGACCTGTCGCGTCAAGAACATAGTTGGTGGCAATCTTCACGCCATTGGCGGTGGCGATGGTGTAGCCATCGGTCGTCACATCGACGGCGAGGACCGTTTCGTTGAAGTAAAAGGTGGCGCCGGCTGCCTCCATTTTAGCAATGAGCTTGGTTGCTTGATCGAAACTAAAACCTTTTACCTCGCGCGAACCGCGGTCGATAATTGTCGCCTGAGCCCCCAACTGCATAATCAATGCGGCAAATTCCAGGGAAATAATGCCGGCACCAATGAGAGTCACGTGATCGGGTAATTCGGGTAGCTCAAGAAATTCACGGCTATCGTGCATGAACTCGCGGCCACTAATTTGCAACCGTTTGGAATGCTGACCAGTCCCAATAACAATGTTTGTGGCGCGGATAATTTCGCCATTAACTTGAATGCAGTGGTTCCCCATGAGAACGGCAGAGCCATGGATAATATCGATTCCCATCTGATTAAAGAGGGCCGTCATTTGGTTGGGAAGGGAATCAATAACGCGATGTTTGTAGGCCATGAAGCTTTTCCAATCAACAATAGTTGCAGTTGTCACCCCTTGGTCATGGTAATTCTTAAGCTGTGTGAGCAATTCAGAGGGGCCATCTAGTAAGCTTTTAGCATCGCAACCATAGTTGATGCAGGTGCCAGCAACCATGTCCCGTTCGATGAGAACGACTGATTTGCCTGCTTGCTTGAGTGTAACAGCGGTATGCCAAGTTGCGTGACCACTGCCGATAAGGGCGACGTCGTAATTTGTTTCTGTCATTGATTGAAAAACCTCGTTTTCTAAAATTTTAGTCGTGCACGATTGATACGAGTGAAGAAAAGATGCTACTTGAGCATCCTTTGTAGGGTAGCAATCAGTTCATGGTTCATAGCCAGGGTATCGTTGTATTTACTAACGTCAATGTTTTGCTGGACAACACATTGATGGATAGCGGTAAATATTTCTGGTTTCGCATCCCGTGCCTGTTCAGTCAGGGAGACAATTAATTGCCGGTGGTCGGTGGCTGGCAGACTACGTGTCAACCAACCGTTTGCTTCCATCCGCTTCAATAAAGGTGTCAGAGTATTGCTACCAAAGTCGAGACGTTCCCCCAGCTTATGTAGCGGTTGCCGATCTTCTTCCCATAACGAGAGTAAAACCAGGTACTGCGGATAAGTCAGCTGAAACGGTTCGAGCGCCTGCTTATAAAACTTGGTAAATAGGCGACTAGCGTGGTAGACCGAGAAACATAATTGGTTGGTTAAGGTCATATCGTCTGGTTCCATGCGCGATCACTCCAATTCAATTGCGTACGATTTAATTTACTATAGGCTAGTTCATCTTAGCTGTCAACTATATTCGGTGAACATTACAGACGATGTTGGTTTAATTAATATCTAAATAGTTAGCTTGTTATAAGGGCTACAAACTGCCTGAAATCGTTACCTTTTCCTGGTACGACGGTTTTACACGGTAATTAGAAACTGTCCATATCGTTAGAAATGTGAGGGTGATTGTGATTTGATTTGATGGGTAATTTATTATAAAAAATTTTTATGTTAATGCTGTAATATCATCAGGGCAATTTAGAAAGATTAAAGATTTCATTGCGAGCATGTGTTGGAAAGTTACATGGCGTTCGGTTGTATTACTTGGCCTTAGCCTTTAGAATAGAAATATTGAGTAGGACTATATAAAGAAGAAACGATTATTTAAGGAGCCAGCAATGATAGATTTAGCGGCAGCACAACAAGTATTAAAGACAACGTTTGGTTACGACGAATTCCGTCCGGGCCAACGTGCAGTGATCGAACATGTGCTGGCTGGGGACAGTAGCCTAGCTATTATGCCCACGGGTGGGGGAAAGTCCCTGTGTTATCAAATCCCAGCGATGCTGTTTGCGGGAATTACGGTAGTTGTGTCCCCACTGATCTCCTTGATGAAGGATCAGGTCGATGCGTTAATTGATAGTGGCATTCCGGCAACCTTTATCAACAGTTCGCTGGAATGGCCAGAGATTCAGGAACGGTTGGCGGCGTTACACGATGGCGCCTACAAATTGCTGTATGTTGCCCCCGAGCGTTTGGATTCAGCAGCCTTTATTCAGGCCTTGGGACGCTTACCAATCGATCTATTGGCCGTGGATGAAGCACACTGTATTTCACAATGGGGCCATGACTTTCGGCCCAGTTACCTTGCGCTAAGCACGGCGATTGAACAGTTGCCGACCCAACCGCAAGTGTTAGCACTCACGGCGACGGCCACGGAACAGGTAGCAGACGACATTCGGCAGCAGCTAAAGATTGCGCCACAAAATGAGGTCAATACCGGATTTGCTCGTGATAATCTCAATCTAACGGTGGTTAAAAACCAAGATACTGATCGTTACATTTTAGACTACTTGAAGGTTAATTCTGGTGAAACGGGAATCATTTATGCCAGCACGCGCAAGGAAGTTGAGCGGCTGACGAAGATGTTAACGCGTCATCACGTTCAGACCGCGGCTTATCATGCGGGACTGCCCGATGAAGAGCGGCGACAGAACCAAGAAGACTTCCTATATGACCGAATTCAGGTCATGGTCGCAACTAATGCGTTTGGAATGGGCATCGACAAAAGCAATGTCCGGTTTGTGATTCACGCGCAGGTTCCGGGAACGCTGGAGGCTTACTATCAAGAGGCAGGGCGTGCCGGTCGGGATGGCTTGCCAAGTGAAGCTATTCTGCTGTATCGAGCACAGGACTTACAGATTCAACGGTTCTTTATTGATCAATCTGAAGAAATGGATGAGGAACATCGGCAGCGGTCCTATCATAAATTGCAGGTCATGAGCCAATACGCCAATACACAAGGTTGCCTCCAACAGTTCATTTTGAGCTATTTTGGTGAGGAGTCGGAACCATGTGGCCGATGCAGCAACTGTCTGGATGATCGAGAAGCACAAGATGTGACCACTGCGGCGCAAAAGGTGTTGTCATGTGTTGTTCGCTTGCGGTCACGTTATGGTAAGGGAATTGTGGCCCAGGTCCTGACGGGAGCACACAACCAGCGCATTCGTGAGAACCATTTGGAGGAGTTGCCCACGTATGGCATCATGCAAGGGCAGCGTCAAAAGAGTGTCGGCGAACTAATCGACTTTCTTTCCGCGGCAGGGTATCTACAGAGTGTTGGTGGTCAGTACCCGACATTGCAGGTTACGGCTAATGGTGCGGCGGTACTCAAGGGGGAAGAACAGGTTTATCGTAAGATGGCCCGGCAGGTTAAGCGGCTAGTGCCAGAGAACGATGAACTCTTTGGTAAGCTCCGTGAGTTACGGCGCAGTCTAGCCGAGGAACAGCACGTGCCGCCGTTCGTTATCTTCTCGGACAAGTCACTCCATGGCATGTGTGAAGTGCTACCGACGAGTGATGAAGAATTTCTATCCGTAAAGGGTGTTGGTCAGAGCAAATTGGAGAAGTATGGCGAGACATTTATGGATGTTATCCGGGAAAATAAATAAAGTTATAGTCTAAGAAGCAGGCCGGTTTCCTCAACCGACCTGCTTCTTTTATTTTGGGGACTTTTCACTTTGTTTAGGGCCTTGACTATGGTAATCTAGACTTCCATTGTGTCGTCAAGCCAATCAGATGGAGGTTATGTCCATGTCAGATCCAGAATTTATTGAGATTGTAAATGACCGTGAGAACAACCTGAAGAATGTTAGTCTACGGATTCCTAAGAATAAATTAACCGTGTTTACCGGTGTTTCCGGGTCAGGGAAGTCATCCATTGTGTTTGATACGATTGCGCAGGAGGCCGGTCGCCAGCTAAATAGTACATATGACAGTTTTACGCGGCTCTATTTACCGCATTACCACCGACCAGACGTTGATGAGGTGCATAACCTATCAACGGCCATTGTGATTGACCAGAAACCGCTGGGGGGCAATGCCCGCTCAACTCTGGGAACCGTCAGCGATATCAATGCCTTGTTCCGAATCCTGTTTTCTCGATTTGGTCGACCACAGTACGGTCAGGCCAGCAATGCCTTTTCCTTCAATGATCCGGCGGGGATGTGTCCCACCTGTGAGGGGATTGGGAAAACCTACGTCCTCCAGCGCGATGCTGCACTGGACCAGAGCAAATCTTTGGCAGACGGTGCGATTCAGTTGCCAGGGTACAATGTCACGTCTTATTACTATCAAACGTTGGTCGCTACCGGTTTGTTTGACTTGGACAGGCCAGTTAAGGATTTCACAGCTGACGAAATGAATCTGTTACTAAACGGTGAACCAACTGAAGTGACTGTTGCTTACCGGGGATCACAACTAAAGGCGAAGTTTGAAGGTATTGAGCAGCAATTTTACCGGCAGAACTTGAAAACGAGTCAGGGAATCAGTGATGGCGCCCGTAAGAAAATCGAAAAATTTGCGGCGATGAGTCCTTGCCCGGATTGCCAAGGCCAACGGTACAACCCACAGGTGCTAGCTTCTAAGATTAAGGGGTATAACTTGTTTGAATTGACCGATATGCAATTGAATCAGTTAGTAGCGGTTTTAAACGAACTCACAGACGAGCGGATGACCGGTTTGATCAGTAGCATTCGTGAACGAGTTCAAGGTCTAATTGATGTGGGATTGGATTATCTGAGCCTCACCCGAGAATCGACGACTTTGTCCGGTGGTGAATCGCAGCGAGTCAAGACGGTCAAATACTTAGCCAACAGCCTGACGAACCTGATTTATATTTTGGATGAGCCTAGTACAGGACTTCATCCACGCGACGTCCACCGACTAAATGACCTGTTGATCAAATTGCGTAGCAAAGGCAATACGGTTCTTGTTGTTGAGCACGATCCTGATGTGATCAAAGTGGCCGATTATGTCGTGGATGTAGGCCCTAAGGCCGGGACTCATGGCGGTCAGATTATGTTTACAGGGACCTACCCAGAGCTATTGGCATCTGATACGTTAACTGGGAAGTACTTATTACGGCATTTGCCAGAGAATCCGCAGCCACGGACACCCAAGCAATTTATCACGAGTCAGCCGAGTCGTTTGCACAATTTGAAGGATGCCGTGTTAAATGTTCCCCAAGGACTCTTCACTGTTGTGACCGGGGTAGCCGGATCTGGCAAGAGTACGTTAGTCGAACAGGTCTTTGCGCCGGAACATCCGGAGGCGATTCGAATTGATCAGCGTCCCCTGCATGCCAATAGTCGATCGAACCCGGCCACCTACATTGGGGTGATGAACGATATTCGAAAGTTGCTGGCGGACGAGAATAGCGTGAGCGACAGCCTATTTAGTTATAACTCAAAGGGCGCCTGCCCACAGTGTGGTGGGAAGGGCATCATCGAGCTGAACCTGTCATTCATGGAAAATGCCACGGTTGAATGTTCCTTGTGTCACGGTGGCCGTTTCGACCCGCAGGTATTGACGTATCAGTATCAGCAGCAGAATATTGTCGATATTATGACTATGACGGTCGAAGATGCAGCTGAGTTTTTCAAGGGGACCAAGGTTGCTACTAAACTGCAACGGGTGCTTGAAGTCGGTCTGGGCTACCTGGCCTTGGGTCAACCACTGAATACCTTATCTGGTGGCGAGGGACAACGCTTAAAGATTGCCAAAGAGCTAAGTAAGAAGGGGAATATCTATATTTTGGATGAGCCGACAACGGGGTTGCACCCTTCGGACATTACCGTAACCATCCAAATCATCAATAAGTTAGTGAATAAAGGGAACACGGTTATCGTGATTGAACACAATCTCGACGTGATGCGTAGTGCCGATTGGCTGATCGATATTGGACCTGATGGTGGTGCCAACGGGGGCGAAGTGCTCTACGAGGGACCGGTAAATGGGATTCATAAGGCACAGCGGTCAGTTACGGCGGACTACCTTTAACCCAAATTAAAAGAGCCGATGACATTTCTGCCATCGACTCTTTTTAGGTTAGTGACTAACCACTAATCGCTGACCTTGATCCGGAACATATTCCAAGATAAGGGTTGTAACGTGGTGCTCAAGACGTTGCCGTCTAAGTGAACATCGTTATTTGGTTGAATGGCCATCGTTTGGTCTTCGTTAGTCTGCTTGATGTCGTAGCCGTAGAATTGGGTTGCTTCAACAACTTCCTTAGCCTTTAAGTCACGCAGATCGGTACTAAAGTCCATGGCGTCTTCACCCTTGTTTTCGGCAAAGACGACGACTTCGCCATCTTCCTGGTTGTAAACGGCCAGGCTGTCCAAGTAAGGAACATCCTTGAAGTCCTTGCTGTCGTAGGTGGCGGATTCTTGTTTAGGAGCTAAGGCCACACCGCGACCGTACTTGGAGACCTGCATGAATGGGAAGAAGATGGATTGTAACCAGACACCGTTGTCATCCGTCATGATTGGTGCGATGACGTTGACGAGTTGGGCGAGGCAGGCAATCTTGACCCGGTCGGCATGCTTCAGCAACGTAATCAGCATGGTGCCGACCATCAAGGCGTCTTCAAAGTTATAGTGATCTTCCAGCAAATGTGGCGCTTGTTGCCATGGCGTTGCTTCGTCGTCTTGTTTGTGGGAGTGGTACCAAACATTCCACTCGTCCAGTGCCAAATTAATGGTCTTGTCACTGTGTTTACGGGCCTTAACGGCATCACAAACAGAAACGATACCACCGATAAATTCGTCGAAGTCGACTGACTTGGCTAAGAAATTATGCAAATCATTTTCTTCGTTGCCGTAGTAACGGTGAAGGGAGAGATAGTCAACGTCATCGTAAGTGTGGTCGAGGACCGTTTCTTCCCAGCTGCCAAACGTAGCCATTTCACGGGTAGAACTCCCACTAACGACCAAGTCGATATCGGGGTCAACGAGGCGCATGACCTTAGCTGTTTCGTGAGCTAAGCGACCGTATTCTTCGGCGTTCTTGTGGCCAATCTGCCAGTCACCATCCATTTCGTTACCCAGGCACCAAGTCTTGATGTTAAATGGTTTGTCAGCACCATTCTTTTTCCGCAGGTCACTCCAGTAGGTGCCACCGGGGAAGTTACAGTATTCGATGAGGTTGCGTGCAGCGTCGATGCCGCGGCTCCCTAAGTTGACGGCCATGTCTGGACGGGTGCCAGTCTGCTTGGTCCACTTCATGAATTCATGGAGACCAAATTGATTGGTTTCGATGCTCCGCCAAGCGAGATCGAGACGAGTTGGTCGGTCTTCCTTGGGACCAACGCTATCTTCCCAGTTGAAGCCGGAGACAAAGTTCCCACCGGGGTAGCGAATCAAGTCGATATTTAAGTCTTTGACGGCCTTAACGACGTCTTGCCGGAAGCCGTTTTCGTCGGACTTGGCATTTCCTGGGTTATAAAGACCGTCGTAAACGGCGCGGCCGAGGTGTTCGATTAAAGCGCTGTAGACCCGGTCGTCAATCTTTGAAATTTGATTGCTGGGGTCAACGGTTAATTTTCCTTGCATGAAAAAACCTCCATTAGATAATGATTATTTGTAATTGTAGGGAACGGGCTTGCCGAAGTTCGGCGTCCCATCACCGTTCCAAGTGAACGGTTGAACCATCGTGTGCCGGTTCGGGTCGTACAGTGGATCGCCTTTGATATCGGTGTAGTTCCGACAATGGTAGACCAGCATGTCGGTCTCGTTGTCTTCGGCGACCGTAAATGAGTTGTGACCAGGGCCGTATTGCTGAATAGGCATGTTGCTTTGGAAAACGGGGGTCGTGGACTTTGACCAATTCGAAGCGTCGAGCAGGTCGGCGTCTTCGGGAACCGTCAGCATACCCATGGCGTAGTTTTCGTCGGTAGCACTGGCAGAGTAGGTGAGGAAGAAACGGCCGTTACGATGCAAGATGGCGGGGCCTTCGTTTACCCAGAAAATCTTGGTTTCCCAGTCGTATTCAGGCTTCGTCAGCATAACTGGCTTGGTCTTTAGCGTCCAAGGATTCTCCATTTCCGCAATATAAATGTTGGAGTTTCCCTTAATAGCGGGATCTTTTTGCGCCCAGACGTAGTACAACTTGTTTTGGGCTTCGAAAACGGTCGCATCAAGCGCAAAGGTATCCATTGGCGTTTCAATCTGGCCACGTTCTACCCAGTCGGCTTCATCGCGCATTGGGTCAGCGTTGTCGCATTCGATGCAATACATCCGGTGTTGGAACATGCCGTTGTGATCGAATTCCTTGGTGTGAGATGCGGCGAAGTAGATGAACCATTTGCCGTCTATGTAATGAATTTCGGGTGCCCAGATCAGTTGGCTCATAGGGCCGCTGCCATCTGGGTGCTTCCGCCATACGGTGCGGGGGGCAGCATTTGCTAAGCCATTTAAGGTCTTCGCCCGCCGAATCTCGATTAAGTTGTAAGCAGGAACGGAGGCTGTAAAGTAATAGTAGCCGTCGGTGTGCTTGTAAATGTACGGGTCAGCCCGCTGAACAATTAGTGGGTTGATGTAATCCTGTGCCTGTACCATAAGATTAGTCGCTCCTTTTAGAAATATTTGTAAGTACTTAGGAAAGAAGGCTCTTCAATAAATACTAATAAATACGTACACTTGAAATATACAACCGTATGAAAACGCTGTCAACCGGCAAACGTTATCTTCCGGTTAAAAGCATCTTATTTTTTGAAATTAAAGGTCAGAATGTTATTTGAAGGTAGTCCAAGGTGACGGGGAGCAGATAAATTGCTGTGTATAAGGATTCTTAAAGTAAAAAATATATCCGAATAACTATTTACAATTCCTTATTTATCAATATCTTTGTTCACATTTGCTAAAGTGTTCGGATGATTTTGTTCACTATTTGCTTTATCTGAATGCGCTTTCATTCTATACTAAGTACAGATAAATTTTGAAAGGAATGTTATACATAATGGCTGAAGTTAATCTAGAACACATCTACAAACAGTATGAAGGAGCAGATGATTACTCTGTTACTGATTTTAACCTTGACGTTAAGGATAAAGAATTTATGGTTTTCGTTGGGCCTTCTGGTTGTGGGAAGTCAACGACTTTACGGATGATTGCTGGCTTGGAAGATATTACCAAAGGAAAATTGGTTATTAATGGTAAAGTTGCTAACAACTTAGCACCTAAGGACCGGGACATTGCCATGGTCTTCCAAAACTACGCTTTGTATCCACACATGACTGTTTATGGAAACATGGCCTTTGGGTTGAAGATTCAAAAGAAGTCCAAGGAAGATATTGATAAGCGGGTCAAGCACGCCGCTGATATTCTTGGGTTAACTGAATACTTGGACCGGAAGCCAGCCGCCCTTTCTGGTGGGCAACGGCAACGGGTTGCCTTAGGTCGGGCGATTGTTCGTGATGCGCCAGTCTTCTTAATGGATGAACCATTATCTAACTTGGATGCTAAGTTGCGGATTTCGATGCGTGCTCAGATTGCTAAGTTGCATCAAGATTTGGGAACCACGACCATTTATGTTACTCATGATCAGACTGAAGCGATGACGATGGCCGACCGAATTGTTGTTATGCGTGATGGGAAGGTTCAACAGGTAGGGACACCTTCCGAAGTTTACGACAAACCAGTTAACGCCTTTGTTGCTGGGTTTATTGGTGCGCCTGCTATGAACTTCTTCAACGTGACGTTACATGATGGTGTAGTTACTGACGAAAAAGGCGAATTACACCTGAGTGTTCCAGAAGGCCGTTTGAAGAATTTGGTTAAGCATGGTTACGATGGCAAGCAATTAATTTTGGGTGTCCGTCCAGAAGATATTCATACTGAAAATGCCTTCTTGGAAGCCTTCCCTGAAAACGAAGTTGACGCAGAAATTATCGTTTCTGAATTACTTGGTGCTGACTCTCAATTGTACAGTAAGGTTGGGAACACTGAGTTTGTTTCGAAGGTTAACGCGCGTGACTTTGAAAAGCCAGGTGCTCACGTTAAGATGGGCTTTGACTTGAACAAGGCACATTACTTTGATAAAGATTCTGAAGTCTCTGTAGATTACATGGATTAGAGAGAGTACAAAAAGGATAGTGAGTCCCCGAAGAGGGGGCCACTATCCTTTTTTGGTAATTACTGAAAAGTTAAGAGGTAGCAGAAAAGCAAATCATCCATATTTTTCAGGTTGAATCCGGTTGTTTCCTGAAATTTTTTGATTCGGTATTGTAACGTGTTACGATGCAAAAACATCTTTTTGGCAGTGATACTAACGTTACCACCGTTTTGATAAAGGGTCGTAATGGTTTTCTTGGCATCCGGCATGTTGAATAATTCGGGGTTGCTTTTTAAAATCAGGGGATCTTGACTGAGTCGCATTTTAAAATAGTATTTTAGAATACTATTTGAAATGGAAAATAGCCGATCACTAGTATTTTGCTGTAGCTGAAACTTAAACAAGTTTCGTTCATTGGTAAAGAGCGACTCGATTGAATTATCGTCTTGCCAATATTGGCCGATATATATTTTGGAACTGCAGTAGAAATCGCTGTCTAGTGCCTGGCTAATTCCTAGAAAATTATCATTGTCATATATCTTAGAGCCAAGTCGTTCAACTGCAATGGCTTCGTGACTATTGATAAAGAACGTGTCTATAAAGGGCTGTTTGAACATGGTCTTGAAGGCATCTAGCCACTTGTCAACGGGAATGGAACTGTCATGGCTGACTAGATTGATTTGAATAATTCGAATACGCTGATTCTCCAAGTCTTGTGAGGATATTTTTTCACCTAAGAATAGTCGCCGAAACCAAACATGATCGTTGGCTGCCGTAGTGGGCGTTGCCTTATCCGTCATGAGCTGAAGAAGGGCAGTTTCGCGGGGGGTGAGTTGAGCGCGTGAAACAGTTAGCCATTGATCCTCAATTGGAATGCTCAGGTAGGCTGTATCTGGATTAGGCGTTGGTTGTAGGTGTGCGTCTGGGAAGATATTGATGATATCTTTAATTTCCACGTTAAAATTCATTCCCTTCAATACATTGGCGTTGGTTAAACTAAGCGATGTCAATTTTTAACGCCTCATGTAGGTGGTGATTAGAAGTCACATCATCCATTTAACTCTAATAGTAACGCAAAAGGTCCATGTTAACCTAATTGCTAGCGTTAATTTACATGGACCTATGGTTGCTTAAATTAATTTTCGGTGTTTACCTGTAACGTCACGACACTCATTGGTGGAATTTTAGCAGTTAATTGATGGGAATTATGAGTAGTAGCAGTGAAGGCTTCGGGGGCCACCGCGTCAGGGTGGTCAAAATCGTTATGTTGATCCATCTGGGTTCCCCGTAGCATTTCACCGGTTACTGTATGGATGACACTATCTATATCAATAGTAACGGTATCTGCCGCGGTTAAACCATAATTACAAAGCGAGATAAAGTAGCCATCTTGATTTTTAGAAACAGAAGCACTAGTTGTCTCTGCTAAATTATCAAGTGTGTCCATTGCTAAAGCGTCTTGATGTTTGAGAAACATTTTGAAGATGTAGTAAGTGGGCGTCTTGATCATCTTGGGTCCGTCTGTTAGTAACATGGCCTGGAGTACATTCACCATTTGTGCGATATTTGCCATTTGAACCCGGTCAACATGTTTCTGGAAAATATGCAATGTAATAGCGGCAATCATGGCATCACGAATCGTATTTTGTTGATAAAGAAATGCAGGATTTGTTCCCTTTTCAGTTTGGAGCCAAGATCCCCATTCATCGACGATTAAGCCGACCCGTTTTTCGGGATCATATTTATCCATAATGGTACTGTGTTTAGTAATGAGTTCATCCATCTTCTGGGCACTCTTAATCAATGAGAACCATTCATTTTCTGGAAAGTTCAATGCAGGACGTTTATCTTCCCAGGCAGAAGCTAAGGCGTAGTGATGTAGGCTAATACCATCCATATAAGGAGCAGCATTTTTCATCAGAACATCCATCCAACGATAGTCATCAACATTAGGCCCCGAAGCAATCTTGTAAAGGGGATGATCAGCGTCATAACTAGTAAGAAAGGTTTGGTATTGCCGGTAAAGATCGGCGTAGTATTCGGGACGCATGTTGCCACCGCCGCCCCAACTTTCATTACCGACACCAAAGAATTTGACATGCCAGGGCTCCTTGTGACCGTTAGCCGCTCGTAAGTCAGCCATTGGTGAAGTACCATTAAAGGTCATGTATTCAACCCATTCAGACATTTCCTGAACGGTGCCACTGCCAAGGTTACCGTTCACGTAAGCATCGGCACCTAATTGTTTGAGTAATTCAAAATACTCATGAGTCCCAAAATGGTTGTTTTCGACAACGCCCCCCCAGCTTGTATTGACGATTTTTTTACGTTTATTGGCTGGACCGATACCGTCGGCCCAATGGTAGGTGTCAGCGAAGCAACCGCCTGGCCAGCGTAAGACGGGAACTTTAATCGCCTTTAGAGCCTTTACAGCATCGGTGCGCAGACCGTTTGTGTTCGGAATTTCGGAGTTGGGTTCAACCCATAAGCCACCGTAGATACTTCGTCCAAGATGTTCGGAAAACTGACCATAAATATATTTACTGATTTTGCCACGTTGCCGTTGCTGGTTAATTGAGATATGAGACAAAATATAACCTCCTTAAGGAAAGTAAATGGGACTTAAAATAACGTTTTTATTCGGACAACATTTATATGCAAAACAATACATCTGAACAAATATTACTATATAAAACGCTTCCAAGCAAGGGACCGTCAATCAAAATCCCCAATTTAATGCGTCTAAGGATGAATATAGGCGCATTTCAGATGAATTTTCTGAATTCATTGATTATCGTCTCTAGTGGGAGCAGTTCGAACTTTGGACGAATTACTTATCATTTGCTCAATGAATTTGGGGACAAATGGTGGCATATCAAGGAAAATAGACATTTAGGAATAGAAGATAACCGATTCCTAATTTAGAGAAAAACGACTTAAGATGAAAAAGTATAAGTTTTTCGAACTTTTTTTAATGGGTCGATTTATTAGCTGAAACCAGCGTGATGAGTGGGATTAACCCGGTTATTAGTAAGTATATAAAGTGTTAAAAACCAAAATTGTTCCGTATAACTATTGAAATCGCTTACAATTTATGCTAAATTTGTACGTGGATAAGGCAAAGGAGTTAGTTAGAAAGTTTTGTACTTTCTAAACTCAGGAGTTGCTGGGGCTAACGAATTGCTGAATCGTTCGTTCATTGGACGTGCCACTGAAAGCGACAATGATCAATACCCAACGTTAATGCGCAGACGATGGGGAAATCGTGGGAGTTGAATGTGGTAACTTGTGAGAACATTAGCAATGAGGATGCTGGTAGTTCAATTGAGTTTTCGTTTAATGGCCATGACAGATTACAAGGGGGTCCTTCAATCGGAAATTACTGTTCAAGCAAAGTTCTAAATATGATAGGGGCATTGCGATAAAGTACAGTTATTATTCTTAAGTACATATGACGGATATGATGATCAATCAACATTTAGGGGTTAATGGATGATCGTGTTCGAGAGCGAAACCACTATCATATAAGGTATTGGAATTAACTACTAATCATAGAGGTGTAAATCATGAGACATGGCTTAATGAAAAAGCTTGGCGTTGTTGCTGCAATCGCAGCAGCAGGTGTCAGCTTGGCAGCATGTGGAAGCAGCAAGTCAAGTAGCAGTAGTTCTTCAAACAAGACTACAACTATTACTTTCTGGAACGGCTTCACATCAACTGACGGGGACGTTTTAAAGCAAATTGTTAAAGATTACAACAAGACTAACAAAGACCACGTTAAGGTCAAGATGGATATCATGACTTGGGATAACTTCAACCAGAAGTTACCAACTGGTATCACTGCTAAGAAAGCACCTGACTTTGTTGCTATGAACTATGGTGACATGGCTTCTTATGTTGCCAATGGCACGATGAAGGACATGGGTGACTTCTACAAGCAAAGCGGCGTTGACAAGTCTAACTTCGAAACCACTGCCCGGAACTTAGGGGTTATCAATGGAAAGACTTACTTCGTTCCTATGCAAGTACAAGGTATGTACCTCTACTGGAACAAGAAACTCTTTAAGAAGGCCGGCTTGAATCCTAATAACCCACCTAAGACTTGGGCTGAATTAGCAACTGATGCTAAGAAGATCTCTAAGTTAGGCAACAACACCCAAGGGTTTGCAATGCCTAAGGATGGTAGCGCTATCATGTACAACTTGTTACAAGATAACGGTGCTAAATTGTTGAATGGTAGCGAAAAGAAGTCCGCTTTGAACTCTGCAGCTACTAAGAAGAGCTTTGATTACTTACAACAATTAATTTACAAAGACGGCGTTGGTCCTAAGAACATTTCCGGTGCCGAAGCTGATAACTTAATGCTTGCTGGTTCTCTGGGTCTTTACATCAACGGTCCTTGGTTGAACTCCGGTTTGAAGAAGAACAACATCGACTACGGAATTAGCACTTTGGTACAAGCTAAGCAAGGTGACAAGAAGGCCATCTTGGATGGTGTTGGATTTGGTATTCCTACCAGCACTAGTGACAGCAAGACCAAGGCTATCTACTCATTCGTTAAGTACTGGAACACGACTAAGATTGGTAAGAAGTGGAGCCTTGAAAACAAGTGTGCACCATACCTGAAGTCTGTCGCTGCTAACAAGGATATCAAGAAGGATAAACTTGTTTCCACGATGTACAAGCAAATTGGGTATGCTAAGCCATACTACCCAGGTAACAAGAACATGAGTAACATCACGACTAACGTGATTAACCCATCTATCGAAAAAGTCTTGGCTGGGAGCAATACTACGAGTGTGATGAAGTCTGCATCTAAACAAGTTGATAGTACATTAAGTGGTAACTAAAGTAGTTAACTAGTTAATGTGAATCAGAAAAAAACAGATGTTAATTTCAATCTCGGTTGAAATTAACATCTGTTTTATAAAGGAGTCGAGTTAAATGGAAGAGATCGATACATCTGTTGGTAAAAAACGTTCCTTCTTCCGATTCTGGAACCAACCAAAGCATGCTGCCTACTTATTCATGGCACCATCCATCATCATCCTGCTATTCTTCATGGTGATTCCATTAATTGGGACGTTAGGACTTAGTTTTTTCAATATTAATATTTTCTTCACGGGTACTAAATTTGTTGGTCTAGATAACTTCATTCAGTTCTTCCATGATCAACGGGCGATTAATTCAATGTGGCATACGGTTTACTTCACATTGCTAGAAACGCCTACACAAGTTATTGTCGGGACGGTTGCCGCCGCCGCATTGTCGCGGACGACTCTGTTCAACCGTTTCTCTCGTTCTGTTTTCTACGTACCTGTTATTTGTTCATTAACCACTAGTGGGATTATCTTCTCAATGTTACTTGATCCTAACATTGGTTGGATTCCTTATGTTTTACACCAATTTGGCATGAACACCCCACAATTCTTCCGTGATGCAACATTAGCTATGCCATCAATTGCCGTTATGACGGTTTGGAAGAACTTTGGTGTGACGATGACGATCATGTTGACGGCCATTCAAGCTATTTCACCAAGTTTATATGAATCAGCTGAAATGGATGGGGCAAACAAGAAACAGCAATTCTTCCACGTTACGATTCCACAAATTATTCCATCATTAGGTTTCTGTGTGATGACGAACTTGATTGGGTCAATGCAAGTCTTTGACCAAATCTACGTTACTACTGCTGGTGGTCCTGAGTTCAAGACTGAATCAGCCGTTCAATACATTTATAGTCGTGGGTTCTCCGCACCATATCAATTGGGCTACGCTTCAGCCGTTGCGACAATTCTGTTTGTAATTATCGCCATTTTGTCAGTTTCCTCTAACCTCTACATGAGTCACAAGGAAAAGCAAATGAGATAGGCACCCAATTTTGACTATAAAGTCCTTTGTGGGCAATATTTGTTAGGATTACCCGTAAAGGGCGCGAAAGGAATGAATCTATATGGAAGCACGAACAGCTGATACGACTGAACTCGTTGATTCTACTAAAAAAAGTAACTATCATCGGAATAAAGTAATCAAGTCAATCATTTTCAAAGTTATCATGTCCTTATTGATTTTGATTGTTGTATTCCCATTCTTGTGGTTGCTATTGTCATCATTTAAATACGAAAAGGATATCATTACTTACCCACCACACATCTTTTCTGGGAAGTACACGTTCCAAAACTACATTAAGGTTTGGGATACGATTCCTCTGTTAGGTTATGTTAAGAACACCGTTATCTTTGCCGGAGCTACAATGTTGATCTCTCTGGTTTTAGACTCCATGACTGGTTATGCATTAGCTCGTATGGAATTCAAAGGGAAGACGGCTTTCTACTACTTCGTCATGGTTTCCATGATGATTCCATTCATGGTTTACATGATTCCTCTGTTTATCGAAATGAACAAGATGAACTTACTGGATACCTACACTGGTTTGATTGTTCCACGGGCAACTACTGCGTTCGGGATTTTCATGATGCGGTCTAACTTCGTTGGATTGCCACGTGACTTGGACGAAGCTGCTCGATTAGATGGTTTAAACGAATGGCGGATCTTTACGAAGATTATGTTGCCATTGTCTAAGCCAACACTGATGGCTTTAGCGGTCTTCACGTTAACCAACAACTGGAACGACTTGCTTTACCCATTGATTTTGACGACGACTTCAAGTATGCGGACGTTGCCTGCTGGGTTGGCACTGTTCACTGGTCAACATATCTCATTCTACGGTCCTGTTATGGCTGGTGCCGTTATTTCTATGTTGCCACTGTTTGTCATTTACATCTTTGCTCAGAAGTACTTCGTTCAAGGTTCAGCAATGTCAGGTATGAAGGAATAATTTTTACACAGTAGATAAGGGGGAACTCTAAGCATGTCACGGATCTTTAATAGCCGGCTGTACCTAGGCTTAATACCGCTAACAAATTATCTGATTCTTGGGGTATTTGCGACGATGGGTTTTGCGTCAGTTTTCTTCGCTTATCCAATCATTAGTGCATGTATCACCACGGCAATTCGGATTTATGGTCGGGGTAACGAAACGATTATGAGAAAGTTTTTTGAGGAGCTGAAACGTCATTTTTGGACGAAATTTGGGATTGGTTTGGTGACGTCAACACTAGCAATCCTGTTCTATTACGTTTACATGAAGGCGTTCACAAAAGTAATTGCGCCCATTCGAGTAAGTTTGGTTATTTCACTGTTTCTGTTTATCGCGGCAATGTTTTACATGGTTCTTGAAGAATACTCAATGCGTGATGACTTCCACTTTGGGCGTTTCTTTCAGAACGCGATGATTGATATCGTTATTGAATTACCGATGACGTTAGCATTTGCGGCTATTATGTTTGTGATGATCTTAGTAGCAATGGTTTTCCCAGTTACTGCGTTCTTCAGTTTGACGTTTTTAGACTTTATCTTTGCTTCTTTTTACCATAAGAAGTTAGAGACTAAACTTTCGAGGTTTTAATCTATATGGCAAAATTAAACTTATACAACGAACAACGATTTGATGTCCGACCACAGTTATTTGGTTCTTTTCTAGAACATATGGGAACGGTCATCTATACAGGGATTTATGAACCCAGTCATCCTTCAGCAACTCCTGAAGGGTTTCGGGGAGACGTACTAAAGCTCGTGCGCGCACTCGGTGTAAAAACACTACGCTATCCCGGCGGTAACTACACATCTAGTTATCACTGGGAAGATACAATTGGTGATCAGGTGACCCGACCGAAGCGGATGAATATCGCTTGGCAGTCGCTGGAGACCAATCAGTTTGGACTAGATGAATTCTTCCAATGGACTCAACAGGCCAACGTAGACAATCCAATTTTAACGGTCAACTTAGGGACTCGAGGTATCGATGATGCCCTTCATGAATTAGAGTATGTGAATGGTAAATACGATACTGATTGGGCTAATCTGAGACGACAGAATGGGCATGCGGAACCTTACGGTGTTAAGTATTGGTGCTTGGGAAATGAACTCGATGGTCCCTGGCAGGTTGCCAGAAAGACACCTGAAGAGTATGGGCTCCTTGCCAATGAGACGTCAAAGGCAATGAAGCTGATGGACCCAGATATTGAGACAATCTTGGTTGGGAGTTCAACCCCACGACTAGACACGTATCCTTCATGGGATCTTAAGGTTTTGATGGAAGCCTATGACAACGTTGACTATATTGCGATGCATAATTATATAGATCGTGATCAGTCGGAGAACCTTGATCAACAGGCTTTGCGTGACTCTGACGACCTGCCAACTTACTTGGCGCGGTCTCGTGAGTTTGATAAGCAAATTGATGAGGTGGCGACTATTGCTGATGCAGTTAAAGCGCTGAAGCATAGTGATAAGACAATGAAGATTTCATTTGATGAGTGGAATGTTCATCACTTCTCACAGAAGAAGCCACAGCCATGGGGAGAACATAATCCTGTCGACTGGTGCTACTTTGACTTAGCAGATACGTTGTTGTTTGGTTCCATGGCATTGGCGATTTTGAGACATGGTGATCGGGTCAAACTGTCATGTCAAGCATTACTGGTTAATACAATTCCGCTAATCTTAACGGATGAGGGCGGCAATGCGTGGGCCAACCCGACTTACTATGTTCTTCAGTCGATTTTGACAAACCTATCAGACACTTCAACAGTGGTAGCTTCTTCGTTAACGGATAGTCAAAACTATTCGACGAAACGTTATCAAGATGTTCCAGTGATTGACCAAGTGGTTATGGATACTGGCTCAGCGTATGTGGTGTTTGCGGTTAACCGTGGTGAAAAGGCACAAACCATTTCGATGGCTTTGCCAGCTACAATTAAGAGTGGGCACATGGAACATATAGTAGGTGAATTAGGTGATAAGAATACACGTGAACATCCAGAAACGCTAACTTTACAACCATGCGATGATCTGACCGTTAAGGTTGGTAGCAAGGCACAAACGGCAACGTTATCGGGGTACTCATGGAGCGTCTTAACCTTCGATTACTAAAGAGTTCTTTGGCAGGTCACTTAACGGCATGCAAGAACACAATTGAAAAACTTTAGGGATCTAGTTCACTTGTGAATTAGGTCTCTTTTGTTTTCAGTTAGGTCATATGAATCATGCAAAATGAACCGCAATAAGATAAGTATAGAGGCCTAAGTGCAGAATGGATCTTGGCTAATAGGGTAGCGACCTATTAGCTAGGCACTCATAATTGAAAGCGGTACCATTTGCTACTAGCAGCCGGTTATTAATGAATAGGGGTAATGGTGAGGTGTAATATGGAAAATAAATATCAAAAGGTTAAGGACGGGCTCAAACAGGATATTATTTCGGGAAAATTTCAAGTGGATGAGAAGCTACCAACTGAATCAGAACTGATGGAACGGTATAAGGTGAGTCGGTATACCGTTCGTCGAGCTGTTGGCGATTTAGAAAGTGATCATTTCATTTATCGCATTCAAGGCGGTGGGATGTTTGTTCAGGATTGGCATAAAGATTGGTCATCTCCCGATACGAAGCTGATTGGTGTAGTCACCACGCATATTGCTGACTATATTTTTCCAAATATTATTGCTGGAATTGATCAAGTTCTCTCTAAGGCGGGTTACTCTATTTTAATTAGTAATACTCACGATGATCATGCTAGCGAGCGCCAGTGTTTAATTAGTATGTTGGATAGTCGGGTGGCCGGGTTGATCGTTGAGCCAACGCAAAGTGCATTGCCGAATCCTAATCAGGATCTTTACCATGAGATTAAGGACGATGAGTTGCCGATGCTCTTCATTAATTCGTATTATCCAAGTATGGATTTTCCATATGTTAATATGAATGATACGTTAGCTGAACAAAAAATGGTGGACTACTTATTGGCACAGGGCCATCAGAGTATTCTTGGCATTTTTCAGGTGGACGATTTACAAGGTGTGGACCGAATGAATGGTTTTGTTCGCGCTTATCAGCAACGGCCAGAGCTGTCATACATGAGTAATATTATTATGTATCAGTCCGGCGACACATCTCAGAAATTATTCGAGCGAATTTCAAGTTATCTTAATCAAGACGATGCACCGACTGCCATTGCTTGTTATAATGATCAGCTAGCCATTGAAGTTATTGATTTCTTGAAATCACAACACCTGCAAGTTCCAACGGATATCTCGGTAGTTGGGTTCGATAATTATCGGATGGGCGAGTACTTAACGCCTAGCTTGACGACCTTGAACCACGAGAAAGAGCGGATGGGAACGGATGCTGGTAATATGCTGCTTAAGCTACTTAATCATGAGCCGGTTAAGTCGATTACATATCAACCAGAACTTGTTAAGCGATTGTCAGTTATTCAACGCTAGTGTATACATAGTAAGAAGTGGTAGAACAAGGCTGACTCTTTGGGCTTGGCTTGACCATTCCTTTTTATTAAGGATAAGGTGGTTAATCAAATTTAAGGAAAATAGTTATCAATTTTTGAATGAACGGATGTTGTAATGCCTGTATTTTGACAGAAACTAGTTTATATAATCAATTGAGAAGATGGTCATATTCAAGGGAAAGATGATTCGGTCTTTAAGAAAGTTATCCGGCTGACAATCGGTGTGAGAAGGTTACTTATTTAATTTAACGAACCTGGATTGGAATTAATTATATAATAAATTTATTTATTTCTAGAATTTATTTGTAAACGTTCCCAAAAACCGGTAGAATTAGGTCATCGGTGAGGTGCAATATGGAAAATAAATATCAAAAAGTCAAAGATGGCTTAAAAGAAGATATCATATCTGGTAAGTACCAGGTCAATGAAAAATTACCAACGGAATCAGAACTCATGAAGCAATACTCTGTCAGCCGCTACACGGTGCGCCGTGCGGTGGGGGACCTTGAGAGTGACCACTTTATTTACCGGATTCAGGGTGGGGGGATGTTCGTTCAGGATTGGCATAAGGATTGGTCGACACCGGCCGATACCAAGCTGATTGGGGTCATTACGACCCACATCGCGGACTACATTTTCCCCAACATCATTTCCGGAATCGACCAGGTGCTCTCACAGGCAGGCTACTCCATTCTCCTGAGTAACACGCATAACAACCATGACAAGGAACGCAAGAGCCTGATCAGCATGTTAGACAGCAAGGTTGCCGGCTTGATCATTGAACCCACGCAAAGTGCCCTGCCTAATCCCAACCAGGACCTTTATCAGGAAATCAAGGATGATGAGTTACCAACGCTATTCATCAACGCCCACTACCCATCGCTTGATTTCCCTTATGTGGATACCAACGATCTGACCGCGGAACAAGAAATGGTGGACTACCTCTTCGGCCTCGGTCATCAGAGTATTCTGGGAATTTTCCAAGTCGATGATATCCAAGGCGTTGACCGGATGAACGGGTTTGTCCGGGCCTATCAACAGCGCCCAGAACTGTCCTACATGAGCAATATCATCATGTATCAGTCTGGTGAAGAGTCTGGCAAATTATTTGAACGCATCGCCAATTACTTGAAGCAGACCGATGCGCCAACTGCCATTGCTTGCTACAACGACCAATTGGCCATCGAAGTCATCGACTTCCTCAAATCACAGAATTTGCGTGTCCCAGAAGACATCTCGGTCGTCGGTTTCGATAACTACAAGATGGGCGAATACTTCACGCCAAGCCTGACCACGTTGAATCACGAGAAGGAACGCATGGGGGCGGATGCCGCGAACCTGCTGATCAAGATGCTCAATCACGAGAGCATCCAGCCAATCACGTACCAAACGTCCATTGTGGAACGAAACTCAGCGATTCAGTTGAAAAAATAAAACAAACAGGAGCAGAACTAGCTGAAATGCTAATTCTGCTCCTGTTTGTTTTATAAGCTAGGTGATGATTGAAGCTATTTCTTGCCTAGTCAGTCGCACTTTCCTTGGCTTGCGCATGACGTTCAGCCAAGTCTTCGGTAACAACTGGTTCGTGGTTTTCCCACTTGCGGTAGAAGATCATGATAATCAGACTGATCGCATAAATAATAACTGGAATCCAGATGAAGGTGAAGCTGATGGAGTTTAAGCTACCGGCGGATTGGGTTGCCTTGGCAGCGGTAAAGCCAAAGGCCGCCATGATCTTAGCAGCGATGAAAGAACCGAGACCAGCCCCCATTTGAATACAGAAGGACGCCCCCATCGCGGTCAACAGCCCGTTAGCCCGAATACCACTCTTCCATTCACCAAAGTCAACGGTATCCCCAACCATGGCGAAGAACATGGTGCAGGCGGACCCGGAACCGATACATGCTAGAATCCAACCAATCAAAGCAGAGGTGACGTTGCCGCCAGCTAAGCCCATCCAGATTTGGCCGACCATGGTCAAGGCGAGCATGAAGACGGTCGTGCCCCATTTGTGCATAAATTTAACGAAGAATGGAACGGAGGCCATCCCGATGATTTGAATGATCGAGAAGCCGTTGAAGAATGAAATCAAGGCCTTGTTGTCCAGGTTGTACTGGAAGTAGTAAGGCAAGGCAGCGTTTCTGGCAGAATAGGCCGTCCAGTAGATCAGGTTAGCCGCCACGATTAACATCCATGGCCAGTTCCCCTTAGTTGCCTTGAAACTTTCCTTAATGGTAATGATCTCGTCGTTTTCAATGTTCTTTTCGCGCATGTCCAAGAACCCAATCATCAGTAAGATGAAGGCGATAACGGCGTAGATCCCAACGGCAATGGACCAGCCGCGTTGGTCGTTACCTTTGCCGACAGCACTTGCCAATGGCATGATGAAGGTAACGGCGAAGAAGTTCCCAACGTTCCCTAAGACCAACCGAATCGAGTTGGCTGACATCCGGTCGTCAGAGTTAGACGTCAAGTTAGGCAAAACAGACGTGATGGGGGTCGACATTGCCGTGTAGGCCAATTCGGCCAGAATGTACATCCCACCAGCGTAGACGATTTTAGCCGTGCCACTCAGGGCTGGCGTGGTAAACAGTAACCAGATGAAGATACTAAATGGTAAGGCCATCCACAAGAACCAAGGCCGACTCTTCCCATATTTACTGTGGGTGTGGTCGACTAAGACCCCCATGACTGGCGCACCGATGGCGTCGATGACCCGTCCCAGTAAGAGCAGGGAACCCGCAGTCCCCACACCCAAACCGAAGACATTGGTGAAGAAGTACAGCATGTAAGATCCGACGATACAGTAGAGCAAGTTCCCCGCCATATCCGTAAAGCCATAAGTTACTTTCCGGTGAAAGGGTAACCGGTCATTCTTTAGTAGCGCTTGCGCTGCCGCAACGTTATGGTCCGATTGTTGTGCATTAGAACTCATAACAAACTCCTCGCTTTCTATAATGTTTCTTTTTGTAATTGATGAAGGATAATTAAAATGGTCGCACTCCGGCTGCCAGAGATTCCGCCAGCTGTGGGGACGCTTCAGCCTGTGAAGCGGGCTTCTCGCTCGATTTGAAGCACCCGCGTGTCTTCAAAATCGCCCATGGCCTAAGCTAGCAAGAAACGCTAGCTAACGCCATTTGCACGGCAGGCTCCATTTCTGGCCTCCTCCGGCTCAGATTGAACTTTCACATGACAACTGTTGAGACATAGATGGACTATATTTCAAATCAAGTGGCTAGTCGTTCCTAATGGGGATAGTGCATGATTGCCATAGGAGTCTTGGCGTAGACTGTTAGCTCAGAAAATTTTGTTTTAACTATTATGGTGTATCAGTTGCTAAAGTAAACAAAGCACTGAACGGCCTATAATCGTTGTCACTATCAAATTTTCCCCACAGCAGGCGGAATCCCTGACAGCCGTAGTGCGAGCCAGTTCACATCACTTATCCTTACTTATTCCGTTGCTTGCTGTCGTGGGACAGACTGATGTAGGTCAACAGAAGAATCACGCCCGCGCCGGCAATGGTCCATAGGTTGTTTTCGATATGGTGGTCGGCAACCTGCCATGCCAGATAGATTAAAATTAATTGTAGAATCCACGAGATCAGGGACTGACCCGCAAACATTTTAGTCATAAACTTCAACGCTCTCGCCTCCATTAACTGATGTGCTGAACACCCACGAGAGATGGGCAACAGAATTTTTTCTTTAACTTGGTTATGTACCTTCACCAGCATTTTTAGTCGGCGAAGGTCGTTAATCATTGAACCTAATTTAGGCGTTTTCCTTGTTTAACCAAACACGCATCTGACCGTCTGCCCGGTTCGCCCAAGCGTAGTAGGGAACCAGCGTCAGGTCGGTTGGCTGCCAAGTCGTTGGTTGGTAATCAGCGTACAGGTCGGTCGTTGCGGGTGTTTTCCGGACGGCGGCCTTGGCAGTGATTTCACCAACGCCATTCAGCAAGTCAGCGTCAAAGTGGTAGGTCAAGTCGGCATCGGCGGCCACCCGGTAGTTCCAGAGGTCAGCCGAATTGTCGGCTTGTTCTGCACAGTAGACCATTGGCCCACGTTGGATGGCAACCTTGCCGGCGTCACTTGAGACGGCTGGGTTAGTCTGAAGTTCGCGAATGCTGAAGTCCAAGGTCAATTCAACGGTCAGGTCACCAGTGATGTCGAGGTAAATGAAGCCATTTTGAACGGGACGGGTCTGTTCGGCGCCATCGACGACCAGCGTGAAGTTAGAACGAGACCAACTTGGAATCCGGATGCCCAGCTTCGTTTGGACACCGTTCGGGTTCTTGACCGCGTAGTGGACGTGATTGTCCCACGGAAAGTTGCTGGTTTGGTCGATTTCTAAGCCTTGATCAAACTTGGCCTGGTTGGCAATGAATTGATGGGACAGAATAGCGTCATCAGTGACTGTGTAAACGTATTGGTCAATGGATGAGACTAAGCGCGCGATGTTACTTGGACAGCAGGCACAGCCAAACCAGTCTTGACGCCGGCTCATGATGTGAGCCTTGGACGGGTTCTGCTGGAATTTCGGGTCGGCCGTGAGTGGGTTTACGTAGAAGAAGTGCTTCCCATCTAAGGAGATTCCACTCAAGGCGCCATTAAATAATTCCTTTTCGATGATGTCGCCAAATTCACCCTTGGCCTCGTTTTGCAGCATCTGCTTGGCAAAGAAGGTCAGACCAACTGAGGCACAAGTTTCGGCGTACATCGTTTCGTTGGGCAGGTCATAGTCGTAGGTGAAGGCTTCGCCGACGTTGGTCGAGCCAATCCCGCCGGTCACGTACATCCGCCGGTGAACGATGCTGTCCCACAGACGGTCACAAGCGGCTTGCAGGTCCTTGTCGCCGGTCAGCCGGGCGACGTGGGCCATCCCCGTGCAGAGGTAAACGACCCGTACGGCATGACCCTTAGCGTCCTTTTGGGTCAGCAGGGGTTGGTCGACTTGGTAGTAACTGTGGGTCACACCGTGCATTCCGGGGATGATGTCATTGTCGAAACCATCGGCTTCCAGTTGCCGGTCGTAAAAATCGGGGTCGACACCGCGGTTGACCAAGAAGTAGTGGGCCAAGTCGAGGTAGCGTTGCTCGTGGGTGACTTCAAACAGCTTTGAGAGGGCCAATTCGATTTCAGGATGACCATCGGCGGCGTGTAGCTTGCCATCTTGCGGACCGAAGTTAGCGTCGATGCAGTCGGCCATCTTGAGGGCAATCGTCAAGGC
The DNA here is from genome assembly GCF_016861695.1 of Levilactobacillus andaensis. Lineage (GTDB taxonomy): Bacteria > Bacillota > Bacilli > Lactobacillales > Lactobacillaceae > Levilactobacillus > Levilactobacillus andaensis. The sequence goes on along the minus strand of NZ_BOLP01000004.1, from coordinate 264,485 downwards.
CTTTTCGTTGCCGGTCGCTTGATGGTAGGCGACGCCGGCTTCAATGTAGTGGCCCATGGTGTAGAGCTCGTGGCTTTGTTGTAACCGCTTAAATTTTCGTTCGGGTGCGTCGATCTGGAAGAAAGTTGACAGGTAACCGTCGTCTTCTTGCGCGTCGGCAATCAGGTCGATCAGGTTGTCGGTGACCGTCTTCAAGTCCGGATTGGCTTGGTAGCTAAAGGAATAGGCGGCAGCTTCCAACCACTTGTAGACATCGGTGTCTTGGAAGGGGAAGCCGAAATGGTGGCCCTTCATCTGACCGGCGGCGATTTTAAGGTTGGCAACGGCGTGACTGTTCTTGGAGTCTGGGTTGTCGCCCCCTTTTTCGTCGGCAATGTTGATGTCGGCCTCGTCATTCATCACAGCCCATTGGTAGGGGAGCACTTCCTTAACGATGAGTTGCCGATACTTGTTCCAGAAGTCGGACGTGATGGTCACCTTAGGGGTGGCGGTCGTCAATGTTGATTCAGTCAAAATAAGATCTCCTTTCATGTGGTCGCATTATAGATTGAAATGTGCGGGTCGGATGTTATCTACGGTGTCGAGAAGCTAACTAGTATGTAGTGCCACCGCAGCGAAGGGCTATGCTTCTTTGGCCGAGAAGGATAGCCTGGTTTAAGGAACACCCGGCAAAAGGATAAGGAACCTAACCACCTATGATATAATAAGAGCAGAAATGTCGTGGTCGGTTTACAAAACCTCACTTTTCAAAATATAATAATTTGTCTGAACAACTATCATTGTAAACGGTAACAATTTTAAAAAAAGCCACTGACCTGTGAAAAAAGTGGCAATTTCCGGACACGAGGTGAGACGATGAAGTTAATGCAGTTAAAGTTGTCGCAACCGCTCTGGTTTTATAAGGCTGGTGAGTTCAGTGCTGACGCGGGTTGGCGGCATAAAGATATGTATCACGAGCACGATTTTGAAGTCATTTTCTGCCTGAAGGGCCACTTTGACGTCACGATTAACGGGCAGCCATGTCGGATTCGGGCCAACGATTGCTGGGTATTGCCACCCGACACCCGCATTGCGGGGACGAAAGACACCACTGGTTCCGTCGATTTCTTTTGGCTCCATTTCTTCGCGGAGTGGGATTGGGTCGACTTTTCCCATCAGCAGTTGCAGGTGATGACGCAACAGCAGGCGGCCCATGAACCGGCGCATGACTTGAATTGCTTGGTCAACTTGCCACGCCACTTTCCCGTGACCAATCCGCAAGAACTGATCTTGATGTTCAATCAGCTGCTAGATTACACGAATCGCTATCACTATACGGATTACGGCAATCATCTCATGACGCAGTTGGCCCTGATTTCGGTGGGGGATGCCTACTTACAGAATTTGGTGGCCACGGCTGGCGGCATCGATGCGAAGACCACCCGCGTCGTTGAGTGGATTCGAGCGAACCTGTCCAGTGAGCTGACGGTCGCCGTGATTGCCCATCACTTTGACATGAGTCCCGACTATCTGACCAAGTTATTCAAACGGGAGCAGGGGAAAAACCTACGCGGCTACTTAGTTGATATAAAAATTGAGGTCGCCAAGCTATTATTAGTGCGGACGAATTTGCCCATCAATCAGGTGGCGACCGCCGCTTATTTTCACGACGACAAGAACTTTATGAAGCTTTTCAAGAAGAAGGTCAACATGACTGCGGGCCAGTATCGGAACAGTTATGGCAACACTCACTTAAATAATCCGGCTATTGATCCGAGCATTCCGATTCCACAAGACATCAGTGCTTTATTGGATCGTGAGGAAAATGAAAACAGTGTGAAATAAGTTCAGTGTGTTAAAAATTATAAACACGGTGTTGTCTATCGAATTGGCAATACCGTGTTTTTGATTTAAATTGGTAATAAATAAAGGCGACCATTAAAGCGCTCAGGCGTCATAGCTGTTAGAAATTTGCATTATTTTGTAACCGGTTACGGCTATGTGACACGCCAGGAGGGGTTAACGACTCGTTTTTATAAATTCACTTCAAGGAGGAACTTATTGTGAAAAGCCAAGTCGCAACTGCTGTTAAATCAGATGCTAAAGTGCCATTCCACAGAATGTTAGCGTTTGCCAGTACCGATGCCGCGGGGAACTTGCTCTACACGACGGTCACGACCTTCATCCTTTATTACTATACGGATGTGTTCGGATTATCCGTTGCCGCTGCCGGGACTGTTTTACTGGCGGCCCGGATTTTGGACGCCTTCGATGCGCCGGTCTGGGGCTTCATCATTGACCACACCCATACGCGGTGGGGCCAAAGTCGGCCGTACTTCTTATGGATGGCGTTCCCGTTTGCCATCTTCTTCGTGCTGATGTTCTTAACACCGAACCTGAGTGCCACCGGGAAATTCTGGTGGGCCATGATTACCTACCTGCTCTTCGGGATTTCCTACACCGGGGTCGGGACACCAATCAGTTCGATCCTACCAAACTTGAGTAATGATTCCGATGAACGGATCAAGTTAAACAGTGTTCGGATGATCGGTGGGAACATTGGGTTCTTAATTACCGCAACCTTTACGTTGAGCTTCGTGGCCTTCTTTGGTGGCGGCAATGACGTCGCTGGTTGGCGGAACACGGCTATCGTCTTAGCCGTTGCTGGTTTTGCTCTGCTGATGTTTGCCTTCTTCGACACTCGCGAAGTGAACACCGCGACGCAGAAGTCCATTCCAATCATGGACAGTATCCGGGCCGCTAAGAGTAACTGGCCTTGGTTCATCTTGGTTGTTGCCTTTATCTTCTACTGGTTAGGGAACTCTTCACGGACTTCCGTACTGGTTTACTACACGCAATACAACCTGGGCGTTAAAGGGTTTGCGTCCGTATTGAACGCCTTAGTCATGTTCCAAATGGTCGGGATGGTCTTGATCCCATTCCTGGTTAAGAAATTTAGTAAGACTCACGTGTTGATGTTTGGTCTGTGTTTAGCAGCCTTTGGTCAAATCATGATCTTCTTCACCGGCAAGTCCTTGATTGCTTTGGGGGTTGCTTGGAGTATTGCTTCCGTTGGGACTGGGATTTCCGTTTCCATGCCATTCGCCATGTTATCCGACACGGTTGATTACGGGGAATGGAAGAACGGTATCCGGGCCAGTGGGTTCTTGACTGCCATTGGGAGTTCATTTGCCATCAAGATGGGTTCTGGCCTGGGTGGCTGGGCACCATCGATGATCATGGCTAACGCTGGTTACAAGGCTGGTGCCACCCAAACGGCAGCTTCCTTGGGCGCGATCAAGTTCTGTATCAGTTTCTTACCGGCCATCTTCTTCGTTATCGGTGCCGCAATCATGATCTTCTACATGCGTTACGAAAAGCAAGAAACCGGTATCCGTGCCACCTTAGCCGAAAAACGTGGCGAATTAGCTGAAGACTAGACTAGTCGTGGTCACCTGCGGCTGCCAGGGATTCCGCCTGCTATGGGGTCGCTTCAGCCAAAGAACGGGCTTCCGCTCGACTTGAAGCCGCCAAAAGCAGGCGTCTCCAAGGTCGACCCATGGTGTAAGCTGTCAAAAGACGCCAGCTAACGCCATCGACACAGCTGGCTACATCCCTGGCCTCCTCCGGTTATGCGACATAGAGTTTTCGCAATGCCACGTGGGAGTTTAGGTGTCCAGCTGTAGACAGCCAGCTAATTATCACGTGGTTATGCCATGATTGACTAGGAATCATGGTGTGGCAACTCATGCTTTGACGGAATAGGTGCGGTTTCTTCATGAGACTGGGCACCTATTTCGTGTCAGAGGGCGAACTTGCTGGTGCTGGTTATGAAGTAGAATCGTTGAATGTAGAAAATCGGCTGACAAGTTTAAGACTGAGCTTTGATAAGTTAGTCACAATGGCGCAGACAGACTATAATAACGTTGTTAAAATGTTGCTGTAGTCGCAGGCTGCCAAGGATGTAACCCCGTGTCGGTGGTCTTAGTCCGGCTGGGTTGTGCCGGGCTTAGAGCACAGGCCGAGCTTGATGACTCGATTTTTGAGGCACCAAGTCGCCCTGGGGACCGCTCCTCAGGCCCCAGGTCTGCCTCACCGGGTGGAGTCCTTGGCAGCCGGAGACGATTTAGACATTTTAGGAAAAACTTTTTGGAGGTGATTGCATGGCCCAACCGGCTTACATTTCAATTTCGTGTTTACCGTTGCCGACGTTTATTGAGGGGGGATACGCCACCTTTCATGCCGGTGACCATCACCCGAACCGTAACAACCTGCAGTATTTCATCCTGATGTTTATGATCAAGGGGAAACTCTTCATTTCGGAAGATGATAATGACTACACCGTTGAGCCGGGTGAAATGTTTGTCCTGCTGCCCATGCATCATCACTATTCTTGGCACGCGGTGACCGAGGACACGGGCTATTACTGGCTTCATTTCTACGTGTCTGGCCACTGGCAACAGCAGGCGATCTTGGTCCCGATGCGTTCAGCCATCAAGGTGCCGACGCTGCATCACTACACGCCGACTGAGACACTTTATCTGGCCAAGCACGCCAAGATGCAGCATCCGGACCGTCTGGTGCAAATGACCGAACAGATCTTCAAGAACAGTTCAGCGACCAAGGAATACGGCTTCTGGCAGGCGCAGCAACTCTTTATCGATGTCTTGCAGGAAGTGCAGGTTCAGTCGCAGCAAGATTCGGCAATGGTTCAGCTCTCGGGGCAGGTCCAGCGCTACTTGCGTGACCATTTCGACGAAAAAATTACCAATACCACGTTGAGTCAGGAATTCCATTTTCACCCGAACTACCTGATTCGAACGTTGAAGGCCACGACCGGGTTAACGCCCACTGAGTTTTTACGCCAGTACCGCATGGAAGAGGCCAGCAAGCGCTTGTTGAACACGAACATGCTGGAGACCGAAATCGCGGAGGCCATTGGTTTTCAAAACATTTACTACTTTTCAACGGTATTTAAACAATATACGGGTTTGTCACCCAGTCAATATCGCCAGGCCAATACCCGGCGGATCAAAGCAGACAAGGAGGGGTTGAAGTAATGGAATCAGCACAGTTTCAACTAGACGTGAACCAACGTGGGGCCATTGTCAATCTGCAAAATAAGCAGGACGACCACCACATGAACTGGGTCGTGGATCCCGCTTATCTCAAACAAGTCGGCTACCAAGACGAGGATAAATTATTTGGTGAGTTTACCCTGACCGTGGGTGACAAGACTTACCGCAGCGTTGACTTTGAACCCAATGTTTTGACCACGGACGACGACATTACGGTGTCTTACATGATTGCCGGCTTAGTCATCGTGGAAACGTACCGTTTGGTGGGCAAACAGGTGCAGTGGGACATTGTCGTTCAAAATCCAACTGACGACTTCATTACGCTGGAGAACTTTGGCGTGTGGGCCTCGCTGGCCTACGTGATGTTCCGCGACAAGAACGTTCACCGCAACATGTCCGACTCCGCCGCGGTCTTCCCCAGCATTTCGGCTAACTTTACCAAGCTGGCTGGTGTGCGGCGGGACAACCAAGGACCTAACCTGGGCCTGTTCCAAACGGCAGGGGTCACCCAATCCGTTGGGACCTACAACGAATGGACCAACCGGTTCTTCGAAAACGTTTCGCCTTCGCTGGACGGGTTACTGTTCCACCAGTTAGAACTAGCTGGCGGCTATCAACACGGCGAAGAACCAGCCAACGACTGGATCTACCCGCACAATTACGTGGTGATCACCGGTGGCGCTGCGCAGTGCTGGAGTTTCGTGCTCGAACCCTTCACGACGCAGGCCGACTTCAAGGCGGTTGCGGCGGCTAACGGCCATCCTGAAATCAACTACGATCCACTGCTGACGGTCGGTCAGACCACCAACATTCACATTGCCTTACCTGCAGGGGTTAAGCCAGAACGCATGGTGATGACCTACAAGACGGACGGTGAACTTCACAAGGAAGACGTGATCGGTGACTACGAGGGCGATATTTTAAAGACCCCAGTCAAAGGTGTCGGTGAACACTGCTTGCGGATCTACTTGACGGATGGCCGTAGTGACCTGATCGTCTTTAACGTCATGGCGGCCGTGCGCGACCTGATTGAAACCCGGGTCGACTGGTTGACCAAGAATGCTTACAACGGCAAGACGACCCAGCCATACGATGCCTTTACGCCAATTTCTAATCAAGGGGAGTCGCTCGGGAAACTTAGCTTGATTCTCCAGACGAACTTATTACATCAAACGGCTAAGACCGCGGACCAGGTTCGTGAGGTCGAGGCGAGTGCGGTCAACTATGTGAAGCCGAAGTGGTTTACCGACGGCGACTTCTTCAAACCGGTCAATCTGTACGGCGACTTCTACCGGGACATGGACTTCGAATATATTGGGCACGTCTACTACTTACTGGCCCAGTTTGACGAGGATGTCTTGCAGTTGAACTCACCGGCGACCTATTTGAAATGGGCGGCCCAGGTCTTCAACATGCGGGTCAACGCCGACCTTCACACTTCAGAACGGGGTAAGGAAGAGGCCCATACGTTAGGCGTTTACTTCCTGTACATCAACGACTTGCTGGCAGCCTTGAAACAACATGGCTTGACCAAAGAGTATGACCAAATCAAAGGGTGTTGGGAAGAAGCCACGCAACGGGTCGCAGCCCATAGTGGCGAGTATCAAGCGGCCATTACGGAACACTTCTATGACAATGCTGGGTTTGGTCCCGCAACCGGGGCCTTAGCCAATGCCGGATACGTCAAGGAAGCCCGGCTTTATGCGGAGCTGTTGAAGGCCAACATTGGCTACAGCAACGACTTCCGGAGCCAAGCACCCGATCGTTGGTGGGAAGCGCAGTCCTACATGATTCATTCCTTGTGGGGCGGAATCACGGCGGCCTCGGCCTTGGATGCGTACGAAGTCTTGGACGATACGGCCTTACTGCTGGCTTCCTACCGGGCATTCGTCGGTGTGCTGTACATGTACGACAGCAACGCCACGACGCCAACGAATCAGTTGAAGCCGGGCGAAGCGGCCTCGACCTACAGCATTGCCGGGCCAAACTTGAACCGGCCTGACCTGTCCCGGAACCGCTTTGGCCAATCGACATTTGCGAAGGACGGTGGCATTTACACCCGGCTCTTCCCAGACGGCGATACCGGTCAAGCCGATTGGGACATGGGTGAAGAACTCGCGGCCTACCTGACGGGCTTTGGCCAAAACGCCTATCTGTACGAAAAGGCAGATGGCGAATTGGCAGTCGTCAATGGGCGCCTCGAACAGCTTTCGGCAACGCAATACCGGGTAACGAACAACGCGCCATACCCCCACGCTGTGAAATTTATTCACCGGCAACAAGCCGTAACAACGACGGCCACGCAGGTTATTTATGACACGGAAAAGGGATTTTTAGACGCAACGGTGGCAGAATAGAGAAGAGAGTGTGACAGAAGTCGGGTGGCTGGCGAGCATTAACGGTGCTAGTCAGATAATCCCGGTCTTGGATTATTTGACTAGCAGTGTTAAGCGGAACCAGCTGACTTTTGTCACACGTTTCAGCAACATAAAATGAAAAATAGCCCTGCAACAACCAGAATTGGTGTCGCAGGGCTATTTTGCGACCTTCATAGGGCACCTCTACAGCGCTTATCAGCCACCCAAGCTTATTTATCCGTACAAGTCGATGATACCGCTATCATTCAGCCCGAAGAGTCATTAAACGGTCAGGTGAGTAAACGTTAGGGAATCCCAATCGTTCTACTTTAAGCACGGCAAAACGGAATCGGCTGCCCATGATTTTAACGAATTCGGTTTCAACGGCCTGAAATCTAAGAATTTTCTAAAAATAATACGTATAAATATAATTTATTGTTGATTTATGCGAATAAAAATTATACACTTAAGACGTTGAGTAGTAGAATTTATTAGCCGACAGAGCTATGGAGGTTTATCGCATGAATGCGGATAAGACTATTCAGGATGTTGAAAGCGGTAACATCTCGCTGGGGATCGAACTTGGATCAACGCGGATCAAAGCCGTTTTAGTCACTCCTGACTTTAAAACGATTGCTTCCGGCAGTTATGTTTGGGAAAACGAATTGAAGAACGGTGTTTGGACGTACTCCTTGGAGAACGTTTGGACCGGGATTCAAGCTAGTTACCAAGCGATGGCTGCGGAAGTTCAAGATAAATATGGTGTGCCGTTGACCAAAGTCGGGTCAATCGGCGTCAGTGCCATGATGCATGGGTACATGGCCTTCGATGCCAAGGACCAATTGCTGGTTCCTTTCCGGACTTGGCGGAATAACATCACGGAACAAGCCGCCGATGAGTTGACGAAGTTATTTGACTTCAACATTCCGCAACGGTGGAGCATTGCGCATCTCTATCAAGCTATCCTGAACCAAGAGGACCACGTCAAGGACGTTACGTTCTTCACGACATTGGCCGGCTACGTGCACTGGAAGTTATCCGGCGAACGGGTTCTGGGTATTGGGGATGCTTCCGGGATGTTCCCAATCGACAGCGATACCAAAGATTATAACGAAAAATTATTAGCGAAATTTAGAGACGTGAAGTCTGTTCGGCAATATCACTGGGACATCAAGGACATCCTGCCAAAGGTACTCCTTGCTGGTCAACCAGCTGGTAGCCTGACCACTGACGGGGCGAAGTTACTCGATCCAAAGGGGAACTTGGAAGCCGGCAGCGTGATGGCACCGCCTGAAGGAGACGCTGGAACCGGGATGGTTGGGACCAACGCCGTTCGCGAACGGACCGGGAACATTTCAGCCGGGACGTCAGCCTTCTCCATGGTGGTCTTGGACCAACCAATGAAGGCCGTTCACCGCGACATCGATTTGGTTACGACCCCAACTGGGTTACCAGTTGCCATGGTCCATACCAACAACTGTTCATCCGACATCAACGCTTGGGTCAACCTATTTAAGGAATTTGCCCAAACGATTGGTGTTGACCTGAAGCCCGATGAATTGTATGGGGCCCTCTTCAACAAGTCAACCGAGGGTGATGCCAACGCCGGGGGCCTGTTGAACTACAGTTACCTCTCTGGTGAAAACATCACCAAGATGACGGCTGGTCGGCCACTATTCGTCCGGACGCCAAATAGTAACTTTACCTTAGCCAACTTCGTGAAGACACAGCTGTACGCAGCTTTTGCCCCACTGAAGATCGGTATGGATATCTTGGCTAACGAGGAACACATTCACTTGGATTCCTTGATTGCCCAGGGTGGCCTGTTCCGGACGCCTAAGGTTGGTCAACAGGTCTTAGCGGACTCGTTGAACACCCCAATCACCGTGACCAGCAATGCCGGCGAAGGTGGTCCATGGGGGATGGCGGTTCTTGGTTTCTACGTCGCTGACAAGGATGCCAATGAAACGCTGGAAGACTTCTTGGACAACAAGGTCTTCGCCAACCCAGACAGCACGACGGTCGACCCTGACCCAGCTGGTGTTAAGGGCTCTAACGAGTTCATCGCCGGTTACAAGGCTGCCTTACCAGTTGAAGGCAAGGCCATTGACCTGCTGGACGATTAATTAAGACTTAAAGGAGAAATAGCATGCTTGAAGATTTAAAACAAGAAGTTTATGAAGCCAACATGCGCTTACCAAAGCTTGGCTTGGTCTCATTCACCTGGGGAAACGTCTCCGGTGTTGACCGTGAAAAGGGCTTGTACGTTATCAAGCCTTCTGGTGTTCCTTACGACGAACTGAAGCCAGAAGATATGGTCGTTGTGAACCTGAAGGATGGTAAGGTCGTTGAAGGAAAATTAAACCCCTCAAGTGACACACCAACCCACACGTACCTGTACAACCATTTTCCAAATATTGGTGGGATCGTTCACACCCACTCACCTTGGGCCGTTTCATTTGCCGCAGCTAAGATGGATATCCCAGCCATGAACACGACGCATGCCGATACCTTCTATGGTGACGTGCCTGCTGCCGACGCCTTGACTAAGGAAGAAATCGAAGAAGACTACGAAGGCAACACGGGTAAGACTATCGTGAAGACCTTTAACGAACGCGGCATCGACTACGAAGCCGTTCCCGCTGCCTTAGTTAGCCAACATGGTCCCTTCTCATGGGGCCCAACTCCTGACAAAGCCGTTTACAACGCTAAGGTTCTTGAAGTGGTTGCCGAAGAAGACTACCACACCTTACAGTTGACGCGGGCTAACCGTGAGTTGCCACAATACTTGCTGGACAAGCACTACCTCCGCAAGCATGGTGCCAACGCCTACTACGGCCAAAACAACGCCAAGTCCAAGGACCACGCTGCTCGCGAGTAGGGTTTGGTTTTGCCGCCTGCGCTAACTAGAGATTCCTGCCTGTGGGGCACGGCCGAAGCCTAAGAGCGGTCTTCGGCCTCGCCGGTAAGTCTCACAAAGTTCGTGAGTCTTGCCGACGTCCCGTGCTGTAAGACCGGAAAATCACCGGTCAAACAGCACCGACACTGGCATCCATCTCTAGTTAGCTCCGGCTACCCGAAACGTTACTTCGCGTTCGGCGTGAATTGGACGTGGTAGCGTGTCAGGTAGTGGGGTGGCCGTTTCAAAGTTCATGCCTATGACGCCTATATAAATCAGTATTTATATAAAGCACAGGCTGGCTACTTAAATTATTGCGAATAACTAATAAAAAATATATCAAAGGAGTGTCATTTTATGTTATCAGTACCAGATTACGAATTTTGGTTTGTTACCGGTTCTCAACATCTTTATGGTGAAGAACAATTGAAGTCCGTTGCCAAGGATGCCCAAGACATCGCTGACAAGTTGAACGCTAGCGGCAAGTTACCTTACAAGGTGGTCTTCAAGGATGTTATGACGACCGCTGAAAGTATCACTAACTTCATGAAGGAAGTTAACTACAACGACAAGGTTGCCGGTGTGATCACTTGGATGCACACGTTCTCCCCAGCTAAGAACTGGATCCGCGGGACTGAATTATTGCAGAAGCCATTACTTCACTTGGCTACCCAATACCTAAACAACATTCCTTACGCCGACATCGACTTTGACTACATGAACCTGAACCAAAGTGCTCATGGTGACCGCGAATATGCTTACATCAACGCGCGTCTGCAAAAGAACAACAAGATCGTTTACGGCTACTGGGGCGACGAAGACGTGCAGGAACAAATCGCACGTTGGGAAGACGTTGCTGTTGCTTACAACGAAAGCTTCAAGGTTAAGGTTGCCCGCTTTGGCGATACCATGCGGAACGTTGCCGTTACTGAAGGTGACAAGGTTGAAGCTCAGATTAAGATGGGCTGGACCGTTGACTACTACGGTATTGGTGACTTGGTTGAGGAAATCAGCAAGGTTGCTGACGCTGACATCGACAAGGAATACGCTGACCTCGAATCCCGTTACGAAATGGTTCAAGGCGACAACGATGCTGATAAGTACAAGCACTCTGTTCGTGTTCAATTGAAGCAATACCTTGGGATCAAGAGTTTCTTGGAAAAGGGCGGTTACACGGCCTTCACCACGAACTTCGAAGACCTTTGGGGGATGGAACAACTCCCTGGTTTAGCCGCACAATTATTGATTCGTGACGGTTATGGTTTCGGTGCCGAAGGTGACTGGAAGACCGCTGCCTTGGGCCGTGTCATGAAGATCATGTCTCACAACGACCGGACTGCCTTCATGGAAGACTACACGTTGGATCTACGGAAGGGCCATGAAGCCATCCTCGGTTCCCACATGCTGGAAGTCGACCCTTCAATCGCTTCCGACAAGCCACGGGTTGAAGTTCACCCATTGGACATTGGTGGTAAGGCTGATCCTGCACGTCTGGTCTTCACTGGTTCCGAAGGTGACGCCATTGACGTCACTGTTGCGGACTTCCGTGACGGCTTCAAGATGATCAGCTATGCCGTAGACGCTAACAAGCCAGAAGCTGAAACGCCTAAGTTGCCAGTTGCTAAGCAACTCTGGACGCCAAAGGTTGGTTTGAAGACCGGCGCCTTGGAATGGATGAAGGCCGGTGGTGGTCACCACACCATGCTTTCCTTCTCCCTGACCGAAGAACAAATGGAAGACTACGCTACCATGGTTGGTATGACGAAGGCTTTCATCAAGTAAGCTTGATTTAAATGGAGTGGCCGTTCGCCAGTTGGCGGGCGGCCACTTTTTAGACAGAAAGTATCTAAATACTAGTTAAGATTAGGCTAATATATTGGGCAACCTAGTGTTTCCTGCGCCTTACCGGCCGCCAGATATGGGCTGGAACGGTGCGGACGCAACTTGAAGCCTCGAAAACCGCGAGTCTACAAGGTTGGTCTTCTGCTAAGCCGACGGAAACCCGCCGTCAACTAAGCAGAACGACGCGCCTGAGCCCATATCTGGCGACCTCTCGGCTTACACAGTGGTTTTTTGTCAACTGGGAGGAAGAGCGTAAATTCGTTATCAGCTGAACTAAAGTTGCCGAGGCCATAAAGTTTTCAGCCGTTATTTGGGTGAGAATGTAAGAACAATCAGAGCCAGAAAAGGGCAGTGATGTAGCCAGCCGTCAAGCAAGCGTGTTTCTCTGACCTGAATTGTCTCCACAATAGGCGAAATCTCTAGTAGCCGTAGTTCGGTCAAATTTCAGCAAGTACACAAAACAATCAAGAAATGGAGTGATTAATTATGGTAAAAAGTGAAAAGGAAAAGATGATTACCGGTGAACTCTTCAACGTTTACGATGAGGAGCTTGTGGCCGAACGGGGCGTTGCCCGCGACAAGGTCGAAGCCTTTAACGCGCTGGGGGAGAAGCACCCCGAACAGAGTCAAAAGCTGATCAAGGAGATGTTTGGTGCGACTGGTGAGGACGTTGAAGTCCACGCGACCTTCCGTTGTGACTATGGGTACAACATCTACGTTGGCGAGGACTTTTTCGCCAACTACGACTGTGTCATGCTGGACGTGGCGCCCATCCGAATTGGCAAGCATTGTCTGCTAGGGCCCAAGGTGCAGATCTATTCGGTCAATCATCCGGCTGACCCCAAACTGCGGCGAAATGGGGCCATGGGGATTGGCAAACCGGTCACTCTAGGCGATGACGTCTGGGTCGGTGGCGGAGCCATCATTTGTCCGGGTGTGACGATTGGGAATAACGTCATCGTTGCCGCTGGGGCCGTGGTGACCAAGTCTTCTGGTGATAACGTCGTTTTAGGTGGCAATCCAGCGCGCGTCATTAAGAATTTAAAGTAGTTTTGTGTTAAAAAGCACAATCTTCGTAGATGCTGATACGGAGGTTGTGCTTTTTATTAACCGTTTATAAAAGAATACGCTTACATATAATTATCAAAACAAAGAAAACGTTTTAGAAAAGTAATACGAATGAAACAATAAATGGTTGATTTATCCGTATAAATAGTCTAAAATAACATTATTACGTTTGTGAAAACGGTTTACTTGAAAGCTATAATTACCGATATCACAATCATGGTAAGAGAGAGCGTTAGTTATCACACCTATTTACTCGGCAGGGATAGGCGTGTGTCGACAGAGAGAGCAAGAGACATTGGGAGGGAACATTTTGACAAGCACGAAGAAAATTTCAAGCGGTTTCATTTACTTTTTTGGGTCCTTTGGTGGCATTCTGTTCGGGTATGACATTGGGGTCATGACCGGGGCACTGCCATTTCTGGAACACGATTGGGCGTTAACGAACGCCGGGGTGATCGGCTGGATTACGTCGGCCGTGATGTTCGGGGCCATCTTTGGTGGAGCCATTTCCGGGCAGTTGTCCGATAAGCTGGGCCGCCGCAAGATGATTTTGATTTCAGCGTTGATCTTTGCCTTGGGCTCCTTACTATCCGGTTTAGCGCCTAATCAGGGGTCGATCTACCTGATTGCGGTCCGCATCTTCTTGGGACTGGCCGTTGGGGCGTCATCGGCGCTCGTGCCGGCCTACATGTCGGAAATGTCGCCAGCCCGATTACGGGGCCGGTTGACCGGGATTAACCAGACGATGATTGTGTCCGGGATGCTGATTTCCTACGTGGTCGACTATTTGTTAAAGGGACTGCCAGAACTCTTCACTTGGCGGTTGATGTTAGGCTCTGCAGCGGTACCAGCCATCATTTTATTTGCCGGTGTCCTGCGGTTGCCAGAATCGCCGCGGTTCCTGGTTAAAAACGGGGACTTGGCGGGTGCCAAACAGGTGTTGAGCTTTATTCGACCAGCCGATGAGATCGACGATGAATTAGCCGATATTCAGACGGCCGCTACGGATGAAGCCACTGTCGCCCAGAATACGACTTGGGCAACCTTGTTCTCAAGTAAGTATCGTTACTTAGTCATCGCCGGGGTTGGTGTGGCGGCGTTCCAACAGTTCCAAGGCGCCAACGCCATCTTTTACTACATTCCACTGATCGTGCAACAAGCTACCGGTGGGGCAGCTAGTTCAGCCCTGATGTGGCCAATTATTCAAGGAATTATTTTAGTCATTGGGTCACTGGTCTTCTTGGTGATTGCCGATAAATTTAACCGGCGGACGCTGTTAACGTTGGGTGGTGTGGTCATGGGGTTATCCTTCATCCTGCCAGCCATTCTAAACGTGGTTAACTTGAACAAAAATCCAATGTTGATTGTCCTGTTCTTATCAATCTACGTAGCCTTTTATTCCTTCACGTGGGCACCGCTGACCTGGGTACTGATTGGGGAAGTCTTCCCATTAGCTGTTCGGGGGCGGGCTTCAGGATTAGCCTCATCCTTCAACTGGATCGGGTCGTTTGCCGTGGGCTTGCTGTTCCCAATCATGACGCAGTCGATGTCTCAAGACGCCGTGTTCGCAATCTTTGGAATCATCTGTCTGCTAGGGGTTGCCTTCATTCGCTTATTCGTTCCAGAAACGAAGGGGCGGACGCTGGAAGAAATCGAACAACAAGGCACGCAAACGAAGAAGGTCTACGAGACTTCTGAATCGCGTGAGCATTAATCATGAGTCAACAAAAAAGCTTGACGGCCGCGGTCGTCGAGCTTTTTTATGGCCTAAACTAATGTAATCAAGTGGTTAACCCTTCAAAGTGATCCAGCCGCCCATTGCCACCA
Organism: Levilactobacillus andaensis; assembly: GCF_016861695.1. Lineage (GTDB taxonomy): Bacteria > Bacillota > Bacilli > Lactobacillales > Lactobacillaceae > Levilactobacillus > Levilactobacillus andaensis. The sequence goes on along the minus strand of NZ_BOLP01000004.1, from coordinate 249,435 downwards.
AGAACACGCCGACCAGTACGAAAACCGTCAATAGTGCCTTGGTGTCCGTATCGTGCTTGGTCTTAGGAATAAGCTTGGCGAACAGCAGAATGAGCAATGCCAGTCCAGATAACAAAATGAATACCCCGGTAGTTAAATTTTGTGTCATGATAATCTCCCCTTACACCTTAGATTATACCGATAATTGATTGAACTTACTTACCTGTGATGGTTTATTAAGAAAAAAGTTGAAATCGTGCTGGTTAGTGAGATGCAGGAAAGTTTCTGTATGTCCTGAGTTCAGGTATTTGTGTGGAGAAATTAAAAGCTCCACGGTCAATTTAGGCCGTGAAGCTTTTGCGGGTTGGGTGCAATTACAGCCAGCACCCCATGGCGCCACTGAAGTGACCTAACCCCATCAGACTGACCCAACCGCCCATGCCCACTAGGAACACGGCGACCACGACGAAAACGGTTAAGAGTGCAGTTGTATCCGTGTCATGCTTGGTTTTTGGAATTAATTTAACGAACAGAAAAATGAGTAGTGCGATCCCCGACACTAGAATAAATGACCCGGTTAATAGGTTTGCCGTCATCATAAAATCTCCCCCTTTATTCAACTAATTATACTGATTTGCTAGGGGAAAGGGTGAAATGACTCCCGCGATTTTAGGGCCTATGTTAAAATGATGGGTAGAGACAGGTCCTAGTAGTTTGTAAGGCACTAAAACAATTACGGTAAGGAATGTCGCGGACTTGGTGCTGGCGTTATAGCATATGTACCAGCGAAAGGATTCAGATAACAAAATAGACGATAGGGGTGACGAGCATGATTGATCGAATTGAAGCAAGTGCGGATGCCTTATGGTTAACGCCCAACGCAGAAGGGGTCGTCCGGATTGGTTTTGCGGATGATGGCCGTGAACTGGTGGGACCAGTGACCAAGATTACGTGGCAAAAGACCAGTGGTCAAGTCAAATTGGGAACACCGTTAGTGATCGTGCATGGCGAAAAAGAGGAACTCACGTTGCGTTCGCCGTTTGCCGGCCGAATTGCTGCCGTGAACACCGACCTCGTTGCCCATCCGGAGCGTCTGAATAATCGAAATGATGATCTCGACTGGATGGTTGATTTGGTCGATGACTAATTGGTTGAAAAGGAGCAAGACGGTATGGAATTGACCTGGCAGGTAACACAGCCGGTAACAAGCCTTAAAAAATTTCTCAACACGCAGGGGGTCAGTCACCGGGTCTTTAGCGACCTCAAACGGGACGGCACGATTCGGGTCAACGGCACCGTGGTTACCCCGGCAGTCACCCTGCAGGTCAATGATCAGGTGGCCGTGACGTTGCCAGCGGAGGCTGCGGATGATGCGGTCGCTGTCAGTCATGGACCACTGAACGTCTTATTTGAAAATCGCGACTGGTTGATCGTGGATAAGCCGGCTGGCCTCAATGTGGTCCCCGGTCCCGCTAACCGGACGGACACGTTGGTGAACCGGGTCAAAGGGTACTGGCTGGATGAGGACGCCGAGAACCTGGTGCCGCACATCGTCACCCGTCTTGACCGCTTTACCAGTGGGGTCGTGTGGATTGCTCGGCACCGCTTGGCCAATAGCCTGGCCAATCAGTTACAGGCCGCGCATCAGGTCCAGAAACGTTATTTAGCGGTGGTGAGTGGGCAACTTGAGGCTGACCATGGCATCATTGAGCAACCGTTGGCGAGTGATCCGGCTGGCTTTAACCAGATGGTCTCGCCGGAAGGAAAGCCAGCTAAGACGGAGTACTGGGTTCAACAGCGCTGGTCGACTGCCACGCTAGTTGAGGTCCAGTTACATACGGGCCGGACGCATCAGATTCGTGCCCACTTTACGTATTTAGACCATCCGTTGGTGGGGGATGAGCTGTATGGTGGTCCGCAACTTGGCGGGATGACGCGGCAGGCTTTACACGCCCATACGTTGGCGTTTGCCGACCCCTTTACCCATGACCAGCGGAGCTTTACCAGTACCGTCCCTGCTGATTGGCAGGCAATGATCCAAACCTTGAACGAGGAGTGAGCACAGTGGCAGACGAGGAACATCTAGGCTGTTTGGTGGACGGTGAGCCCATTTCGCTTGAGACCAGCCTTCAGCTGGCCGAGCTGGATGTGGGGCTACGCAACCGAATTAAGCGCGATTATCCGCAGAGTAAGCCGAGCGATTACATTTGCGGGCACCACCTGTTAAAATATCGGCTAGATCACGTCGATGCGATGATCAATGCCGATCTCAAGCAAACGAAAAAAATTAATCATAAGCTAACGAAGGCCTTGCAGAGTGACGATTACGACATCATCGACGTCAACGACAGCTTGAAAGAGAGCCTGACGTTTGGGCAAAAGGTCTCGGATGATGTTGCCCGTTTTGGTGGATCCTGGGGCTTTATCTTCGTCTTCATGTTCGTCTTGATTGGTTGGATGATTGTTAATGGACTCCACTTATTCGGGGTCAACTTTGACAACTATCCCTTCATTCTGTTAAATTTAGTATTGAGCTGTGTGGCGGCGATTCAGGCACCCATCATCATGATGAGCCAGAACCGTTCCGCCGACCGTGACCGGATGATGGCCGAAAACGACTATCACGTGAATTTAAAGGCCGAACACGAATTGCGATTGCTACATGCTAAAGTCGATCACTTGGCGCAGAATCAGGTTCCACATACCATGGAGATCGAACGATTTCAGTTAGAAATTTTAGGTGAAATTCGTCAAGAACTCGCCGAACTACGGGATGTCAAATCACCGGAGTCGACGTCACGAAGGGAGCCTCATCAATGAGAACTTGGATAACTGCCGGCGTTTTATTTGTTGTTGGTCTAGTCTTTGGCCAACGCGCCGCGGGACACGTTTCCGCAAGATAGGCGCGGCGATAGACGAGTTATTTAGCACAACTAGATGAAGGTTGTGGGGGTGACCCTGCAAATCCTTTGACAAATTTTCAATCCTCCGTTACTCTAGTGAAAGTACTAGAAATGGAGGATTTTTTGTGATAATTCGTGAAGCTCGACCAACGGATGCCCCTCAGATAGCACCGTTGATGAACTTGATTTACGACGAGATGGAATTGACCGACCTCGAGGACGTACCTGGCCCCGACTTATTGAAGGTCATCACGGCGGCGTACCGTACTCGGACTTACTTGTCTGGTGCGGCAACCACGGTGGTGGCCGAGGCCAATGGCCAAGTTGTTGGGGTTGCGTTCGGCTACCCCGGCGAAAAAGAAGACATCGTGGAAGATGTAATTACCCGGCTAACCGCCAAGAGTGCGGCATTCGATGAACCGTTAGAGGCTGATTCGGAAACCGCACCGGGCGAGTGGTATTTGGATTCGTTAGCCGTCTCACCAGATCATCAGGGCAAGGGAATTGGTCGTCAGCTATTGCGGGCCTTACCCGTTTATGCCCAGCGCGACCGCCAGTCGGTCATTGGGTTGAACGTCGACTTCGAGAATCCCGGTGCCATGAAGCTTTACGAGCGCATGGGCTACGAAGTTACTGGAACTCAAATGATTGGTGACCACAATTACTACCACATGCAACTTGAGATTGGGCAACCAGTCCGCATCGCAAATTAAACTGAACTGAAATGGTGTGCTCTAGAACGATTCGTCGTTCTGGGCACACTTTTTGATTACGCTTAGAAACTTTAGATTGGATAAACTTTGTCGCACTGCGGCTGTCAGGGATTCTGCCTGCTGTGGGGAACGCCTCCAGCCTGGGAAGCGGGCTTCCCGCTCGTTTTGAAGCCACACTAAGACTGTGTGTCTTCAAAGACGCCCATGGTCTAGGCTGGCTGCATCCCTGGCATCCTCCGGCTCTGATTGTGTTCTACCATGAGGATTGCTGTAGGTCTCGTGTGCGCTTAACTCTCTGGTTAGGCAGATAATGTTTTTACGCTTATCTTCCTAGTGGCCCAAAAATTACTATGTAAGCCGAGAGGTCGCCAGATATGGGCTCAGGCGTGTCCGCACCGTTCTAGCCCATATCTGGCGGCCGGCAAGGCGAAGGAAGCACCATGTTGCCAATTCACTTTTTGTTGCAAATACAGCATAATTGTTTTAAACTATTAGTTAACATGAAAGAGGGAATCGACAAATGGCTGAGATATTGCGACCCATCGGTGGAATCTCGCGGGCGCTGGATGCCATTGCCAACCGGGAGTTTCAGCGGGTGGCGTTGACGAAGGGGCAGTATTTATACTTGGCGCGGGTGACCGAACATCCCGGAATTATTTTGGAACGGCTCGCGGAACTCTTGCGGGTCGATCGGACCTCGGCGGCACGGGCCGTGCAGAAATTGACACAGGCCGGGCTGTTGGAAAAGCGGGCGGATGACGAGAATAAGAAAATTAAGCGGTTATTCGTGACGGCACAGGGTGAACAGATTTATCCCCTGGTCAAGCGAGAGAATGACTATTCAAACGGCATTGCCTTACAAGGATTCTCGGAAGTGGAGGCCGACCAGTTGGCTAAGTACCTGCAACGAGTCGATCAAAACGTTGCGGCCAACTGGGACGCCGTGAAGCACGGCGAACAACGACACTATTAGAAGGAGCTACTTGAAATGACAGGAAAGATTGAATTGTGTACCTTGGCGGATTTGAAGACGCTACAGCAAGTTAGTCGGGCCACTTTTGCCGATACCTTCGGCGCAGCCAACACACCGACAGACTTGGCAGAATATTTAGATACAGCTTATAGCGATGCGCAGTTGACCCAGGAGATGCAGCAGCCGACGACACGGTTTGAGTTTATCCTGGTTGATGATCAGGTGGCGGGGTACCTGAAGTTAAATTGGGGAGCCAGCCAATCGGAACGCCGGGGGCCAGCTACTTTGGAAATCGAACGCATCTACATCCTGCCAGCGTTTAAACGGCAAGGACTCGGTCGGCAATTTTACGATGACGCGGTCGCAACGGCTAAACAGCTTGGATGTCGGACGATTTGGCTCGGCGTTTGGGAACATAACGAGCCCGCTCAGAAGTTTTATCAGCGGATGGGCTTCCAACAGGTCGGTGACCACGTCTTCCAATTGGGGACGGACGCACAACGCGATTTAATTTTGGAGAAGACGCTGGTATAATAGTTTCTAACGAGAGTGTGCCAAGGGGCGGCTGCCCTTTGGCACACGTTTCTGCAATATGAAATTGGCGGTCTAAATTAAGACGCCCATTTCAACAACGGAACTATATTTAGGAGGATTAACCGATGAAGGACGACATACAATTAGGCGACAACGAATTTGCCAAAATGATGCTGGTGCTCAAGTCGCCAGTGACCCAAGCCAACCACAAGGAATTTAAGTTTCTTGATGGGACTGAGACCGGTGAGATGCAAGAGATTGCGCCGGATATCTGGGCAATGCCCGCCTACATGCAGGAAGACGATGACTTCACGATGTTCTTCTTAACCACTCAGATTGAATCTGGTGAGACCGTGATGGCCTTTGCGACCGGGGAAACCGATGACGGCAACTTCCGGTTGAGCGCACCCATGGTGACGGGGGCGGGGCTGAACGTGTTAAATGAGCAGCAGCCGAACCGGGCCAAACGGGTCTTGAAATTTTTGAATGATATTTCCAAAGCGGATGAAGGTAGCTGGCGAATGGTCGATTAACCGCGAATAATGGCGAAATGGAGGTGGTCGCATGGAACAGACGACCAAGGCGTTTAACCTGCCACTTTTACTGGCGCCCTTCATCTCGCGACTCGGAAGCACGCTTTATCTCTTTGGATTAAATTGGTTCGTGGTACAAGCCACGGGAAATGCGGCGCTGCTGGGGGTGATTCAAGCCATCGGCGGGGTCGTTTTGTTTTTCGGTGATCTCCTCTGTGGCGTGGTCGTCGACAATTTCAACCGGAAACGAATCGTGGTCAGTGCCGAATTGCTCAGTGTCTTAGGCTGTTTGGCCTGCGCCTGGTGGTTGGACCCGCTGCATATCACGGCGGCCCCACTGATTACATTGACGGTTATTTTGGATGTCGGGCTGGCGTTCAGTCTGCCCGCGGCCAAGGCAATGATTCCGGAGCTGATCACGCTGGCGGGACGGCAACGATTTAACGCCGTCAGCAACACGCTGATTGATCTAGCAGATATCTGTGCGCCACTGATTGGTGGGGGCCTGCTCGCCTTACATTGGTTAAATCTGCAAGGATTCTTACTGCTGAATGGCACCTCATTTCTGCTATCGTTTCTGTTATACCTCAGCATTAGGTATCAAAAGCCAACTGGCGAAGCTTCACAACTAGGCGTTAAGGAGAGCCTGTTGACGGGCTGGCATTACGTCTGGCAACGGCCAAAGTTGGTCGAGGTCATCGTACTTGGCGGTCTGATCAACGTGTTGTACGCAGCGGTCCGGCTGGTCTTGCCCTATGACGTCAACCATCTGTATGGTGGCGACTCGGCAAAGTATAGTTATTTACTGGTCATGTTGGCGTTGGGGGGCATCCTCGGTGGTGCGCGGCTAACGTTGGCGCGGCGAGAACCGCACCGGCAGCAGAATTACGCCGATTTGGCCTTGGCAGCGGGGGCGTTACTGGTCGCCGGGGTGTGGGCCAACTACTGGGTTCTCCTGGTGGCTAGTGGTCTCTTCGGCTTTTGCTACTCGTGTTTTGAAATTCGGGCGATTACGATCACTCAAAATTTAACGGCTCCGGATTATTTAGGGCGGATGTTTGGGATTCTCTTTCTGGCCATTGATGCGTTTCAGCCGTTGGGGAGCTTCGTTTTTGGCTTCGTGACGGACTGGGTCGCCAACTGGACACTGGTCATTATAGGCAGTCTCTTGGTGTTAGGGTTAGCTTTAATTAATCATTGGTATCAACGACTAATTCGTTAGAGACGATTAATAAAATAAGCGTTGACATGGGTGTGAGCAAGTCCGTATAATAGTTGAAAATAACGTTTGCCGTTGGTGAATTTTAGTCAACGGTCAGACGGTCAATAGGTTCCTTTAACGTTGTCCCGTGAGGCAACTAAGGGTGCACCCTCCGGCAGATGCTGGGCTAAGTCTAGGCTTGAAGTGGGCGCGCACGTTTCCTTACGGGGGACGGGCGCGCTTTTTCTATCTCACGACTGGAGGTCTTTGTTTATGAAAGAAGCACCATCACGCTACCGCAATCCGGATGCCCTGATCGACATCTGGGAACGGCCGAGCTGGGGAAAATGGTTCGGGTTATCGCTCCAACATTTATTTTCGATGTTTGGGTCAACGGTGTTAGTTCCCATCTTGGTGGGCTTAAATCCCGGCATCGCGCTGTTTAGTTCCGGTGTGGGGACGTTGATGTACATACTGATTACGCGGGGAAAGATTCCGGCGTACATGGGATCCAGCTTTTCCTTTATCGTGCCAATGGTGGCGTTAATGAAGACGACCGGCTATCCGGGAATCGCCCAAGGAACGCTGGCCGTTGGGGCAGTGTACCTGATCGTCGCCTTGATTGTGGCGTGGATCGGGTCGGACTGGATCAACAAGGCCTTGCCACCAATCGTCGTGGGGCCAATGGTCATGGTGATTGGCCTTTCGCTGGCGGGGAGTGCTGCCCAGAAGGCCACGGTGGACAGCCAGGGAACCTATCACTGGCAATTCTTCGCGGTCGCCATGGCAACGTTACTCCTGACGGTCGGGTTCAACCTGTATCTGCGTGGTTTCCTATCATTGGTACCAATTTTGTTAGGAATCGTCGCGGGCTACTTGATTGCTGCGCTGGCGGGATTGGTCGACTTCAAACCGGTCATGACGGCGGCATGGTTCTCCCTGCCGAGCTTTGAGGTGCCGATTCTGAGCTACCCGCTGCACTTTTATTGGGGGGCCATCGTCAGCCTCGCGCCGATTGCGTTTGTCACGATGACCGAACACATTGGTCACATCACGGTGCTAAATGAATTGACTCACCGTAACTTCTTCGAAGACCCCGGCCTGCACCATACGCTAGCGGGGGATGGGCTAGCGTCGATCATCGCAAGTTTCGTCGGTGGTCCACCGGTAACGTCCTACGGTGAAAACGTTGGTGTGCTGGCGATTACGCGGGTGCACAGTGTCTATGTCCTGATTGGGGCGGCGGTCTTTGCCATCATCTTTAGCTTTGTCGGTAAGCTGAGTGCCTTGATTGAAAGTATTCCGAACCCCGTCATTGGGGGCATCAGCTTCCTCCTGTTTGGGGTGATTGCGTCGAGTGGGATGCGCATCTTGATTGAAAAGCACGTGGACTTCAACAAGAAGCGCAACCTGATGATTGCCTCGGCCATCCTGGTCATTGGGATTGGCAACGCCTATCTCAAGGTCGGCCAATACGAGTTCTCGGGGCTAGCGGTCGCCGCTGTACTGGGAATTGTGTTGAACCTGGTACTGCCGCAGGATGATTAGCCTAGCCATCAAGTAGGCTTATATAATTTGGATATTAAAAATAGTCGCTACTCTCACTGAGATGTTAGCGGCTATTTGACGTTTGTTCATCGATAGTTTTGTCCAAAACGCCATCGGGGCATCGAGGTCGATTGCGTTAGTTAGACATATAACTTATTCGAGTGGCTTGGATATCCTTATTCAAGGAACTGGGTTAAATTGGCCCTTACGAGGTGAACGAGATGAAAGTTTTTACAAACGAACTCATCATCATGTTTCGATATTTTTTGAAGGTGCAGACGACCCAATGGGTTTTCTTGGGATATAGTATTTTATTGCCCTTGCTAATGATCATACCGAATCTGTCAACCGCAACCCATTCAGGTTCAACAGCAGCGTTGAATACAATTTTACCTTGGATTGGATACTTGATCTTCAGTAACGCCATTACGGCGAATTCTGATGTCGTTACACTGAGAGAACAGGGCTATTTAAAACAATATAAAACGTTGGTGACGTCACTGTCAGTCTTTACCGTTAGCAAGCAGCTTGTGTGGTTTGCTATGCAATGTGTCGAAATTCTGCTCATTTCGCTGGTATGTGCTGTACTTTACCATATCAATATTGTCTTCATTTTCGGGACACTTTTGATTGCAAGCACCATGACGTACTTTGTTTTAGCTAATATTTTTCAGTTTTTAATTTTACTGCCAATAAACGCTAAAGCATTGGTCGTGGTCAATTACATTTGCTTTGCGATTGCTTTCTTTTTAGCTTTCAGTGCATCACAGTTCTTCCATCTTCCTCTATGGTCAAACCCGATTAACTTTCTTGTATTTTGTTACCGGCTGATTGTGTCACCACGAATTTTGCCTTTGTTGGGGTATCTTGCGGCGCTTGCTCTCAGTGTTGTCATTAGTAAGGTCATCCTAAGACTGGTCAACACATCGCCGGTGGAGAGGGGTTAAGTCATGGAGCTAAAAGATTACTCATATACCTATCAACACGAAACAGCATTGGCCCTCAATCAAGTTAACTATAAGGTCCACGAGAATGCGGTCAATTTTGTGATTGGGCCAAATGGGTCTGGCAAGAGTACGCTAATAGATGCGTTGACTTTGAATACGCGGTTTGGCAAAGCGGCGGGACAGGTTATTGGTCCCACTGACAACAACTATCTGTACGTTACCCAATATTTACCGTTACTAGGGACCGTTCGCTGTTCCGAAATCACCAGGTTTATTTTAGGAAATGTATTTTTGGATTCTCACATAGACCTTGAATTTTTAGAGAATAGGTTAGATGAACGAGTACTTTCGTTTCTCAAACGCGTGTGGCATAAAAAGTATAACGACTTATCGGGTGGTGAGGAAAAGCTACTACAGTTGTATTTATTTCTCCAGTCTCAAAAGGAGTTTATCGTTTTAGACGAACCATCGGCGTATATTGACCGGAGAAATGTGAAGCTGGTATTTGACTTAATTGAGGAAAGACTGAAACAACAAACTTTTTTGATTGTCACTCACGATGTTCGGGATATTCGTCTAGTTCCTGATTCTTTTGTTTCTGTTTTAAATCAAGGGAAAATCGTCTCAGAGCTCAGAGGTCAAGATTTCATTGATAGGGAATTCTCTCAAGAACTGCCGTTTATATATGACTTTTCGGAGTATTAAATCAGTGCCTAGGAAGGGTTCTTTAAGCTGTCAATCCAATCATCAAAGTCGGTCAACGAACCAATAGTTATCACTTGGCCGGTTTCAGTTTCATTTTTGGCGGTCACTGCGTCGGAAAAATCTAAAAGGTTTCCGTGATTATTGGCTGCCTGGACTAAAGATAAGCGAATGTATTCGGAAATAGTAAATCCTTGTGCTGCCAAATTGTTTTTGGCCTGCTCATAAGTGTCTGATGATATCCGCGTCGAAACGATTTTGTTTTTGACATCGGGGCTCATTTAGTTCGCCTCCTAGTTTTTACCATCATACGCCAGAATGATTCGTTTTCGGCAACATTTGCAATTGAAGTTAGACTGAAAAGTAGTCGCAAATAGCCCATTCCCTACAGTATCTGGGGATGGGCTATTTGATGTTAACTTTTATGTGGGGCTTACCCAATCGAAAAGTAGCGAAGCACCGCCATCGCCATGATGCCGACCACCACGACCATCAGCAGGCTTTTGGTCAGGACGCCCGCAATCGTCGCTGGAATCGCCGCGAGACAGTTGGCAACGTTGAGGGTGGCTAAGTGTCCCGGGTTAGCGATAAATAGGCTCTGGCAGCATAAGGCGGTCATAATGGTAATCGGAACGAAGGACAAAAAGTTGATCAGCCACGCTGGTATGGTCAGCGATTTAACGAAGGCAAACGGCAGGGCCCGCGATAGAATCGTGACCAGACCACAACCGAGAATCGTCCAGAGTTCAGTTAAGCTCATCGACATTTTTTCATCTCCATTCCAAAGAGGCAACCCGCCACAGTGGCAACGAGTAACGCGAAGTTTTGACTCATGATGCCAATCATAAAGTAGTAGACCAGGGCCACAAAGAGCATGACCATGAGCTGGAGCGACAGGCCTAAATGGCGGTCACTGATCAACTGGAGGTAGACGAGGCCAATGAACATGGCGGTCAGGGCAAAGTCAAAGCCGAAACGCTCGGGATTGGTGATCAGCCCACCCAAGACAGCACCAACAATAGTCGCAATCCCCCAGACCAGGTAGGCGACGACGTTTGCGGCGGATTGCCATGCAAAGCTCAATTTGCCGTTCGTCTTGTTCTGCTTATTCATGGCGAGCGCAAAGGTTTCATCCGTGACCAAAGACCCGATTAAGAGGTTGCGGGTCAACGATTCATGCCGGAAATATTGAGCTAGACTGGTACTCATTAAAATCATTCGAGAATTGACCAAGAAAGTCGAAATAAAAATGGCAGAAAGCGGGTCATGTAATAAAAGCATGCTGGTAATAATGAATTGCGCGGACCCCGCATAGACGATAAATGAGAGACCGGCAACGACCAATAAACTGAGGTGGCTGGTGTGGGCAACAATGCCAAAAGCCAGGCCCACCCCTATGTAACCAAAGACCGTGGGGAGGACATCGTGGACGCCGGCCCTGAAGGTGAGTGAAGGACCCATGACTAACTTCCTTTCTGAATTCTAATTTAGTTTTAACTTCCATTTTAGCCCTGTCGGTGGCGGGCGTAAACGTGTAATTTAATTGTAAATTTTGGCATCAAAAAAAGGTAAGAGAAAAGGTTGCATTTCGGTAAAGACGGTTGTATGATACTCTCATTGATAAAAGATGAAAGTGAGGGTATGGGCGATGAAGATGAACTTGACTGAACTGGCTGCGGCCGCACACGTCGACGCTAGCGACATTGAAGCTTACGTAAAGAACGGCTTGTTAGGGGAGGCACACTCCGCAACAGAGTTTGACGAGTCTGATCTCTACTGGATCGACATGATTCAATGTTTTCAGGAAAACGGAACGTCTTTAGACGACTTATCCGGGTTAATGCCACGTTGTCGTAAGGGACAAACACAGTTAACTCAGGTGATCTAGTTAAGGTAATGAATCGGTAAAATGCATCACTAAGCAGCTCGACGGAATCTTGTCCGTGAGCTGCTTTTTTAATATAGTCTGACTTCGCCTTGCCGGCCGCCAGATATGGGCTGGAACGGTGCGGACGCAACTTGAAGCCTCGAAAATCGCGAGTCTTCAAGCTTGGTCTTCTACTAAGCCAGTGAGAAATTCACTCACTGACTAAGTAGAACGACGCGCCTGAGCCCATATCTGGCGGCCTCTCGGCTTACACTGTGTTTGCGGACGACTGGGATAATTGATTGCATAAGTCGTTACCGGCTGGACTACCATGACCGCCAAACGTATGGGATGTGGGCCTCTAACGATTGTTACTGTGTAGAACACAATCAGAGCCGGAGGAGGCCAGGGATGCAGCCAGCCGTGGTAATCCTGTTAGCTGGCCGTTGGCTAGCTAACAGGATGGGCGACTTTTAAGACACGTGGTTTTCGTGGCTTAAAAGCGAGCGAGAAGACTGGTGGGTTTTCCAGGCTGAAGCGTCCCCACAGCAGGTGGAATCCCTGGCAGCCGGAGCGCGGTAATTCATGCTCAATCACAACAGCTATTCAAGCCAAAAAAGGGGGATTCACCACACAACATCACGTTGCGGGCGAATCCCCCTTTACTATGGTCGCAGACGCGCCTCACAGGGCGACATTATCTGTTTGTTTTAATTTAGACTACTTCTTGACCTGGGCAATCAATTGCTTCATTGCTTGGGCTTGGTAAGCAGCGGTTGCTTGTTGGGTAACTTGTTTCTGTTCAGCGGCTGACATGGTTGGATTCTTGGTCATCGCAGCCATGACTTGTTTCTTAACGTAGGTCATTGCGGCAGCCTTTTGCTTAGCTTGGTAGCTCTTAGAACCAGCGAGCTTTTGCAACTTCTTGGCCTGAGCGGCACTTAAGACCGTCCAGTTCTTGTTGATGTAGATCGTGTTGGTTTCCTTCACGTACTGGTGACCGTTACCGGAAAGGCCGAACCAGAAACTGCTCATGCCATTCTTGTATTCCCGGTAAACCTTCTTCGTCACGATACGGTTCTCACCCGTTGTCCGCTTGATCACGTTGGTCGTTGTGACCTTGGCTGACGTGTGGGTGGCCTTTTTAGCATTCGCGCTCGTCTTGTAAACGTAGACCTGGTGCTTGTTGGCCGTACCAATTGGTTGGTAGACCATCATTGGCAACTGTTTAGAAGGTGAGGCGGAGTAGATGGTCCGTGACGAACTGGTCGTGACGTTGTGCATCCCCAGATGGTCATGGTCATTTTTAACCATGAAGAAGATGCTTGCCAACAGGCCAATCACAGCAACAGCAGTTAGCGTGTTACTCAACGGCTTATTTTCAATGTAAACGAAGAAGATGAAGGACAGAACAGCACAGATAATCATAGAAAAGATAATCATTATGCGGCACCTCCTTGAGTAGTCTTTGCGGCTTCAGAATCTTCGTCGGCTAAATGAACGGAGTGGTGGCTGCCCTTCATGAAGAAGGCAACGACCAAGGCAATCACACAGAAGCCAACGGCAATCCAAAAGGCGGCGTGATAACCGGACAAGGTGGCGTTAATGGCCCCATTGGCATAGCTCAAGGGGTTCGTGGTCAAGACGTGCTTAGCGGGCATCTGGCCCTTCGTCACGTTGGTCAGCACACTGATCAGGATGGCCGTTCCGACAGAACTAGCGACTTGCCGTTGGGTGTTGTTAACGGCGGTCCCATGAGAAATCATGTTCAGTGGTAAGGCGTTCATCCCAGCGGTCGTGGCTGGCATCATAACCATGGCGATCCCGAACATCCGTAAAGCATAGAGCAAGACGATGTAGAGCGTCGAGGTGTCCTTAGTGATCCAAACGAATGGCAAAGTCCCAATCGTCAGGAGGAACATCCCCATGATGGCCAAGCGTTTGGCACCGAAACGGTCAAACGCACGACCGGTGATGGGACTCATAATCCCCATCATTAAGGCCCCGGCTAACAGCGTCAGTCCTGAATGAAAGGCGGACATTCCTTTAACCATTTGGAGGTAAAGGGGAATGACCATTTCAACCCCGACCATGGCCATGTTGACCACGGAACTCAGGATAGCAGAAACGGTAAATTCTTTTGACTTGTAAACCCGGAAGTTCAAGAATGGGTTGTCCATCGTCAGTTGACGCCAAACGAAGAGGCCAACGAAAACAAACCCGATGGCTAACGTAGAAAGCACGAGGGTACTGCCCCAACCGTCGTCACCAACGGAGGAGAACCCGTAAAGCATGCTCCCGAAACCAATCGTGGATAAGACCACGGAAATCAAGTCTAAAGGTTCCTTGCGCGTTTCAAGAACGCTGTGCATGATCCAGAAGCTAGCGATCACAACGACGGCGACGATCGGAATAATCATGCCGAAGAGGTCACGCCAAGTCCAGTTGTCAATGACCCACCCGGATAAGGTCGGTCCAATGGCAGGTGCTAGACCGATAACGATTCCGGCCAGCCCCATGGCAGTCCCCCGTTTGTTGGCAGGGAAGATGGTCAGCATCAACGTTTGTAGTAAAGGCATGGAAACCCCGACCCCAACGGCTTGGATTAACCGACCAATGAGTAACATTGGGAAGCTAACGGCCGACCAGCAAAGGACGGTCCCGAGTAAGAAGGTCGACATGGCACCGATGTACAGCCATTTCGAACTGATGGTGCTCAGTAACCAGGCACTAATGGGAATCATGATCCCGTTGACCAGTAAGAACCCAGTCGTTAACCATTGAACAGTTGACGTGGAGACGTCAAAGGCTTTCATTAAGGTTGGGTAGGCGGTACTTAAAATAGTTTGGTTTAAAACCGTACAGAAGGTCCCCACCAATAGGAGGACGACGAGCAAAGTCCGACTGTAGGACTTCCCGTTGGTATCAATTGCAGTTCCCAATATATATTCCCTCTTTATCCATAAAATTAATTCTGAAACAACTATACGCAGATTGAATGATTTTGTCAACTAGCTTGACATGCTTTTTATTTTATCTATACTAGTTAGAGAAAAGTGAACACAGAGCTTAGAAGAACTAATAAAATTCACAAGCGCTTTCATTTCGAGTAGACTAGTACTTGGAGAGTAGTTATCAGATAGGAGAGGTGGCGTACAGCATTATGAATGAAGAACAAAGAGCCCTTTTAAAAAATGTCCCGATTGAAAATTTGATTTTTGGCATCGGGGATGTCGCGTCCGCAACGGGCGTGTCGCAAAGTCAGATTCGTTATTGGGAGAGTAAAGGCTACATCAGTAGTGAGGTCGTCAAGGGGAGCAAGAACCGCAAGTTTTCCTATAAGACAGTTATTAAGGTCCAACACATCAAAGTATTTTTGGACGATGGTTACACGTTAGTTGGGGCAGCGAAGCAAGCACAGAAACGCGACGAGTATTTCGACACGTTACGGACCTTCTTTGAATCTCGATTTGAGGGCTTAGAAATCAATGATGGCGAAGCTGAAATTGATATGGGAACATTCGATCCTGAGCCGAGAAAACACCTAATCGCCCAACGAATTGATAACAAGTGGCAGTTTAAGCTGATTGACCCCATGAATTAGGGCGATTTCGTTGTGTATCGGCGGTAACAATGGTAACCTGAAGTCACGGGAGAACTTTTCGTGATGGGCAGAAAAAACTTTCGATACCAATCGATCTTCTGGCTGGATTGGTGGTCAATCATGTTGTTGACGTGTTGTGAAACCAGGCGAATAACCAAGAGTAATAGCGCGTTTATCTTGCGCATGGACTACGCTGGCTGATGTCAGCGTAAGCAATCGTGAAACTAAAACGACGTGTTTTTGGAAAATTAAAGTGTTTTGATTTTTCGCTCGCCTGTCACCGCCCCCGTATGATCCATCCCAGTTTAGAAAGTTCTGGGGTGGGTCTTTTTGTGTAAAGAGTGCAGAGCAGGGCGGTTAACTCCTGAGCATTAACGTCAATAAGTGCCCGACCGAGGGACTCGGTCCGGTGCTTATTGGGGTTAAGCGGAGGGAGTTGCCCTGCGGCGCACGTTTCGGAAGCCGCCAGGACCGGAATATCAGCAGATAAAAACCAAGCCAAACGGTCTAAACCAATGATGGTTAAAGGCCGAGGCCGTCACTGAGCCAAGGTTAAGCGCAGGAACCTGCCTCGTGGAACTCGTTTCGGAAGCCGCCAGGACCAGGATATTAGCAGATGAAAACCAAGCCAAACGGTCTAAGCCAATAGGTAAATAAAGGCTGAGGCCATCACTGAGCCAAGGTTAAGCGAGAAACTCGTTTCAGAATATAGCCAAACGCCAAAACCAGAAAATAAACGAGCCAACGTCCACCAAAAATGACGTTGGTTTTTTAACGACCAAATTTCTCACCATCTCCAAGGCCACCCCACCAACTTGTTCACAAGCTCACGTGTTTTATGAAAACATCTTAAGAAAATGAACGAAAAATTAGAACCATCACCACCCATCAACCTCAGTTCCAGTAAGCTTTCACCACCTTTTCAAAAAAATAATGCAAAAAAGTAATCTATTTCGTTGAAATCTGACGCGAACGTGTTAAGATAACAAAATCGCTTTAAACCAAAAACAAAAAGGATGGTGTTACACATGCTGTTACGACAAGCTACTATGGCTGACTTACCACAAATTGAATCGATTATTCGCGATGGCCGTGAGTTATTAGCGGCCCAAGCAATTGACCAATGGCAAGGGGCGTACCCGAACACGGCGGTCCTAGTCGACGACATTCACCAAGGATGGACGGTCGTTTTGGAAGAAAACAACGAAATTTTGGGGACTGCCGCCATTATTCCGGGGGAGGACCCAACGTATAAACAGATCGATGGCCAGTGGCTGACTGTGCAAGCACCATACCTGGCAATTCACCGCGTAGCAGTGTCGAGTCACCATCGCGGTCGTGGCCTGGCCGGCGAACTGTTCCAACGGTTGTTTGACCAAATTGACCACGCACAAAACATCGAAAGTATCCGCATCGACACGCATCCCCAAAACATGGCGATGCAACACGTGATTAAGAAGAACGGCTTCACCGAAACTGGGATGATCGATTTAGAAGCCGCTGGACTTAAGGGCACCAAAGATTACGCCTACGAACGATTGACGGCCAACGTTAAGCCGGTTCATGTCGTGCACGCGCAAATCGCAAAGTAAGTGGGCGTGACGAATCACGACTGATTTGTCATCTGAAATGAACGCATTACTATAGTAGGATTGGTTCCGTTTTCATGCGGAATCGATCCTTTTTGTTTGTTTGAAAGGTCGTCCTCATCAGAAAAATGTCAGGTAAACCGGAACCTGACTTTTCATTCCCCCTAAACTCTGCGATAATGGAGGGTAGCAGTTAGATGTGGAGGCGGTGTGATTGGAAAAGAGTTTATCCGGTGGTCGGTTCTTACTGGTCACAGTGTTGAATGTCATTATTACGGTATTTGAATTGTTAGGTGGCTTGTTGTCAGGTAGTCTGTCACTATTGTCGGATGCATTCCATAATTTGGGCGATGCGCTCTCCATTGTGTTGAGTTATGCGGCCCATCGAATTGGCGGTCGTCAACAGACACGGACCAACACGTTTGGTTATCGGCGGGCGGAGATTTTAGCGGCCCTGTTAAATTCTGGTGTGCTGATTGTGATTTCGCTGTTTTTGGCGGGGGAAGCCGTGCGACGCTTGTTGCATCCGGAACCGGTCAAAGGGGACATTATGCTGGTGGTTGCGGTCGTCAGTTTTCTGGCTAACCTACTCTCAACGGTGCTCTTAAACCGCGGGTCAAAGCACAACTTGAACATTCGGGCGACCTACCTGCACTTGTTGAGTGACGCCTTGGCTTCCGTTGGGGTCATTATCGGGGCCTTGCTGATCACCATTTGGCAGATCAGCTGGGTCGATCCGACAATTACGATTTTAGTGGCGCTGTACATTTGCTACGAGTCGTTGCCGATTGTGAAGCAGACCTTTGGTATCTTGATGGAGGCCTCACCAGATTTGGATTACGAGGGCATTGCCAGAGATATCTGTGCCTTACCTGAGGTGGAAGGGGTTCATCACCTGCACGCTTGGCAGATCGACGAGAACAATATCGTGGTGTCGATGCACGTCAACATGGACAATGTCCCTATCAGCGAGATCGAGCCAATTTATCGGCAGATTGAAGCCTTGCTTTGTCAGAAATACAACGTCAATCATGTCACGATTCAGGCCGAGTGCCACCGTGGGGAAGATGAGTCACTCTTTTATCAGCAGAACGATTGGCGGCACAGCTAATTTAGTCAACCTGGTGATTGGCTCCTTTTCGGGGTATTTTCCGGCTAGTCTGTGGTAAAATTAAAGCATTAAGCAGTAAAAATGTTAATGAAGTTTTGAAACGCTATTGTTAGTTCGGTAGCGGTGAATTGGTAACACACATTCTAGATGAGGTGAACAGTGATGACTCCGATGAAGGAGGATTATTTAAAAATTATTTTTGAGCTGGGTGGTAAGCAGAAGAAGGTTTCTAACAAGCAAATCGCCATCAGCTTAAATATTGCTGCCGGGTCTGTGACCGAAATGGTCAACAAGATGTCGGCGGAAGGACTGGCTGAACATACGCCATACGCTGGTATTTCGCTCACCAATAAGGGAATTCGGTTGGCGGAGGACTTGGTGCGTAAACACCGGATCTGGGAAGACTTTCTGGTTGAAAAGCTCGACTATGATTTACCCGACGTTCATGATGAGGCTGAGGTCTTGGAACACGTGACAAGTGCCAAATTGGTGAATTCACTGGACGACATGCTGGGTCACCCTACGCACTGTCCCCACGGTGGGGTCATTCCTGACCGTTACGGGCATTACCACGAAGACAGTCACACGGTCTTGAATGAGGCTGAAGATGGTTCAGTGGTGACGGTCGACCGGTTCATTGATAATCATGACTTGCTGACTTACCTTGGTGACCTCAAGCTAGATATTGGGGATCAACTGAAGGTTTTGAAGCACGATCCCTTTGAAGGTCCTGTGACGGTGCAGAATCTGACGGATGACGCCGAACTCATCGTGAGCTATAAGGCGGCCCATTACATTTTTGTCAAATAGATTAAGCTCGGGCACACAATCAGATCATGGTTGTGTGCCTTTATTAGTCTGCGAATTTCCAGTCGATTATTTTAATTTTGGTTGGAACACCGATTTTGTATTTTCCCAGTGGGTGAAGTGCCGTATAATGATAAAAAAGTGTGGTCTGAACGGTTGACCGCTAGCTTGCTGAGAGAAGGGGAAGACGGGATGAGTAGTCAAAAAAAACGGGACCAATTGATTCTCCACACGGCACTCACTGCCGGTCGCATCATGATTGAAAATGGTTCGGAAATCGAGCGGGTCGAGGACACCATGACACGCATCGCGCACAACGCGGGGGCCCAGACCAGTCAGTTATTCGTCATGATCACGGGAATCTTGATGGCTATCAACGGTGAGGTCGGTGCGCAGATCGAACCGGTCAAGCGGCGAACGTTTGATTTGGAAAAAATTGCCGTGGTCAATGACCTGTCGCGACAATACGCGGACCATAAGATCGACCTGCAGCAGTTTTCGAATCGACTCGACCATTTGGATAGTGTTAGCCGCTATTTCCCATTTTGGCTCCAACTCTTGGCCGCGGCCTTGGTCAGTGGCCCCCTGGAAGTCGTTTTCCGTCACAACTTGCCGGACTTCTGGATCACCTGTGTGGTGGGGATGCTGGGCTGGCTGGTATATTACTTATTGAGTAAGTTTATCCAGATTCGATTCTTGTCGGAATTTGCTGCGGCCGCCGCAATTGGTGTGCTGGCGGTAGTGGGTGTCCACATGGGCCTGGGCAACAGTGTCGATGACATCATCATTGGGAGTGTCATGCCACTGGTGCCGGGGGTCCCGATTACCAACTCGGTCAGAGACATCTTAGCGGGTAACCTAGTCAGTGGTCCGGCCCGGGGTGTAGAGGCCCTGGTGAGTGCGGCGGCAATCGGCTTTGGCATCGCCATGGTTTTACAATTCATGTAAGGAGGCGGCGCGGATGACGGTCGTACAGTTTTTTGTGGAGGTTGCGGGGACCTATGTGGCCACGTTGGCCTTTGGTATCCTGATCAATATTCCCCGGCGGGCGTTAAACGTTGGTGGTTGGATCGGCGTGTTGGGCTATCTCCTGTATCGCTTCACGGTGCTTGGCGGGGGTGGCTACGTCGTTGGCAACTTGCTGGGGGCGGTCGCAATTGGGGTCGCGTCGCTTCAAGCGGCTAAATTTAAGAAAATGCCGATGATTCTCTTTAACATTCCGGCCATCGTGCCCCTGGTACCCGGCGGCCAGGCCTATCAAATGGTCAAAAACTTTGCGCTGGGCCAGAACAATACGGCGTTTAACTACCTGCTTCAGGTGGTCATGATCTCGGGGGCCATTGCGTTTGGCTTCCTGCTGTCGGAGCTGGTCAATCGGGTGCAACAGCGGGTTTGGCGGCATCGTCGGTAGTCTTTAGGAAATTCTTAAGGCTGGGGAACCTAGCAATCTGGTAGTGGGGTGGTATACTCATTGCTAGGGGTTTTCCCAGAATCAGGTCTGATGAAAGGAATTAAAATCATGATGTTATTCAATCGGGACCGTGACCGGCCGTGGAAGTTTGGCCTAGCAACGGTACTGTTTTTAATTGTTGCATTTTACATACAAGCGCAGAATGCCTACGTGGAGTTCTTAGATTCGTCGATCGTTGACGTGATCCAGAAGAATCAGCCGGGGTGGAAGACATTACTTTACCGGGGCGTGACGAGCCTAGCAGAACCGAAGCTAACCATTGTTTGGGTGCTAATTCTCGCGTTTCTGCTGTGGGGCTTTAAGTTCAAGATTCCCGCGCTATGGAGCCTCGCAACGCTAGCCGGTGGGGATGTCATTGCCGCTTTAGTTAAAAATGTGGTTAAGCGTGCCCGGCCCACAGCCCACTTAGCTATTGATGATGGCTATAGTTTCCCAAGTGGACATGTTTTTGGGACGTTCCTCTTAGTCGCCATGATTTGGCTGATCTTGATTCCCATGATCAGTGCCAGCTGGAAGGCTTGGATTGTCCGCGTTGTCTTGATTATTTGGATGGGCCTAGTGATGATCTCGCGGGTCTATCTCAACGCCCACTTCCCGACCGATACGATTGGGGCCGTCCTGTTAGCCTACTTATGGCTGCAGATTGCGCAAGGCATCTACATCAGATTGGCACCGGTCATGCAAGGCTGGCCGTTCTTGAAGAAATCAGAAATTTAGGGTAAATCAAAAGGCATGTGCAATTCCGATGGGGGAAGAGCACATGTCTTTTTTGCTGGAAATTTGAGTGGGTGGCAACTAAAAATTTCGCCTACTACGGGGATGATTCAGCCAAAGAATATCGGCCTTTATGGTTGACTATACCTTTAGCTCCACTGACTATAATTTATGACGTTCACCATGAATAGCCAGTGGGACATCAGCTTAGTTTGAAAGCAACTACGTAAGCCGAGAGGTCGACAGATATGGGCTCAGGTGCGTCGTTCTGCTTAGTCGGCGTCTTTGGCCGGCTTAGCAGAAGGCCAAGCTTGAAGACTCGGTTCTTTCGAGGCTTCAAGTTGTGCCCGCACCGTTCCAGCCCATATCTGGCGGCCGGTAAGGCGAAAGGATATCTATGTTTATTTCAGTTCGGCCAGCCATTCGGTGGCTAAACCGAGCCAGTTGGCGACGTGGGGCAGGTTGGTCCCTTCCCGCCAAGCCGTGACATCGTTGGCCAAGGCCAATCCGTGGGGTCCCGCATGGAACATGTGGAGCTCCGTGTCGACGTTGTGGGCGAGGGAAGCCTGAACGTAAGCGAGCGCATTTTGTACAGGCACCAACGGATCGGCGGCTGTGACCCAGACGAAGGTCGGCACGTTGTCATCGGTGACCAATTTGTCGGCCGCAATTTTAGCCGGGTCATCGGTCCATTCGGCAAGAGTCGTATCATCGTTAGGGAAGCCAGCGGCCGGAGTAATGACCGGGTAGCCTAGAATGATGGCGTGCGGCTTGATCTGTGCCGGCGTCGTGTTAGCCAGCTGATTGAACTTAGGGTCGTTCCAAGAGTCGTTGAAGAGCGCGACGATGTGACCGCCAACAGAGAATCCGGCAACGTTAATGTTAGCTGAATCAATTTGCCAGTCCTTAGCATTAGCCCGAATCAGTGCCAAGCTTTTTGCGAGTTCAACGACCGGAGTCGGCAGAAGTGGCTTACATTCCCCGGTGAACGAGTAGCGCAGGAAAAATGCTTGGTAGCCCTTGGCGAACCATGCCATGGCCAGATCTTCAGCCTGTTGCTCCGGGATATGTGTGTACGAACCGCCGGGGACGATGACCATAGCCGGATAAGTGGCCGTATCATCGTGCGGATGGCGCAGATAACCTTGTAAGTAGGCAGCAGAATCATTAGCGAGTGCTTGGGTGATAATTTTCAAGTGTGAAACCTCCCAAATAAGCTATAATAAACTCATTGTACCACGTGTTTGGCCAAATGCTTTTGAACGAAATACCAATTTAGAACCGTTTGAAAAGAGGAATAGGGATGCAAAATGTGATTGAAACAGCGCGATTGCGGTTACGGCCGTTAACGGAAAGTGATCTCCCGGATTATCAGCGGCTAATGATGATGCCCATCCTAAATGAAGCTAACGGGGGCAACGTGACACCAACGCCAGCCGATGTTGCACAGTGGTTGACGGCGGACCGCCAAAGTCCGTATGCCTTTGCCATTGAGGAACGGTCCACGTCACGTTTCATGGGAACGGTCCTGTATTACGCCCACGACCTGGCGGCTGACAAGCCGGAGTATGACATTGGCTACTTTCTGGACCCGGTGGATTGGGGCCAGGGAGTCATGCCCGAAGCCATCCAAGCGAGTCTAAGATTGGTCAGCCAAGCCCAAACAACGGAACAAATCGTCTGGGCGACCTGCCTATTAGAAAATAAACGGTCACGCCGCGTCCTAGAAAAATTAGGCTTCGAAACGGTCGATGACCACTTCATGGCGCCGGGTGGTGCGGGACTGACACCAGTTCCCCAGTATCTATTCCGACTGGTGGTTGAGCCAGCGTAGGGGATTAACTCAACTAATGGAATGGTGAGAAGGATTGTTCTGAGCTAGTATGATTCGAAGTGCCATTCATTTCTAGCATGGCTAGTGTCACTAGATGACCAGTAGTAACACTAGAGCCCGTTCAACATTGACATGACACTAGGCAGCCTTTTGTGAAAATTAGACGCGGTGACGCGAGCAATAGTAATGGCCTAACTGAGCCGGAGGAGGCTAGGGATGGGGCCGGCCGTGACAAGGCTGTTAGGTCGATGGGCTACTGGGACGCCTTGGAGACCCGCGGTCTGGGCGGGGCTTCAAGACGAGTTGGAAGCCCGCTTCCAGGCTGGAAACGGTCCCCATGGCAGGCGGAATCCCTAGCAGCCGCAGGCGGTACATGTTAGGTCAATCTGTAAGATTAACCTAACATGAGTGAAAATAATTGATTTTAATTGCAATTTAATGTTGCAATCTGAAAAAGACATGCGTATACTACGTTATATCGAATAGAAGAGGCGCGACCAACAAGAGTCGCTTTCCTAAGATGGGTCACATCGGAGCGGGAAAGTTAAAGGGGCGGTCGCCGAAACTTGGACGTGAGGACATAGCGGACAGGTTGGGTCCTGGTTTAACAGATCAGGGACTGTCGCAGCCAAATATGGGTTGCGGGGCGCTTTCAACGATATTGACTTGGAATAATGAACTTTCCAATCTCTTTCGCGGGCTTTTATTGCGAAGGGGATTTTTTAGTTTCACTGGGTCGTTTCGAGGAAGTCCTTCTAAAATAAGAAGGAGGAAACATTTATGGAACAGAGTATGACAAACGCAACAACCAGCGAGGCCTCTGATCAGGTTAAGCGGGGACTTAAGACGCGACACGTTTCAATGATCGCGTTAGGTGGCTGTATCGGGACGGGGTTATTCGTCGCTAGTGGGTCGGCAATTTCAACTGCCGGTCCTGGTGGTGCGCTGACTGCTTACGTTGCCATGGGTCTGATGGTTTACTTCCTGATGACCAGTCTAGGTGAAATGGCCACGAACATGCCAATCTCAGGGTCATTTGCCGCTTACTCCGCGAAGTACGTTGATCCAGCTTTAGGATTTGCCATGGGCTGGAACTACTGGTTTAACTGGGCAATCACTGTGGCCGTTGATATTTCAACTGCTGCTTTGGTCATGAAGTTCTGGTTACCCGGCGTTCCCGGTTGGATCTGGAGTGCTGTTGCGTTAGGCATCGTCTTCTTGATCAATGCTTTGGCCGTTCAAGCTTTCGGGGAAACCGAATTCTGGATGTCCTTGATCAAGGTTGTGACGATCTTCGTCTTCTTAGCCGTTGGGTTAATGGTCATCGTGGGAATCATGGGTGGTCACGCCACTGGCTTGGAAAACTTTACTTACAAGAAGGCCCCATTTGTTGGTGGCTTCCCCGCAATCCTGAGTGTCTTCGTGGTTGCTGGGTTCTCGTTCCAAGGAACTGAATTGGTTGGGATTACTGCTGGTGAATCTGAAGATCCAGCACACAGTGTTCCCAAGGCCATCAATTCCGTATTCTGGCGGATTATCTTATTCTACATTTTAGCTATTTTTGTTATCGCCGCCGTATTGCCTTACACCAGTAAGGATCTGTTGGGTTCTTCTGCTAGTGACATTGCCATCAGTCCTTTCACGCTGGTCTTCCAACGTGCCGGCCTGGCCGCTGCCGCTAGTGTCATGAACGCCGTTATCTTGACGTCAGTTATTTCCGCTGCTAACTCTGGGATGTACGCTTCCACGCGGATGCTGTACTCCCTGTCTAAGGAAGGCTACGCCCCACAACTGTTCGAACGGACGGGGAAGAATGGGATTCCTTACCCAGCCCTATTTGCAACGACAATCGTTGCCGCTTTGACCTTCGTCAGCAGTATTGCTGGTCCTCAAATCTACATGTGGTTAGTGGCTGCTAGTGGGTTGACTGGATTCATTGCTTGGTTCGGGATTGCTTTATCACACTACCGGTTCCGGCGGGCATTCATCAAGCAGGGTCACAAGTTATCTGAATTGAGTTACCATGCAAAGTGGTTCCCAATTGGTCCTATCTTGGCCTTGATCTTGTGTGTGGCGGTCATCGTGGGTCAAGATCCACAATCCTTCTTCTCAGGTAACTGGGAACAAGTCCTGATCACCTACATCAGTGTGCCATTAGTCTTGATCCTTTACGTGGGTTACAAGATCAAGAAGCACACGAAGTTAATTCCACTCAGTGAAGTTGACGTGGCACCAGTCCACAAGGACGGCACGTTAAAGGAAGCTAAGACGACTGCGAACGATTAATCATATTTCTCGAAACAAAAACGTGTGGGCACACGAAAAATTTAAATAAATCGAGGCGGCGACTGGTCGGGGAAATCCCCACCGGGCGCCGCTTCTTGTCCGTCAACAACCCAAATCACGAAAACCGGCCAGACCGAATTTAGGACAACATATTGTCTTTTGTGAGTGAGGTTGGTACAATATGTGGTGTTGAATTTTTCGGGCCCAGTCGTGAATTGAGTGGGTTAGTAGGAACCATTAAAACAGTTGTGGTGTCGGGATAACCGGCACGTCGTTATTTAAAGGAGAGATTGCATGCTTGTACTATCCGGAACCATTGGCGCCGGCAAAACGAGTCTGACCACTTTGTTAGCCGAACATTTACACAAACCAGCTTTTTACGAATCAGTCGATGACAATAAAATTTTGCCGTTGTTCTACCAAAATCCTCAAAAGTATGCCTTCTTATTACAAATCTACTTTTTAAACAAGCGTTTGGACAGCATCAAGGCCGCTAACGCCGACGATGAGAGTGTCTTGGATCGGTCGATCTTTGAAGACTCCTTGCTCTTTCATTTGAACGCCGACTTGGGCCGCGCCACCAGCACGGAAGTTGATATCTACGACTCCCTGTTGGCTAACATGATGCAGGAACTGCCCGACGCCACGCACAAGAAGAACCCAGACTTATTGATCCACATCAACATCTCCTTTGAAACGATGTTGGAACGGATCAAGAAGCGTGGCCGGTCATACGAACAGATCGACCATGATCCAAGTCTGTACGAATACTACCAACAACTCGACCAACGTTACGTGAACTGGTACAACGCCTACGACAAGTCACCTAAGATGCAGATTGACGGCGACAAGTTGGACTTCGTTGAAAACCCAGCTGCGCGTGAAGAAGTTTTACATTTGATCGATGAAAAGATTGCGTCACTTTAGTCGTTGTCATCGCCGTGAAAATGCGGTATGATATGACCAATTAGTAAACACGTGAGGTGCCTATTCAGTAGACGGCCAGAGAAGCGGGGAAAGCTGCAAACCGCGACGTCGAACATTCCAGCACTAAAGAAGTGGGCGGGTAATGCCGCACGGTGCAAACCGTTATCATGTTCAAGGGTGTAACTAGGAGACTAGCTACGAACTTGGGTGGTACCGCGAAGGTCTTCGTCCCATGTGACGGAGGCTTTTTTTGTATCATCCGTGAAATCGAAGGGAGAAACAGACATATGTTAGATTTAAAGTTGATTCGTAACGAACCAGATTTCATCAAGGAAAAATTAGCAACACGTGGGGTCGACCCAGCCGACATCGACAGCTTGTTGGCCTTAGACAAGCAACGTCGTGACCTGATTGTGAAGAGTGAAAACATGAAGGCCCAACGTAACACGGTGTCCGATGAAATTTCACAACTGAAGCGCGACAAGAAAGACGCTGACGACAAGATTACCGAAATGCGTCAGGTGAGCGCCGATATCAAGACCATCGACACGGAACTCGATACCTTAAAGGAACAAGTCCACGATGCAGCGGCACACTTGCCAAACATTCCTAACGACAACGTTCCCGTTGGCTTGACCGAAGATGGTAGCGTGGAACTCCGTAAGTGGGGCGAAAAGCCTAACATGGACTTCACCCCTAAGGCGCACTATGAGTTGGGTGAAAACTTAGGCATCTTGGACTTCGAAGCTGGTGCCAAGGTTTCCGGTAGCCGTTACCTCTACTATTTAGGATTGGGTGCGCGTCTGGAACGGGCCGTCTACAACTTTTTCCTGGATGAAAACACCAAGGCTGGCTTCAAGGAAGTTCTGCCACCTTACATCGTCAATGACGACTCCATGTATGGGACTGGCCAATTCCCTAAGTTCAAGCAAGACGTTTACCAATTACGTGACGAAGACATGACGTTGATCCCAACGGCCGAAGTACCATTGGTCAACTACTACCGTGACGAAGTGATCCCAGAAGAGGACCTGCCAGTCTGGTTCACGGCCTTAACGCCAGCATTCCGGTCAGAAGCCGGGAGTGCCGGTCGCGATACCCGTGGTTTGATTCGTTTACACCAATTTAACAAGGTTGAAATGGTCAAGTTCTGTAAGCCAGAAAACTCATGGGACGAACTTGAAGCGTTGACTAAGCACGCTGAGGACCTCTTACAGAAGTTAGGCCTGGCATACCACGTGATTACCCTGACCACGAGCGATATGAGCTTTACGGCCGCAATGACGCACGATTTGGAGGTCTGGTTCCCAGAACAGAACACTTACCGTGAAATCTCCAGCTGTTCCAACACCACGGACTTCCAGGCTCGCCGGGCACACATCCAGTACCGTGACGACAATGGTAAGCTCCAATACGTCCACGCACTGAACGGCTCTGGTTTGGCCGTTGGCCGGACTGTCGCTGCTATCTTGGAAAACTACCAAAACGCAGACGGCACCGTTACCATCCCAGAAGTCTTGGTTCCTTACATGGGTGGCGTCACCAAGATCACCAAGTAAGCTAAAATTGAAACGCGAAAGCTCCAACTGATGACAGTCGTCATTGGTGGGGGCTTTTTTATCGCGTGCAGGGCTAGATTGGCGACGGTAGTGGGCGGCAAGTGACGTAGGGAAAAAGGTTAGGGCAGGGTGGTTACGTCGCGAGCAAGGAAATTAGACGGTATTGGGATGGTGGTAGGGATAAATGGATAAACAGCCATTCTGACGGTTGTTCCGGTGATGCGTGCTTATTCAGACAGCATGCATCGTTGTATGAGGAACGAGTAGCCGGTCGTATTTGAAGATATTACGCCTTGAATTCGAATTTTTTTGGCCAACAAAGCCAGTAGCGAAGGCAATTCTAAACGGAATAAGCAAGTTTTTAAAACTTTTTGCAAAAAAATTCAAAAAAGGCCTAGCTTTTTTTCTGGGGATACGATACAATATTATTTGTTGTTACGAGAGTAGTTATTCAGTTCACGAATATTTATTCAAAACAATTTAAAAAAGATGTTGACAAGTTTTCGTCGGCATGGTAAATTATAATAGTTGTTTCGATTGAGAGAGTTGTTTCTCAGTTCGGATGATATGGAGGATTAGCTCAGTTGGGAGAGCGTCTGCCTTACAAGCAGAGGGTCACAGGTTCGAGCCCTGTATCCTCCATTGGGACCTAGGTCCCTGGCGTTAGTTCGCCAACGTTGCAGGTGTGGCGGAACTGGCAGACGCGCTAGATTTAGGTTCTAGTGTCTTATGACGTGGGGGTTCGAGTCCCTTCACCTGCATTAACCAAATATTGCAAAATATTGTTAAAATATTTTGCCGACTTAGCTCAGTTGGCAGAGCATCTCACTAGTAATGAGGAGGTCGGAGGTTCGAATCCTCTAGTCGGCATGGTTCCAAAAAACCAAATAGCCAATTTGCGGAAGTAGTTCAGTGGTAGAACATCACCTTGCCATGGTGGGGGTCGCGGGTTCGAATCCCGTCTTCCGCTTTTGCCCTTTTGCCGGGGTGGCGGAATTGGCAGACGCACAGGACTTAAAATCCTGCGGTCAGTGATGACCGTACCGGTTCGATCCCGGTCCTCGGCATTTAACTTAATAATTATGCACCCATAGCGCAACTGGATAGAGTGTCTGACTACGAATCAGAAGGTTGTAGGTTCGACTCCTACTGGGTGCATTTTTGTTGCTTATAAGTAATTATGGGCAATTTTTTCGGGAAGTAGCTCAGCTTGGTAGAGCACCTGGTTTGGGACCAGGGGGTCGCAGGTTCGAATCCTGTCTTCCCGATTAACTGGCGTTACCAGTTCGCCAGCGGGCTATCTCGGGAAGTAGCTCAGCTTGGTAGAGCACCACGTTCGGGACGTGGGGGTCGCAAGTTCAAATCTTGTCTTCCCGATTTTTTTATCCCGAGACTACATATAATAAAGTTAGAGAATCAGTTCATTACGAATTGGTTCTCTTTTTTTCTGCCCTGAGAATGGCTGATGGCTTTGGCGGGAGATCCCCGCGGTCAGATGGTTGGCATGAAGACTGGTCAACACTAACCCTAAGCAAGTCAACTTAATGGAAGCGAGCCATTATAATAGGTTAAAATGGAATTGAGTCTAAGGGCTATTGTGATCGGTGAAGAACTGATTGCTGTTTAAAAATGATGCTGTCATCGACGGTGTGACTTTCCTATAGTAGGTTTAAGTCGAAGCTGGGAACAAAATCTTTCAAATTGTAACGAGCCAGGGCATAAGTGGTCAATGACGCTCTGTGTGCCAATCTAATCACTTGTCGCATGAACTAATCAATGAGGACGGTAAGCATCCGTACAGCAGGTGAACTCCCTAGTAGCCGCAGTGCACGCCAGCTACCACAATCACGGTGCATTTTAAGCGAATAGTAATCATGTCACGCTAATTGTTTGGAAGGTCAAAGATTATTTGGTATGATGGATTACCAGAACTTCTTAGAGAAACGCGGTCTAATCCGTTGCATTTTTACTGGAAGTTCGTATAATATTAGTCAACATTAGTCAAGAAAGCTGCACTGAAGGGGGGACGATAATGGAGAATCAAAATATTTCAGATATTATTGAGTCTTACCTTAAGCAGATTTTGGCTGAGTCCCAGCAGGTGGAGATCCGCAGAGCGGAAATTGCCGACCAGTTTAACGTGGTGCCTTCACAGATCAATTACGTGATTAAGACGCGTTTTACCATCCAGGACGGTTACGTGGTCCAGAGTAAACGGGGTGGCGGCGGTTATATCCGCATTGAAAAGGTAAAGCTCCTCGACAACTTAGACTTTATTGACTCTCTCGTGACGGCTGTGGGCGACCACATCTCCCGGCACGACGGTTTAGCGGTCGTGCGTAGCCTGTTTGAGGCGGGAGCTGTGAGCCGGCGAGAGGTTAATATCATTTTGGCCGCAATCGATAAGGACGCCATTAATACTGGCGATCGTGACCTGGATCAGCAGATTCGGGCACGCGTCTTGATTTCTATTTTGAACCATCTGCGTTACGAAAGTTGAGAAAGTGAGGAGTTGCAATGGATAACCTATTTACACCGAGTGCTAAGAGTGTCTTAGTTTTGGCACAGGAACAAGCAAAATATTTTAAGCACCAAGCGGTGGGTACGGAACACTTATTGCTGGCCCTCACCATTGAAAAAAATGGTATTGCCAACAAGGTTTTACAGCAGTTTTCTGTAACCGATGATGACGTTCGTGAAGAAATTGAACGTTTTACCGGCTACGGGACCTTAGCGAATGTCGATAAGGATAGCTACCTGCCATACTCGCCAAAGGCCAAGGCAATGTTAGCCTTAGCTGGCGATGAAGCTAAGCGGTTGGGCGCAACTAAGATCGGCACGGAACACTTGCTACTGGCACTATTGAGTGATGAAACGATTTTATCTTCCCGAATCCTGAAGAACTTAAATGTTGAACTCGTCGATGCCCGTAAGGTAGTGCTGCGCAAGTTAGGGATTTCTGACACACCTAAGCGTCGTAACGATGCCCGTGCTCGGCGGGGCGCCCCACAAGGTGGAACGCCAACGCTGGATTCTCTGGCCCGGGACTTAACCGAATCAGCCAAGGAAGGTCGCATGGACCCAACGGTTGGTCGGAACAAGGAAGTTAAGCGGGTCATCCAGATCCTGAGTCGGCGGACCAAGAACAACCCTGTTTTGATTGGGGAACCTGGTGTCGGGAAGACGGCGATTGCCGAGGGCTTGGCCCAACGGATCGTTGCCGGCGATGTTCCAGAAGACATGCAACAGAAACGGCTGATGATGCTCGACATGGGCTCATTAGTTGCTGGGACCAAGTACCGTGGTGAATTTGAAGACCGTTTGAAGAAGGTTATCGAAGAAATCTACAACGATGGCCAAGTCATTCTCTTCATTGATGAGTTACACACACTGATCGGTGCTGGGGGGGCTGAAGGGGCCATCGATGCCTCGAACATCTTAAAGCCAGCCTTAGCACGGGGTGAACTCCAAACCATTGGGGCCACCACGTTGGACGAATACCAAAAGTACATTGAATCCGATGCTGCGCTGGAACGGCGGTTTGCTACCGTTCAGGTCGACGAACCAACGCCGGACGAAGCCTTAGAAATTTTGAAGGGCTTACGGCCACGGTATGAGGATCACCATCACGTCAACATTAGCGATGAAGCACTGGACCAAGCTGTAAAGCTGTCCACCCGTTACATCAGCGACCGTTTCTTACCAGATAAGGCGATCGACTTGATGGATGAAGCCTCTGCCAAGGTCCGCATCGACCAAATGGACAAGCCAACGCCAGCTAGCAAGCAGGTTCAAGAACTGAATCAGCTGTCTGCTGACAAGGAAGCGGCCATTGAAGACCAAAACTTCGAAAAGGCTGCGGAACTGCGGACGAAAGAAATGCAGTTACGTGAGAAAATCGAAGCACGGAAGGCCAAGGCTGCTGCGGCCGCTGCCGATGCACCGGAACGGCACTACAGTTTAAACGTGACCGGTGAAGACGTGGCAGACGTTGTCGCTGAGTGGACGGGCGTTCCCGTTACCCAGTTGAAGCAAACGGATGCAGATCGTCTGGTCAATTTGGAAAAGATTTTACATGAACGGGTAGTTGGGCAAGAAGAAGCTGTTTCAGCCGTTTCTCGTGCCATTCGGCGGGCCCGCTCCGGATTGAAAGATCCGAACCGGCCAATTGGGTCCTTTATGTTCCTCGGACCAACCGGTGTCGGGAAGACCGAATTAGCTAAGGCTTTGGCCGAAGCGATGTTTGGTTCCGAAGACAACATGATTCGGGTCGACATGAGCGAATACATGGAGAAATACTCGACCAGTCGTTTGATTGGGTCCGCGCCAGGTTACGTAGGCTACGACGAGGGTGGCCAGTTGACGGAAAAGGTTCGTCAAAAGCCATACTCTGTTGTGCTCTTTGATGAAGTTGAAAAGGCCCATCCAGATGTCTTCAACATTTTACTTCAAGTCTTAGATGACGGTTACTTGACTGATTCCAAAGGACGGAAGGTTGATTTCAGAAATACAATTCTGATTATGACGTCCAACTTGGGGGCAACGAAGTTACGGGATGAAAAGACCGTTGGTTTCGGTGCCGAAGATATGGCCAACGATTACCGGGCAATGGCACAAACCATCCGGGAAACGTTGAAGCAATCATTCCGGCCAGAATTCTTGAACCGGATTGACGAAACGGTCATCTTCCACTCCCTGAAGAAGCCAGAACTCCACGAAATTGTGAAGTTGATGGCTAAGCAGATTGTCGACCGCGTGGCAGAGCAAGACATCAAGCTGAAGATTACACCTGCAGCGATTGATGCCGTGGCCAAGGCGGGCTTTGACCCAGAATATGGGGCACGGCCGATCCGTCGGGCACTGCAAACGCAGGTTGAGGATAAGCTGAGTGAAGAACTCTTAAATGGCGAGGTCAAGACCAACGACCAAGTGACGATTGGGGCCACCCAAGGTAAGATCACGGTCAGCGTCAAGTCAGCCACCAAGAAAACGGCGGTTGCCACGAACTAAACTGAACCGATTGAAAGCAGTGTGCGCTGGGGATGACCTGGGCACACTGCTTTTTATTGTAGAAGGTGGGTGGAAGGAGATAATTTGGTGCGGACTAGTAGTGATGGTCTGAGTGGGGAGAAGCAGGTTGTCGTTGTGTTTGCCATTCACTATTCGAGTTGAGTGCGGCAGTCGCTGGCTAGCTGGAATGGGTATTGGCCAGACTCATACCGACTATGCTCGTACAGATGGCGTCGTTACAGCACTTGTATCAGGACATCTACAGGACGATTTGAGCACAGTCTAAAGCAGTGAATGGCTGTAATTGAAGTGGCACAATCAGAGCCGGAGGAGGTCAGGGATGGGCGACTTTTAAGACGCATGATCTTCGCGGCTTAAAAGCGAGCGAGAGGACCGTTCCTCAGTCCGGAGCGTCCCCACAGCAGGCGGAATCCCTGGCAGCCGGAGCGCGGTCATTTTACACGAATCGTAAGCATTAACTGTTACTTGGTCTAGCTGGTGATAAGTGGCTGTGGTACACTTACAGTACGAGAGACGAAAGGACGGGAGCCACCAATGAAAAGAGAAGAGCAGTTGACCCACACGCACACGGCCATTTTAGAGGCCGCACGGGAGCAGTTCTTGTCGCAGGGGTATCAAGCAACCTCTACCAGAGATATTGCAAAAGAAGTGGGCATTACACAACCGGCACTGTACCACCACTTTAGTGACAAAGAGGTTATTTTTCTTGAGGTCATTAAAACTGTGGGGGCTGAAATTAGGGCAGGATTGACTCAGGTCAACGAGCAGCTAGCCGTTGCGGAGAATCCTGACCCCGTTGACGCCTTGGTTCAGATTACGGAAGTGTTGACTGCGATTCATCCCCGCGATGTCTTTACGGTGATCCACAGCAGCTTTAAGTATCTCAAGCCGGAAAATAAGCGGCAACTTGGGATGGTGTTTGGCCAGGATTACGTGGGGCCACTCCAACATTTCTTTGAATTGGGGATCGTAACGCTACAACCAGACATTGCGCCTCAGGATGCCGCATCCTTCTATCTCACGAGCCTCAGTCCGCTCTTCAATACATTCCACCACGTCGGGGCGGCAGATGCTTCACAACACGAGCAAACGGTGGCACTGGTTCGCCTGATTCTATTTGGCGTCGCAGTTAAGAAGTAGGGGAACCAGTTTCTGGTGATAATCAGGTTTTAGCCAGAAATCATGAGTGTTCGTCATTGACATTTCAGAACTAATTTAGTATTATATTATTCGTATGCAACTGTGAACTGAAATTGGCAGCGACGATCTATTGTCCGGCGTTGCCGTTATAAGAAGCCAAAAGCAAATCAAATTGGGTTTGTTTTTGGATTTTTTTTGCCAAAAAACCGGGTCAAAAGTAATTTGTAATCAAAATGTAACATAACGGTTTGGCCAGTCCACAGAATAAATAGGAGAGGTGAACAACTTGGCAGGACACTTAGTGAAATACGGGAAACACCGTACTCGCCGTAGCTATTCGCGGATCAAGGAAGTTCTTGATTTACCTAACTTAATCGAGATTCAAACCAATTCTTACAACTGGTTCCTCGACGAAGGTTTGCGTGATATGTTCGACGACATCATGCCAATCGAAGATTTTCAAGGAAACCTTTCGTTAGAGTTTGTTGATTATCAATTACTGGAACCCAAATATAGCGTGGATGAAGCACGGGAACACGACGCGAACTATTCAGCACCACTTCACGTCACCTTACGTTTGACCAACCACGAAACGGGTGAAATTAAGTCGCA
Organism: Levilactobacillus andaensis; assembly: GCF_016861695.1. GTDB lineage: Bacteria > Bacillota > Bacilli > Lactobacillales > Lactobacillaceae > Levilactobacillus > Levilactobacillus andaensis. Next base: position 214,850 of record NZ_BOLP01000004.1, on the reverse strand, counting down.
AGATGTCTTCTTCGGTGACTTCCCATTAATGACGGCCCAAGGGACCTTCATTATCAACGGGGCAGAACGGGTTATTGTTTCTCAATTAGTCCGGTCACCAGGAGTTTACTTCAATGAAGATACCGATAAGAATGGCCGGACCGTTTACGGTGCCACGGTTATTCCTAACCGGGGGGCTTGGCTAGAATTTGAAACGGACGCTAAGAACATCTCTTACGTTCGAATCGACCGGACACGGAAGATTCCAATGACCGAATTAGTTCGGGCATTAGGGTTCGGTTCCGATGACGAAATCTTGGATATCTTAGGTGACAACGAAAGCTTAATGGCAACGTTGGAAAAGGATATTCACAAGAACACCGACGATTCACGTGTCGAAGAATCCTTAAAGGACATCTACGAACGCCTACGTCCAGGTGAACCTAAGACGGCTGACTCTTCACGGAGTTTGCTGACTGCACGGTTCTTTGATCCAAAGCGTTACGACATGGCTCCCGTTGGTCGTTACAAGACCAACAAGAAGTTAAGCTTGAAGACCCGGTTACTGGGCCTGACCTTAGCCGAAACGTTAGCTGACCCAGATACCGGTGAAGTTATCGCACAAAAGGGCACGGTCGTTGACAAGGACGTCATGAAGACCTTGGCACCATTCTTGGACCAAGAAGACTTCAAGATGGTAACTTTCCAACCTTCAGACGAAGCCGTTGTCACTGAACCATTGAAGTTACAGATCATCAAGGTGCAATCACCAGATGACCCTGAACAAGAAGTTCCCGTTATTGGGAATGGCAACATTGATATCAAGCTGAAGCACATTCGTCCAGCTGATATCATTGCTTCCATGAACTACTTCTTCAACTTACAATTAGGCATCGGGAACACCGATGATATTGACCACTTGGGTAACCGGCGGATTCGTTCCGTGGGTGAACTCCTGCAAAACCAATTCCGGATCGGGTTATCTCGGATGGAACGGGTTGTGCGTGAACGGATGTCAATTCAAGATGCTGCGACGGTAACGCCACAACAATTGATCAACATTCGGCCAGTGGTTGCTTCCATTAAGGAATTCTTCGGTTCATCTCAATTGTCACAATTCATGGATCAGACCAACCCACTGGGTGAATTAACCCATAAGCGGCGTTTGTCTGCCCTTGGACCTGGTGGTTTGACGCGTGACCGTGCCGGATATGAAGTCCGGGACGTTCACTATACCCACTATGGCCGGATGTGCCCAATTGAAACGCCTGAAGGACCTAACATTGGGTTGATCAACAGTTTGTCCAGTTATGCACGGGTTAACCGCTACGGCTTCATCGAAACGCCATACCGTCGTGTCTCATGGGATACGCACAAGGTTACCGACAAGATCGATTACCTGACGGCTGACGAAGAAGATAACTACGTGGTGGCTCAAGCCAACACGCCATTGAACGATGACGGTTCATTTGATACCGACACCATCATGGCACGTGCAAAGTCCGAAAACATTGAAACCAGTGCGGACCGGATTGACTACATGGATGTTTCGCCTAAGCAAGTAGTTGCTGTGGCCACGGCATGTATTCCTTTCTTGGAAAACGATGACTCCAACCGGGCCTTGATGGGTGCCAACATGCAACGGCAAGCTGTGCCATTGCTGGACCCTCACGCCCCATTAGTTGGGACTGGTATTGAATACAAAGCAGCGCATGATTCCGGTGTTGCCTTAATCAGCCAACACGACGGAACTGTTGAATACGTTGATGCACGGGAAATCCGCGTACGGCGTGAAGACGGTGCGCTCGACACTTACAAGCTCATGAAGTTCCGCCGGTCAAACGGTGGGAAGAACTACAACCAACGTCCAATCGTTAAGGTTGGCGATCACGTCGACAACGACGAAATCTTGGCTGATGGTCCTTCAATGGAAAATGGGGAATTGGCTTTAGGTCAAAACCCATTAGTTGCCTTCATGACTTGGCAAGGGTACAACTTCGAAGATGCCATCGGAATCAACGAACGTTTGGTTCGCGATGACGTTTACACGTCGATTCATATTGAAGAATACGAATCAGAAGCACGTGACACGAAGCTTGGACCTGAAGAAATGACTCGCGAAATTCCTAACGTGGGTGAAGACGCCTTGAAGAACTTGGACGAAGACGGGATTATCCGTGTTGGTGCCGAAGTTCAAGACGGCGACATCTTAGTTGGTAAAGTGACGCCTAAGGGTGTGACTGAATTATCCGCTGAGGAACGGTTACTCCATGCTATCTTTGGTGAAAAGGCTCGCGAAGTTCGGGATACTTCACTTAAGGTTCCACATGGTGGTGGCGGGATCATCCAGGACGTTAAGATCTTCACACGTGAAAATGGTGATGAACTTTCTCCTGGTGTTAACATGATGGTTCGGGTCTACATCGCGCAAAAGCGGAAGATCCAAGTTGGGGACAAGATGTCTGGTCGTCACGGTAACAAGGGGACTGTTTCAGTCGTTATCCCTGAAGAAGATATGCCGTACATGCCAGATGGGACGCCAATCGACATCATGCTGAGTCCAATGGGTGTGCCTTCTCGGATGAACATCGGGCAAGTGCTCGAATTGCATTTGGGGATGGCTGCTCGTAAGTTGGGCATTCACATTGCGACGCCTGTCTTCGATGGTGCCCAAGATACTGATATCGCGGACGCTGTTAAGGAAGCTGGGATGGCTGCCGATGCTAAGACTGTCTTATACGATGGCCGGACCGGTGAACCATTCGACAAGCGGGTTGCCGTTGGTGTCATGAACTACCTGAAGTTGGCCCACATGGTCGACGACAAGATGCACGCCCGTTCCATCGGACCTTACTCACTGGTTACGCAACAACCACTTGGTGGTAAAGCGCAATTTGGTGGCCAACGGTTTGGTGAAATGGAAGTTTGGGCTTTGGAAGCTTACGGTGCCGCTTATACGTTACAAGAAATCTTGACGTACAAGTCCGATGACGTGGTTGGTCGGGTTAAGACCTACGAAGCTATCGTTAAGGGCGATCCAATTCCTAAGCCTGGTGTGCCTGAATCATTCCGTGTTCTGGTCAAGGAATTACAATCCTTAGGGCTGGACATGAAGGTCTTAAACGGGAACAACGAAGAAATCGAACTCCGCGATATGGACGATGATGACGATGATGTTGTGAACGTTGATGCTTTGAGCAAGTACGCGCAACAGCAAGAAGAACAACGGAAAGCCGCTGCTCAGACCGATGATGCTAAGGCAACGCCTGCACCTACGAAAAATGAAAGTCAACCGAACACTCAAGACTAATTAATAAGGGAGGTCGCTTCTTTGGTCGATGTCAATAAGTTCGAAAGCATGCAGATCGGGCTGGCTTCACCTGATAAGATCCGTAGCTGGTCTTACGGGGAAGTCAAAAAGCCTGAAACCATCAACTACCGGACATTAAAGCCTGAAAAAGACGGGCTATTCGACGAGCGGATTTTTGGCCCTACTAAGGACTGGGAATGTGCCTGTGGGAAATACAAGCGGATCCGTTACAAGGGTGTCGTTTGTGACCGTTGTGGGGTTGAAGTTACCCGTTCTAAGGTTCGTCGTGAACGGATGGGCCATATCGAATTGGCTGCTCCTGTCACTCACATCTGGTACTTCAAGGGTATCCCAAGTCGGATGGGCTTAGTCCTCGACATGAGTCCCCGTGCGTTGGAAGAAATTATTTACTTCGCTTCCTACGTGGTCTTAGATCCAGGTAACACGCCACTCGAAAAGAAGCAATTGCTTTCCGAACGTGATTACCGTGACAAGCTCATCGAATACGGTAGCACTGCCTTTAAGGCTGAAATGGGTGCCGAAGCCATCAAGAAATTGTTGATGGCCGTAGACCTTGAAAAAGAAGTCAAGGAATTAAAGGAAGAATTGAAGGAAGCCACTGGCCAAAAGCGGACGCGTGCCGTTCGTCGTTTGGACATCTTGGAAGCCTTCGTGACATCTGGTAACCGTCCGGAGTGGATGGTAATGGATGCTATTCCGGTAATCCCACCTGATCTTCGTCCAATGGTACAACTCGAAGGTGGTCGTTTCGCAACGTCCGACCTGAACGACTTGTACCGGCGGGTTATCAACCGGAACAGCCGGTTGAAGCGTTTACTGGACTTAAATGCACCTGGTATTATCGTTCAAAACGAAAAGCGGATGTTACAAGAAGCCGTTGACGCCTTGATTGATAACGGTCGTCGTGGCCGTCCAGTGGCTGGTCCTGGTAACCGTCCATTGAAGTCTCTTTCACACATGTTGAAAGGGAAGCAAGGTCGGTTCCGTCAAAACTTGTTAGGGAAGCGGGTTGACTACTCTGGTCGTTCCGTTATCGACGTAGGTCCTTCCCTCAAGTTCAACCAAATGGGTCTGCCAGTTCCAATGGCTTTGGAATTATTCCGGCCATTTATCATGAAGGAATTGGTTGCTCGTGGGTTAGCTTCTAACATCAAGAACGCCAAGCGCCAAATTGACCGTGAAGATGACGATGTCTTTAATGTTTTGGAAGACGTCATCAAGGAACACCCTGTTCTGTTGAACCGGGCCCCTACGCTTCACCGTTTGGGGATTCAAGCGTTCGAACCTGTTTTGGTTAGTGGTAAGGCAATGCGGCTTCACCCATTGGCTTGTGAAGCTTACAACGCCGATTTCGATGGGGACCAAATGGCCATCCACGTTCCTTTATCTGACGAAGCACAAGCTGAAGCACGTTTGCTGATGCTGGCTGCTCACCACATTTTGGCTCCTGCCAGTGGTAAGCCAGTTGTTGCGCCTTCACAAGATATGGTTATCGGGAACTACTACCTGACCATGGAAGAAGATAATCGTGAAGGGGAAGGTATGATCTTTACCGACCTCAACGAAGCTGTCCTGGCTTACCGGAACGGTTTAGTTCACTGGCACAGTCGGGTCGGTGTTCAAGTTTCCTCGATGCCTGATAAGCCGTTTACGGATGATCAACGCACCAAGATTATGGTGACGACCGTTGGGAAGTTGATTTTCAACAACATCCTGCCTAAGTCATTCCCATACTTGAACGAACCAACCAGCACGAACCTGAACGGCTACGTCCCTGACAAATACTTCTTGGCACCGGGCGAAGACATTCACGATTACCTGCAAAATGCTGAAATTATCGGACCATTTAAGAAGGGCTTCTTGTCCGACATTATTGCGGCCGTTTACCAGCAATACAAGGTAACGGCAACGTCGAAGTTGCTTGACCGCATCAAGGACTTGGGTTACAACGAATCAACTAAGTCTGGCCTGACTGTTGGGATGGTCGATGTGACTGACTTGAAAGAAAAGCCAGAAATTATCGACGAAGCCCACAAGCAGGTTGCTACGGTTACCAAGCAATTCCGTCGTGGTCTGATTACCGATCATGAACGTTACGAACGAGTTATTGGAATCTGGAACGATGCTAAGGACGACATTCAAAACGCCTTGATTCACAGTTTCGACCAACAGAACCCTATCTTTATGATGAGTGATTCTGGTGCTCGTGGGAACATTTCTAACTTTACGCAACTTGCCGGGATGCGTGGTCTGATGGCCGCTCCTAACGGTGAAATCATGGAGTTGCCGATCACGTCTAACTTCCGTGAAGGCCTGACGGTTATGGAAATGTTCATTTCGACCCATGGTGCTCGTAAAGGGATGACCGATACGGCCCTCAAGACTGCCAACTCAGGTTACCTGACTCGGCGGCTGGTCGATGTTGCGCAAGACGTTATCATTCGGGAAAAGGATTGTGGGACTGACCGTGGTTTGAAGATTCGTGCCATCACTGATGGTAACGAAATGATCGAACCATTGTACGACCGGATCTTAGGGCGTTACACCCAAAAGACCGTCTACGATCCAAAGACTGGGGACGTTATCGTTCCTAAGAACCAAATGATCGTCGAAGACACCGCACAAAAGATCGTTGATGCTGGTGTTGAAGAAGTTACCATTCGTTCCGCCTTTACTTGCAACACTGAACATGGTGTTTGTGAACATTGTTACGGCCGGAACATGGCTACTGGTGACGAAGTTGAAGTTGGTGAAGCTGTCGGAACTGTTGCCGCGCAATCTATCGGTGAACCAGGGACCCAGCTGACCATGCGTAACTTCCATACCGGTGGTGTTGCCGGGAACGAAGATATCACCCAAGGGCTTCCTCGTGTTCAAGAATTATTTGAATCTCGGAACCCTAAAGGTAAAGCTGAAATTACCGAAGTTACTGGGACGGTTGAATCAATCGAAGAAAACCCAGCAGAACGGACGAAGGAAATTACCATTAAGGGTGAAGCTGATACGCGGAGTTACACGTTACCAATCACTGCCCGCATGCGGGTCACTGAAGGCGACTTTATCCACCGTGGGTCTGCATTGAACTATGGGTCTGTTGATCCTAAGGAAATGCTGCGGGTTCGCGATGTCTTATCAACTGAAACTTACATCTTAGGTGAAGTGCAACGTGTTTACCGGATGCAAGGTGTTGCTATCAGTGATAAGCACGTGGAAATCATGGTTCGGCAAATGTTACGTAAGGTTCGGATCATGGATCCGGGCGATACCGACGTTCTGCCTGGTACCTTGATGGATATCCAAGACTTCCGTCGTGCTAACTACCAGACGTTGATCGATGGTGGCATTGCTGCTACCGCACGTCCAGTTATCTTGGGGATCACCAAGGCTGCTTTGGAAACGAACAGTTTCTTATCAGCCGCATCCTTCCAGGAAACGACGCGTGTCTTGACCGATGCTGCTATTCGGGGCAAGAACGATCCACTGGTTGGTTTGAAGGAAAACGTTATTATTGGGAAGATTATTCCTGCCGGGACTGGGATGCCAGATTACCGTCAGATCAAGCCCAAAGAAGTCGGTGGCTCATCGACCGAAGGCGTCTACTCCATCAGCGATTTGGAAAAACAAATGCAAGAAGACTCTCAAGCTTAGTGACAGCTAAGTAGAGTGTGGAACGAGCCGTTTAGACTCTGAGCACTAGAGAGAAAAGGACTCCTGTCTGGCAATTGCCGGGTGGGGGTCCTTTTTTATAGGCGTAGATACTTGAATCGTGGCGCACTTTGGGATAGAAAAAGGGCTCGCAATCCACTGTGCCGATTGCGAGCCACGTACATATTAGTGTGTGTATTTTCAGTGGAGTTTAGTGTGAGGATGGTCGTAAGTTAAAGAGTTTCTCTGCTTCGGCCTCTTTTTGGCGCATCCATTCTTGGTAGACTGGGTCCTTTTCCTGGTCAGCCATATGCTTCATTTCTTCAGGCGTTAGGGCCCTTGCCTCGGGCTCATCGATTAGTAAACCATATTCTGCATTTTTAATAGGTTTCAAAACAGACAGCTCCTATTTCGTAGATTTTGTCAGTTGCTTTGAGGACAGCTTCTTGATTCGTTGAGCCACTTTGCTTGTTCGCAGTATACCAGAAATCAAATAGCTTATCTATTGGTTGACCTTGAGTAGGGAGAGTGAGAAATTGAACGGACCCGTCATGGCCAATGATGACACTGGCTAGTACCAGTTTTTCTGTGTAAAGTGTACGTATATCTGTAATAGAAGGACGTGTGCTTCCAGGATGGTTATGTAGCAGGACGACCATTTGATTGACGGCGATGATGTGATGCTAGTCAGCTATTTTAAATCCGACTTGTAAAGGAGTTGTGGCCTGCCGACTACAGATTATGACGGTTCCAGTTTCGATATCAATGGCATAAAGATCTTCAAAATCAGATCCATTTCGATGCTCAAGGATGGTCATAGCAGATTGATAAAGTGATTCTTTGACGGCTTTGGGAAGAGGCAATTTTAAAAATTTATCGTGATACCATTTAGCGTTAATAAGATGACGGTTAACGGAGAATGCATTAGCGGTGTGTTTTTGACTGATTTTTGTTGTCTCAGCTTCTTTAAAGCTATTAGCGGTAGGCTTCATTGAGATAGCCACCACCCTAGAGCACTCACTAATAGGAAAGGAAGAAAAGGAATACGTGTTTTGGTGCCAGAATAGATCATGGCTATAAGGCTGGCAGTTAGTAGCCACTGTGCGGTTACAGTTATTCCATGAAGCAGATGGTAGCTCAAAATTATTTCCAAATCACCATCGCCAATTAGTGGATTAGGCCAATGTGACCAAACTAAATGGATTCCAACTAACAAAATAATTGTGATAAGGACGATAACTGGCGAGTTCATCATGAACATTATAGGAATAGTCACCCAGCTCACCCACCCCGGAAATGTCTGGGTCCGCGCATCACACAGCGCAGCGTATCCCCATAGTCCCAGCCAAAGTAGGGGAATGATCGTTGCCGGTGTGAGTGTCGTTAGCACCAGTCCCGCCGTGAATTCTGCTAGCAGACTGGTTGCCGGAATTATCGTTTGGCAGTAGTGGCACCGGCCGCGCAGCAACAGATAGCTCAGGATAGGGACCAGTTGCCAGTAGGCCAGGGGTGTCTGGCAGGTGTCACAATGAGAAGTTGGATAGAAAATTGACGTGTTTGTGGCGTAGCGGTCCGCCAGAGCGACCAGTCCGGAGCCAATGCAAGCGCCGTAAATAAACAGAATTATCAGCATGAAAGTTTCACCTCTATAGATTAACTCCGTAAAAAATGCTGAAATGTTTGTGGAAAATTCCAGTTAGGCCGGTTGACATGCAAATGCTGGCATGGTATTCTATTCAAGGTGCTTTTCGCAGACAGGTCTCGGGTATTCATTACCGGACATGCTGACTGACGGCGGGGAGGACACTTCAATTAAATCTCCACATGGGTCGTCTTTTTTCTTTACAGGAAAATGAACCACCTGGATGTGTGGACTTAAAACTCTAGAAAGAATACGGAAAGGAGGACTATTTAGATGCCTACTATCAACCAATTGGTGCGTAAAGGTCGTAAATCTAAAAGTTCTAAATCAGATGCCCCAGCTTTAAACTACGGGTATAACAGTTTCAAAAAAGCTCAAGTTAAGAATCCAGCTCCACAAAAGCGTGGGGTTGCTACTCGTGTCGGTACCATGACACCAAAGAAGCCTAACTCTGCTTTACGTAAATATGCACGTGTGCGGTTGTCAAACTTAATTGAAGTGACTGCTTACATTCCTGGTATTGGCCACAACCTTCAAGAACATAGTGTTGTGCTTATCCGGGGCGGCCGGGTTAAGGATTTACCTGGGGTTCGTTACCACATTATCCGTGGTGCCCTCGATACTGCCGGTGTTACTGACCGTCGTCAAGGTCGTTCCAAGTATGGGACTAAGAAGCCTAAGGGCTAAACCGAGACTCAATATTAGGGTCGGGTGCACGGTTGCCGTCAACCGACCTGTAACAGCATTTCAAGGAGGATATTAACAATGCCTAGAAAAGGAAACGTACAAAAGCGTGAAGTCCTTCCTGATCCAATTTACAATTCAAAGTTGGTCACTCGTCTGATCAACCACACGATGATGGATGGGAAACGTGGAACTTCAACTAAGATCATTTATGGTGCCTTCGACATCATTAAGAACGAAACTGGTAACGATCCAGTGGAAGTCTTCGAAGAAGCAATGAAGAATGTTATGCCAGTCTTGGAAGTTAAGGCTCGGCGTGTTGGTGGGTCAAACTACCAAGTTCCTATCGAAGTTCGGCCAGACCGTCGGACCACTTTAGGTCTTCGTTGGATGGTACAGTACTCTCGTTTACGTGGCGAACACACGATGGTTGAACGACTTGCTCGTGAAATCATGGACGCCGCTAACAACACCGGTGCTGCAGTTAAGAAGCGTGAAGATACGCACCGGATGGCAGATGCCAACCGTGCCTTCGCTCACTACCGCTGGTAAGAGCAGCTATCGCACTGCTTTACTCGTAGTGTGATAAAATGTTGGAGTAGCGCGTCCTCGTGACCGCTTATCTCTAACTTAAGGGAGCAATCCTTTAATCCAGAGGTGGCTACTAAAATCAATTGCGATGTTAGTAGTCACTTTTTGGCACAATCTACGATCAATTTTGAGAGGAGTTACACATTAATCATGGCTAATACTCGTGAATTTCCGCTTGATAAAACTCGTAACATCGGTATCATGGCTCATATTGATGCCGGGAAGACGACGACTACTGAGCGTATCCTGTATTACACTGGTAAAATCCACAAGATTGGTGAAACCCATGATGGGGCTTCACAAATGGACTGGATGGAACAAGAACAAGAACGGGGTATTACGATCACTTCAGCCGCTACGACGGCCGAATGGAAACAACACCGTATCAACATCATCGATACTCCAGGGCACGTGGACTTCACTGTTGAAGTTGAACGTTCTTTGCGGGTGCTTGATGGTGCCGTTGCCGTCTTAGACGGTCAAGCCGGTGTTGAACCTCAAACCGAAACTGTTTGGCGTCAAGCCTCAGATTTCGATGTTCCCCGTATCGTGTTCGTTAACAAGATGGATAAGCTGGGTGCCGACTTCGACTTCTCAGTTAACTCCATTCACGAACGCTTACAAGCCAACGCGGTTGCTTTACAAATGGCAATCGGTGCCGAAGATGACTTCGCCGGTGTTGTTGACTTAATCGAAATGAAAGCCTACGTTTACGACAAGGATGAATTGGGTTCCTCATGGGACACCGTTGAAATCCCTGCTGACATGGCTGAAGAAGCTAAGAAGCGCCATGAAAGCATCATCGAAAGCGTCGCTGACGTTGATGATGAAATCATGGAAAAGTACCTTGAAGGTGAAGAAATCACCAAGGCAGAACTTAAGGCCGCTATTCGGCGTGCTACGTTGAAGCTGGAAATGTTCCCAGTCTTCGCCGGTTCTGCTTTCAAGGATAAGGGTGTTCAAATGTTGATGGACGCCGTTGTGGACTACTTACCATCTCCATTGGATGTTAAGCCTTACAACGCTACTGTTCCTGATACTGACGAAGCCGTTGAATTACGTGCCGATGACGATGCGCCATTTGCTGCCTTAGCATTTAAGGTTGCCACTGACCCATTCGTTGGTCGTTTGACTTACATCCGGGTTTACTCCGGTACTCTGGAAGCTGGTTCTTACGTGCTTAACTCCACGAAGGACAAGCGTGAACGTGTTGGTCGTTTGCTGCAAATGCATTCAAATCACCGTCAAGAAATTCCAGAAGTCTTCTCCGGTGATATCGCTGGGGCCATTGGTTTGAAGAACACCACTACTGGTGACTCTTTGACTGATCCAGATCACCCATTACATTTGGAATCTATGAACTTCCCAGATCCAGTTATCCAGGTTGCCGTAGAACCAAAGACGAAGGCTGACCAAGATAAGATGAACACTGCCCTGCAAAAACTTTCTGAAGAAGACCCTACTTTCAAGGCTGAAACTAATCCTGAAACTGGTGAAACTCTGATTGCTGGGATGGGTGAACTTCACTTGGATATCATCATCGACCGGATGAAGCGTGAATTCAAGGTTGAAGCTAACATTGGTGCCCCTCAAGTTGCCTACCGTGAAGCATTCACGAAGTCAACTAAGGTCCAAGGTAAGTTTGTTCGTCAATCTGGTGGTAAAGGTCAATATGGTGATGTTTGGATCGAATTCACCCCTAACGAACGTGGTAAGGGTTACGAATTCGAAGACGGCATCGTCGGTGGGGTTGTTCCTCGTGAATTTATCCCTTCAGTTGACCAAGGTCTGCAAGAAGCAATGGCAAACGGTGTCTTAGCCGGTTACCCATTGGTTGATGTTAAGGCCAAGTTATACGATGGTAGTTACCATGAAGTCGATTCTAGTGAAGCAGCCTTCAAGGTTGCCGCTTCCTTGGCTTTACGGAATGCCGTTAAGACTGCTGGCCCTGTAATTCTTGAACCAATCATGAAGGTTGATATCTTGGTTCCTGAAGAATACATGGGTGATATCATGGGCCAAGTTACCGCACGTCGTGGTAAGGTTGATGGTATGGAAGCACGTGGTAACGCACAAATGATTCACTCCTTCGTTCCGTTATCCGAAATGTTCGGTTACGCAACGACGTTACGTTCCGCATCTCAAGGTCGTGGTACCTTTACCATGACGTTTGATCACTACGAACCAACGCCAAAGAGTGTTCAAGCTGACATTATCAAGAAGAATGGCGGCACTCCAGTCGAAGACTAGTCTGTCTGCTGTTTAAAATGAAACGTCCTACCTTTCGGGGTGGGGCGTTTTTTTGTCCCTACGAATAGAGTGTCGCTGGGACGGAAACACGCAGCAGGGGCCTTACACTATATGATAGAAGAAAGTGAACCTAAAAGTGATAGCTCAGGTGGCAAGAACCTATGCGCCCATTGCGTTAGCGCCATAATCTGGATGGTTAAAGTTCAAGCATCGCTGGAAGCTGTTAAAATGCGGAAGCGACTTTTCGACTAAACCGCTCCGTCAGTTAGGCAAGGGAATGTGCTGAAGGTGATAGTCGACACTCAATGATAATCGGAGTTAACAGAGCGTGGTGCTTTGCGTTATAATAAATTCTGTGCGGTCGCACTGGAATTGGAGAGTGAGTTATGGAAGAACTGTTTGAACGGTCCTCGATTCCGCGGGCCTACTTTAAGCTAGCCTTACCGGTTGTTCTGAGTATGGTGGCTAGTATGATATACAATTTAGCCGATACGTTTTTCGTTTCCCAAACGCAAAACACGAATCTGGTGGCGGGGGTTGCGCTATGCACGCCGTTGTTCTCGTTACTGATTGCGATTGGCGATATCTTCGGCTTGGGTGGGAGTTCACTGATTTCTCGGTTGCTAGGGGAAAAGGCATACCACACAGGGAGTCGGGTCAGTAGTTTCTGTTTGTACGGGTCGGTCGTTTTCGGTTTGATAACGACAGCCCTCTTGCTGGTTTTTGATCGACCGATTTTACATATGCTAGGGGCAACGACGGCAACTTATCCGTATGCTTCGCAGTTTTACCGCATTATGGCAGCCGGGGCGATGCCGATCATCGTGTCGATTGTGCCTGGTAACCTGATTCGGACGGAAGGGTTTGCCACCCAGTCGATGATTGGGACCATGGTCGGAACCGTCATTACGATTATCCTGGACCCTATCCTAATTTTCCCATTGAGGTTAGGCGCAGCCGGGGCCGCCTTGGCAACCGTTATCGGCTATACGATTTCGGCGGGCGCACTGGTTTATCTGACCAAACGATATTGCCAGGTCATCTCTGTCGATCCCAAGATCAGTCGGATCAGTTGGTCGTTAGTAGGCTCGGTCCTGTTTATTGGGATACCGGGGTCGATCACCAATTTGATGCAGGCGTTTGGGACGACTGTTTTGAACCGCTATTTGGTAGATTATGGCCCAACGCGTGTGGCAGCGATGGGAATCGTCTTGAAAGTTTACATGATTATCATGCTGGTCATGGTCGGCTTTGCATTTGGTGCGCAGCCGTTAATTGGGTATACCTTCGGTGCGAAGAACATGGCGCGTTTCAAAAAAATCCTGCACTTCGATCTACTGGTTGAGGTGGTCTATGCACTAGTATTCGCCGTGATCTTGATGATTCTGGCACCACAGATCATTGCCTTGTTCCTACACAATGCCGCGGTTATTACGGCGGGGACGTACATGTTGCGGGTCTTTCTGCTAACAACGCCGTTTGTGGGGGCTGTGCTGGTCTACACGACGGTTTTCCAGAGTACGGGTAAAGCCAGTGGCGCACTGATCATGTCGCTTTCACGCCAAGGAATTGTCTTCTACGTGATGATTGTGGCGGGGGCGATGCTGTTTGGTTACCATGGTGTTATCTGGGCCCAGCCGGCAGCCGATGTGGTGACGTGCCTGATTGGTTGGTTACTATCGAAAGTGCTATTTAATAGGAAAAGACGCGTTTGACACCAGATTCTGAAATGTGACGTCAACTTTTCAAGTTGATTTCGGTCAATTTGGATAGTGACTTAACAAAAAAATTAAAGGAATTCTGTCAAAACCCTTGTCAGCCGCCGTTTTATTTAGTATGATAGTCAAGTGCTGAATTTCAGGGGGTAATTTGTGCCCCCCGGGTAAGGCTCAAAAGTTTAAGCGATGATGTGGGAGATTGCGACACACCCGGCCGCTTTGCCATGAGGGTGTGGCGGGAATTTCCACGGAGTTAGTCTTATTTTTAAAATAGACGAAGGAGGGAACACAATGGCAAAACAAAAAATTCGGATTCGGTTGAAGGCTTACGAACATCGTATCCTCGACCAATCAGCGGACAAGATCGTTGAAACAGCGAAGAGAACTGGTGCCGGCATCTCAGGTCCTATTCCATTACCAACTGAACGGACGATCTACACCGTTTTACGTTCACCACATAAGTTTAAGGACTCACGTGAACAATTCGAAATGCGGACGCACAAGCGTTTGATTGATATCGTTAACCCAACGCCAAAGACAGTCGACTCATTAATGAAGCTTGACTTGCCTAGCGGTGTTGACATCGAAATCAAGTTATAATTTTCAAGAATACTAAATACAATATAATCGGAGGTGTACTCATGACCACTAAAGGAATCTTAGGGAAAAAGGTCGGGATGACGCAAGTCTTCACTGATGCTGGCGAATTAATCCCCGTTACTGTTGTCGAAGCAACGCCAAACGTTGTGTTACAAGTTAAGACGATGGAAAACGACGGTTACAATGCCATTCAACTTGGTTACCAAGACAAGCGTGAAGTACTCAGCAACAAGCCCGAACAAGGTCATGTAGCAAAAGCAAACACGACTCCTAAGCGCTTCATTCGTGAATTCAGAGATGTTGAGCTGGGAGATTACAAGGTAGCAGACGAAGTTAAAGTTGATACCTTCCAAACAGGAGACATCGTTGATGTCACTGGTATTACTAAAGGTCATGGATACCAAGGTAACATTCATAAAGACGGTCAAAGCCGTGGCCCTATGGCCCATGGTTCTCGTTACCACCGTCGTCCAGGTTCTCTGGGTGCCATCATCAACCGGGTATTCCCTGGTATGAAGCTTCCAGGTCGGATGGGTAACAAGCAAGTTACTATCCAAAACCTCGTGATCGTTAAAGCTGACGTTGATAACAACGTTCTGTTGATCAAGGGTAACGTCCCTGGTGCTAACAAGTCACTCGTTACTGTTAAGAGTGCTGTTCGCCCACCACGTCCCAAGCAGTCTGACAAATAAATAGGAAGGGAGGATAATTAAATGACAAGCGTAGCATTATACAAGCAAGATGGTAGTCAAAACGGCAACGTTGATTTGAACGCCGATATCTTCGGCATCGAACCTAACGAAAACGTTATTTACGACACGATCCTGATGCAACGAGCTTCACTTCGCCAAGGTACACACGCCGTTAAAAACCGGAGTGCTGTCCGTGGTGGTGGTAAGAAGCCATGGCGTCAAAAGGGTACTGGTCGGGCCCGTCAAGGTTCCATCCGTTCCCCACAATGGGTCGGTGGTGGTGTGGTCTTTGGACCAACCCCTCGTTCTTACAGTTACCACCTTCCTAAGAAGGTTGGCCGTTTAGCATTGAAGTCTGTTCTTTCTCAAAAGGTTCTGGACGAAAGCTTAGTCGTTCTTGACGGTTTAGCATTCGACGCACCTAAGACAAAAGAATTTGCTGCAGTGCTGGCTGGTTTGAATGTCACAACTAAGACGTTGGTTGTCCTTGAAGACGACAACGTAACTGCTGCTTTAGCAGCCCGTAACTTAGCTAACGTTAAGGTTATTCCAGCCAAGAGCTTGAATGTCCTTGATATCGCCGCTGCGGACAAGTTAGTGATTACCCAACCAGCTCTTTCTCAAGTAGAGGAGGTGCTCGCATAATGGAATCACGTGACATTATTTTACGCCCAGTTGTTACCGAAGCTACGATGGCAACTATGGACGACAAGCGTTACACCTTTGACGTTGACGTACGAGCAACCAAGACACAAGTCAAGCATGCCATTGAAGACATCTTTGACGTTAAGGTTGTTAAGGTCAACATCATGAACTTAAAGGGTAAGAAAAAGCGTCAAGGTCGTTACGAAGGCTACACTAAGAAGCGTCGTAAGGCTATTGTCAGCTTATCTGCCGACTCAAAAGAAATCAAGTTATTCAACGAAGAATAAAATTTCAGATATAGGAGGGAAATAACGTGGCGATTAAGAAATACAAACCAACAAGCAATGGTCGTCGTAATATGACGAGCTTGGTTTACAAAGACGTCATCACTAAGACGACTCCTGAAAAGTCATTGCTTGATTCACAAAGCCATACCGCCGGCCGTAACAACGCTGGTAAGATGACTGTCCGTCATCGTGGCGGTGGTAACAAGCGTCAATACCGGATCATCGACTTCAAGCGAATCAAGGACGAAGTTCCAGCTACTGTTAAGGCTATCGAATACGATCCTAACCGTACTGCTAACATTGCCTTGCTCGTTTACGCTGATGGTGTTAAGTCATACATCATCGCACCTAAGGGCTTAAAGGTTGGCGCACAAGTTCAATCTGGTCCAGAAGCTGATATCAAGATTGGTAACACGTTACCATTGAAGAACATTCCTTTTGGGACTGTCATTCACAACATCGAATTGAAGCCGGGCAAGGGTGGCCAATTGGTCCGTTCTGCTGGGACTTCAGCTCAATTGTTAGGTAAAGCTAACGATGAAAAGTACGTGTTAGTTCGCTTATCTTCCGGTGAAGTTCGGATGATCTTGGGCGTTAACCGTGCAACTATCGGTGCCGTTGGGAATGAAGAACACGAATTGGTTAACGTCGGTAAAGCCGGTCGTACCCGTTGGGGCGGTCAACGTCCACACGTTCGTGGTTCTGTAATGAACCCTAACGATCACCCACATGGTGGTGGTGAAGGTAAAGCACCTGTTGGTTTACCATCTCCTCTTTCTCCATGGGGTAAGAAGACCGTTGGTAAGAAGACGCGTTCGAAGAAGAACAAGAGCAACAAGTTCATCGTTCGTCGTCGTAAAGGTTCCAAGATGTAATAATCCGGTTTACCGGATGTCAAGAGACCTGGTGATCATCGTTTTAGACGATGCGCCACAAGTAGAGGAGGTTTCATAATGGGTCGTAGTTTGAAAAAAGGACCTTTCGCCGATGCACATTTGCTGAAGAAGGTTGATGCGCAAAAGGATCAAGACAAAAAGGCTGTCATCAAGACCTGGTCCCGTCGGTCTACTATTTTCCCTAGCTTTGTTGGTTTAACTATCGCTGTTTATGACGGACGGAAGCACGTACCAGTGTACGTTCAAGAAGACATGGTAGGCCACAAGCTTGGCGAATTCGTACCAACCCGGACATTCCGTGGTCATGGTGGCGACGACAAGAAAACTCGTTGATAAGGAGGATTAACTAATGGCTGAACAAGTTACATCAGCGCAAGCGACTGCTAAGACGGTTCGGATTGCTGCTCGCAAAGTCCGCCTTGTCATCGATCTTATCCGCGGCAAGAGCGTTGCTGAAGCAATCGCTATCTTAAAGTTCACACCACGTGGAGCATCACCGGTTGTGGCAAAGGTATTGAACTCTGCAATTGCTAATGCAGAAAATAATTTTGACTTAGATCGTCAAGATCTAGTTGTTAGCGAAGCCTATGTGAACGAAGGACCAACCCTTAAGCGGTTCCGTCCTCGTGCCAAAGGCTCTGCTTCACCAATCAACAAGCGTACGAGTCACATTACGGTTGTTGTATCTGAAAAAGAGGAGGGATAACGCGTGGGTCAAAAAGTAAATCCAACTGGATTACGGGTCGGTATCATTCGCGACTGGGAAGCAAAGTGGTATGCTGAAAAGGATTTCGCTGCTTACCTGAAGGAAGACCTTCAAATCCGTAAATTTATCGAAAAGCGTCTTGTCGACGCTTCTGTATCAACTGTTGAGATTGAACGGGCTGCAAACCGCGTCAACATCTCAATTCACACTGCCAAGCCAGGGATGGTAATTGGTAAGGGTGGTTCCGAAGTCGAAAATCTCCGTAAGGAATTGAACGACTTAACTGGCAAACGTGTCCACATCAACATCGTGGAAATCAAGAAGCCAGATTTGGATGCTAAGTTGGTCGGCGAAAACATTGCTCGTCAATTGGAAGGCCGTGTTGCTTTCCGTCGTGCAATGCGTGGAACGATGCAACGCACTATGCGTTCTGGCGCCAAGGGTGTTAAGACGCAAGTCGCTGGTCGTTTAAACGGTGCTGATATGTCCCGTGTCGAAAGCTATGCTGAAGGTACGGTTCCATTGCACACGTTACGTGCTGACATCGACTATGCATGGGTTGAAGCTCACACTACTTACGGTTCTTTAGGTGTTAAGACCTGGATCTACCGTGGTGAAGTTCTTCCCGAAAAGAAACAAACTAACGGACAAGGAGGGAAATAAGCATGCTGGTACCTAAGCGAGTAAAGTTCCGTCGTGTCCACCGTGGTAAGCTTCGTGGCGAATCCAAGGGTGGCAAGAGCGTCGCTTTCGGTGACTACGGTTTGCAAGCGTTGGATTCCAAGTGGATCACCAACCGTCAAATCGAAGCTGCCCGTGTGGCAATTACACGTTACATGAAGCGTGGTGGGAAAGTTTGGATCAAGATTTTCCCTCACAAATCCTACACCAGTAAAGGTGTTGGGGTCCGGATGGGTAATGGTAAAGGTACGCCTGATGGCTGGGTAGCCCCAGTCAAGCGTGGCAAGATTATGTTTGAAGTGGGTGGCGTTTCTGAAGAAACTGCCCGCGAAGCATTGCGCCTAGCTGCCATGAAGCTTCCCGTTCGCACTAAAGTTTTAACCCGAGAGGAAGTAGGTGGCGAATCTAATGAAGATTAAAGAAATCAACGAATTAACCACTGCTGAAATGCTCGATAAAGAAAAGAGCTACAAGGACGAATTATTCAACTTGCGTTTCCAATTAGCTACTGGTCAATTGGAAAACACCGCACGGTTGAAGCAGGTTCGTAAGAACATTGCGCGGATTAAAACCGCTCTTCGCCAACAAGAACTGAACAAGTAGAATACGATAAGAAGGAGGTCACTAATACATGAGTGATGCACGTAATAACCGCAAGGTTTACCGTGGTCGTGTCGTTTCCGACAAAATGGAAAAGACGATCACTGTCGTTGTAGAAACGACGAAGACTGATGCACGATATGGCAAGCGTGTCAAGTACTCCAAGAAGTACAAGGCACATGACGAAAACAACGAAGCCCACACTGGCGATATTGTTGAAATCATGGAAACTCGTCCTCTGTCTGCTACCAAGCGGTTCCGCTTAGTCGACATTGTTGAAAAAGCAGTAATCATTTAGGTGTCGTTTTTATCGTATTCTGAACTAGAACTGAAGGGAGGACACTAGCTGTGATCCAACAAGAAAGCCGTTTAAAGGTTGCCGACAACTCCGGCGCCCGGGAAATTCTGACCATTAAGGTTCTGGGTGGCTCCAAGCGTCGCTACGCCGGAATTGGTGATGTTATTGTCGCTACTATCAAACAAGCAACACCAGGTGGCGTTGTCAAAAAGGGTGATGTTGTTAAGGCCGTTGTCGTTCGTACGAAGTCTCGTGTACGCCGTAACGATGGTTCATACATCAGCTTTGATGAAAATGCCGCAGTGCTGATCAAAGACGACAAGAGCCCACAAGGGACTCGTATCTTCGGACCAGTTGCACGTGAATTACGTGACAACGACTTCATGAAGATTATCTCATTAGCACCCGAAGTACTGTAATTAAGAAACGTGTTAAACAAGGAGGTGCCCACAGGAATGCTTATTAAAACTGGTGACAAGGTCCGCGTGATCGCTGGCAAGGATAAAGGTAAAGAAGGAACTGTTTCCAAAGTCCTGAATGCCAAGAACCGCGTGATCGTTAAAGGCGTCAATATGATTAAGAAGCACCAAAAAGCTTCTCAATCTAATCCCCAAGGCGGAATTATTGATATTGAAGCACCAATTCACGCATCCAACGTAATGCTCATCGATCCTTCGAACAACGAACCCACCCGGCTTGGCGTTCGAATTGAAGATGGTCACAAAGTCCGGTTCGCTAAAAAGTCCGGCGAAACCATCGACAAATAATCACTGAAAGGAGGAACATAATTTCATGTCAACTCGTTTAAAAGAAAAGTACGTTAATGAAATTACCCCATCATTGGTGGAAAAATTTAGCTACAGTTCTATTATGCAAACACCGAAGATCGAAAAGATCGTTTTGAACATGGGTGTTGGTGACGCTGTCTCCAACGCTAAGAACCTCGACGAAGCTGTTGAAGAACTTGGTTTGATTTCTGGTCAAAAGCCATTGGTTACTAAGGCCAAGAAATCAATCGCAACCTTCCGTCTTCGTGAAGGTATGTCAATCGGTGCTAAGGTTACCCTCCGCGGTGACCGCATGTACGAATTCTTGGATAAATTAATCAACGTGTCATTGCCACGTGTTCGTGACTTCCGTGGTGTTAGCTCTCGTGCCTTTGATGGCCGTGGGAACTACACTTTGGGTGTTAAGGAACAATTAATTTTCCCAGAGATCAACTTTGACAATGTTAACCGTGTTCGTGGTTTGGACATCGTTATCGTTACCACGGCTAATACTGATGAAGAGTCACGCGAATTGCTGACTCAATTCGGTATGCCGTTTGCACACTAATTTAAGGAGGTTCACACAAATTGGCTAAGAAATCTCAAATTGCTAAGAACAAGCGTCCTGCGAAGTTCTCTACTCAGAATTATACTCGTTGCGAACGTTGTGGACGTCCACACTCTGTTTATCAAAAGTTCCATCTTTGCCGTATCTGCATGCGCGAATTAGCCCACAAGGGTCAAATTCCTGGCATGAAGAAGGCAAGTTGGTAGACTGAATTTTAAACAAAGGGAGGGAAATCGTTAATGTCCATGACTGATCCTATTGCAGACTTCTTGACTCGGATTCGTAACGCCAACATGGTTCGTCACGAATCACTCGAAGTTCCTGCATCAACAATTAAACGTGACATCGCTGAAATCCTGAAGCGCGAAGGTTTCATCCGTAACGTTGAATACATCGATGATGACAAGCAAGGTATCATCCGCGTATTCCTCAAGTACGGCAAAGACAACCAACGTGTTATCAGTGGTTTAAAGCGTATTTCTAAGCCCGGCTTACGTTCATACGTTAAAGCCGACGCTGTACCAAAGGTATTGAACGGTTTAGGTATCGCCATTATCTCCACCTCTGAAGGTGTAATTACTGATAAAGAAGCGCGGGCCAAGAAAATCGGTGGCGAAGTTCTCGCCTACGTTTGGTAAAACTTTTAAGAAGATAGGAGGTGCCTTTCAGTGAGTCGTATTGGTTATAAAACTGTCAACGTCCCAGCCGGCGTTGAAGTTAAACGCGATGGCAATCAAGTAACGGTCAAGGGTCCTAAGGGTTCTTTAACCCGGACGTTCTCCGATATCATTTCTATGAAAATTAGTGATGGTGCTGTTGACTTCGATCGTCCAGATAACAACAACAAGACACGTGCCATGCATGGTACGCAACGGGCTAACTTGAACAACATGGTTGAAGGTGTTGTCAATGGCTTTGCTAAGACCTTGAAGCTGGTCGGTGTTGGTTACCGTGTTCAAGTTAAGGGTAAGACCCTGGTATTGAGCGTTGGTTACTCCAACCCTGTTGAAATGGCTGTTCCTGAAACCTTGGAAGTTAAGGTTCCAGACAACACCACTATCAACATTTCCGGTATCAGCAAGCAAGAAGTCGGTGACTTCGCTGCTGAAGTTCGTGCCGTTCGTTCACCAGAACCTTACAAAGGTAAGGGTATCCGTTACGAAAACGAATTCGTTCGTATTCGTGAAGGTAAGACCGGTAAGTAGTATCGCAGCTTAGTGCTGATAATTTTACAAAGAGGTGACTATTTTGATTACGAAACCAGATAAGAACAAGACACGTCAAAAGCGTCATATGCGTGTCCGGAACAAAATTTCTGGAACTGCTGAACGCCCACGCTTAAACGTATTCCGCTCTAACAAAAACATCTACGCTCAAATTATTGATGACGTAGCGGGTGTTACACTTGTTAGTGCCTCGACGTTAGATAGCGAAGTAAGTGGCGACAACAAGACTGACCAAGCTAAAGGCGTTGGTGAGTTAGTTGCAAAGCGTGCTGTCGAAAAAAATGTTAGCGATGTTGTGTTCGATCGTGGCGGGTATTTATACCATGGCCGTGTTCAAGCATTGGCAGAAGCTGCTCGCGAAAACGGGCTTAAATTTTAAGAGTAAGGAGGAATAACCACACATGGCAAAATTTATTGATCCCGACAAGTTAGAACTCGAAGACAACGTTGTTGCTATCAACCGGATTACCAAGGTTGTAAAAGGTGGCCGTCGTCTACGGTTCGCTGCGCTTGTAATTGTCGGCGACAAGAACGGTCACGTTGGCTTTGGTACTGGTAAAGCACAAGAAGTCCCAGAAGCTATTCGTAAGGCCGTTGAAGCTGCTCGTAAGAACCTGATCGAAGTTCCTATCGTGGGAACGACTATTCCTCACGAAGTCCTCGGTTCATACGGTGGGGGTAAGATCTTACTCAAGCCCGCTGCTGAAGGTTCTGGGGTTACCGCTGGTGGTTCAGTTCGTTCCGTCATGGAATTAGCTGGGGTTGCTGACGTTACTTCCAAGCGTTTAGGTTCTAACACGCCGGTCAACGCTGTTCGGGCCACTTTTGCTGGCTTGGCTCAGTTGAAGCGTGCTGAAGAAGTTGCCGCTCTCCGTGGTGTCTCTCTTCAACACTTAGCTGAATAAGGAGGGGTTTTAAAATGGCTCAATTAAAAGTTACTTTAATTCATAGTGCTGCTCACCGCCTCCCTAAACAGCGGAAGATTGTGGAAGCTTTAGGTTTACATCGTGTTAACAGCACGGTTGTACAACCAGACAACGAGGCTACCCGCGGTGCGCTTTTCCAAATCGCACACTTGATTAAGGTTGAAGAAGTTAAGTAATACACATATCATTAAATAAGGAGGTGCGCAATAGCATGAAGTTGAATGAACTAAAACCTGCTGAAGGCTCACGGAAGGTTCGTAACCGAGTTGGCCGTGGTGATTCATCTGGTAACGGTAAGACTGCTGGTCGTGGCCAAAAAGGTCAAAAGGCTCGTAGCAAGACTCGTTTGGGTTTTGAAGGTGGCCAAATGCCACTGTACCGTCGTATTCCAAAGCGTGGGTTTACCAACATTAACCGTAAGGAATTTGCTGTCGTAAACTTGGCTGCTTTGAACGTCTTTGATGATGGTGCTGAAGTTACACCAGCTGTCTTAATCGAAGCTGGCATCGTCAAGAACGAAAAGGCCGGTATTAAGATCTTAGGTAACGGTGAGTTAACGAAGAAGTTGACGGTTAAGGCCGCTAAATTCTCTAAGTCAGCTGCCGAAGCCATCGTAGCTGCTGGTGGTAAGACTGAGGTGATTTAATGCTATCAAGCTTGAAAAACGCCTTTAAGATTAAAGACATTCGTAAAAAGATTCTCTTTACTCTATTGGTTTTGATTGTCTTTCGGTTGGGTACTTATATTACCGTCCCCGGCATTAACGCAAAGGCACTTCAAAGCGTTGCGTCTTCTGGATTGGTTAGTATTTTAGATACCTTCAGTGGTGGTGGGTTAACCAATTATTCCATCTTCGCGATGGGTGTTTCACCTTACATCACTGCACAAATCGTTATTCAATTGCTGCAAATGGACATCGTTCCGCGCTTCGTTGAATGGAGCAAGCAAGGGGACGTTGGTCGGCGGAAATTGAACCAGGCAACGCGATACTTAGCGATTGCGTTAGCCTTCGTTCAATCCATCGGGATCACGGCTGGTTTCAGTGCTTTAAGCTCACTGAAATTGGTCCAAAACCCGAGTGTGACAACGTACCTGTCAATCGGGTTAATCCTGACTGGTGGGACCATGTTGACTACTTGGATGGGTGATATGATTACCGATCGCGGTCTTGGTAACGGGATTTCAATGATTATCTTTGCGGGTATCATTGCTCGGACACCAAAATCTGTTTACCAACTTTACCAAACTTACTTTGTCGACGCTGATAAAGGGACTTTGTGGAAGAGTGTATTGTTCATTCTTGGTTTGATCGTGTTAGTTCTGATTATTGTGACCTTCACTACATGGGTTCAACAAGCTGAACGGCGGGTCCCAATCCAGTACACCCGGCGAGTATCTGGTTCACCAGATAGTAGCTACCTTCCATTAAAAGTCAACGTTGCCGGTGTTATTCCAGTTATCTTCGCGAGTTCGTTTATTGCGACGCCACAGACTATTCTGATGGCGTTCCAAAACACCCACTCTCAAGATGCCTGGTATCAAACACTGACGGACGTCTTTAACATGCAAACGGTCGATGGCGCCATTTTGTACACCGTTCTGATCGTTGTGTTCACGTTCTTCTATGCGTTCGTGCAAGTTAACCCAGAAAAGTTAGCTGAGAACCTGCAAAAGCAGGGGAGCTACATTCCTGGTGTTTGGCCTGGTCACGAAACACAATCATATGTTTCCAGTTTGTTGATGCGCCTCAGCACTGTGGGTGCGCTCTTCCTTGGATTCATTTCCTTGATTCCGTTATTAGCCCAAAACCTTTGGGACTTAGATGAGTCAATTGGTTTAGGTGGTACCAGCCTCTTAATCGTCGTTGGTGTGGCTATCGAAACCATGCGGCAAGTTGACGGATTGATGATGAAGCGCGAATACGTTGGCTTTATCCAAGATCCAGAACCAGCTTAATGAGTTTCCAGCGGGTGT
Source organism: Levilactobacillus andaensis (assembly GCF_016861695.1). Taxonomy (GTDB): domain Bacteria; phylum Bacillota; class Bacilli; order Lactobacillales; family Lactobacillaceae; genus Levilactobacillus; species Levilactobacillus andaensis. The sequence continues at coordinate 190,144 of NZ_BOLP01000004.1, read as the reverse complement.
GTTGATCTTTTAGCACACCTGCTTGTGTTTTTCGGGTAAATTTTCGAATAAGGAGAACGAACATGACAGCTATGAATTTAATTCTCATGGGTCTACCGGGTGCCGGTAAAGGGACTCAAGCCGAAAAGATTATCAAGGAGTTCCACTTACCGCATATTTCTACGGGAGATATCTTCCGTGAAGCGATGAAGAACGAAACTGAAATGGGATTGGCAGCGAAGAAATTTATCGACAAAGGTGAATTGGTACCGGACGAAGTTACGAACGGAATTGTTCGCGACCGGTTAGCCCAAGCTGACACCAAAGACGGGTTCATGTTGGATGGGTTCCCCCGTTCCATTGTTCAAGCCGAAGCTTTAGATACCTTCGGCCCAGAACTGGATCGGACCATCAACGCCGTGATCAACATTCACGTTGAACCAGACGTCTTGGTAGAACGCCTTTCTGGTCGTTACATTTGCCGCAACTGTGGCGCAACTTACCATAAGCTGTACAAGCAGCCTAAAGTTGAAGGTACGTGTGATGTCTGTGGTAGTCATGACTTCTATCAACGTGAGGACGACAAGCCTGAAACGGTGAAGAATCGTTTGGCGGTTAATCTGAAAATGAATACACCGCTGGTTGATTACTACACCAAGAAGGATTTATTGTTCACTGTTGATGGTGACCGTGACATCGATGACGTGTACGTCGACATCGAAAAGATCCTTAAGAGCTTGTAGTCTGCTCTAAGTTCTTGCTTACTATCGAGAAATATGGTAGACTTATTCAGGTTTAGCCTGTAAATGGCGCGCTGTCGCGATTCACAGGTGCTAGGTTGGAGCAAAGTTCTTGTTCCTACTGCTTTTACGTGTAGTTTACACGCAAGAAAAAGGGAGGTACTTTCGTGGCGAAAAGCGATGTCATCGAAGTCGAAGGTAAAGTTACCGAAACATTACCCAACGCGATGTTTCGGGTCGAATTAGAAAACGGTCATGAGATTCTCGCTCACGTCTCCGGTAAGATTCGGATGCATTACATCCGGATTCTGCCTGGTGATCGAGTAACTGTTGAAATGTCACCGTATGACTTGTCTAAAGGCCGGATTACTTATCGCTTTAAGTAACGGCTAGACAGATGTAGGAGGGATATTCATGAAAGTAAGACCATCAGTTAAGCCAATGTGCGAACACTGCAAGGTTATCAAGCGTAAAGGCCGAGTAATGGTTATTTGCTCAGCTAACCCTAAGCATAAACAACGCCAGGGTAAGTAATTCAATTTATAGGAGGTGCAATTAAATGCCACGTATTGCTGGAGTGGATTTACCACGTGATAAGAAAATCGCTTACGGTTTGACTTACATTTTTGGTATTGGTATCAACACCGCACATAAGATTGTTGCGGATGCTGGAGTCTCAGAAGATGTTCGGGTTCGCGATATGACACCTGATCAAGAAGACAAGATTCGTGCCGAAGTTGACAAGTACAAGGTTGAAGGTGACTTACGTCGTGAAGTTAGCCTGAACATCAAGAACTTGCAAGAAATCGGTTCATACCGTGGTATGCGTCACCGTCGGGGTTTACCTGTTCGCGGTCAACATACCAAAAACAATGCCCGCACTCGGAAGGGTAAAGCCGTTTCCGTTGCCGGTAGAAAGAAGTAAAGGAGGGTTAAAACTTTATGGCTACTAGAAAAACTAGTCGCAAGCGTCGGGTAAAAAAGAATATTGAGGCCGGCGTTGCACACATTCATGCTACGTTTAACAACACATTAGTTATGATCACTGACGTTCAAGGGAACGCTATTGCTTGGTCATCTGCTGGTGCCTTAGGATTCAAGGGTAGTCGGAAGTCAACGCCATTTGCTGCTCAAATGGCCGCTGAAGCCGCTGCTAAAGCTTCAATGGAACATGGTATCAAAGCCGTTGAAGTTGCTGTTAAGGGTCCTGGTTCAGGACGTGAAGCTGCTATCCGTGCTATCCAAGCTACTGGGGTAGAAGTTACTGCTATTCGCGATGTCACCCCAGTTCCTCATAATGGGACTCGTCCTCCAAAGCGCCGTCGGGTTTAACGTGAGCGTTTCATTAATGAGGGCAACCTTCATGATGGGATTGACTTATAGGAGCTCAACGCGGTTTGAAAGGGGTAAACGATAAGAATGATTGAATTTGAAAAGCCTAACATTCATAAAATTGATGAAAGCAGCAACTACGGTAAGTTTATTGTCGAACCGTTGGAACGTGGATACGGGACAACGCTAGGGAATTCCTTACGGCGGATCTTGCTTTCTTCATTACCTGGTGCAGCTGTTACCAGCATTCAAATCGACGGGGTTCTGCATGAATTCTCTACTATCGAAGGTGTCGTTGAAGACGTCACGCAAATTATCTTGAACGTTAAGAAGATTGCGTTGAAGCTAAACGGTTCTGACGACCAAGAGGAAACCATGGAGATCAACGTTAAGGGTCCTGCTCAAGTTACCGCTGGTGACATTGTCGCAGGCGCTGACGTCGATGTGTTGAACCCAGATCTGTACATTGCTACAGTTGCGGATGGGGCAACGTTCCACATGCGGATGACGGCGGATAAGGGCCGTGGTTATGTTTCTGCTGACGAGAATAAGACTCGCAACACGGACATGCCAATCGGTGTCTTAGCCGTAGATTCCATTTACACCCCAATCGAACGGGTTAACTACCAAGTAGAGAATGCACGGGTTGGCCAACGGGCTGACTACGATAAATTGACCCTGGATGTTTGGACAAACGGTTCAATTAATCCAAGCGAAGCCATTGCTCTGGCTGCTAAGATCTTGACCGAACATCTGGCTATGTTTGTCGACTTGACCGACGAAGCTAAGAATGCGGAAATCATGGTTGAAAAGGAAGAGACTCACAAGGAAAAGATGCTTGAGATGACCATCGAAGAGCTCGACTTGTCCGTCCGTTCGTACAACTGCTTGAAGCGTGCTGGTATCAACACGGTTCAAGAATTGACTAACAAGACCGAAGCAGACATGATGAAGGTTCGTAACTTGGGTCGCAAGTCCCTTGAAGAAGTTAAGGCTAAGTTAAGCGACTTAGGGTTATCACTTCGGAAGGAAGACTAATTTTAGACACTCAAAGGAGGGTTTCTGGTTATGAGTTACCGTAAATTACAACGGACTAGTTCTCAACGTCGTGCATTGTTACGCGATTTGACTACCAGTTTAATTTTGAACGGCCGCATCGAAACGACTGAAGCACGCGCTAAGGAAGTTCGTAAGACGGCTGACCAAATGATTACCTTGGGCAAGCAAGGCGACTTACATGCTCGTCGGCAAGCTGCTGCGTTCATCCGTAACGTCGTTGCAGATGTTAAGGAAGATGGCGACGATGTCGTTGTTACCAGCGCATTGCAAAAGGTATTCAGCGAATTAGCACCTAAGTACGCAGATCGTAACGGTGGTTACACGCGTATCTTAAAGACGATGCCTCGTCGCGGTGATGGTGCCGCTATGGCCATCTTGGAATTCGTTGACTAATCTTTGGTTAACAGTTTTCGGGAGTCATCTCGTCCTTAAACGGGATACAAATATGCATTAAATTAATCACTAGAACCATGTGGTATAGAGCGCTATGATGATGGGGAATTTCCGAGTCTAGCTTGAATGGGGGCTAACGCCTCAGCGCCGCTGGTTTGTTAGTGATTTTTTTGTACTCTTTTTTTGGTTCACGCTGTGATGCATTGTGTGGTCACGGCGTACATAGAAATCTGATTGAATCAGTTGGAGACGTACGTCCTGTATGTTCAGAAAAGGGAATCAAGTCCGGAAAATGAGTGGAATCTAACTGAGGCGCTCTATGAGTGTAGTTAACCATGCAAATGGCTGATGCGTTATTTGGGACTGTTTTGCTGTGTGTTGTTGAAACCTGTTATGAGTTGCCAATATCACTCACAGTTAGTCTCCGGGCATTAGGAACATAACCCTGTGTCGGTGGTCTTAGTTCGGCCGTTTTTGCCGGACTTAGTCCACAGGCCGAGCTTGACGACGCGTTCCTTGCGGCGCCAAGTCGCCCTGGAGACCGCTCTTTCAGGCTCCAGGTCTGCCTCACCGGGTGGCGTTCCTAATACCCGGTGACGGTTCCATAAACACAGTAATGATTATTTACTGCTGAACACTTCGGGTTTGCCTGAATATTTGGTATAATTACCGGTGACATTTTGCGTAAGGAGATGACGGATGATGGCAAACATCATTGAAGTCGCACATCTATCGTATCGCTATCGAAACGGTGAGCATGACGCCGCCCAGCGCCCAGCGTTAAACGACGTTAGCTTCACCGTTCAGGGCGGTGAATGGTTAGCCATCGTCGGTCATAACGGTAGTGGCAAGTCGACGTTAGCGAAGTCGCTAGACGGTCTCTTACCATTCACTGAGGGGACTATTACCGTTGGCGGCATTAAATTGACCCCTGAGACCGTCTGGCAGGTTCGCGAAAAGATTGGCATGATCTTCCAGAATCCGGACAACCAGTTTGTCGGCGCCACTGTTGAAGACGATGTCGCCTTTGGCTTGGAGAACCGGCAGATTGCCCGTGCCGACATGGTGCCACGAGTTCAAGCGGCCATTGAAGAGGTTGGCATGACCGAGTTCGCCCATCGCGAGCCCAGTTCCCTTTCTGGTGGGCAGAAACAGCGGGTCGCCTTGGCTGGTATTGTGGCGATTGCGCCAGACATCTTAATTTTAGATGAGGCCACCAGCATGCTGGATCCCCAGGGGCGGCGCGACATGCTCGACTTGGTGCGGCAGTTACGGACCGATCAACACCTGACCGTTATCTCCATCACCCATGACATCGACGAAGCAGCCAATGCTGACCGGGTGCTGGTGATCGACGATGGCCGATTAGTTGAAGAAGCGGACCCAGCCACCATTTTTGCTCAGGGCGAGCGCCTGGTCCAACTTGGACTGGACTTACCTTTCACATCGAAATTACAGGCCGCTCTGCGGCAACGGGGCATCACGCCACCGGACGGCTATCTGACCACTGCGGAAATGGAGGCATGGTTGTGGCAATCTCTTTCGAACACGTAACCTATACGTACCAGGCGGGAACGCCCATGGCCAACACCGCCTTGACCGACATTTCCTTTGCTGTGCCCGACCACGGTTATCTGGCCATCATTGGCCATACCGGGAGTGGTAAATCGACGCTGATTCAGGAGCTGAATGCGCTGTTGAAGCCAACTGCCGGGACCGTTCACATCGATGACTTCACGATAACCCCCAAGACCACCAACGCCGACCTTAAGCCATTGCGGCAACACGTCGGCATGGTCTTCCAGTTTCCGGAGAGCCAACTGTTTGAGGAGACCATTCGCAAGGACATTGCGTTTGGACCACAGAACTTTGGCATGAGTGAGGCCGATGCGAACCAATTAGCCGATGAAATGTTGGCGATGGTGGGCCTCGACAGTAGTTACGCCGAGCGGTCACCGTTTGAGCTTTCCGGTGGGCAAATGCGGCGGGTCGCCATTGCCGGCGTGCTGGCGATGCGGCCGCAGGTGCTTGTCCTCGACGAACCGACCGCTGGGCTTGATCCACGGGGCCGTGAAGAAATGATGGCGCTCTTTGAACGGCTCCATCGTGAGCAGGGGCTGACCATCGTGTTAGTCACCCACCAGATGGAAGACGTTGCCCAGTACGCCGAACAGGTTGCTGTCATGCGGCAGGGCCGGCTCGTTAAGTTCGGCACGCCCCAGGAGGTCTTTCAAGACCCCGATTGGTTGCGTGCCAATCAACTAGATGTGCCACGGGCAACGCGTTTCGCCCAAGCACTTGCTACTAAGGGCATCCAGTGGGACCAATTGCCGCTGACTGCCGAACAACTGGCTGACCAATTGGCCGCGCGTTGGCCACAGAGGGGGTCCGGTGATGTCTAGTTTTATTTTTGGCCGGTATCTCCCATTGAACTCGGTGGTCCACCGGCTAGATCCACGGGCCAAGCTCATGTTGAGCTTCTTTTACATCATATTGGTCTTTTTAGCAAATAATTTAGTGAGTTATGCCATTCTGATTGCCTTTACGATTAGCGCCATCCTCGCGTCGAAAATCAGTCTCGGCTTTTTCCTCAAGGGGATTCGACCGTTGCTGTGGCTGATCGTCTTTACGGTGGTCCTACAGTTGCTGTTTAGTCCAGCCGGCGGGCACACGTACTTTCACTGGGCGTTTATCAACATTACCCAGTTCGGACTGGTCAACGCCGGTTTTATTTTCATCCGGTTCTTGCTGATCATTATGTTTTCGACGTTACTGACGCTGTCAACGCAACCGTTGGACATTGCGACTGGACTGGCCTCGCTGATGAAACCATTGCGGTGGGTGCATGTGCCGGTGGACACGTTGGCCATGATGCTGTCGATTGCGTTACGGTTCGTACCGACGTTGATGGATGAAGCCACGAAGATTATGAATGCGCAGCGGGCCCGGGGCGTAGATTTCGGCGAGGGTGGCTTGTTCAAACAGGCCAAGTCGCTGATTCCGCTGATGGTGCCACTGTTTATGAGTGCGTTTAACCGCGCCGAAGACCTGTCAACGGCCATGGAGGCGCGGGGGTATCAGGATAGTGAGCACCGCAGCCAGTACCGCATTTTAACTTGGCAAAAACGGGATACGATCACGTGGTTAATATTTTTAATTGGATTTGCGGCGATACTTGCTTGTCGCCACTGGTAGGAGAGAGATGCAGATGCAACGTTACAAGGTAACTTTTATGTATGACGGGACCGACTTTGCCGGGTTCCAGCGCCAACCTAACAAACGGACGGTGGAGAGTGTCTTAACGAAGATCGTCAATAAAATGGCGAAGAATCCAACGCCCGCCATCGTGATCTATGGTTCGGGACGGACCGACGCAGGCGTCCACGCCTTAGCGCAGGTGGCCCATTTCGACTTTCCCTTCCTGATTCCCGCGGAGAACATGCGCAAGGGCTTAAACAGCATGCTACCGATGGATATGGAGGTCTTGAAGGTCGAGGAGGTCGCTGCCGACTTCCACGCGCGGTATGACGTGTCCGGCAAGCGCTATCTGTACCGGATGGATATGGGTGAATTCCGTAATCCGTTCAAACGCAACTATACCGGTCACTGGAAGTTCCCGGTCGATTTGGAAAAAATCAATACTGCCCTGCAAGACTTAGTGGGCGAACATGACTACACGAGTTTTGTGGCGTCCGGCGCGCAGACACGGACGTTCGTGCGGACCATCTATGAAGCCACGTGCCACATTGACGAGGCGAACCACGAGTTGGTCTTTGAATTTTACGGGAATGGCTTCATGTACAACCAGGTCCGCATCATGGTTGGGGTGCTGGTCGAAATTGGGGCCGGTACCCGTCCGGTCCACGATATTTTACGACTGTACGAGGTGAAAGACCGGCGGCAGGCTAGAAGAACGGTCGCGGCGGCGGGATTATATCTCAAGCACGTCTATTATCAGGGGGAAGACCCCGAACACCCGACGAAATTACCCCAACATCAGCGGTAAATTTCGTTAGGGGGACAAACAATCATTGACTTTATGGGGAAAACTTTGTATTATGGTTGTTGGTATTGTTTGCCCCACGATAAGCCCCGGAAAGTTTACTTGGTGTCAGACAAACACAGATTTATGGAGGAATTTAACGTGCGTACAACTTATATTGCAAAACCAAACGATGTTGACCGCAAATGGTACATCGTGGACGCAACTGATGTTAGCTTAGGTCGTCTTGCTTCAGTCGTTGCTTCCGTATTACGCGGTAAGAACAAGCCAACGTTCACGCCTAACGTGGACACTGGTGACAACGTAATCGTCATCAATGCTGCTAAGGTTGGTTTAACCGGCCGTAAGGCAACCGACAAGATTTATTACCACCATACCGGTTTCGCCGGTGGCTTAAAGTCACGGACTGCTGGTAACTTCCGGGATCAAAACCCAGAAAAGTTGATCGAAACTTCTGTACAAGGTATGCTCCCTAAGAACTCCTTAGGTCACCAAATGGCATTGAAGCTTCACGTGTACGCTGGTGAAGACCACAAGCACGAAGCACAAAAGCCAGAAGTATTAGACATTACTAACCTAATCTAAGGAGGAAACCAAATTGGCACAAGTTCAATATCGCGGCACTGGCCGTCGTAAAAACTCTTCTGCTCGTGTACGTTTAGTACCCGGCTCAGGTAAAATTGTTATGAACAAGAAGGCAATCGAAGACTACATTCCATTTGCAAGTATTCGTGAAGTCGTCTTACAACCATTCAACGTTACGGAAACTCTCGGTAACTACGATGCATTAGTTACTGTCCATGGTGGCGGTTTCTCCGGCCAAGCCGGCGCAACTCGTCATGGGATCGCTCGGGCATTGCTCGAAGTAGACCCAGACTTCCGTGGTCCGCTTAAGCGTGCAGGTCTTTTGACCCGTGACGCCCGGATGAAGGAACGTAAGAAGCCAGGTCTCAAGAAGGCCCGTAAAGCTTCACAATTCTCAAAGCGTTAATATTTCGATACTTTCGTTTTGGAAATCCTCGCCAATTTATTGGTGGGGATTTTTTGTTTGGAGTAAAATGTGTAGATGGACGTGATCAGATTCGTTTTAAATACCAAGTACCGACCGCAGCAATTTCTAATCCACCTCTCACCGCACTGTCCTTTGGTCAAAGTGGGTATTGTTTTCCCCGGCGCTTTGTCTTAAGCTGAATGGGAAGTCTTTGACAGGATAGGAAAATCATGGAGAAAATTAAGCAATCTAAGTTATTTGATACGTTATCCAAAAAGATGGTCTGGGGGTTCGTCCTCCTGATCACGCTGGGGACGATTTTCTTGAGTTTACCCGTGGCCACGCGGGGGATGCAGGGGACATCGTTTATCGACACCGTGTTTACCGCGGCGTCCGCAACTTGTATTACCGGCCTCACGGTAGTCAACACCGCGCAGCACTGGTCTTTTTTTGGTCAGGTCGTGATTCTGGTCTTGTCCGAGGTCGGCGCGCTGGGCTACATGACGTTTGCTGTCTTACTATTTAACATCATTCGGCGCAATCTGGACCTTTCTACGCAGCTGATGGTCAAGGAATCACTGAACCTGGAAAATTTGAGCGACACCAAGAGCGTCATGAAGTATGTTTTCGGCCTCTCTGCGCTCTTTCAAATTGGCGGGGCCATCTTACTGGCCTTCGACTTTGTCGGCCGTTATGGGTGGAAACGGGGGCTTTACGTGTCCGTCTACCACTCCGTCATGTCCTTTTGTAATGCTGGGTTCGATGTCTTTGGCAACAGCCTGATGGGATTTCGTGACGACAGCTACCTGCTTATCGTGACCATCATTCTGATTATTGGCGGGGGCCTGGGCTTCTTGGTCTGGCGTGACCTGTTACTGTTCCACGAACGCCATCGCCTGAGCCTGAACTCCAAGCTGACGTTGGTGACGACGGGCACGCTATTTGTTGTCGGGTTTCTGCTCTTGCTGATTACGGAAAAGGACCTGGCGTTGCTGCCAAAGGGAACGTCGTGGATCAATCGGACCGTCAACACGCTATTTCTCAGTGTGACGCCCCGAACGGCGGGGCTGATCACGTTGCCGACCAGTGACCTCCAATCCGGGAGTGTGTTCATCCTGATGATCTTGATGTTTGTCGGGGGGACGCCTGGATCGACTGCGGGTGGGATCAAGACCACCACGTTCGGTGTGTTGATGCTGCAGAGTATCGCGCAGCTTCGTGGGAAAAAAGATGTTGAGTTTAGTCATCGGCGGTTTAGCCAGTCAAATATCAGTCGGGCACTACTCTTAGTCTTTCTGGCCAGCATCGTTATCGTGTTAGCCACGTTGATTCTGACGCAGACAGAGCGGATTCCTAAGGGATTTGGCCTTGAGTACATCATGTTTGAGGTGTTGTCCGCGTTTGGAACGGTCGGGTTGAGCCTCGGTCTTACGCCACATTTAACGGTCATCGGCAAGGTTATCATCATGTTGTTGATGTTCATCGGCCGAGTTGGTATCTTCACGTCGCTGTATTCGCTGTCGAAACGCCAGACGAAGGTCAACCAGATTCGGTACCCTGAAGAAAATATCTTAATCGGTTAAGGAGTATGTGAAAATGAAGAAGAGTTTTGCGGTCCTCGGCCTTGGTCGTTTCGGCCAGAGTGTGGTTCAAACGTTGGCGTCTGCGCATCAGGACGTCTTGGCGGTCGACGTCAAAGAGGAGCCGGTCAATGCCATGATGGATATTGCGACGCAGACGCTGATTGCGGACACCCGTGATGAAGACGTCTTGCGCGGCCTGAACATTGATACCTTTGATTACGTCATCGTCGGCATCGGCAACAACATGGAGGCCAGCATCCTGACCACCATGCTGGCCAAGGAACTCGGCGCCAAAAAAGTGATTGCTAAGGCCGAAACCAGCGATCACGGCCGGGTGCTTAAACGGGTAGGGGCCGATCAAGTGACCTTCCCCGAACGTGATATGGGACACGGTATCGTGCGGAAATTGCTGTCGAATCACATTCTGAACTTCATCGATCTCAGTGACGAATACACGCTGGCCGAAGTGGTCATTACCGACCCAAACTTCGTGAACCAGGACCTTGTCGCCTTGAACCTGCGGCAACGGTTCGACCTGACCGTCATCGCTATTCAGCATGACGGCAAGATCAACATTTCGCCGCAACCGTCCGCTATCGTGCAGCTCCATGACGTGTTGACGGTGGTTGGGCCGATTAAGAGCGTGGAAGCCTTGGATGAATCTTTAAAGAAGTAATTGAATTGGGGCGCTTGCTGAGGGGTGAGCGCCTTTTGTTGTCCAGTCATTTGATGAGTGAGGGGGTCGGTGCGGTTGTGGTTGTATGTGGCCTCTGGGACTGTTATAGTTGGTCCATTCCCAAATAAAAAAAGGCTGGTGAGAGCTTATGATGAATGCAGAAACAAATAATGCACAGGATCTGGACAGTCTGTTAAAAGAGGTTAGACCACAGAACCCCATAATTCTTACTGATAGCAAGCAAAACAAGTATGCGGTCATTGGACTGGCAGAATATAATGACTATATTGAACTTAAAAAGAAAGAAATATTGGAGAATATCAAACGAGATATGGTTCATGCGACTGAGAGTGGGTATATCTCCAATGAAGATGTCAAAAAGAAATTTGGGCTTAAATGAAATATAATCTGCAAATTTCAATGGATATGGTTCGAGATTTGGAGAACCTGAATGATTATTTAACGCAGTATTTTTCGGCTGAAGTTGCGAAGAAGAGTCTTCAAGTAATTGTTGATGCTTATCAACTACTAGCTGAGTTTCCTAATCGAGGCTTCGTGATTCAGGGATTGACGTCCCTAATGTTGATGTATTATCGGCTAATCTTGCCACGAAATGTTATTTTCTATACTGTCAACAGTAGCGAAAGGATTGTAAGCCTGCAACGTCTTTTCTCACATAAACAAGATACGATGAAGATATTCAAGGAATGGTTAAATGTTCAGGATAGGCTAGATGGTTTTAGAAGTTAACACGATTCAACTAAAGGAAAAAGGTTGGGGATACATTGTAATAGCATAGGTTCGCAAGGGTAGGGACACAATGTATTCCGTGGTCCCTTTTCTTGTACAGTCATTTGACGACTAATGGGGTCCATACGGTTACCATTGCCTCCGGCTGGGTGAGTCGGTATAGTTGGACTAAATGACTACCATACGGGGGACAATCCAATGAACGACGATCTGTTCAAAATTACCAATTGGTTACGCGTCAAGAGTCATCAGCAAATGGTCACCCAGGAGGCCGATGAATTGAATCGTGCGCGGGCTGCTCAGCTACTCTACTACGTGCAGGGCACCTGTTTGGCCGTCTATGGGGTGAGCGCCTTTACGGACAAGATGATTGCCGGTAAACGGGGCGTGAAGCTCGCGCGGTTGACCAAACAGTATCCGGGGGTTCGCGGCATCGTCGGCTATTTGACCGAACGGACCTTGACCGATTACGACGCATTAGCGACCTGTGAGCCGTTCACGTCCGTTTTGGAAGGCGTTTGGCAGAACCTGGGAGACTTGTCGGCCATGCAACTGATGTGGCGGGTGCGGCGAGATGATCCGTGGCAACAGACGCCTCGCGGGGAAGCCTTAGATTTAGACGTGGTCACCACGTATTTTCGCGAAAACGTGGTGAATTGAAAATAGCTGGACATGTGGGGATGACAGAAAAATTTGCCACTAAACAAGAGGATTGTGTCGCTCAACAAGATATTTCGGATCAAATCAACTTACAATCGGCAAGAATGGATACAAAGTTTGCTCAGCTTAGTCAGCAAGCTACAGAGAATGAAGTAAAAATAGAAAAACTGGAAATTCCATTATCGCGTGGTTGCTTGGCATGTCACTTGCGTTAGTCGCAATCCTAATGAGCTGATTTCATTAATTTCTTTCTGAAACGATAATTAAATTCGTAAGACTTTAAATTTCCTCGTAGCCAAGTCCTTAGTCACCCAGTCAACGCTGCTCTGCGTTATCCTAGAGGTAAGCACAGACCAACTGGGGGATGAGGACCAATGACGCGTGATACCACGACCGACTACCTGATTCAGATGATTATTGCCCGTTTGCGCAATGCCGGGATCCATGTCAACGTGACCCGCCATAAGACGACGAGCCTGTACCTCCACTTGGACAACGACATTTTGAAAGAGATTCGAATCAGCGACCACCATATTGGAAAGAAGTCGCAGCATCGAGTGGGGTATGATATCCGCACGGACCGCGAACGGCGGCTGTGTTTTCACTCGGAGAATCGTTGTTTTCAGTATGGCCAACAGAATGCACTGAGCGTTACGGAGAAGGTTATTTACGATCGCGACAAAAAGGTTGCCGCATTGGGTGCACGGGGATACCAGCAATTGGTCCGCACGGCCAAAGTACACCGCCAACTTCCAAGTAAAGAGGCGGCGTTTGAAAATAAACTCAGTCAGTTTTTTGACCGCGCAACGTCGAAACAGCCTGCGCGTAGTCGGCGGCGGGAGTGGCCTTTGTCCTAAGTCTAGTCATAAATGAGGTGAGTCATATGCATCAACAGACACATAAGGCGTCTTCAATCGACGTCGAACGACTGGCGGAAATTGCGGCGGTATTAGGCGTTATGATCCCGCTGATTCTGAGTTATTTGAGCAAATAATGTCAATCACTTAGTCGCCATCATCAAAAGCATCGTGACTTATTTTCTAAACAACTAATAAAAAGTGCTACCCACCAAACCGACGAACTTCGGTCTAGTGAGTAGCACTTTCTTCTATAATACAGTCTTTAGTTATTAATAACCTGAACGACCAGTCAGTTAAAGAACTACAGTAAGTGAATGTTCCCAGCTTCACACTTGTCGATCATTTCTTGTGGCCACAGAGCAGCCTGAACTTCGCCGACGTGCGCCTTGCCTAGCAATAACATGCAGAGTCGGGATTGACCAATCCCGCCACCAATCGTGAATGGCACCTCTTCGTTCATGACCATCTTGTGGTAGGGCAAGCTCAACCGGTCTTCGGCGTGGGCAATCTTCAATTGTTTCAGCATAGAGTCGGCATCGACCCGAATTCCCATGCTGGAGATTTCCATCGACTGGTTCAATGGTTCATACCAGAACAGGATGTCCCCGTTCATTTCCCAGTCGTCGTAGTCAGGGGCCCGGCCATCGTGACGTTTGCCACTCTTCAGCGCGCCACCGATCTTCATCAGGAAGACACAGCCGAGTTTCTTAGTAATGGCGTTTTCCCGTTCCTTCGGCGTCATCGTTGGGTACATGTCTTCGAGTTCTTGCGTGGTTACAAAGTGGATTTCATCTGGCAAATGGTGAACGGCTTGGGGAAACTTGTACCAAACTTCGTGTTCCATGTGTTTGATGACTTTGAAAATGGTGCGAACAGTGCTCTTTAACGTGTCGATGGTCCGTTCGTCCTTACCGATGATCTTTTCCCAGTCCCACTGGTCAACGTAGGCGGAGTGGTAGTTGTCGAGATCTTCGTCCTTCCGAATGGCGTTCATGTTGGTGTAGAGGCCTTCGTGCATGTCGAAACCGTAACGCTTCAACGCCACGCGCTTCCATTTTGCCAGGGAGTGGACGATTTCAATCGTTTCATCGCCCATGTCGGCCATGGTAAATGAAACGGGCTTTTCCACACCGTTCAAGTTGTCGTTGAGGCCGGTCGACTTTTCGACAAACATAGGGGCAGACAGCCGGGAGAGGTTCAGTTGCTTCCCGAATTCTTCTTGGAAGGTTTCCCGAATGTAGCGAATAGCGGCTTGCGTTTCTTTAACGGATAATTTTGGATCGTAGTCCTTTGGAATAATTAAATGCATGGTCATAATCTCCTTTGGGTTGTGTTTTAGATAAAATAAAAAGAGTCTCTCATCCCGAAAATCAAGGGACGAGAAACTCTCGCGGTACCACCCAAGTTGTCTATCTGCAGTATAGACCAGCTCAAAAATAGAGTACTAACATACTCCACCGATGGTAACGTACCGGTTAACGGCCACGCCTACTCTGACAATGTCATTTCAGGTAGCAACTAAGAAAGTGTTTTTCGGCTAAGGCGAACACTGATTGGGTTTGCACTAACTCCCAACTCACTGGCAGGTCGGCTTAACGTACTCCTCTTTCCTCCGTTTTTTATCTTATGGGCTTAATCCTAGCACGTTTTGGCCAGATGTAAATAACAAAATTAAAAATCAGCAAGAATTCTCACCGAAAATGACCGCCAGAATCCACGTCAGAATTAGGCGCAACGGGATTTTGAATTTTTTTTAAAATGTGACGGTCTTGTCCGCCCAGACGACCAAATCGACACAGTCGGTCATGGTGCCAGCGGGGCAGGCGGCGGAACTCGTCAACTGACGGTTCTTGAGGCAGGTGCCACAGGCAAGCACGGTGCCACCAGCGGACTCAAAGTGGGTCAGTTCGCTATTCACATCGTAGCGAGCGTTGCCCAAGGTGGTAATCTCGACGCCCCCGCCCATCAAAAATAAGTGGACGGTGTGACCAGCGCCCAACCCAGCAACACCAAAGCGCAGCGCGTTCCATACCGTTTCTGGATCCTTGCTTTCCAAAATAACACCTAACTTCATCGGTATCAGCTTCTTTCGGCTTTTCACCAATCGTATCATATGTGCTCGGGTGGGGATACTGAAATGATTTTGGTTAAGTCCCGGGATGGCTTATCCAATGGGGATGAAACCTGTTTGCTGTGATGCGGGACCTCGTAATCTGGGCCAACGGTTGAGTAGGTGGACTGAATTATTTTAATCTGAGTCATCTTTTGAACCCCAACAATCCCCGCAGTATGCGTTTTCAAGCCACTTGGCCCTTGACAATTCGCCCAAAAATAATTAAACTATGATAATTAGTCTAATCGAATTCTAATCATCACTCAAAAAGGAGGAATTGGCTTGGGACGACCACATCAACTATTCATTAAAAAACAAGTACAAACGGACTTGTATAAGAAAACGGGGTTGGAGAAAACCTTAACGGCGTTCAGTCTGACGACCATGGGTATTGGCGCCATTGTCGGTTCCGGGATCTTCATCACGCCCGGTTTGATTGCCGCAAACTATACCGGTCCCAGTGTCATGCTCTCTTATTTGATTGCCGTGGTCGTCTGTGCCATGGCTGCGCTGTGTTATTCCGAGTTTTCCTCGACGATTCCGCTAGCCGGGAGTGCCTATACCTATGTGTACGCCGTCTTCGGTGAGTTCGCCGCTTGGATTCTTGGCTGGGCGCTCATTTCCGAATACCTCTTCGCCGTGTCGTCGGTGGCCGTCAGCTGGTCATCTTACTTCCAGAACCTGTTGAATGGGTTTGGGCTAAAATTGCCATCATTTCTCCAGGCTGCGGCCGGGACCGCGGGCGTCAAGGGGGGCGGCATCGACATCGTGGCCCTTGCCATTACCATGATTGTTGCCTGGCTCCTGTCCAAGGGAATTCGTGAGTCTGCGCGCATCAATAACATCATGGTTATCGTTAAGATTTTAGTGATTCTGCTGTTCATCGGGATCGCCGTGTTCTACGTGAAGCCGGCCAACTATAATCCATTCCTGCCATTTGGGACGCAAGGCATCTTCAAGGGGGCCGCGGTCGCCTTTTACGCCTACATCGGGTTCGACGCCGTGTCCACCGCTAGTGAGGAAGTCAAGAATCCCAAGCGCAACATGCCCATCGGCATCATCAGCTCCTTGTTGGTGGCCGCCGTGCTCTACATTAGCCTGTCGGCGGTGCTGGTCGGCGTGGTCCACTATACGAAATTAAACGTGGCCGATCCGGTCGCCTTGGCACTGACACTGATCCACCAGAACTGGGCGTCCGGCGTGATCTCACTGGGAGCCATTGTGGGGATGACCACCGTGCTCATCGTCATGTCCTATGGGGGGACACGATTGTTGTTTGCCATCAGTCGTGACGGCCTGTTGCCCAAGCCACTGATGAAATTGAATCCCAAAACACACGTGCCGGTCGCCAACACCTGGATCTTTGGCATCATCGCCAGCATCTTTGCGGCTGTGATTCCCATTGATAAGATTGCGGAACTAGTCAACATTGGCACGTTGTCGGCATTTGCCATGGTTTCACTCGGCATCGTCTTCCTGCGACACGACGAACGGTTTAAGAAATTAGATACCTCATTCAAGGTGCCGTGGTATCCGTTTCTGCCGATTGCATCGTTCTTGGCCTGCCTATACCTGATGACACAATTGCAGCCATTCACGTGGGAAGCGTTCGGCGTGTGGGTCGTGTTGGGGCTTATCGTCTATGCCTCCTATGGTTATCGTCACAGCCGGGTGCGCGAACTTACGGACTAAACTTTGTTTCCTGCGCCTGCGGCTGACCGACGCCACGCTGTGGGGACCGGTCTCAGCCGAAGGGCGGGCTTCGACCTCGCTGTGAAGCCTCACTAAAACCGTGAGTCTCCACAGTCGTCCCAGGCTGTAAGCCGACTGAGAATCGTCGACTAACACCCTCGACACAGCGCTCTGTCGGTCATCCTCCGGCTCCGGACCGCAGCATTAGTCCGTGAACTCGCTTAGCTGTGACGTTAGGCGTTCTGACCAGCCGCGAAGCCAGTTAGTCGCAGAATATAATTAATCTAATGTGTAGCGCTTACATTCGTGGTAAAATAGTTCTAGTATTTTCAGTATTTGCCAGTCGGATAGGGATAACGGACAGTCTTTAAGGTCAGAAGCACGTGACCTGATCCGCAAATCAAATAGAGCGTCATACTCGAAGCGTTACTGCAGAGACGGTAACGCTTTGTTTTTAAGCCTGTAGTGTGGGGTGTTGACTACGAAATGGGTAAAGTGATTGAAGCTTGATTTAGCACTTAACGATGCCGATGAACGGCGTCACATACTGGTCAGTACTGACAATCGACCGCAGCTATTTTTACCAGCATTTCCCGCGCCACAAATATTTCTATATTTTCCTTAAGCTTCACCGGGGATTAGGAAGTGTTAAGTCTCAGCCCCTATAATGGTCAAGTCGATAATGACCAAAATAATTAAAAGTATCAACCGCCCGGTAGTCTTGCGGACGGACTGAAAGGGTGGTTACAAACCATGGATATGGAACGGCGGCAACGGCCGCATAAAAAGCGTCATCCCATTCGTAACATCATCATCGTCTTGCTCCTTGCTTTAATTGCGGGGGGCACGGCTTACGGGATGAACAAATACCAGAATATTAAGAGTACCGTTAAAACAACGTACAAAGCTTCAGGGGCGACCAAGCTGCGCAATGCCAGTGCCGTTCTGAAAGCTAAGAAGCCAGTTTCTATTCTTCTCCTAGGAACGGATACCGGGGCTTTAGGGCGAAACTTTAAGGGCCGGACTGACAGTATGATGGTCGTGACCATCAACCCGAAGACCAATAAGACCACAATCACTAGCATTCCACGGGATACGGCGGTCAACGTGCCAGGCTTTGCAGACTACGGTGTAGCGAAGATCAATGCCGCCTATGCCTGGGGTCAGTCCAAGACGGCGATCACCACCGTACAGAAAATGCTGAACATCCCCATCGATTTCTATGCCATTATCAACATGGGTGGGATGGAAAAGATCATTGATGAGGTCGGTGGTGTGACGGTGAAACCAACGCTGAGCTTTAGTTATGGCGGGTACACGTTCAAGAAGGGCGTGAAGACCCACATGAACGGCAAAAAGGCCTTGGCCTACTCCAGAATGCGTGACGACGATCCGAAGGGCGACTATGGCCGGCAAACGCGGCAACGGAAGGTCATTATGGCGCTGTTGAACAAGTCGGGGTCGGTCTCCTCACTGCTAAATGAAGACTTCATCAGCTCACTGACTAAGCAGACGCAAACCGATCTGACGTTTGACGACTTAACGGCACTGGCAACGAACTACCGTAAGGCCACGCAGACCAAGAACATCAGCACGACCCATATCCAGGGCAGTAGCGCGACCATCAACAGTCAGAGCATGGAAGTGGCCTCGAAATCCGAGCTTCAGCGGGTGACAAATTACATCCGCAAGGCCTTGGGACTGAGTCAAGCCACGACCGGGAAGATTGCTCAGATGGACACGGATAGCGATAGTAGTAGCACGCGGACCAACGATTCAGGAACTACTAGCGATAACAATAACAGCCAGCATAACGGCTAATAAAAAATGGGTTTAAAGAGTCTGCCTCCACACGAAAATTGTGTTGGGGCAGATTTTTTGTGTCCCTTAAAAAGTAAGGTCATCAGCGGTTAATACCATACACATATGATAAAAAGTGTAACAAAAACGTCTTAATTATAGTAACTCAACCATAGTATAATGATGGAGCAAAATTCGGGAACCACTGTTAAAAGGCATAAAGATTATAGCAAATATAAAATATGTAATTACGGTTAACTAACATATACACCATTTACAGGGTGTCTGTGATTTACTTTAGCAAGTAGCACTTTATACTCGGTCTTAGGCTACAGATTGGTAGGCGTTATTTGGGGGAGACAGCTGGAGGCGTTTTTTGTGCGCGTCTGGCTTGGTAGTTGGGGGGATTAAGTTAAGTTGACTGCGTATGATTACCTAGTTGTCGGGGCCGGCCTCTTCGGAGCAGTCTTTGCGCGTGAAGCAGCGTTACATCACAAGCGGGTCAAAGTCATTGAAAAGAGAGACCACGTCGCCGGAAACATCTATACCAAAGAAATCGATGGCATTCAGGTCCACCAGTATGGGGCCCACATTTTTCACACGTCTGATCAGGAAATCTGGGATTACGTGGGGCAATTTGCGACCTTTAACCGGTATACGAATAGTCCAATCGCTAATTATAAGGGGCAGCTGTACAACCTGCCGTTTAACATGAACACGTTTAGTGAGTTGTGGGGCGTGCGGACACCGGCCGAGGCGCAGCAGAAGATCGATCGCCAGCGTGCCGGGTTGAAACTAACGGGGACACCGCGAAATTTAGAGGAACAGGCGCTCTCACTGGTGGGAACGGATATTTACGAAAAGCTGATCAAAGGGTACACGGAGAAACAATGGGGGCAGCGGGCCCGGGACCTGCCGGCATTCATCATTCGGCGGCTGCCGGTGCGCTACACGTTTGATAACAATTATTTTAATGACACCTATCAGGGAATTCCAATCGGGGGCTATACGCAGATCGTGGAAAAGATGTTGGCCAGTGAGTTGATCGATGTCGAGACTGGCGTGGATTTCTTTGACCATCGGGCGCAGTACCTGCGCGATTATCCCAAGATTATTTTCACCGGCATGATCGACCAATACTTTAATTACCAGTTGGGCGAGTTGGCGTACCGGTCCTTGCAGTTTAAAACGGAAGAATTGGCGATCGATAACTACCAAGGGAACGCCGTGGTGAATTACACGGATGCCGAAACACCGTTCACTAGAATCATTGAGCACAAACATTTTGAGTTTGGCAAGGGGGCAGCGGGGAAGACGATTATCACGCGCGAGTACCCGAAAATTTGGCACCGCGGGGATGAACCGTACTATCCAATCAACAACGTTAAAAATAATGAACTTTATAAGGCGTATGCCGCATTAGCTAAGAATGAAAAACAGGTCATCTTTGGTGGTCGGCTGGGACAATATCGCTATTTTGATATGCACCAGGTCATTCATTCGGCGCTGGTGGCGGCAAAGAAGGAATTAGAGTGATGAATGTTTGGGGAAGGGGGATCTCCAAAGTGACAGCTGATACAGATGGCGCCCAGAAAAAGCGAGTCTACCATATCTGCAAGCGCATATTTGATTTGCTGATGAGCGTGGTTGCCCTACTAATTTTGTGGCCAATTTTTGTCGTTATTGCCATTGCCATCAAGGTCGATGATCCGCAGGGGGGTGTGTTCTATTCGCAGACCAGAATTGGCAAGGACGGCCGGCAATTTAAAATGTTTAAGTTCCGGTCAATGGTCATGGATGCGGACAAAAAGTTAGCAACGCTGTTGAAGTACAACGAGATCGATGGCGCAATGTTCAAGATGAAAGAGGATCCACGGATCACGCGGGTGGGAAAGTTTATCCGCAAACATAGTCTGGATGAACTCCCGCAGCTCGTGAACGTCCTTTTAGGGGACATGTCGCTGGTCGGGCCACGGCCACCGCTGCCCAGAGAGGTCAAGGAGTATGGCCTGACCGATGTGCAACGCCTGTCGGTCGTACCGGGATGTACCGGGTTGTGGCAAATCAGCGGCAGAAACAACGTTGGTTTCGAAACAATGGTGGCTCTGGACCTGAAGTATATTCAAGAAGCCAATATCTGGGTCGATTTTGTGATTCTACTCAAGACGTTTCGCATCATTATCAGTCCCAATGACGCCTATTAGGTAACGTGGTGTTGTCTTTCGCCTTACCGGCAGCCGGAGCGCGACTAACTTTTACAATACGGATTCTTGCTGCAAGTAACTTAGTAATTTGAACAATGCAACAGCAGATAGTGGTTATCCTTGCCGGGAAATACTATGTTAATGGAGACCTGAGGCGATTTACTGGCTGAGACATGAGGTCGATTGGAGTTTAATGGTATGAATGTTGTTCGTAATTATATGTATAACGCGGGCTATCAATTACTGACACTGATAGTACCCTTTATCACGGTTCCCTACATTGCGCGGGTGCTTGGGCCGGAGGGTGTCGGCATCAATTCGTATACCAACTCCATCATTACCTATTTTTTGCTACTGGGAACGTTAGGAATAACGGTTTATGGGAACCGAGAAATTGCGTACCATCGCGATGATTTCGAACAACGAACGAAGACGTTTTGGGAGATTGAGCTGTTACAGGTGATGACGGTCGTTGTCGCGTACGGACTGTTCTTAGTCTTCGTTTTATTTCAGACCCAGTACAAAAGCTACTTCTTGCTCCAGTCGCTGTGGATCGTTGCGGGTGTCTTCGATATCTCCTGGCTGTTTATGGGGATGGAGGACTTCAAAAAGACCGTCTTACGAAATTCATTGGTTAAGGTCGCGTCGTTGATTGCAATCTTCACGCTGGTTAAGACTAAGGCCGATGTTGGCACCTACATTATGATTCTGGGGTTAGCCCAAGTCCTAGGGAATCTGACCCTTTGGCCCTACCTGCACAACGTTGTGGGCAAGCCCAAGATTGATCTTTCGGGGATTATGAGCCACCTCAAACCGACCATCGTGTTATTCATTCCGCAAATTGCGACGCAAGTCTACCTGCAGTTGAACCGCACCATGCTGGGACAGTTCGACTCCGTGACGGCGGCGGGCTATTACGACTTTGCGGATAAACTGGTCAAGATGGTCTTGGCGGTGATTACCGCCACCGGGACGGTAATGTTGCCGCACATGTCGCATCTGGCGGCGCAGGGCAGTCTGCGGCGACTGAACCGACTGTTGTATAAATCGTTCAGTTTTTCCACGCTGCTGGCGCTGCCGCTAATGTTTGGTCTGGCAGCAATCGCCCACTCGCTCGTGCCCCTGTACTACGGGCCAAAGTTTAGCGTGGTCAGCCAGCTGATCATGATTGAAGCGCCAGTCGCCCTCCTGATTGGGTGGAGTAACGTCATCGGCTTGCAGTACTTGATGCCGTTGAAACGGGTGAAGGATTACACGGCGTCGGTGACCTACGGAGCGTTGGCCAATATCGTCATCAACGTGCCGCTGATCCTGACGTTAGGCGTGAGTGGGGCGACGATGGCGACCGTGATTTCGGAAGTCGTCGTGACGGCCTACCAGCTGTTCGTGATTCGTGACATGGTTAGTTACCGCAATCTATTTGCGGATGGGTGGAAATTTCTAGTAGCTGCCGTTGCGATGTTCATTCCGGTGTTTGGGTTGAACCTGACCATGAGCATCTCGGCGGTTAGTCTCGCGTTGCAAGTGGTATTGGGAATGGGAATCTACTTTGGAATTTTGGCAATATTGAAGCCGGATATTCTTCGGGATGGCCTTTACTTTTTGAAAAGCCGCCGGAAGTGATGGATTGATTCCCTGATGAGAAGTGGAGGTCAGCTGGATGAATTCTAAACGACGAAGCGTTGTACGCAATGGTCTGATTGTGACCGTCCTCCTGCTAGTCATCGGCCTAATAAGTTACTTTAAGTCGAGCGGGACCATCGTGGTTAATTTTGTCGATGAAAATGGCACGCCGATGACGGCCCCGCTGAAGACGGTGGGACGGCCGAATACCGTTTATAAATGCACGGCGACGCACATTCCGGGGTACACGCTCACCCGCACCCACTATAAGTTTCGGTATGCGTACGGGACCACGCAGCAACAGGTGGTCTATCATCCCCAAGTGGTGGCGTCAATGGACAACTTGGTGAAGGCCAAGTACATCGGCGTCTCCGCTCAGGACGTGACGACCAACACTTTCAATGGCGTTCAGTCGATTCCTTATGACCAGAGCGACAACCGGCTGCGGGTCCTATACGCCGACAATCTGAGCGACTGGCATACCTTTAGTACCAACTACCCGGACGTCGACATTCAGGATCCGACCTTGTATCAGCTGGGCCAGTTCTGGTTCATCGCGTATACCGGCGGGGTCTTACGTTCAACGGATCTGACCAACTGGGACCTGATCAAGACGAACACGTCCCCGAAGTTTCAAGACATTATCGCGCCATCCCTAGTGCACGTCGATACGAAGACCAGCATGGTGTTCATGGCACCGGCACCGAAGGGTCACACACTAGAAAGCTTCGTGGCGCCATTTAACGATACGACCGGTCAGCCAAGATTAGCTAAGGCCAAGCGGATTCGCGGCGTTGGCAAGGCGAGCACCTCCGCCAGCTTGTACAAGGGTCAGGATTATTACTACCTGACGTATGGGGGGCAAGCGTCGGGCATCGTGTACATTAAAAGATCGAAGACGATTACCGGTAAATATCAGCTGGTCCGCAAGATCGTTCCACCAAAAGGAAGTTGCTATTACGCGCCGACCTTTGCGCTGAACGAGGCCGGCAAGGTTAGGGGTATCGTCTATAGCTCGTATTATTACGACGAATCGAGTGACCTGGCTTACAATGGCGCGTTTATGCAGTCGACGATTCTAAAGGCAACTGCGCCGATTCCGTTTAATGGTAATTTTGCTTTTCAAAAATTTGGCGTCATCAAACTTGGTGCGGATTAGGAGGAAGACGGTTGGAAACTTTAGTCACTTTTTTTAAAAGTATTCGCAAGGACTGGCCCCTCTTCCTGTTCCCCATCATCGTGTGCTTTGCGTTTGCCAGTATCTTCATTGGGAACGAACAGTCGGTGTTCGTGAGTCGGATCAGCGTTCAAAATCGGGGCGATCAGCAATGGGACTCGCTATCGATTCCGGTGTATCAAACGATGCTAAGGAATCCAACGGTGATTCGTTCGGCTCAGACTGCCTTGAAGAGGGACTACAACATTGAGGTCAGTCAGGCGCAACTGGTCAGTAGCATCGAGACCAAGCCCGTGGTTCACGGCAACGCGCTGGCAATTACGGCGACTTCGCGCGATTCGCAGTTAGCAATGGCCATGGGCAAACAGGTTACCGCGAGCATGTATTACACGCTGACGTCCTACTTACCGACCAAAAACGTGCGGATCGATCCGCAAACCAGTTTCAAGCAGCAGGGGGTCAATCCTGGCTTCGCACTGTTGATCTCACTTCTATTGGGATTGGAAATTGGCCAAGTGCTCCGACTGCTGATCAGGAGGCGAGGAAAGGGGGAGTTGGATGTCTAGTCATTTGAAACATCCGCAACGCATGCAACGGCTGTCACTGGGCATCTATTACCTGGGGACCTTGCTGTACATCGTGTATACCTTCCTGCAAACCACGCTCTTCTCCGCCGTGCTTCCTAACGCCGCTTTTAGTCTGGCAAAGTACCTCTGTTTGGCGATATTCGTCGCCCGAATTTTGACCAATAAATACGATGACCGCCAGTTACTAGTAGTCTTTGGGGGCCTACTGCTGGCAGTATTGATCTATCAAAACTCGGGGGATACGTCGATCGTGGTCCTGATGTTATTTCTGCTAAGTAGCCTGAATTGTCGGTCTAGCGGCGTGGTCAAACTTTACTTCTGGACCGCATTGGGCTTGATTGCCATGACGATTGGGAGTGCTCTGGTCGGTATCATCGACAACTATCACTATCAGGTGGCCGGTAGCGTGCGTTACGCCTTCGGTTTCCTGTACAGCACCGACTTTGCGGCGCATATCTTCTATCTATGTCTGGCGTACGTGTATATTCGCGGTCGGCGCCTAAGGAAGCTGGAGTTCATCATTCCGGTGGTGCTGTCGGTGCTCGTGTACGTGCTGACAAAGGCCAAGCTAGACACGGCGCTGCTGATTCTGATCATATTGGCCGCGATGGACTACCGGCGACTATCGGCCTCGCAGATGAAAAAGTTTGACCGGTGGCTCTACCTGTTTCCGGTGCTCATGGCGACGCTATCCATCGGCGGGTCATGGCTGTTTACGCCAACGAGTCCCATCTTTGTTAAGATCGATGACTTCTTCACGCACCGTTTGGCGATGGGCCACTTGGCACTTTACGAATATCCCATGCGGTGGTTTGGCCAGTACGTTTTTCAACAGGGAAGTGGGGGACTGACCTTTCCAACGGGGCTGACGACAAAGGGCGCCAACTTGTCGTACTTCTTCATCGATTCGTCGTACGTCAAGGTATTGTTGAGTTTTGGCATCATTTCTCTGGGGCTCTACCTGTTTGGTCTGAGTCGCGCCATCCGCATCAGCGTGAACCGGCAAGCGTATCTATTACCACTCGTTTTAGTCATCATTTGCATCTCAAGTATCATCGATCATCATCTGTTGGATATCGCCTACAATCCGTTTGTCATCTGTGTCCTAGCTAATAATGCTGTGGGGGGCGTTGGAAGTGAAGAACGTATATATCATTGGTTCAAAAGGGATTCCCGCTAATTATGGTGGGTTTGAAACGTTTGTTGAGAATTTGACGGGTCAGAAAAAGTCGCCGGCATTGCAGTACTATGTGGCGTGTCTAAGCGACGAGGACAGTACGTTTTCGTACAATGGGGCAACGTGTTTCAACGTGCCTGTACCCAACGTTGGTCCGGGGAAAGCCATCGTCTATGACTTGAAGGCCTTGAAATGGGTGATTAACCACGTCAAGGAGAACAACGTGCAGTCAGCCGTGGTCTATATTCTGGCGTGTCGTATTGGGCCGTTTCTGGCGCCGTATTTAAGGAAGCTCCATCAGCTGGGGGTTGCGTGCTATCTTAACCCGGACGGTCACGAGTGGCTGCGGGCGAAGTGGAGCAAGCCCGTGCGCCACTACTGGAAGCTATCCGAGAAAATGATGGTCCGCCAGGTCGATCTGGTCATCTGTGACAGCATCAATATTGAAAAATACATTCACCAGAACTATGAGAGCGACCGCCTACAGACCTGTTTCGTGCCGTACGGGGCGACCGTGGCGCGTGAACCAGGGCCCATCTCGGCGGACCAGCAAACGTGGTTTGACAATCGACGGGTCGCGCGGAACGAATATTACCTAATTGTGGGGCGATTTGTCCCGGAGAACAACTACGAAACGATGATCAAAGAGTTCATGCAGAGCAAGACTCAGCGACAACTGGTCATCGTCACCAACGTCGAACACAATAAATTTTACGAAGACCTGGAAGCAGACACGCACTTTAGTCAGGACAGTCGCATTCAATTCGTCGGCACGGTCTATGATCAAAAGCTGCTAAAGGTCATTCGCGAGAACGCGTTCGCCTATCTTCATGGTCACGAGGTCGGCGGCACGAATCCGTCGTTGCTGGAGGCCTTGGCATCGACGCCGTTAAACCTGTTGTTAAACGTGGGCTTTAACCACGAGGTCGGCAAGGACGCCGCCAAGTATTGGACCAAGGACGCCGGTTCCCTGTCACAGCTGATCAATGAGGTCGACACGTGGGATGATGACCAGCGCCGGGAATACGGGACGCGCGCCAGGACACGGATTACTCAAGCCTACAACTGGGATGACATCGTCAGCGAGTATGAGGCCATTTTTCTGGGGGAGAACGCATGAAGACAATCCTATTTCTCCACGCCGGCGCGGAACTCTATGGGGCTGACCGCATCCTCCTGAACCTGGTCACCCAGCTGAATCCACATGACTTCCATCCAATCGTGGTCTTGCCAACTGAGGGGCCTTTAGTCGCTGAATTGCGGCGACATCACGTTGAGGTGCACGTCATCGACTATCCCATTTTGCGGCGAAAGTACTTCAATCCACGGGGGATGCTGCGGTATGCGGGGCAGTATCGGTGGAGTTGTCGCCAGATAGCCGCGTTGCTTAAACACCAGGACGTGGCGATTATCCATGCCAACACACTGGCCGTTTGGGAGGGCATCTATCTCAAGCGATTACTGCGAGCAAAACTAGTCTGGCACGTCCACGAGATCATTACGAGTCCGCGTATTGTGTTCTTGGCGACGTCACTGATGGTCGGTCGCTTTGCCAATCAAATCGTGGCGGTCTCGAAGGAAGTCCGGGACCACCTGGTGAGCTCTAAGCTCGTTAATCCGCGAAAAATCCGGGTCGTTTACAACGGTGTCGACACCAATAAATTTAAGCCAATGCCGGTTTCCACAAGCTTACAAGCGGAGTTCCAAGTGACTAGCGATGATATCGTTATCGGCATGGTCGGTCGTATCAATGCTTGGAAGGGGCAAATCACCTTACTGCAGGCGATGGTGCCGTTGCTCAAGGAAAATCCGCGACTCAAGCTGATTTTTATCGGTGGTGTCTTTGCCGGTGAAGAACAACGCCAGCGGGACTTGGAGGCGGCAATTGCCCATACTCGGGTCGCCAGTCAGGTTCGGTTAAAGGATTTCAGAAACGACCTGCCCAGCGTGTATCAGTTGTTCGATGTCTTTGTCCTACCCAGCACGAACCCGGACCCGTTGCCGACGGTCGTCTTGGAGGCCATGGCATCGGGCAAGCCAATCGTCGGTTTTCGGCACGGTGGGGTGATCGAAATGGTTCAGGACGGCCTGAACGGGTTTCTCGCCACGCCCGTAGATGGGGATGACCTAACGCGCTGCATTCAGGAGCTCGTTGCCAACGACGGTCTGCGTGCTAAAATGGGCGCCGCCTCACGCACACGGGCCGTGCAGTGCTATTCGCCACAGAAGTTTATTCGGGCGTTCACAGATATTTACAATCAACAGTAGATGGAGTTGGATGGGTTGAAAAATGGAAAAGATGTTGCTATCTTAATGTCGACTTTTAATGGCGCGGCCTATATCGAACAGCAGATTGACTCTATTCGGGCCCAGAGTTATGGGGACTGGACCCTGTACATTCGCGATGACGGGTCGACCGATGCCACGGTCAGCATCATTCAAAGACTCAGGTTGACCGACCAGCGAATCGTGCTGTGGGCTGAGCCGAATCCGGTTAATCTGGGACCAGCCAAATCATTTATGACGTTGCTAGCGAAGATTGAGGCGGCCTATTATTTGTTCGCGGATCAGGACGACTTTTGGTTGCCGGACAAGATTGAAAGGACGCTATCAATCATGCAGCGACTGAACCAACACGACCCGAATCTAGTCCATACCAATTTATCATTGGCGGACCAGAATCTGGACGTGTTGGTCCCGAGCTTTAGCGATGTGGCCTACGATGATGTGCAGTCGCTCCTACTGGCGAATGACATTACGGGCTGTACCGTCATGATCAATCGGCAGCTGCGAGACCTGGTGAAGCCACGAGTTGAGATTCCATGTATGCACGATATGTGGTTGGGCCTGGTCGCCGCGCAGTTTGGTAACATCGCCTACATCAAGGAGTCAACGATTTTTTATCGGCAGCATGGCGGTAACGTCATCGGGTCGACCACTAGTAAAGCAGCCAAGGTCAAGGCTCTTAATTCCGTGGCGGAAAGGAAGCGCCTGACCACGACAGTTTTGACGGCCAGCGAACTCTTAAAAATCTATGGCAATCACTTTAGCGTCGCGGAGAAAAAGGCCGTGACCACCTTGGCACAGTTGGGGAAGGTGTCACTGCTTAGAGCGCTGTGGCAGTTAAAGAAGAATCACGTCTATAAGCAGTCATTCTTGGCGACTGCAGTCTTCTTCTTAAAGCTGACGCTGAACTATTCAAGTTTGAAACGGATCACCTAGGGGGAGAAAAATATGAGGGGAATTATCTTAGCGGGGGGCTCCGGCACGCGGCTGTATCCGGTCACGTTAGGGGTGTCTAAGCAATTGGTGCCAGTATATGATAAGCCGATGATCTATTATCCGCTGTCGGTGCTGATGCTGGCGGGAATTCGCGATATCTTGATCATCACGAAGCCCCAGGACCAAGCGCAGTTTCAAAATTTACTGGGGGATGGCAGCCAACTGGGCATTCACTTAGACTATGCCATCCAGGATAAGCCCAATGGCCTGGCCGAAGCCTTTATCATTGGAAAA
The DNA here is from genome assembly GCF_016861695.1 of Levilactobacillus andaensis. GTDB lineage: Bacteria > Bacillota > Bacilli > Lactobacillales > Lactobacillaceae > Levilactobacillus > Levilactobacillus andaensis. The sequence continues at coordinate 161,229 of NZ_BOLP01000004.1, read as the reverse complement.
AGCTTTATCGGCAACGACTCGGTCTGCCTGGTGTTGGGCGACAACATCTTCTATGGCAGTGGCCTCAGCACGCTGCTACAGCAGTCGGCCAAATTGACCCATGGCGCTTCCATCTTGGGCTATCAGGTCACCGACCCCGAACGGTTTGGCGTTGTGAGCTTCAATGACCAGCACGAGGTGGTTTCAATCGAAGAAAAACCCCAGCACCCCAAAAGCAATTATGCCGTGACCGGGCTGTACTTCTATGACCACAACGTCGTCGATATTGCGGCGAACATGCAGCCGTCAGCGCGGGGCGAACTTGAAATTACTGACGTGAATAAGTGGTACCTGGACCACCATGAGTTGGACGTCACCCTGCTCGGTCGGGGCTACGCGTGGTTGGACACCGGGACGCACGATTCTCTGTTGGCCGCCGCCAGCTTTATTTCGACGATTCAGTGTCGCCAGAATCTGCGCATTGCCGCAATCGAAGAGGTGGCTTACCGGATGCATTATATCGATGCCCAACAATTAGCCGCTTTAGCTCATCGCTTTGAGAAGAACGACTACGGCCAGTATTTACTGAGAATTCTGAAAGAGGACGGGGGCTAACATCATGGAAGATTCAGTCTGTGCCGTGGTCGTGACTTATAACCGCGTGGCCCTGCTCCAGAAATGTTTGCACGCCATCCTCACGCAGTCGGTCGCCGTGGCCCACGTTCTCGTCGTCGATAATCACAGCACGGATGAGACGCCGCGGGTTATTGGCGAGATGACGGACAAGCGCATTATCTATCGGCGGCTGGACGCCAATTACGGTGGTGCCGGTGGGTTCAAACGGGGAATTGCGGCGGCCATCAGCGACACACCGGATCATTTTTTCTGGATAATGGACGATGATACGATACCCACGCAGACGGCCCTGGCGGCGTTACTGAAGGCTCGCGAACGGGTGCCCAACTTTGGATTTCTCACCGCCAACGTGCGCTGGAAGGACGATTCGCCGATGAACGTGCCGCCGATTGCCGGTGACTGGGCAGAGGCAACGCGCAAGGACGTCATCAAAGTCCATGAGGCGAGCTTCGTGTCGTTATTTGTCAGCCGGTCGCGGGTGAACGAGGTGGGCCTGCCGTTTGCAGACTTTTACATCTGGCACGACGACACGGAGTTTACGTTGCGCTTGGCCGAGGCGGGTAACGGGTATTATGTGCCCCGGGCCATCGTGATCCACGAGTCGCGGAGTAACCAGGCACCCTTGATCTATCGCGATGTGGCGGACCGCATTCCGCGTTATTACTACCTGTACCGCAACGAAATGTACATTTGTCGGAAACACAAGAGTCGGTTGACGCTGGTGCGGACGGTCGTGCGGGATCTCTATGTGAGCTTGAAGGTCCTGCTGATTGCTCCAGACCACCGCTTGCAGCGGAGCGTCACGGTCTTACGGGGCACGTTTAGCGGTCTGCGTTTCTTACCAAAAGGGTAGGTGAAGGGTGACTTGAAATTTCGGCGGAAAATGATGCTGGTGGTGGGCGTGCTCATCCTGATTGGGGCGGGCACCTGGCTACTGTGGCCGCAATCGACCATTAGCCTAACGCAAGTGGACCAGCTAGGCACCCAGATTCAGCCGGTCAAGACGGTCAAGAGACGAGTTGGCAGCCGGTTGGAGCGGCAGCAGCTTACCGAAGCCGGGTACCAGATCACGGCGGTGCCAAGCCTCAAGTTTAGGACCGCCCCGCAAGCCATTGTGGTCCGCTACCGGCCAGCCCTCAGTCGACAACAGGTGACCCGCAAGCTAAAGAATTATCGCTACATCGGGGCGTCATTTCAAGTGCTGAACACGGGACTCGGCCGTTATGAGCAGAACTATAACCGGCTGGAAAATGAGATGGACCGCATGCGCCTGTTGCTATCCAACGATGGTATCCACTGGGATCGACTGGCGGTCAACTATCCGAATATTGCGGTCCGTGACCCCAACATCATCAAAATCGGCGACCGCTGGTGGATCATTTACACGGCCGGGCTCATGTGGACCACGGACTTTCAGAAATGGCATCAGGTCATCAACGCGGGACTCAATCCCAATGGGCAGTTCCAGAAGGTCTGGGCACCGGAGATCTATCGCACGGCGGATGGGACTTACCACGTCGTCAGCGCCAATTCAACGGACGGCATGACCTTTCAACTGTACAGCTACGGGTTTAGTCCGCAGACCGGGGCGATAACCGATCCACAGCTTATCAACGTGGCAGGAAACTTTCCCAATCTGATTGACCCGCACATCGTTTATCAACACGGAATCTATGAGCTGTGGGCCAAGGATGAGCAGCGTCATCAGTTGGTGCGCGCGGTGTCGGCCGATGGCATGACCTTTACGGGGACCCAACCGGTGGCGCTGCCCATTCGGTCGGGGGAGGTGCCAGAGGGGCCGACCGAGTTGGACCATGGCAAGCAGCACCTATTGTATTTTGATCTGTACGACCAACACGAGACGTTTTATGGCGTTCAAGCCGTTGTTCTCAAGGATGATCAGGCTGGTTCTAAGCGGGTCTCGCTGAAGGCTGATTTTCTAGTGCGGCACTTTAGCGTGTTTGCCATGCGGTAGGCCCGGATACGAGGAGGGAAGATAGTGAAGAAAAGAATAGTGTGGATCGATATTGCGCGGGCGATTGCGATGCTGTGTGTCATTATCGGCCACTCCTTATATCAATATACGGATTCAACCTTTGGCCACCTGATCTATAATTTCCACATGCCACTCTTCTTCATCTTTAGTGGGTATCTCTATCATATGAAGAGTTTGGACAAAGAGGTCCGCGGGGCCTGGCTCAATTTGCTGCTGCCGTACTATACGACGGCCGGCCTAATGGGGCTGGTTTTCCTGTACCGGCAATTCTTCCCGCAGTTTCTAGCGGTCGGCTTTCCACCATCGACCACGGCATTGCTAAATATGGCGTTGTATGGTGTGGGGGTGGCGCCGCGAACGCCGTTTCCAACGACGGTGCTGGCGATTGGGGCCATCTGGTTCTTGATGGCGATGGCCATTGCCAGCATCATCTTTAACTTTGTGATGGTCAAGACGGCAGAGACACCGACACAAAATATCAGTCGACTGCTTATTTTTGGCACGCTGGCCGTGCTCGGCCGGTTGATCAGCACCTACTGGCTCCTGCCACTGTCGATGAACGCGGCGCTCTTTGCGCTGATCTTCATGTACATCGGCTATTTAGCAAAGGACGGAAAATTGCTGGAACTAAAGAGCGGCAAGTTGCTGGTGGCGGCACTCTTAATCTGGCTAGCGGTCTCCATGCAGCAGACCTTCTATATGGTGTCACTGGAGACGCCGGACAGCCTCATCGCCATTGTCGGGGCCGTCGCGGGAACGTTTGCGGTCGTCAAGCTGGCGCAGGGGCTGGCCCATTTAAAGTTGACGTCGCGAGCCATGGGATTCTTGGGGAAAAATTCGATCATCATCCTGTGTTTTCACAGCATCGACATCATGTTTTCAAATGTGCCGAACCTAATCATGAACGCGACGTTTACGACCAATGACTATTTGAAGATTACGGTGGTCGTGCTGTACAGAATGATCATTCCACTGACGGCGGCGATGCTGATTCCGCACATTCCGGGTCTGCGCTCGCTGTTTCTCAACAGAAGCTATCCTTTCAAGAAGAGGAGCGTGAAGAACCATGCGAAAGCGTAGAAATGTTTTCGTATCGCTGTTACTGGTCGCTGTTGTCTTGCTATCCGTAACGGGATGTACCCGCAAGCAACCGGTCTCGGAGTCAGTCGCAACGCCACCGGGACAGATTGTGTTCTTGGGGGATTCAATCACGGCGGGGTTATTGCAGGGCGGTCAGCACGCCAAGAAGAGTTATCCGTGGTGGGTCGGCAAGAGTCTGGACGTCAAGGTCAGCAACTATGGCCGGGACGGCGGTAAGATTACCGGAGATTCGGACAGAGACTTACTGCCAGTCCTGAAAAGTCACAGCTTAAAGGGCGCGCGGACGGTGGTCATCGCCTATGGCATTAATGACTACCTTGGTAACGTGGGGTTAAATGACGTGACGGCTAGACTTTCGGCCGCCGTGGAATACATTCAGAAGCGCTATCCCAAGATAAAAATCGTGGGGATGCTGCCACAGAGCGCCTTTGTCGTGCCAGTGCCCGCGGCGAATACGACCGGCGTGGCCATGCAGACCAGAAACAAGGCCAATTATACGGAAAGCGAGTTGTGCGATAATCTCAACACCGTCTATCAGAAAGCGAACGTGCCGGTGCTGGACTGGCGAACGGATTCGGTCATCAACTCAGGTAACGTTGACCAGTTGACCTGGGATGGTGGCCTGCACCCGAACGTTGAGGGGTATCAGATCATTGGCCTGCGGGTGGCGGCGTTTATTCTCCAGAATGGCGGGGCTTGAAAGAGTGGTAGTGCTGAATTGGCCGCACTCCGGCTGCCAGGGATTCCGCCTGCTGTGGTGACGCTCCGGACTGAGAAGCGGTCCTCCGACTCGATTTGAAGCCTCGAAGAACACGAGTCTCCAAAGTCGCCCATCCTGTTAGCTAGCCAGCGGCCAGCTAACAGGATTACCACGGCTGGCTGCATCCCTGTCCTCCTCCGGCTCCGATTGTGTTCTGCCATGACAGTCGTTGAAACCCTGCTGTAGCATACTATTTGCGGTCCAACTGGCAACGGGTTTACAGTCATCATCCCAGTTGGCAGAGAAATATCAGGCCAGCTGAGAGGTCGTCAGCTAACATTCGGACAGTTTCAACGGAACTATTAAGCTACTTTGAAGGACGTGTCGTGTGAGACTAGAGATTCAGATAGAGTTGGGACTTAAGCCATGTCCGCATGCATCATTCTGCTATTGGGGGAATTCATATGGGAAAACTAAAGGTAACCACAACCAAGCTACAGGACGTGAAAATCGTCGAGCCAGCCGTGTTCGGTGATCACCGCGGCTTCTTTACCGAGACCTATTCGGACCGTGACTTCAAGGCGGCCGGCATCGACATTGACTTCATTCAGGACAACCAATCGCTGTCAGCCGAGGCGGGGGTCTTGCGGGGCCTACACTTCCAGCGGGGGAAGGCGGCGCAGACGAAGCTGATTCGCGTTGCTTCCGGGGCAGTGTTAGATTTAATCGTCGATGTCCGGGCGGGTTCACCAACCTATAAGCAGTGGGAAGACTACATTATTTCTGCCAGCAATCATCGCCAATTGTTGGTGCCAAAAGGGTTTGCCCACGGCTTTGTGACGTTAACGCCGAATGTTAATTTTCTCTACAAGTGCGATAATTATTACGATGCGGCGGCCGATGGCGGGTTTTCCTTCAAGACACCCGAGCTGGGGCTGCAGTGGCCGATTGATTTTGACCAGGCCATCACGTCGGTCAAGGACGCCAATCAGCCGACGTTTACGGAATTCGAAAAAACTAATCCATTTGTCTATGGTGAAATCTAAGGGAGAATACTCATGAAAAATCTAATTGTGACGGGCGGTGCCGGCTTCATCGGGTCCAACTTCGTCCATTACGTGGTCGCCAATCACCCGGAGGTCCACGTTACGGTGCTGGACAAATTGACCTACGCCGGAAACCGGGCCAATCTGGCCGACCTGCCAGCCGACCGCGTGGAGCTAGTGGTTGGTGACATTTGCGATGCGCCATTGGTCGAAAAGCTGGTCCAGCAGGCGGATGCCGTTGTGCACTACGCAGCAGAGAGCCATAACGACAACTCGCTGCTTGACCCGGCGCCGTTTATTCAAACGAACATTGTCGGGACGTACACGCTGATTCAGGCCTGCCGCAAGTATGGCGTGCGCTTCCATCACGTGTCGACCGACGAGGTGTATGGTGACCTGCCACTGCGCGCGGATTTACCGGGCCATGGCGAGGGCGTCGGTGAGAAATTTACGCCGGACAGTCCGTATCGTCCCAGCAGCCCGTACTCGTCATCTAAGGCGAGCTCGGATTTGCTGGTCCGGGCGTGGGTGCGTTCCTTTGGCCTGCAGGCGACGATTTCCAACTGTTCCAATAACTATGGGCCGTATCAGCACATTGAGAAATTCATTCCACGACAGATCACCAATATCCTGAGTGGCATTCGGCCCAAGCTGTACGGCACGGGCAAGAACGTCCGGGACTGGATTCACACCAGCGACCATTCGCGGGCGGTCTGGACGATCTTAACGCAGGGTAAAATTGGCGAGACCTACTTGATTGGCGCCAATGGCGAACGGGACAATCAAACGGTCTTGGAGGCCATTCTGCGGCTGATGGGGCAACCAGCGGACGCCTATGACCGGGTGAAGGATCGCCCGGGACACGACTTGCGCTATGCCATCGACGCCACGAAGCTCCGCACGGAACTGGGCTGGCACCCCGAAGTGACCGACTTTGAAACGGGCTTGAAGCAGACCATCGATTGGTACCGCGACCATGAAGACTGGTGGCGCGCTGAGAAGGCCGCCGTTGAGGCGAAATACGCCAAGAATGGTCAGTAAACTTTTGAATGAGAATTGCGAGTCGAATCGTACCCTGATGCGAGAGACGTGCTAAGGTATGGGGGAATTAAATGAAAATATTAGTAACGGGAGCCGGTGGCCAGTTGGGGACAGAACTCTGCCGGTTGTTAGATGAAAACAAAATCACCTATATGGCGACTGGTAGCGCCCAATTAGATATCACCGATAGCAAGCAGGTCGATAGTTTCTTTGCCCGCGAACAACCGGAAGTCGTGTACGATTGCGCGGCCTTCACGGCGGTCGACGCCGCGGAGGAAGAACCGGGGCGGACCATCAATCAGGCGGTCAACGTGCAGGGAACACAAAATCTAGCGACTGCGGCCGAGAAAATCGGGGCCACGCTGGTCTATGTCAGCACGGACTACGTGTTCGATGGCACCAATCAGGCGGACTACCTAGAAGGCGATACGCCCAATCCGAGAAACGAGTACGGTCGGGCCAAACTAGCGGGTGAACGCGTGGTTCAGGCAACGATGACTAAGGCTTATATCGTCAGAACGTCCTGGGTGTTTGGTGAGTATGGTAAGAACTTTGTCTACACGATGCAGAACCTAGCGAAGACCCACCGCGAGCTGAACGTGGTGAATGATCAGGTCGGGCGGCCGACTTGGACCCGCACCCTGGCGGAATTCATGCTGTACTGCGTGACTGAGAAGGTGGCTTATGGATTGTATCAGCTATCTAATGAAGGAAGTTGTTCCTGGTACGAGTTTGCGGGTGAGATTTTGAGGAACCAGGACGTTAAAATTAACGCAGTCGAGTCGACTCAGTTTCCACAAAAGGCGTACCGGCCGCGGCATTCCGTCATGAGCCTGGCCAAGGCTGAGGCGACTGGATTTCAACTCATGCAGTGGCAGGATGCCCTGCATGAGTTTCAAGAGCAGATCAAGTAGGGAAGCCCATACCGTGGGGAGTATGAAAGGTGGAGCGGGAATATGCAACATGGAAAAAAGATGCAGCATAAGGTGCGAAACACCATTCTAATTGTGATTCTATTATTGCTGGTGGGGACCGGAGCCTTCGGGATGGTCCGCTATCAGAGCATTAAGAACTCGGTAGCCAAGACCTTTAAGTCGGCCGGTATTACCAAGGAACGTGACGTGAACGGCCAATTAAACGGCAAAAAGCCCATCTCCATCCTGTTACTGGGGACGGACACGGGCGAGTTTGGCCGGAGCTATAAGGGCCGGACGGATAGTATGATGATCATTACCGTTAACCCAAGCACGAATAAGACGACGATGACCAGTATTCCACGAGACACGGCGGTCAGCATTCCGGGCTTCACAGACGTGGCGCCGTCGAAGATCAATGCAGCTTATGATTGGGGACAGGCCGCAACGACCATTACGACCGTGCAAAACATGTTAAATGTGCCGATCGATTTCTACGCGCTGATCAACATGGGCGGCATGGAAAAGGTCATCAATAAGATTGGCGGCGTCGACGTGACACCAACGCTGAGCTTTACGTATGAGGGCTACACGTTCAAGAAGGGCGTTAAGCAGCATATGAACGGTAGCCGAGCCCTAGCCTACTCACGGATGCGGTATCAAGACCCACTGGGTGACTATGGCCGGCAAACGCGGCAACGGGAGGTCTTGATGGCGTTGGTGAAACAGAGTGGGTCGATTTCGACACTGTTAAATCAAGACTTCATCAGCTCGCTGTCGAGTCAGGTGCAGACCGACTTGACCTTTAGTGATTTGACTTCGTTAGTCAAGAATTACCGTAAGGCCACGGGCGCCATCCAACAAACCCACCTGCAAGGGACTGGTAAGATGATCGGTGGTCAAAGCATGGAGGTCATGAATAAGACTGAATTGCAGCGGGTGACGGACTTTGTGCGGGATGGATTGGCGTTGCCGCATAAGGAGACTGGGAAGATTGCGTTGCCATCGGCGTTTGGTGAGGATTAGTGGTACGCTTTTGACTCAACATGATGCATAAATGAATTCAGAATCCGAACTACGAGGTTACGAGCTACGACTGAAACAAGTCAAATTATGTTTGAAGAAACTTTCTGAAGAGCAATAAATGTATCAAGCGACAAACACCGTTAATAGTGGTAGCGGTACCAATAATGATTTATGCGGTGGTTGTTAAAAGAAGAATACAATGAGGTCTGCTAGACACACGAATAGTGTAGGGCAGACTTTTTTATATGCGAAAAAATCCGAACACAGAAGTAGTTAAAAGCTTAAATCTATCATAAAAACCGTAACGAGATTGTCTTAATCAAAGGGGTCGAGCTATAGTATAATAGTGAAGGAAATGTTAAGAAGCCGTAGGAAGCCTAAAGAAGATTAAAGTTAATGAAAAATCTGTTCTTGCGGTTAACTACCATTGGTGCTATCATTTTGTATGTTTACGGCGTATTTAGCGCCGTTTTTACGTGGCACTGTAGTTAGTGTTTTGGGGTTAGAATAGCTAATTAGACAGGTTGGTAAATTTTTTACCTTACACCGTATTGGAGGAAAGTATGGATTCAGAACAGACAATTAGCGTAATACAGATTTTTGGTATTTTACGCAAACATATAAAGGCAATTTGGATTTCGACGTTGGTAGTATTTCTGGCGTCAGTTTTTGCGACTTTTTTTGTAATTACGCCGAAATATCAGGCAACTACAGAGATTTTAGTTAACCGAAAATTATCTGCTAGCATGCAAGGTGCTCAGTACCAACAGGCCCAAGCTGATGTACAGATGATTAGTACCTATAAAGATATTATTACGAGTCCTACTGTTTTAAAGTCTGTGAACCGTGCGACTAGTGGATATCCTGGTTCTCCTAAATCTGTTGCAAAACTGCGGAATGCGATTTCAATTAGCAATCAACAAAATTCTCAAGTTTTTTCAGTAACGGTGAAATCCGCGGACGCAAAGACAGCTGCAGTTATTGCAAATAAAACGGCTACGGTTTTTAAAAAGCAGGTTGTAAATATAATGAGTGTTCACAATGTTTCAATTGTTTCTAAGGCAACACCTAATTACTCGGCAATAAGTCCCAAAAAGAAAATGAACTTATTTCTAGGATTAGTTATTGGAATCGGTTTGGGAATTGGAATTGCTTTTTTGCGAGAGTTAACTGATCGAAGTGTTTCGTCAGAAAGCTTCTTGACGGAGGAGTTGGGTCTAGCTAGTTTAGGAATTGTTAGTGAGATTGATGAAAAAGAGGTTAAAAAACAGATTAGTCGTCACCAAAAACGAGACGTTTTGGTTACTGATGATGCGGGTGATGTGGAACCACGACGTAGGAGAAGGGTATAGGTGATAACAATGGCATGGTTTAAGCGTAATAAGAACAAACTAGATGATACGAGCTTGAAGTATGGAGTTGGATTAGTCACTTATACAGAACCAACTGGTATGATTTCCGAACAGTTTAAAACAATTCGAACAAATATTGAGTTTTCATCAGTCGATAAAAAGTTAAATTCAATTTTATTTACTTCGTCAGAACCTTCCGAAGGTAAATCGACTGTTAGCAATAATATGGCAGTCACGTGGGCCGATCAGGGAACCCGAGTGATTTTAGTGGACGCTGACCTCCGACGGCCAACGGTTCACCGTACGTTTGATAGTAGTAATCGTAATGGTTTGACGACATATTTGTCTGGAAATATTGATCTGGAAAGTGTTATTCAACAAACGATGGTTCAAAACTTAAGTGTTATTACTAGCGGCCCTGTACCACCTAATCCATCGGAATTGCTTGGTAGTGAACGGATGAGTACACTTTTAGCAGAATTAATTGAAAAGTTTGATCTGGTTATTGTCGATGCACCACCAGTAAATACAGTGACCGATGCACAGTTACTGGCAACACGAGTTGACGGAACCGTGCTGGTCGTACCGCAAGGGATTGCCGATAAAAATGGGGTTCGACGGGCTAAACAATTGTTAGAAACAGTTCATGCTAATATTCTGGGAGCGGTTATGAATCGAGTAACTGCTTCTAAATCAACGGGATATTATGGTGGCAATTATTATGGTGGTAATTACGGTGGTTATTATGGAACGGATGATAAAAAGTGAGTTTAGTTGACCTACATTGTCATATTTTACCTGGAGTTGATGATGGTGCTAAGGACTTACCGATGGCATTGAATATGGCTCGTGCAGCAGTCGGACAGGGGATTAGTCATATTTTATTGACGCCTCATCATATGGATGGGGAATACACTAATCACAAGATAGACGTTTTGCGCAAGACGTCATCTTTTCAGAAAGCATTAAATGAATCTGGAATTCCGTTGACAGTTTTTCCTGGGCAAGAGGTCCATTTAACTGGAGATTTAATAACGGCATTGAACGATGATGATATTTTGTTTATGGACGAGGGCGGCAAGTATTTATTACTTGAACTGCCACATAGCGGAATCCCAGAATATACCGAGGATATGATTTTTGAGTTACAGACACGAGGAATTACTCCAGTAATTGCTCACCCAGAACGAAACCATGGATTTCAGGAAGATCCAGATCGGTTGTATGATTTTGTCACAAGGGGATGCTTAACTCAACTGACGTGTAGTAGTTATCTTGGTGTTTTTGGAGATAACGTGGAGAAGTTAACCACCAAAATCATTCGTAGTGGAATGGGATTTGCTTTTTCTTCAGATGCACATAATTTTAAAGGGCGACGTTTTCTTATGAGGGATGCCTTTAATAAACTGGAACAACGTGCGGGGAAGGATGTTGCAGCCAGGTTTAATAATGATGCTAGAGCAATTCTCAATGGGGACGAGATTGTAAGACCAGAGTTTGTAAAGATTTCAGCACTCAAGAAAAAAAGGAGGTTTTGGCTATTCTAATGGATTATGGAGAAAATCATGTAAAAGAGATTGCAATTGATTCCGAATACGAGGAACATCGCTATATATATCGTTTTATGAAACGTAGTTTCGATTTTGTTGCTAGTTTATTAGGGTTAATTCTATTATCACCGATTTTTTTGATTGTTGCGGTTGCTATTAAAATAGAGGATTGGCGCGGTCCTGTTTTCTATTCTCAGGTGCGTTTAGGGCGACATCAGAAACCCTTTAAAATGTACAAATTTCGTTCAATGGTAGTTGGTGCGGATAAGTTGTTGAAAGATCTACTTGATAAGAATGAAGTGGATGGAGCTATGTTTAAAATAAAAAAAGATCCTAGAGTTACTACTGTAGGAGAATTTATTCGCAAATATAGTATCGATGAGCTTCCCCAATTAGTAAATGTGTTATTGGGGCAAATGAGCTTAGTGGGCCCCCGGCCACCTTTGACACGAGAGGTAGAAGAGTACACTGACTATGATAAGCAACGGTTAATTGTAAAACCAGGATGTACAGGTTTGTGGCAGGTTACCGTCCGGAATGATGCTAGTTTTGATGAAATGGTAAGCTTAGACTTAGGGTATATTGCGAAACGGGGATTTTGGCTTGATCTATGTATTTTGATTAAAACAGTTGCAGTTTTTTTCAAGCCTAATGGAGCGTATTGACAATAGTTCAGATTATGAGGAGATTATTTTGGTAAAAGTTTCTATTATCACACCAGTGTATAATGTTCAAGATTATTTAAAAAAATGTGTAGATAGTATTTTGAATCAAACATTCAAAGATTACGAATTAATCATAGTGGATGATGGTTCTCCAGATAAAAGCGGCGTTATTGCGGATGAGTATGCTTTAAAAGATTCAAGAGTTAAGGTAATACATAAGGGAAATGGGGGGGCGCCAAGTGCTAGAAATGCTGGTATTGATGTAGCTAAAGGAGAATATTTTTACTTTCCCGATTCGGATGATTGGTTAGAACCCAGCTACCTCGAAACTATGTATAATTGCGCAAAGAACAGGGATGTTGATCTCGTTATTTCCGGCTTCACGATAGAGCAATTTGAGAATAATGTAGAAAATTCATTTGTAACAAGTGTTGATTCAAAGGTTTTTAGTGATAAATCAGCTGTTAGAAATAATATTCATCGTTATTTTAACAATATGATGGTAGCAGTTCCTTGGAATAAATTATATAAGGCGAGCTATATTAAAAATAATGATTTAAGATTTCCAAATTTGAAGTGGGATGATTTACATTTTAACTTGGAAGCCTTAAGAAATATTGATAGTATTGCGGTTAGTTCAGAGGCTGGATATCACTTTTTTAGGTCGAGACCCGGATCGGAAACGACAACGGTATTTGACGGCCTGTTGTATAAGAAAAGAAAAGAACAGTTTGTCCATATTCTAGATGTATATGATGATTGGGAGATAACAAAGCCAAAGATTTTGTCTGTTTTATATGGATACTATGCAGCTAGGTTAATCCAATGTGTTCAGGAAATAGCCATCAATACTTTACCAAATAAGAGAGAGTTGGTAAAAGAAATACTTGATGATGACATTAGTCGTGTTGCAGTGAAAAATGGAGCGTTTGACTCTAAAATTATGTATTTTGCGAACATACCGATGAAACATCACCTATATGGTTTGTGTTTGGCGTTAGGCAAGATATTGGGATTTGTTAAATTGCACATGGCACCATTATTTTATAAATTGAAAGCCCAGTCTATTAACAAGGCTGTTCAAATAAAGTAGAATGTTTTTACATCTCAAAGTATGTTTGTACATTAGCTTTAAATTATGTAATATGATTGTGAAGTTGCCTAAAGAGAAATATTTTAAGCAGGTCTTCTTATGGCTCAAGGGAGAAATATATAATGACGATGGAAAACCACTCAGTTAACAGCAGTGTTAAGATGGTTTCATTTTTGTGGGCGGTATGCTTGTTTTTGCAGAGCCAGAGTGTGTTTTACACTGAATACAATGGAAACTTTAAAAAAGCATTTTACATTTTTGTCGGTTTCTTAATAGCATTGACGTTGTTAACAATTGTCATTAATAGCTATGGAAACATAACAAGATTAGTGAATATTAGTAAGTATACTCTTTTTATGGTTTTGGGAATGGGGAGTATATTTCTTGGCATGGTTATAAGTAGCACGCTGCCTTCTAAGCGCGATATAATAACTTACTTTGTCCTGATTGTTATTTTTTTTATGTGGTCATTGCTGTTAAAGAATTTGAAAAACCCTCTATTATTGTTGAATTATTTTAAGAATCTAGTTGCGGGCTATGCTGTTGTTTCAATTGTATTGTGGTTGCTATGTTCTGTTTTTTCGCTTGTTGGCAGTGGGACGCAGCTATCAATAAATTGGGGTGGAGTACATAGTGTTCCCGTATACTTCCATCTGTATGCTCAATCCCAATCGCCAATTCAGTTCTTCGGGGTGAACTTTGTCAGAAATACTGGTATTTTTTCAGAGGCTCCAATGTATTCGTTCGTATTATCAACAGCATTACTAGTTGAACTGGCGATTAAGCATTCAAACAAATTGATCAAGTATATTTTAATGTTTACAATAATTACAACGGCGTCCACAACTGGAGTGATTCTGGTTGTGGGAATTGTTTTTTTTGAAGCTATAAAGCAAATATTAAAGTCTAGATATAAAAATATCTTAATGCCTTTTTTGATTGTTGTCGTAATTCTAGGACTTCTTACTGTAGAGTATATTCTTCAATCTAAGTTTAGTGAGGGCATGGACTCTATCTCGGTTCGACAAGATGATTTTAAAGCAGGATTTATAACTTGGAGAGAAAATCTCATATTTGGTGTTGGAATGTCAAACGATCTTGGCATAATTCAGAATATGAATCCGGCAAGATGGAATATTGGTGGGAATACTGGTTTCAGCTCAGGAATAATGAAGTCACTCGCCGGCGGTGGGATTATTATGACGGTATTGTATTATCTTTTTCCGATGATTAGAGCAACAATCTATTTCATTAAAAATAAAAGTTTGCAGTGGATTATACCAGTTGGAATTGTCTATATTTTTACTTTTACAATAATATATAATTTGTATATTTTCATCTTTTTATTGGGTTGGATGTGGGCTATTAGTACTGGAGATAGGCATTATGAAAAACGTATTGATTATATGTACTAACCGTATGGATAGAAATGGTATGGCCACGGTTATTATGAATTATTATTGGTATATGAATCGTAAAAATCTGAAGTTTGACTTTATTGTGAATGAGTATATTGATCCTGCTTTTAAGAAGAGCATTTTAGATAATGGAGATAATATATTTGTTATTAAGAGTCGAAAAAAGGCATTATTGCCTTATATCTGGAGAGTTCGGCAAATCGTATCAAGTAAGAAGTATGATGTAGTTCACATACATGGAAATAGCAGTACGGTTTGTGTAGAATTATTTGCTGTTAAGCATGTAAAAGGAAAAATAATTGTGCATGCGCACGGAGTGCAGACAAATCATCCGATAGTGCATAGACTTTTCCATAACTATTTGATTAAACATTGTGACATTGCTTTAGCTGCGAGCGAGCAAGCCGGACTATTTCTATTTGGTAGAGACAAAGACTTTACAGTGATTATAAATGGAATTGATTTCGTTAAATATCGTTTTGATTCTGAAAAGAGAAAGATCTTTAGAAATGAGTATAATGTCGCAGATGAAACACGGCTAATCTTAAATATAGGAGCCTTTACTAAGGAAAAGAATCAAGCGTTTTTAATAAGAGTATTTAGATCAATCTGTAATCAAAATTCTAATTATAAATTGGTTTTGGTTGGTGATGGGCCACTTTTGAAAGAAAATAAAAAGTTGACGACCGATTTGGGTCTCACTGACTCTATAATATTTACCGGAGAACAGGTGAATGTCTCTAAAATATATTCGGCTGCGGATGTATTTACTCTCCCATCTTTGTATGAATCTTTTGGAATCGTGGGTTTGGAAGCACAGGCCAATGGGCTTCCATGTATTTTAGCAGAACGTATACCCAAGTCTGTTGATGTAAGTGGAAGTTCGAAGTTCTTACCTGTTGATGATTACAATGTTGAGCGGTGGTCTTCTGAGATAATGAATGCACAAAGGACATCAGAAAACGGGAACAAGTACAAAGAGTGGGAAGACAATGGGTACAGTATTAAAACAATCGCTGAAGAAGTAAGGAATATATATGAAGAAGATTGAAGTAGATATTTCAGCACAAAATTTGTCTGGACGAGGAGGTACTGAAACTGTAGTTTCTTATGTATTGAATAATGCATTTATAGGTGAACATTGTACTTTTAATGTTTTATTAACCGGAAAATACAGCGACGCGAGCTGGTTTAGTGAAAGTTCTAATTTGCGTAATTATCGTATTGTAAAAAATAGTAGTAAAATTGTAAAGTTGTTAAAGTCAGCTATGTTTTATTTTAAGTCAGATGCAGATGTTATTTTAGTATTGGGTACTGGACAAATTTTGATAGCTACTCTTATCAAGAAGATTTTTAAAAAGAAATATAAGGTTGTATCTTGGATGCATTTTTCTATATTTGATGCAAACTTTATAAATACAAAATATCTAGTAATGGCAGATTATCACCTAGCAATTAGTTCGGAAATCAAGAATCAATTGATTGAACTTAAAGTACCAGCTGATCGAATTGAAGTAATATATAATCCGGTTGCCAAACAAAATAATCAGGTGATGCGAAAGACGTCAGGAGTTGTAGAGCTAGTCTATATTGGCAGAGTTCAATTAGACGAGCAAAAAAATATGCGTGAAATGCTAGTGGGATTATCAAAATATCTTGCAGATTGGCATTTAAGTGTATTTGGCTCTGGAGAGACTGAGAGGTTACAAGTATTAGCACAACAATTAAATATTTCAAGTAGAATTAGTATTTATGGTTGGCGTAGTGATCCTTGGAGTTATATTGAGTCCGCAGATGTGCTGCTTCTAACTTCAAGGTTTGAGGGATTTGGAATGGTATTAGCAGAAGCAATTAGTAGAGGATTGCCGTGTGTGTCTTCGGACTGTCCGGTTGGACCAAGTGACATTGTTAAAAATGGAATAAATGGTGAGTTATACATTACTGGGGACTGTAATGATTTTTTGAGGGCCTTGAACGTTGCGGTTCGAAATCCTAATTATAAAAATATTGCAGATAGTTTGAATAACTTGTATGAAGATAATTATATTCGGAGATTTGTTGAAGGGGTGGAGAATTCTATAAACGAAACGGTGTGATATTTTGGAAAAAAATTGATTTTGTTATAACTTGGGTTGATAGTAATGATGAGGACTGGCTTTTAAAGAAAAATAAATTTTCTAAAGATAGAGTTTTTACTAAATCACAAGCCGGCGATAATAGATATAGAGATTATGGAACACTTAAGTATCTTTTTAGATCAATTGAACAATATGCATCTTGGGTAAATAATATATTTTTGGTAACAGATGGTCAGCGGCCAAATTGGTTACAAACCAATGGCAAGGTTAAGGTGATAGATCATAAGGAGATAATTGATAAAAAGTATTTGCCAACATTTAATTCTAATGCGATTGAGTTAAATGTACACAAAATACCGGGACTAAGTGATCATTTTGTGTTGTTTAATGATGATTTTATATTAAATAGAGTTGTGGAACCGGAAGATTTTTTTGTACATGGTCGGCCAGTTGATGCTGCTATTTTCAGTCCAATTTTTCCAGAATCAGATTTTGACCGGATTAGACTCAATAATGTTATTCCGATTAATAATCATTTTAGCAAAAAAGTAGTTGAAATTAAAAATCCACTTAAAATTTTCAATTTTAAGTATGGTAGAAAAAACTTGAATAACATTATCTTACTCCCTTTTTCACGATTTACCGGGTTTCTAGACTTTCATATACCGACAGCATACACAAAATCAGAATTTGAAACAGTGTGGCTTGAGGAAGAAAAGTTATTATCTCAAACGGTTTCACATAAGTTTAGGGAAAATACTGACGTTAGTCATTGGTTGATTCGATACTGGCGATTAATGACAGGAGACTTTTCTGTTCAAAAACTGCCTTTTGGCAAATACTTTTATTTATCACAAATTGAGTTATGGAGCAAGGAATTAAGCAAGGGAAAGATAAAAGTAATGTGTATTAATGATGAAGAAAGTATGAGTGAGTTTGAGTACTTTTCAAAAGAATTAAACAGAAGCTTACAAACCAAATTTTCGAAAACTAGCATTTTTGAAAGGAAAGTTTGATATGAACAACTATGTTTTAGAAGTAAACGCAGGACAATCTAATTCAGCTGGATCGAAAGCCAAAGCAGATATTACCTTCTTTCTTAAGAAAAGTGGTTTTCACACTGTAAAAGTTTCAGTTTCCAAGAACAAAATCTTACGATTGCTTTTTGGCTTTATTAATGTCCTGATAAGTTTGAAGGGAATAAAAAAAGGCACGTTCGTGTTTCAGTACCCAATGTATAGTAAGATAACTTCTAGATATATTATGGCAGTGTTGAGGCATACTGATGTTAAGAAAGTAATACTTATACATGATGTAGAATCATTTCGCCTTGAGAAGACAAATAAAAATGCGATTCAGAAGGAAGTTAGTTTTTTTAATCAATTTGATAAATTGATTTCTCATAATAAACAGATGACGAACTGGTTAAGAAATAATGGTGTTAACATTAAGATTGTAGAACTCGAGATATTTGATTATGATAATCCTACTAAGAGGAAAAGAGCTGATTTTAAACGAGAAATACAATTTGCAGGTAACCTCGATAAATCAGTTTTTCTGACGAAATTAGAGACAAAAATTCCAGTGAATATAATGGGCCCCAATCCTAAAAAAAATTATCCTGAAAATGTAAAGTATTTGGGCATGTATACACCAGAAGAAGTTCCTCGAAAATTGAATGCAGGATTTGGTTTGGTTTGGGATGGTGATTCGGTCTCAACCTGTTCTGGCCTTTATGGTGAATATATGAAAATTAATAATCCACACAAGGTATCGTTATATTTAAGCTCAGGATTACCGGTTATTATTTGGGATCAGGCAGCTTTAGCAGATTTTGTTAGAGACAATAATGTGGGGTTGACGCTTCAATCATTGGAAGATCTTGATCGGGTTATAGAGAGTGTGTCTAGTCATGACTATAATGTTATGCTGGATAATGTTCAAGTCATTGAAGAAAAACTAAGAAATGGTAATTACACAAATAAAGCAATTAAAAATTAGTTTTTAAAAAGGGGAATTATTTATGACAGATTATTTGGTAGTGGGGTCAGGACTATTTGGGTCTGTATTTGCACACGAGGCGGCTTTAAGAGGAAAGCATGTATCAGTAATTGAAAAACGGAACCATGTTGGTGGAAATATTTTTACGAAAGAAATTGAAGGTATTCAGGTACATATGTATGGGGCACACATCTTCCACACCAAAATGAAAAATATCTGGGAATATGTGCAGCAATTTGCAACGTTTAACAACTACGTAAATAGTCCAATTGCAAACTATAATGGTGAAATCTACAATCTTCCGTTTAATATGAATACGTTTAATAAACTATGGGGGGTCAAAACACCTGCAGAGGCTCAGGCAAAAATTGAAGAGCAGAAAAAAAGTGTGCATTTATCAGGAACGCCGCAAAATTTAGAAGAACAAGCGATTTCTTTGGTTGGACCAGATGTCTATGAAAAATTAGTTAAAGGTTATACGGAGAAACAATGGGGGCAGTCAGCTACGGAGTTACCTTCGTTTATTATTCGAAGATTACCTGTTAGATTTACGTATGACAATAATTATTTTAGTGATCCATATCAAGGGATTCCAGTAGGTGGATATACTCAGATTATTGAAAAACTCCTAGAGAATGATTTAATTACAGTAGAAACTGGTATAGATTTTTTTGATAAAAAAGATGAATATCAGGATGCTAGAACTAAAATTATTTTTACGGGCATGATTGATCAATATTTTGATTATGCTTTAGGTGAGTTAGAATATCGTAGTCTACGTTTTGAATCGGAAGTCATTGATAGTGAAAATTATCAGGGAAATGCTGTTGTAAATTATACAGATGCACAGACACCATTTACGCGAGTAATTGAACACAAACATTTTGAATTTGGTAAGGGGAACAAAGGAAAGACTGTAATTACTCATGAATATCCCAAAACTTGGCAGCGTGGAGATGACCCTTACTATCCGATAAATAATAAGAAGAACAAAGCTCTGTATGCGGATTATGTTAAAATGGCTGCGGAAAAGGCACCAAATGTTATTTTTGGTGGTCGCTTAGGGCAGTATAGATATTATAATATGGATCAAACCATTATGGCGGCCTTACAGGTGGTTAAACAAGAGTTCGGAGATTAGGTAATAATGCGGGTTGTAAAGAATTACTTATATAATGCTTCTTATCAAGTATTCATATTAATAATACCTTTGATTACAACCCCATATTTAGCTCGAGTTTTAGGGCCAACCGGGGTCGGAATTAATTCTTATACAAATTCAATTATTCAGTATTTTGTTTTGTTTGGGAGTATAGGTGTTAGCTTGTATGGAAATAGACAAATTGCTTTTGTTCGCAAAGATAAACAGAAATTAACGAATACATTTTATGAGATTTTTTATATGCGTGGTATAACAATTATTGTCGCATATGGAATATTTATTCTTTTTTTACTAATGGTTAATCAGTATCAGTTTTACTACCTCGCTCAGTCTATTTCTATAATTGCAGCTGCTTTTGATATTTCTTGGTTTTTCATGGGATTAGAAAATTTTGCAGTTACAGTATTGAGAAATTTGATTGTTAAGATCATCACGTTAGTTAGTATATTTACGTTTGTCAAGTCGAAGGAAGACTTGACAGTCTATATAGTGATATTATCACTATCCGTATTGATTGGGAATATAACGCTGTTCCCTAATTTGAGACGTTATATTACACGCCCTACGAGAAGGGAATTGCATATCTGGCGGCATTTTAGGCCTTCACTTATATTATTCATTCCACAAATTGCGACACAAGTTTACCTGGTGGTGAATAAGACGATGCTGGGCTCTATGATATCTGTTCAGGCGGCTGGGTATTTTGATCAATCAGATAAGATGATCAAGATGGTTTTAGCCATTGTGACGGCAACTGGAACTGTGATGTTGCCACATGTCGCCAGTGCTTTTGCCAATGGGGAGTACCGAAAGACGTTACATTATCTGTATAAAAGCTTTGATTTTGTAACCGCACTTTCAGTACCAATGGCATTTGGATTAGCGGCTATTTCTCCTAAGTTTGTACCACTGTTCTTTTCAGCTAAGTTTACTGCAGTCATTCCGCTAATGATGATTGAATCAGCTGTGATTCTTTTAATTGCTTGGAGTAATGTAATCGGAACACAGTATTTGTTGCCCACAAAACAGGTCAAATTATATACAGCCTCTGTCGTTTGGGGTGCACTAAGTAATATTTTATTGAATATCCCATTGATCCTTCTTTGGGGTGCTGTAGGAACTGCGATTGCTACCGTATTTTCGGAGCTTATAGTTACAGGGTACCAACTCTTAGTGATTAAAAATAAAGTTAATTATAAACAGCTGTTTCTAGAAGTTCCTAAGTATCTTGTTAGTGGTATAGTAATGTTTGTTAGTATTCTGAGCTTAGATAGGATATTACCAATCTCTTGGCTAATGTTGGTTTTAGAAATTTTAGCAGGAGTATTTGTTTATAGCGCATTATTGGTTATTTTTAGAGTTAAAATAATCGACGATGCGAAAGCGCTATTGAAAAATAAGTAAGATATTATTTTTAGGATGATGAAAAATCCGCTGCCGGCAATCAAATAAAATGATTACTAACAACAGATATTTTAGAACCTAAATACAGGCCGCTTAGAGCATGGAAAGAAGGATGGCGTCCTCGGGTTTTGAGGGCGCCATCCTTCTTTCCATGCTCTAATTTCAATACGGTCAGCTATCCTACCCTTTAATGTAGCATTCTGGATATAAAATTTTATAAGTAGTTTCTGGTATGTCGTGTTGAAAGTGGCAATAGTAAAAATGAGCTAATAGGTGCAGGAGGAGACAGAATTCAATGGATATTTCAGATAAAAAGAGTTTAAAAAGAGATTATAGGGTTTATGGTGTTGATATTGCACGCATTTTGTCAATGTTGATGGTTGTATTTCTACATAATTTATTGGCTGGCGGAATATTAAGAGAAAATGACACAAGCTTTTCTAATCTAACGTATTGGTTAGTTGAAAATGTTATGATTGTCGCAGTTAATATTTTTGCGATGATATCTGGGTATTTACTTGTGGATAGGAAAATTAGGCCAGCTAAGCTCTTGGAATTATGGAAAGTAGTATTTTTTTGGTCGGCCATCCCGACGGTTGTTTTAATGTTGAGTTTGAAAGAAATTGATATTGTCGGCTTAGTTAAGTCCTTTTTCCCAATATTGACAAATCAATATTGGTATTTTAACGCTTACGTAGTACTTTTTATTCTTGCACCGTTTTTAAATGCAGGTATTCGAGTGCTTAGCGTACAGTACTTGCAAAAGATTGTTTTGTCGCTGTTAATCTTATCGGCAAGTGCGGGTTTTTTAGGTAACTTATTCTTGGAAGGTGGATACTCTGCCTTATGGTTAATAATCATGTACTTAACTGGAGGAATGATAAAAAAGAGTCGTTTTTCTAGAAAAGTCGTTCCGAACAAGTGGTTGATCCTTACATGCTTATTATGTGTCTTTACTTCTCTAGTTGGAGAGTATGTTTCAATCAAGTATTTGGGCCAACCATCTGAATGGATCAAGTATACTTCCCCAATTGTTATCATTCAATCCATTTCGCTTTTTATTCTTTTTACAAGAATTAAAGTTAGCCATGTGAGAACAAAAAAAATATTAAAGAAAATCTCACCGTTAACTTTCGCTGTATATTTGGTGGATTCTAATCCTTTCTTCTTCCATAAGATTTTGCATTCAAGCCTTAGTTTTCTAAATCAACTGAATATTTGGCTGGGATTGGGTTGCTTATTGACTCTATCGCTTGGAATGTTCTTGATAGTTATTTTATTGGAATCGGGAAGGAGTTGGCTATTCACAAGGATTAGGAATAATAAGCAATTAGATTGGGAGAACAAACTTTAATTGTTTATTTGGATATAGTGGCTTTAATGTAGGGACATGGCCGAAAAAGTATTTGTAAATTTTATTTGTATTTGCACAATAGTTGTTTGGCTTGACGTATAATTAGATTATATTTTGAGGAGCATGAAAGGGTGGCTATTTAAATGCAACATAGAAGAAAGCGACACACTTTCCGTAATACAATATTAATTATTATCTTGCTATTACTGGTTGGCGGTGCAGCTTATGGGATGACACGTTATCGGAATATTAAAAGCTCGGTGAATAGTTCTTTTAAGGCAGCAGGATTGACTAAGGAACGTGATGTGAATGGTCAGTTGAAAGGTAAAAAACCGATATCGATTCTCTTACTGGGAACCGATACTGGTGCCTTGGGGCGGAGCTATAAAGGTCGAACGGATAGTATGATGGTGATTACTATTAACCCATCAACAAATAAGACAGCTATTACAAGTATTCCACGTGACACAGCTGTTAGTATTCCTGGATTCAAGGATGCTGCGCCATCTAAGATTAATGCGGCTTACGCTTGGGGACAAGCAAAGACAACTATAACAACAGTTCAGGACATGCTTAATGTTCCAGTTGATTTTTACGCATTAATCAACATGGGTGGTATGGAAAAAGTCATTGACAAAGTCGGCGGTGTTGATGTTACGCCGACGCTGAGTTTTAAGTATGAGGGAATTACCTTTACTAAGGGTGTCCAAACTCATATGAACGGGAAAAAAGCCTTAGCCTATTCTAGAATGCGTTACGATGATCCACAGGGGGACTATGGTCGGCAAACACGTCAGAGAACTGTTCTAATGGCTTTAGTTAAAAAGAGTGGTTCGATTTCGACGCTGCTAAACCAAAGCTTCATTAATTCATTGTCTAAGCAGGTTCAAACAGATTTGACTTTTGATGATTTAACGGCCATTGCAAAAGATTATCGGTCAGCTACTGGTACCATTAAGCAGACCCATTTGCAAGGAACGGGTAAGACAATTAATGGTCAAAGCTTGGAAGTGATGAAAAAGTCTGAGCTACAACGGGTCACAAACTTTATTCGGAATGGACTAAGTTTGTCTTATAAGAACACTGGGAAAATTGCATTAGCTTCTGCTTTTGAAACTAAGAAAGCATCATCTAGTTCCAGTGATTCGACTAGCACCTACACGGATTCATCAACCACTGATAATTCTGGTTATAGTAATGGTGGTGGGTACGGGTATTAGAATCATATTACTTAGTAAAAGTGGTGTCCACTCAGGTAATTTGGGTGGACACTTTAGTTGTAATGGTAACAATCGGAACACGATTTTCTATTATTTTTACAATCTAATATAGATACAACAGAGGAGGCGCCAGTCAATCGACTAGCATCTCCTCCATCGGTCCAGGTACTATTAACGTTTGGCAAGTAGTTCGGTAAGCACCTAGTAACTGACCATATTGAATTTTAGCCTAAGAAGAATGGCGTCCTCGGTTTTGCGGGTGCCATTTTTCTTTTCCTACATTTTGCGACCGCCATATACGTATAAGTTAGTAAATTAATTTACGACAAAAGAATAATGCTCTTTAGTGACTAAAAATCTATATTCATGTAACAATCGTATAGAGACAATTTAGAATACTAGTGTCTCGTAAGGGGAGGGATATTAGTGAACTTTCGGGGAGAGTCTAGCTTATTCATTACACTTCTGTTTGGGGTAACTGTCTTGGGGGTTAGTGATACTTTAGTAAAGCCTTTATCAGGTGGAACAGTAGTTGCTCAAGCTTCGACTACCGTTAATGCTCAAAGTCAGGGACTAAATGGCAATTTTAAGACAGCTAATAATAACGCATTGCAAAGTATATTAGATAAGTGGAATGGTGATAGTCTTACAATTAAAGTGCCTAAAGGAATATATCTATTTGACTCCGGAGCCATCAGGCTGCATTCAAATGTTACGTTTGAATTTGATAAGGG
The DNA here is from genome assembly GCF_016861695.1 of Levilactobacillus andaensis. Taxonomy (GTDB): domain Bacteria; phylum Bacillota; class Bacilli; order Lactobacillales; family Lactobacillaceae; genus Levilactobacillus; species Levilactobacillus andaensis. The sequence goes on along the minus strand of NZ_BOLP01000004.1, from coordinate 136,759 downwards.
TGCTGTATTTCGTGTTACATCAGGTGACATGGTCAGCTTTGTTTATCCGAGCCCAAACGCAGGGTACAATGGTGGGATTAGTAATGTTAAATGGAAAGGAGCCACCTTTCAGGGGGACAACACTGCTAAGGGCCAAAGCTCGTTCACACAAAGCATTAATCACGCTACGAATGTGACGTTTAGTGGTTGTACCTTTTATGATGCCGAGGCGCCATATGGACACGATCTTGACATTGATGGTAGTCATGATATTCAAGTTACCAATTCAACTTTTGTTGGCTTCAATGGAATCCAAGATTTTAAAGAGGCTATTCAAATTGATTATTCAGACCCAATAGCAATGTCATATAGAAATCCTGGGGACAAATATGATGATCTTCCAACTTATAATGTGACGGTTAATAAAAATCGGTTTTTACCAATCTATAGTGTCTCTGGACAGATTAGTTCATATGCTCCAAATCCAATCGGAGAACATGCCGTTTATGATAATGGCAAAGCGGGGATTATTCATGATATTCATTTTACGAATAATACGGTCGTTGACCCTAAGCCCTTAACAGAAAACGGTGCGGGAAATATTCGGTTTATAGATGTTTACAATCTTTGGGTCACCAATAATAAATTCATTAATCGAAGGGGTGTAGTTTCTGGCAATTACATTTACTTAAATAATGTGTTGCCCAACTACAGAATGGCTAACCTGAATATTGAAAATAATATTTTCAAAAACGTGAATCCAACTACTCAGTATGTTTTCTTAAATAGTGTCGATTTAAGTGATCCAATGACAGACATTAATATTACTGGTAATAAAATTATTACTCGAAAGAGGAGGATACCTTTCGTTAAAGGGAACTTCGCCTTAAATCAAGATACTATTAAGATTGACAAAAATTATATTGGCGGAAGACACAGATAAAAGGACGATAGGTGTGCGATTAGGAGAAGATACAAGCTAATAGAGACATTGTCCTGACAAGTCCAAGCAGTAGCGGACAGTGTAAGTGAATTTAATAATTGGTTAGAAGGTATAAAAAGCAAAGAGCGTCCTCAAAAAATCGAGAGCGCTCTTTGTTTTTATGGGCTTGCTTACAGGACATATACGCCGGTTTCCCCCAAAATCCTCAATCGTGATTCTTCATATGAATTTTGGGCAAACTTAGGCCAATATTGTGGCGGCTAAGAACATAGTCACCATATTATCACACGATTTGATTTCACAGGGGAATTGACATACTGCCAGTAAGTCTTGTTTGCCATTATCATCCTCTTTACCAGTCCATCCAACCCATCACTTCTTATAATCCTTCTCCGGCCACGCCACCTCAACCTGCATCGCCGGCTTCGAGGCTATTTGCTGCCTATAGAACTCATCCGGGTCCGGGGCCAGCAGGAGGCCATCCGCCAGGGCGCTATCCGTGTTGGCGTAGATGTACAGGATGACCGAGCGTGGATTGATATCTGGTTTCTTGGTGCGGGGGATGTGGGCCAGCGTCAGTTGGAGCAGTTTCGTGGGTGCATTATAAGTCATGCTATAGACCAGCCTTCCCCACAACTGTTGCGGCCGGCCCGTTGCCAAGGGTTTACGCCGGTTCCTGATCAAAGGCCAGGGTCATGCTGCTATGGTGCTTGATGATGTCCCGGTAATAGGTATTCACGCTGGGACTCGTCACGAAGTCGTGGTACGTCATCGGCGTCACGTCCTGGTAGACGACAATTCGCTGCCGGTTGAGTTTCACCTCCAGCAGCTGGGCGCGGGGCAGATAGTGCAGCTGGTAATGGCGATGCGCATCGTACCTTTCCGCAAGTTCCATGTTTGCGGCCTCCTTTCGACTGATTCGCCTCAGAACATCAGCGACTGTCGTTTATCGAAATGGTCATCGTAGTAGTCGTCCACCCGCCGCGTCTTGGTGATGCCCATCGCCTCATCGTAGGGGACGTTGCTATAGACCTGATGCGCGTGGTCGGCCATCGTCAATTGGAGCACGTGCAACTGTTCATCATAGGTCATCGCAATCACGTAGACGCCGCAGGGGAGCGCGATTCGTTTGGCACTCGTCGCCCCGATTTCGCTGGTCGTCAGGTCAACGGTATTCAGATTGAGATGGTGGCGCTTCAGCAGCTTCATTTCATAGTAGTCGTCCGGGTGGCGGCTCTTCACGAAGTCGCGGTAAACCTTATGGCTGATGCGGCGAAAGACGACGATCTGCTGATGGTCGACCTGGACCTCCAGTAACTGCGCGCCGGATGTGTAGTGCACCCAATAGCGGCCATTCGCCAACGATTGTTCCTCAAGTTCTAGTGTACGGGTCATGAGCGGCGTTCCCTCCATTGGCGACCACGTGGCGGTCATTTGACGGCACAGCAGGCGTACTTGACCGTGATCGACTCTTTATAATATTCATCTGGGTCCAGCGCGTGCAGCAGTATCTCGATGGTTTCACGGGGGACGTTGGGGTACAGGAGCTGTCGTTTCTCGATGAAGTTGACCAGGAGTAGCGATTGGGCATTGTCATAGGCAATCGTCGCAATCAGGTGGCTCTTCGGCAGCGGCAACATTTCCGCAGCGTCACGTCCAATCTCGCTGAGATGTAGGCTGTTGAAGCGGATCTGGATGCAGCCGTGATGGGCGATGACGTTGTGGTAATAGAGTGCTGGATGTGCGGCGTCGATGAAGTGTTGGTAAGTGGCCCGGGTGACGTCCCGGTAGACGTAGATCTCGCCGGTGATCAAGTGGACCTCCAGCAGCCGCGCGAGATCGTCATAGTGCAGCTGAAAATGTTGACGGACGGCGTTATCTGGTAAATCAGTAATCTCCATGGGGAGACTTCCTTTCGTGAATCAGATTGGCGGGCAGCGATGAGCGGGGCTGAGAGGGAGGTAGCGGCTGGATGTGGCTGGCGCGGGTCCACGGGATGGCATGCGGAAAACGGCCAGAATCGCCGGATAAGCGTGCCAAACACAGTCGATGGACGGTGAGCGGTCAGTGGCAGCAGTGCCTCAGTCAGAAGGTCCCGGTGACACCGCGGCCCGCTAGACTCTGAGTCTAAGGCACCAGTAACTAGCCGCAGGGTTTAGGAACACGTTAACATTTAAAATAGTTGACGGCTAGAATTAGAGCGGATTGATGATAGTTGCGCGGGGACGGGTTACTAACTGTCCGTGGTTAAGCGGATATGGCGGGAGAGATGGTATACTTAGTCTCAATGCACTAAAGTTGGTGGTGCTGGTTGACGGCAATTGTTGGGTAATTATGATGAAGTTTTGGGTAGGGGGAATTCGGTTGATGGATTGCTCTTTTTTTCTGCAATCGTTTGGAAAATAGAATGGCTGTTCGCTAGGCGATAAGATTCGCACCTGCTATCTTTGATGAGGGAGACTAGGCGAGATGTTGCGGGAAGTATGCTATACTGAGCACACTCGTTGATAGGGTGAGCGGTCTTACTGAAAGATTTTTGGGGGAATGGGTATGACTGGACACTTTGGCAGACGGAGAAGGTACGTGAGATATAGAATGGGCTGGACACGCTGGGGGATTGTGGCGTTGATTGTCCTTTTTCTGGTGGGGTTAGTACTATTGGGGATGTACGTGGGGACTGACTGGAAGGTTGACTGGCCAGCGGCGATGGTGGTCTTGCAACCAATCGTTGCGGTCGCCACTTTAGTTGGGATTGTTGTGGCGCTGCTGCAGTTTCAGGTGACGATTCGTAGTCGGCGGAGTAGTTTGGCTGCAGCACGGTTTGATCATACGATTGAGGCTTATCGGTTCTTTCAGAATGATATTGCCAAGAATCTTGAGGATGCTGTAGTGAGTTATCGACAGGCTTTGGAAGATAGTGAATATCAATCATTTGTGGGGACTAGATACAGTGATTCTTTAGCTCTTGAGGCGATGAAAGATGTGAGCTTTGGGAGTTGTTTTAGAAAACTGAATATTTTAGAAAGCTATGTTTTTTACGATGAGATAAATAAGTATCAACTCTACAGTAGTGTTGGCGATGAAGTTTACGAGTTCAGCCAGATGGTTAACTTTGGGCTTGTAAAACAGTATTTTTTAAAGCAACGAGTCATGAATAATTATCTGTTCATATTAGAAGACGTTCAAGTCTATGTGGAGGAAAGGAAGAGAAAACATGGAAAATAAAAAGAAAGTTGATCACTTGCCATATGAAGTTAATGATGAAGATAAAGCATTCATTCTACACTATATAAATATGGAAGGTGGAAATGAGAGCTTTAAGAAGAAGTTGCTGACAAAATCGATTGACGAAATTAATGAAGAAAACGTTCAGTCGATTATCTACCAGATGAATCATGGCGAGACGCATATTTAAGCTCCCGCATGTCGCTGAAAAAATAAAGAGAGCAGCTCAACTATTTCTTGGAATGGCCGAGCTACTCTCTATTTGTCGCAATCGCTAAAGGGGAGCGATGTGCTTATGACAGGGCGCTCGTCGTGTTCGCTTTGGGCTTTACTACGTTAGACTTGATAATCCAAGCCTTGTGACTCACGTGGTCTTTGATTTGGTAGTAGGTGTGGGTCTTACCCTTAATCTTGATTCGTTCAACCTTGATCAGTATCCAAATCGACCGATGATCAGGGCTGAGAGCTGGGTACCGGCCGTGAGTGGCTAATTAGAGACTAAAATTCGAGTATAGATGTTGAGAGTGAGTTGAATTGGCTGATGTTGGTTGTTGGCGATAACGGAACGGGGAAGCTCTGTCTGTACGCAGTTTGTTTACTGTCCGAATGGTAGCGTTTAGGATTTAGTTGTTAAGTTTTAAAGCTAGCTTGGTGTAGCATAAGCGGTGCAAGTATGAAGCGGGGTTATGGGATACGATTGCTTGGTAGCGTGGGCCGATAGCCGAAAAGGACTGCGGTTAAGTACGCGAAAAATTGTCAGTAAATTTTGGGGTGACCTCATGAGTAGAATCAATGCTGATTTAGGACGACATGCTAAAATACAAATTGTATTAGCCGCCTGCCACAAGCTACTTAGAGGAAGTTTTAGAAGACTTTTTTTACGGAAGAGCGGTGGCGCCTTATTTGTTGGGAAACAGGTGACCGTTAAAAATGGCCAATTTATCGAAGTGGGTGCTAAGGTCAAATTTGAAGATTACGCAGAGATCCAGGGACTCTCAACTGACCTGCTAATATTTGGCGATTACGTGACCATCGGCAGAGCAACGCAGATTAGGCCAAGTAGCTATTACGGGGTCGGCCAAATCGGAAAGGGGTTTCGCATCGGCAGTCACAGCTCGATCGGGCCAAATTCTTATATTGGCTGTGCGGGCATGATCGAGATTGGCAACGATGTCCTCATTGGCCCCCACGTCACCATTATTGCGGAAAACCATAAATTCTCTGATTCTGCGGTAGATATTAAGTTTCAGGGCGTGGCACAAAAGGGGGTCACGATTGAAGACAACGTGTGGATCGGGGCGAATGTGACTATTTTAGATGGCGTGACGATTGGCTCGGGAGCCGTTATTGGTGCGACGACTTTGGTGACTAAAGACGTGCCGGCTAATACGATTTATATTAATAAGCGTAATGTACAAGTGAAAGCTAGGATATAGCAGTTGCTGTGGATGGGATGCCATTAGGCGAGATAGGCTCACTACACTTATACCTCGTGGCGATGATTGATGGGGATTTTGCATATATTGCGGTGTAATTTAGGGTAGGGGTAGTCCGGGTGATGGATTACTCTTTTTTTGCAATTGTTTAGACAGAATGGCTGTTCGCTAGGTGAGAAGATTTGCACATGCTATCTTTGATGAGGGAGACTAGACGAGGTGTTGCAGAAAAAATGCTATACTGAGCACACTCGTTGATAGGGTGAGCGGTCTTACTGAAAAGGTTTTCGGGGGAATGAGTATGACTAGACACTTTGGCAGACGGAGAAGGCACGTGAGATATGGAATGGGCTACGCTGGGGAAATGTGGCGTTGATTGTCCTTTCTCTGATGGGGGTCGTGCTATTGGGGATGTACGTGTGGACTGACTGGAAGTATGGAGAACGGAGAAAAGCAAAACATGGAAAATAAAAAGAGAATTGATCATTTACCTTATGAAGTCGATGATGAGAAAAGAGAAGCCATTTTAGACTACATCAATATGGATGGCGGAAATGAGAAGCTAAAGAAAAAAATGATGAAGTATTCGCCGGACCAGATTAATGAGGATAGTATTCAAGGGATTATCTACCAAATGAATCATGGCGAGACGCACATTTAGGCTCCCACATGCCGTGGAAAAATAAAGAGAGCAGTCCGACCATTTCTTGGGATGGCCGAGCTGCTCTCTATTTGTCGTAATTTCTAAAGGGGAGCGGTGTGCTTATGACTGGTGGTTCGTTGTGTTCGCCTTGATTTTGACCACGTAAGACTTGAGAATCCAAGCCTTGTGACCCGCGTGGTCCTTGATTTGGTAGTAGGTATGGGTCTTACCCTTGATCTTGATTCGTTCAACCTTGGTCAGCTTCCAAGTCGTTTGCTTGTGCTTCTTACTGGTGTGGCCTAGTAACTTTTGTAAATGAGCGTCCTTGAACCACTTTTTGTTGGTCTTCAGGCGGTAAACGTACTTGGTGTGAAGTTTCTTGGTTGAAACGATTTTTCCCTTAACCTTTTTAGCCTTATGTGGTTTGGCAGGGGTGTTAACTGCTTCAGCAGGTACGGCCGTATCCGTGGCAGGTTTAGCTGGTGTGGTCGGTTGTGGTTTGGCCGTTTCGCTAGGCGCTGGAGTTGGCTTTGGAGCTGGTTGTGGCGCTGGCGTAGGCTTAGGTGCCGGTGTTGGCGTCGTAGTACCCGTGTCATTTGACTTGTATGGCGTGTTTGTGCCATCGGTTGAAACTAAGTACATTTCACGGAGCTTTTCTTGTTGTGGACGGGAGAAACCAAGTACGTTGGTGATATAGCGGTTCATCGTAACGTAACGCGACTTGATTTCACGGTAGTATTCGTTCAGCCAGTCTTGCGTAACGGTCCGTCCCGTTTGGCGAGATTGCATGAAGTCGTTCATGATGGTCTTGTCATCCATCCCCAGGATAGACATGATCAGGACGGTCGCAATCCCAGTCCGGTCCTTACCCGATGAACAGTGGTAAAGGGTGGCGTGGTCATTGAGAAGCAGCATGTTTAAGAAGCGATTGTAACCGAGAATAGCTGATTGGTTAAATTCTAGTTGTTGAACGTAGAAGCCACCATCACCGCTAAATTTATCCGGATTTAAGGCAACACCGTCGGTAAAGGCGTATTCACCCAGAATGGACATTGCCGTGTAGTCGACACCGGCGATATGTTGATCAGGTAGGCCCTTAATTTGGCCATTGGTCCGGAAGTCAACAATTGACGTCACGTGGTGGTCGGCAAGAATTTGCTTATCGCCAATGTTGATCTTGTTCAAGTTATCCGAGCGGAGCAGACGGTTCTTCCGAATCTGCCATTTGCCATCGGCGGTCTTGTAGCCCCCAATGTCACGGGTGTTCTTGGTCCCGGTCATTTTAATCAGGGTGTCCTTGACGTCACCGTATTGGGCGATTTCTGCGGAATAGTCGGGGGTAGTCGGTGCAGTTTGTCGCTTATCTTTTTGGTCAGCAACCTTATTTTCAGTTACTATCGGTGTTTGGCCAGTTGTTGCTGCGGCTGCACTTGGAACGCCGACACTCATCAGTGATAGGACGACCCCAGCGAGGCTCAGTGATTTAACAATAGTTGATCGATGCATGTTACTCCTCCTAATTTTGAAAACATTTTTGATGCCTAAGTTAGCGTAACAAGCCAATGTAGTAGAATCGTAGATTTTGTGTACAGAGTTTGTAAAGCTGGTAAATGATGGTAGATGTTAAGTGAATGGCAGAGGGAGAAAAGCAGAATGGTGACGTGAAGAAAATTAGTGAGCAGTGCCGTACTTTGGAATGAGAATCTTAAATAGTTGTTGTAAAAGAAACGTAGGACTATAATGCAGTGTTACTGAACGAACTAATTAAAGGTGCTTGCAATGATGAAAATGAAGGATCTGTACCATGGAACTACGAAGCATAACGCTGATCACATCCGTCAGAACGGTTTTGATGCTATATATTTACCCAATTTTGGAACTATTAATATTGGTAAGGTTAAGAGAAAACCTGGGTCTTTAGGATATGGTCTGTACAGCTTTGTTGGTGATAGTCGGCTTGCGTTGAGGTTTGCACAAAATTTTGGTTCTGACGTAAAAGGCGTTGTTCATTTTAAAGTCAGTTTCTCAGGGGATTATTTGTTGGACTTAAATGATCCGGAAGATGTCATGTACTTCAATGAGTGGGTGAATGATGATAGGCGTTCAAAAACTTTGAAAAGGTTAAAAGATAAGTACTCTAACAGAGGTAATCAGAAATCGTTGGATGGCGCTATAATTGAAGCATATATTTGGGATATGAAGAAAAAGCGGTTATTGGACAAGGTTGATGCAATATCAATGACGACACATACTCATGTCAAGGGGGAGATACTTGATATGAGTGCAATTCCAAATGGAACAGAGTTTTGCGTGAGAAACTTGGATATGGTAAATGAGGGGTCTATAGAGGCCGTGTAAAGACCTTTACTTGTCTTGAAACCTTATGGTATCCTTACACAAAAGGAGGAGTTAGAATGGCTAAATACAATGGAACTTTAGAAGAAATTCTAGACAGTATTCATAATTTTACTGACTCCGATGACCAGAATCTTATAAACGTCTTCTCTCAAATGGGGTTTCCTTTAGATGAAGAGTATCAAATAATACGTTATGCAAGTGAAAGAACTGGCAATGATTTTGTCAATTTAAGTCATGCAAAGTTTGAGAATAGTCGGCTCATTGATAAGCTTGAGCTTGGGTCTAACGCTGATAAGGATAGTAGTGAAGCAGCTTAGCTTAGATATAGAAGGTACAGTGAAATGACGGAAAACATTGGTCCAGTGATTAGACTGAGTGGCTATAGAATTTTCAACTTGGAGTATAACTCATATTCAAGTCAAGAATTTAAAGATAAAATGGCCAAAGATGATATGCAAAATATTAAAATTGCAAGTTCGATGTCTTTTGAAAAGCGAATTGGCCAGATTAAGTTAACTACTAGTTTTTTTAATCAAGAAAATAATCAGATAGGAACAATAACAGTTTTAGGACAGTTTAGAATCAATGATGCTGTTACCGATGAAGAAAAAGCAAAGAATTATATTTTGCAGAACGGATCAGCTATGATATATCCCTATGTAAGAGCGATGGTTTCCATGATTACGGCGCTGGATAAGCCGGATGTAACTGTTATGCCAACTATGAATTTTTCAGAGGCGTTTGGAGATAACTAGATTATTTGATTATGATAAAAGGCTGGTTGAAGGGATGTTCGGATTCCCTTCAACCAGCCTTTTTGGACCCATGTTACGACTGGATTAAATGTCTTAATTAATATCCGCGCGCCGGGTCGACCACATTCTGGCTCAACTCGCCAGTCTCTTGCAGACTCTTCAAGTTATCCGCCAGGAAGCCAAAAATCGGCGCCGTATTCTCGGCCGCAAAGCCCGTCTGGTGTGGCGTGACCAATACGTTTGCCAGTTCCCACAGCTTCGAGTCCTTGGGTAGCGGCTCCGTATTGAACACGTCTAGCGCGGCATTCAGCACATTCTTATTGCGCAAGCCGTCGATCAACGCCTGTTCGTTTACCGACGTCCCGCGGCCAACGTTGACGAAGATGCGCACGCCATTCAGCTGGCTAAAGTAGGCCTCGTTGAAGTAGTCGACCGTTTCCGGTGTCGATGGCATTGCATTGATGATGACATCGGCATCTTTGATCAAGCCGGCGTCATCTTTCTGCGCCACCGTGCCCGCAAATCCGGCCACCGCCCGGCCCGAGCGGTTCACGCCATACGGGTAGTTGCCAAAGCCATTTAACAATTCAGCAATATCCTGGCTAATACTGCCAGTGCCATAGATGACGACCTTTTGACTCGCCAGCAACGCCAAATCATTACGCTCTGGTGGCTGCCAGAAGTGACCCGCCTGATTCTTCACCGCGTCATTGAAGCCCCGCAGAAAGTACAGCAGGTAGCCAATCGTCGATTCCGCAATTGCCGGGGAGTACACGCCAACTGCATTGCTCAGCTTGATGTCGTGACTCTTGATGTAGTCCAGCGGCAGATAGTCCACGCCGGCGCTCACCGTCTGAATCCATTTCACATCGTTATGCGGGTCCTGTAGCACGTTCAACCCGTGCTTTTGACTCCAGCCAAAGATGGCGGTAATGCCACTGGTCGCGGTCATCTTTTCAAATGGGACCACCTCGGCGCCTAAAGCTTCAATCTGTTTCGTTTGGTCCGGATTCAATGCCTGAAACGTTAAAATTCGTTCTGTCATCGTAAAACCTCCTCGAGCATTAAAGTTCAGTGACGATTCGTGGGGAAAGGGTGGGGCGACTACCGACCTCGTCTGCAGTGTAGTCGGTCGACCAGCCAAGACGTGGTAAAAATTCACCGGCTGGTTTGTTAACTGTCCGTTCAAATGGTCTGCCCGGCATAACCATGTGCACCCAATCGCACGGGCAATCGACTAATGACACCGATAATTAGTCAAGTCGCGGACTACCCATGACTTGGACAATCGTTAGCTGCCAGTGACGGTCACTGCTAAAGGCGCAACAATCGGCGCCGTTGACGCACTGTCATGCGCAATCGTTCACCAAGCATTTTTAGCTGGATATCGCCACCACGTTTTCCTTACTAATCGTATTAGCTTCATTTTAGCATGAGTTTACGAAATTACGGCCATAATTCATTAATCACAGTTTGGGATCGTTTTCAATGATTAGCACACATTTCAGAATCTGTTACGATAATTAACCAACAATCCCAGTAGAAATTTCTGATATAATCCATCAACTTTGACGATATTGGCGCCCAACCATTGAAACTTGACTTATCACTCGATATAATAGAACCAAGACAGCAATTATTTATTCACACACATAACGTTTGGGGAGGTTAGAAAAATGTTAAATCTTGGTCTGGATATCCTAGGCCTAGCTAGATTTCAATTTGGAATGACCACTGTCTTTCACTTCTTCTTCGTTCCATTTTCAATCGGGCTAGCCTTTGTGGTGGCCGTCATGGAAACCATGTATGCCATCAAAGGTGACGAGGACTACAAGAAGATGGCGCAGTTCTGGGGCAAAATGTTCCTGTATAGCTTCGCTGTTGGTGTGGTTACCGGTATCATTCAAGAATTCCAATTCGGGATGAACTGGTCCGAATACTCTCGGTTCATGGGAGATATCTTCGGCGCACCGTTGGCCATCGAAGCTTTGGCCGCCTTCTTCATGGAATCTACGTTCATCGGAATGTGGATGTTTACCTGGGGTCGCTTTAACAAGTGGGTCCACACGCTATTTATTTGGTTAGTTATGTTTGGGTCTTCACTTTCCGCATTGTGGATTCTGGCTGCTAACAGTTTCATGCAGAATCCTTTGGGTTACATCATTAACTCCAAGACTGGTCACGTTCAAATGGTCAGCTTTGGTAAAGTGATTGGGAACCCCCAACTGTGGAATGAATTTCCACATGTTATTTTCGGTGCTTTTGTTACCGCTTCCTTTGTCATCGCCGGTTGCTGTGCTTGGCGGTTACTCAAGAAGGATCACGTCGCGTTCTACCGCAAGTCTTTGAACGTGGCCTTAGTCATCGGTCTCATCTTCTCCGTGGGCTCCATTGCCAGTGGGGATATGCAAAGCCGTTACTTAATCAACAACCAGCCAATGAAATTTGCCGCAATGGAAGGGCTCTACAAGAACTCGACCAACAAAGGTGAATGGTCTGCTGTCGCTGGTTTTGATAACAAGCAACACAAGACGACTTGGTCCGTCGACGTGCCTTACGTGCTGAACCTGTTGAGCTACCACAAGACAACCGGGACGGTTAAAGGCATGAACACCATCAACAAAGAAATGCATGCTAAATACGATAAGAAGTTCGGTAGCGACATGAACTACTACGTCCCAACCAAGACGTTATTCTGGAGCTTCCGGATCATGTCCGGCGCCGGGGCACTGTTTGCCTTGCTCGCCATCGTGGGGTTGATCTTCAACCGTAAGAAGTCGCAGGCGATTATGAAGCAACGCTGGTTCCTGTACATCTTGGGCCTGTGCCTGTGGCTTCCATTCATCGTCAACACCGCTGGTTGGTTCATCACTGAATTCGGTCGTTACCCATGGATCGTTTATGGGCTGTTAACGATTGCCGACGCGGTTTCGCCAAATGTTTCCGTGGCCTCGTTACTGACGACCAACATCGTTTACTTCTTAATGTTTGCCGGCATGGGGGTCGTTATGATCGTCCTCTGCCACCGGGTCTTGAAAGCCGGTCCAGATGACGAGTTGACTGACGGTTACGCATCCAGCGACACTGACCTCGATCCTTACTCAAAGGGGGCGTTCAACCATGACTAGTCTGCAATTTATCTGGTTTATCTTAATCGGTGTGCTGTTTAGCGGGTTCTTCTTCCTCGACGGATTTGACTTCGGCGTGGGGATGCTCGTGAAGAGTTTTGCAAAAAACACGGCTGAACGTGACGTGGTTATCCGCACGATCGGGCCGCACTGGGATGGTAACGAAGTTTGGCTGATCACGGCTGGTGGGGCGATGTTCGCCTCATTCCCAATGTGGTATGCCACCTTATTCTCCGGCTACTACCTGATTCTGTTCCTGATCTTAGCCGCCCTGATTTTCCGGGGTGTCTCCTTCGAGTTCCGGGCTAATATGGAAACGGATACTTGGCGGAACTTCTGGGAATGGGCCGCAACTATTGGGAGTTTCTGTGCCGCCTTCCTGTTTGGGATGCTGTTCACCTCGATGATTGCCGGGATGCCTATCGATAAAAACGGGGACATGACCGCCCACTTTACGGACTACGTCAACCTGTTCTCCTTAGTCGGTGGGGTCGCCGTAACCGTACTGTGCTTAGTCCATGGGTTAAACTTCATCCGTTTGAAGACGGAAGGGAGCTTGCGTGACCGGGCCTTGGCTTGGAACAAGATTCTTTACCCCGTTTTATTTGCTGGTGAAGTCTTATTCGCTGTCTTGCTCTACTTCTCCACGGACTTCTTCGACAAGAAGCCACTGAGCACCACGGCTATCGTGGTGGCACTGGTTATTGTGACCTGCTTGGCTTACTGGGGTGTTCTGGGCAACCACGAATGGCTGTCATTTATCGGCAGTGGGTTAGGACTGGTCAGCGTGGTTGTGCTGATTTTCAACGGCCTGTTCCCACGGGTCATGATTGCCAACAATCCCGCTTACTCCTTGTTGATCAAGAACTCGTCGAACTCCCCGTACACGCTGCATTTGATGACGATCCTGACGTTTAGCATTCTGCCAATCGTGCTGATCTACTTCATCTGGAGCTACTGGGTCTTCTACAAGCGTTTGGCATCACCAAAGCAAGACGCTTAACATTGGCCGTCTTCGGTGGTCAGAGACTCCACCCTGTGAGGCAGACCTGAAGCCTCGAAATGCACGAGTCTTCAGGGCAACTTTGAGCCTCAAAAGTCGAGTCTCAAAGCTTGGCCAGGGTTCTAAGGCTGAGAAATTCGCTCGGTCTGAGAACCCACGCACGGGGCTCCGTGCCTGCCAGCCTACGATTCTGCGGGCGGCACAGTGTTTTGATTTAGTGATAACAATGTTGTAGGTGAGTGTCAGTAATCCTGCCTGCATAGGATACAGATGTCCATCATTACCTACAGTCGATGGTGGACGCCTGAACTGTGATTTCCATTCTTCCTGATTAAATTGGCAGACGCCATGGAAGCCGTACCGGATCGACCGGGGATGGTGGACATGGCGCCTGTTTCGTTACCGCAATACAGCGGGGCCGATTACTCGAAATGCGGGCATGAAAGCAGTATCATTACTGTATGTATTGCGGTTACATAGGGTTATTCGTTTCGTTTGTGACTTGGGTGCTTGAGGTCGCAAGTTAAATTGGTTGTGCTGAGGCTAGTAGTGGATGTATATGGGAATTCTTAGCCTGCAATAAGCCGATAGCAACGTTAAACTATGCGGTAGAGTTGCTATGAAATGGCGTATGTCTCATGTATTCAACGCTTGTTGCGTCAAAGCTCAGTCTAAGCCGAAGGAGGCCAGGGATGTAGCCAGCCGTGGTAATCGTGGTAGCTGTAAGCTACCACTATGGGCGACTTTTAAGACGTGTGATTTTCACGGCTTAAAAGCGAGCGAGAAGACTGGTGTTCTTCCAGCCTGAAGCGTCCCCACAGCAGGCGGAATCCCTGGCAGCCGGAGCGCGACCATTTAGAACCAATTTGTACCTAATCTTTGAGGGGGCGTTTGGATTTGATCGATCAACGTGTGTTTAAGTTTCCCGGGGTGAAACCGGCGGCGGCCATGATGGCGGTACTGACTGTGATTCAAGCCATTATGATTATTCTGCAAGCCCAGTACCTGTCTACGGCCATCGTCCACCTGTGGAAACAACAGCCAATTGGGACCATCGTGGCCCCGTTGGCGGTCTTTGCAGTCACCTTTTTGGGCCGCCATTTGTTAACCATCTTAAAGGATTGGCTCCTGTATCCGTTTGTCGAAAAAACGACCAAGACGCTACGGAAGCAATTCATGGCGAAACTCTTTGACCTCGGCCCCAGTGTCGTGGCGGAGAAGGGAACCGGGAACGTGGTCACCATGGGCCTGGAAGGTATCGACAAGATTCAGACTTATCTGATGATGATCATCGGGAAGGTGCTCGACCTGTCGATCACGCCGTGGCTGATCTTGATTTACATTGCCGTTATTCAGTGGAAAGAAGCGCTATTTCTGCTTGCCATCTACCCACTGATCATTTTCTTCATGATTATCCTCGGTCTGGCCGCCCAAGCCAAGGCCGATAAACAGTATGCCGGCTACCAGCGGCTGTCCAATCACTTTGTGGACACGCTGCGTGGGTTGCCAACACTGAAACAGTTGGGGCTAAACGAGACCTATGCCGACAATGTCTACCATGTCAGCGAAGACTACCGTAAGAAGACCATGGCGACGTTGACGATTGCCATGACCTCGACCTTTGCGCTCGACTTCTTCACTACACTGTCCATTGCGATTATTGCCGTCTTCTTGGGCTTTGGTCTGATGAACAGTACAATTCAACTGCTACCGGCACTGGTCATTTTGACGCTGGCACCAGACTATTTTGCACCAATCAGAAATTTTGCCAACGACTATCACGCCACCCTGAATGGGAAAAACGCGCTGACGGCCGTGCTGGATGTCTTGCAGCGTGAGACGCCTAGCGACCGGGAGTTATTACCCGACCGCGACCCCGTTTGGCAGGCCGATGATGCGCTTAAATTTAACCACGTGAACGTTGGTTACAGCGCCGATGACACCACGTTACAAGACATTAGCTTTGATGTGCACGGTTTCCAGAAGGTCGGCATCATTGGGGCGTCTGGGTCCGGGAAATCAACATTGATCAACACACTGGGCGGCTTCTTAAGTCCCCAGGCTGGTGACATCAACGTGCGCGGAACGCAGGTGCCTCACCTCGACCAAAAGACTTGGCAACGCAGTTTCGTTTACATTCCGCAGGCGCCATACCTGTTCCACGCGAGCCTACGGGACAACCTGGCGTTCTATTCACCGGACGCCGACGATGCTGCGGTCAACGCCGCGGCGGCGAAGGCGGGGTTGACCGATTGGATCGCCACGTTGCCTGATGGCTTAGACACGCCAATTGGGGAAGGCGCGCGGGGTGTCAGTGGGGGCCAAGCGCAACGGATCGCGTTGGCACGGGCCTTTCTGGACGACTCGCGGCGAATCTTACTCTTCGATGAACCGACCGCTCATTTGGACATCGAGACCGAGGTCGAGTTGAAACAGACCATGTTACCGGTCTTTGACCACCATCTGGTCTTCTTCGCGACCCACCGGCTCCACTGGATGAACGAGATGGATTACATCTTGGTCATGGACCACGGCAAAATCGTCGAACAGGGGACACCAGCCGAGTTACAACAGCACAACGGGGCTTACGTCCGGTTGCGGTCAGAAATGGAAGGGGCGACGGTCAAATGAAAGGGTTCTTTGCGACATTTAAGAACGATCACTGGGTCATGCCCTACCTGCGGCGCTACCGGAAATTGCTGGCGCTGGTGCTGTTCCTAGGGTTTATGACGTACTTCTGTGGGGCGGCGCTGATGTTTAACTCCGGTTACCTGATCAGTCGGGCGGCCACGCATCCCTACAACATCTTGATGATTTATGTGCCCATCGTCTTGGCGCGAGCCTTCGGGATTGGCCGGCCGGCTTTTCGCTACGCGGAACGGCTGACCAGCCATAACTGGGTGCTGCGCATCGTTTCCGACTTCCGTAAGCGACTTTACCAGGCCGTTGAAAAGCAAGCGGTTGCGATTCGCCAGACGCACCAGACGGGGGATGTCCTCAGTATTTTAGCCGAGGATATCGACCACATTGAAAATTTATACTTACGAACCGTTTTCCCACTGGTCATTGGCTGGTTGCTGTACCTGTTCGTGGTCATTGGTATCGGCTACTTTAGCTGGCCATTTGGCCTATTGATGCTGTTACTGCTGGGGGTCATCGTTATTGTGATGCCGCTGCTTTCCGTGGCCGTTAACGGTCGGCGGGAATTTCAGGCGCGGCAGGTTCAACGGCAGTTCTACACGCAGTTGACTGACGCCGTCTTGGGGTTGGGTGATTGGCTGATTTCCGGTCGGCGCCATGATTTTTTGGAACAACAGGATGCGCCCATCGACGAGATTGCCTCGCTCCGGCGTGCCGACCACCATTTTCAGTGGTGGCGTAACTTTGCCATCCAATTCGTCTTTGGTGCGGCGGTGATTTTCCTGGTCTGGTGGGCCGGCGTCATGTTCACTCACAACCAGGCCGAAGCCAACTGGGTCGCCGCGTTCGGCCTGGCCCTATTTCCAACGGTCGAACCCTTTTCTGAAATGAGTCAGGGGGTCAGCGAATGGCCGGTCTATCGCGATTCAATCCAACGGGTCAACGCGCTGGACGAGAACGAGCCGGTCAAAGTTGCCCAGACGGAAATTGGTGCGCTGGAGGAGCTGAAACTCGACCACGTCCAATTTACCTATGATGGCGCGCAACGGCAGGTCATTGACGACTTGTCGCTGACGCTACATCCGGGCGAAAAGCTGGCCTTACTGGGCCCAAGTGGTACCGGGAAGAGCACGCTGCTGAAATTGATCTTAGGCGATGAACGGCCGTCGAGTGGGAGCGTCACGTTAAATGGCGAGTCCATCGCGCGGTTACAGGATCAACGCGCGCAACTCTTTGGCGTGCTCGACCAGCAACCCTACCTGTTCAACACGACAGTCATGAATAACGTTCGGCTGGGTAATTTAAACGCTACGGACGACGAGGTCCGCGCTGCCATCAAGGCCGTTGAACTGGACGACCTGATTGCGAGCTTGCCGGAAGGGTACAACACGCAGGTCAAAGAGGCCGGGAGCCGCTTCTCCGGTGGGGAACGGCAGCGGTTGTCACTGGCACGGATTCTGTTGCAGGATGCGCCAATTATCATCCTGGACGAACCCACGGTCAGTCTGGACCCGATTACCGAACAACACTTGCTGGATACGGTCTTTAGCGTGTTGCATGATAAGACAATTATCTGGGTCACGCACCACCTGGCGGGCATCAATCATGTCGACCAGGTCCGCTTCATTGAGGACGGCCACTTCGATATGCAAGGGACGCCAGACGAGTTGTACCGTGACAATGCGCGGTTCCGGTCGTTGTATGACTTGGACCGTGGTCGGTAGGGATTAGAGAAATGCTATAGTTGAAAAGGAAGGTCAACGCTGAGTGAATGGCGTTGGCCTTCCTTTTGTTTGGGTGATTGGTTATGGGGCTACTTGTCTTTAGAGAAATCAAATTTGGGGTGAAATAGAAAGCAAAGCGATTCACTAGTTTAGGTGTTTTCAAGCCAATCCTGTAATACCGTCAATTTGCTATGGACGCCTATGTGACTATGATATGATGGCTAACAGGAGGTAGTAGTTATGCAAAAAAATCTTAAAACAGCCGATCGGAGAACTTTAAATGAGATAGAGAAATTGTTGGTTATCAAACTCAATTGTTCGTTGGCTGAGGCGAAGCAACTATCTTCCAAGTATGCTAAGACAATTAATAGTTGGTATACAGATTTTGTGAATCAAGAAAGCCAACATCAAACGATTGATGACGTGGTGAGCGATATTGCTATGTTCGAAGGTTATGGCTTGTAATATAGTGGATTAAACAGGGGACTACCGGTATGAATGGCGGTCCCTTTTAATATGTCGATTAGAATCTATATATGAATTAGGCGATAAAAATAGCACTTACGGGTAGACTCCGTAAGTGCTATTGGTGCGGTTGAAACGGTGTCAATATGTTAGCATCCTTTTTCAACTCTCATCATATCTGTTACGCGACGGAAAGGCAATCAAACTGTCCGCCAATCGTGTTACCCGCTAATTGATTAACTTAGTGATCACGGCGCAGGAGCATCGTGGTTAATTTAGTCAAATCATCACGCGTTGTGCCAGCTGGTAATTGGGCGATGTTGGTCAGGGCCTTGTCTGTCCATTCCGTTGCGAGTTTTCTGGCCGCACCGACACCGTCATGCTGGGTCACCAGCGCTTGGACGGCCTGAATATCATCGGTGGTCATCTCGTGTTGTTTCTTCAATAGGCGATGGAAATCGTGGGGCGCCTTGGGAATCGCTAGGAGGAGGGGCAGGGAGTATACGCCGGAGCGCAGGTCTTCCAGAATAGGTTTCTTGGTCTTTTGGGGATCACCGGCGTAGTCCAGAATGTCATCAAGCATCTGGTAGGCCCGACCAATCGCCAGGCCAATTTCCCGGGTTAAGTCAGAGACGGTCTGTGGGGCACCGGCCACCATCGCTCCTTGATAACAGCTGAGGGCGAACAGTTCGGCTGTCTTACCCGAGATTTCAGCGAGGTACTCGTCTAGCGTCGTATTCTCTCGATAGTTGAGATTCATTTGCTGGAGTTCTCCCCAGAGAATCTGGTGCATGGAATCGACGTGATTCTGAACCAAATCGCGGTCAGCCGTAGACTTTAGCACCTGATTGAAGTAAACGGTGAACATGAAGTCGCCGGCATAAATGGCATTACGCTGGCCATACTTCATCTGAATCGTCCGCACACCGCGGCGTGTGGATGACTCGTCGATCACATCGTCGTGGATCAGGGTGCCCACGTGAAGAATTTCCAAG
Organism: Levilactobacillus andaensis; assembly: GCF_016861695.1. Taxonomy (GTDB): domain Bacteria; phylum Bacillota; class Bacilli; order Lactobacillales; family Lactobacillaceae; genus Levilactobacillus; species Levilactobacillus andaensis. Next base: position 117,465 of record NZ_BOLP01000004.1, on the reverse strand, counting down.
GCCGCCGCGCCCGCTTGGAGTTGTTCCGGAGTTGCCTGGTCGCCGAACTCACTAAATAAGTAAAAATATCCAGGGCGCAGGAGCTTGCCGCCGGAGTTTAAGAGCGCTAATATTTTATTGTGGATGGGCTGGTTATCCAACTGAATCGCTGCCGTTAAGTAGTTTTGTAACGCATTTAATTGCGGTTCTACCTGGGGAAATTGCCGCCAAAGTTGTCGATCCATTTTGCACCTCACTAGTATGTCCGTATACGATAAATTTTATGTTACCGATATATGGAAACGTTGTCAAATAAAGGTTATCATCGGTTTAGAAATTCTTTTAAAGGGGACGCTTATGACTGTTCAAATCTTTCTCGAATTAGTAGAAATTAAAGCAAAAATCGCGTCGGTCTGGCCATTTTTACTCGGCCTGATCTTCGTCCAAGCCAACTTTCAACACATCAACTGGGGAGTGACCATTCTATTCTTCGTGGCGATGCTTCTATTTAACATGGCCGTCGACATCAACGACAACTACCAGGATTACACGAAAGCCGGTAATCAGGCCGCGGAGTGGAAGAAAAACACCAATATTATTGGGGTCAACCACTTGGCCGTTCACCGGATCTTTGCGTTGATGGTAAGCATGGCAGCGGTAGCCGGCGTCATCGGGTTGTATTTAGTCTGGGTGACCGGTTGGCCGCTACTGATCATGGGGATGTTCTGTTTTTTAGTTGGCTATCTTTACGCTGGCGGCCCCAAGCCGTTATCGGGCACGCCAACCGGGGAATTTTTCGCCGGCTTCACCATGGGCTACATGATCATGCTAATTACCGTTTACCTGAACCTATATCAAACAAATCAGTTCACCGGTTTGTTAATGGCGCGGGTATTACTAGCGTCTGGAATCGCGATTGCCGCAATTGCCGCCTTACTGCTGGCCAATAATATCTGTGACGCCAAGGAAGACCTTGATTTAAATCGCAAGACCATCGTCTATTATTTGGGCAAACGAGGGGCCCTCTGGTTATTTGCCAGTTTCTACGTGCTTGGTTACCTGTCACTGATCGTCAGTGTGGCTATCGGTGACTTGCCGCGCTGGTCGTTACTGGCCCTGCTGAGTATCCCACTGATTTACCGCAATGTGCAAGGTTTATTTCGTGTTCAGGTCAAAAAGGAAACGTTCATTCTCGCCGTTCGCAGCTTGGGGATTCTCGCGTTGACCACGGTGGTTGCTGAGGCTCTCGGCTTGTGGTGGGGTTAAGCATTCGTAAATGTCGATGGCTTCCCGTTGTGTTTTTAAGGTTCAGTCAGGTACAATAAAAAGAAACACCTGCTTTGTCGTTGGTTTTCGCCTTACCGGTCGCTTGCGATTGCCAAACATTCCAGCCGGTGGGGACCGGTCAAAGCCTGTGAAGCGGTCTTTGACCTCGCTTTGAAGCCGCGCTAAGACCGCGAGTCTCCAAAGACGTCCCGTGGCGTAAGCCGGGAAAATTCCCCGACTAACGCCACCGACACGGGCCTACATGTTTGGCCTCCTCCGGCGAAGATTGTCGGTCATAATTGCTAAAGTTGTCTGGTAAATGAACGGACTACTAGTTGGGATTTGGTGGCGTTGGTACGAACCAGTGTCAGCCGTGAGGGCGGTGAGAAATGAGCTCAGCCGTGGCACTGCCTTAGCGAAGTGGTCTACTTCGGTTAGGCAGAACCGAGTTTTGAGACCTGTTCTTTGGGCTCAAAATCGTGTTCACAGCGTTCCAGCTCATTTCTCACCGCCCGGTAAGGCGAAAGCTAAGTACCACATGGCAGGTGAATCAAAGATGGAGGTTCGTTTGCAATGAAACTATTAGAGGATCGGATTCGTCAAGACGGGACTGTGCTTCCCGGCAACGTCCTTAAGGTCGATAACTTTTTGAACCACCAGATTGATCCACAATTGATGGACGAATTGGGCGCCGAATTTGCGCGGCGGTTTAAGGATGCCGGCATCACTAAAATTTTGACGGTGGAATCATCCGGCATTGCACCGGCCGTCATGGCGGGGCTGCACATGGGAGTGCCCGTGATTTTCGCGCGGAAGCACAAGAGTTTGACGTTGACCGATAACTTATACACGGCGAAGGTTTATTCCTATACCAAACAGGTCAACAACGATATTTCTATCGACCGGCGTTTCCTGGAGCCGGAAGAAAAAGTGTTGATCATCGATGACTTCTTAGCCAACGGCCAGGCCGTGCAAGGACTCCTAGACATCGCGGCCACCGCTAATATCAAGGTGGCCGGTGTGGGGGTCGTCATCGAGAAACGATTCCAAAAGGGTCATAAAATGGTCGAAGACGCTGGTATTCAACTCGAAGCGTTGGCCAGCATTGCGTCATTTGAAGATGGCCAGGTGATCTTCGCTACTGATAAATAAAATGCTAGACTTGTTTAATTATTGCCAAGACTTTAAAATGAAAGTAGTAAACCATTGCAGTGTTTAACGGAAAGATTATTAAACTTTAAGCGAGAAAGTAGGGAGTAAAATTGGCGAACACGGTCTTATATCCTGGAGATACGATTGGGGTGGTTGGTAGCAGTGCCAACGCCGCAATGTTAGTGACAACGGCCCGGAAGATGGGGCTGCGCGTTGGGGCGTACGGCGCGGATGAAACGAGCGAAGCGCTACAATTGGCCGATTTCAAGGCAGTTGGTTCAGCGAAGGACCGCGATAAACTGCAGCATTTTGCTGAGAGCTGTGCGGCTATCGTGTACGACTCGGATCGGGTCAGCACCGATGTCATCAAATTTTTGGCGCAGTTTACCCGGATTCCGCAGGGCAGTGACATGTTGGAAATGATGCAAGACCGGCTGTTGGAGCGGGCTTTCTTCGAACAACTCAACGTGAATATTGCGCCCTATGCCACCATCATCAACCTCGATGACGTCTACCAGTCCGTCAATTCTATTGGCTACCCGTGTGTGTTAAAGCCCATTCAAAAGGAATGGTCACACGGCCGTGAACTGGTCATCAAGACTCAAACGGATATCGCGAAGGCCGCCGGTTTGTTAGACTGGGGGACGTACATTCTCGAATCTCAAGTTGCCTATGATCGCGAGTATTCGATTCTCGTGGCACGGGATCAAGACGGCAATCAGCAGGCATTTCCAATTACGGAGGTCCAGTCCGTTGACGACCGGCCTATCCGCACTTGGGTGCCCGCACAGGTCGATGACGCCGTTGCCGGTGAAATCCATCGGGTGGCCAGTGAAGTCGCTAAGAACGTCAGCTACGTGGGTGTTTTCGAGGTATCCTTCTACTTGACTAGTAGTGGGGCGATTTACGTGAAAAAAATCGTACCGGCACCTAGTGAAACGGGTTACGTCTTCGCAGCCGCCGCAACGGTCGATGAGTTCTCCGAACACTTGCGGGCCATTGCTGGCTTGCCGTTGGCTGAACCGCAGATTTTGACGCCAGCCGTGACGGCTTCATTTACCGCCGGTCAGTTGAACGCCATGCGGACGCAGTGGCAATTGAAGGCCAACTGGCACTTCAACTTCTATCACCTGCGTCACCAGCAAGACAACGAGACGATGGGGCACATCGCCGTTCAGGGGCCGTCAGTGAAGCCGATTTTGGATCAGCTTGACGACACCGGCATCTGGTCGGAAAACGCGGATAACGCAGAATAAGTTAAATAAAGTACGAAACACTGGGCGCTGTAGAATTCTCAAGTGAGAGTCCTTCTACAGCGCCCTTTATGTGGCTTTTAAGCGGTGGAATATCAGAATGTTTATCGTATTTTGGACGGGTATTTGTTAAGCTTAATGCGTAAATGCGTAAATGCGTAAATGCGTAAATGCGTAGATGCGTAAATAGAATCCGTTGACGACTTATTTATCTGGCCAATCCAGCAGTAGCGGGCGTCCAGATGACAAGCGGCCTGCGAGCGACAATGCTGCAGGCGAACACCACGTAAAATTTTAAAATATCGACCGGAGTCTCAGCAGAACGTATGTTTTTTTGGTATACTATTCAAGACTAATTACAGAGAGGATTGTGTTCAGGGTGGCAGGAGAAGAATTGTTAACTGGCATGAACGATAAACAAACGGAGGCCGTCCTTCAGACCGAGGGACCGCTGCTGGTGCTGGCAGGTGCCGGTAGTGGGAAGACCCGAGTGTTAACGCACCGGGTCGCCTACTTGATCGAACATAATAACGTGATGCCGTGGCGGATTTTGGCCATTACATTTACGAACAAGGCCGCTAAGGAAATGCGTGAGCGGGTCATTAAATTATTGGGGCCTGACGGTAACGATGTCTGGGTCTCCACATTCCATGCTTTATGTGTCCGTATTTTACGGCGAGACGCGGATAAGCTGGGCTACAACCGGGCCTTCACCATTGCCGATCCCGGCGAGCAACGGACGCTGGTCAAACGGGTCTTGCAACAGCAGAATTTAGACGTGAAGAAGTTCGATCCCCGTTCCGTTTTGGGTGCAATTTCTAACGCGAAGAACGCCTTACAGACGCCAGCGATGATGAAAGAAGCCGCTGGCAATCCCTTTGAAACAACGGTTGCCGACGTTTACGACAGCTACCAACGGGAACTATTGGCCAATCAAGCGATGGATTTTGATGACCTGATCATGTTGACCATCAAGCTGTTCAATCAGGACAAAGAGGTACTGGGCTATTACCAAGAAAAGTTTCAGTACATTCACGTTGACGAATACCAAGATACCAACGATGCACAGTACACTTTGGTTAACTTGTTAGCAAAGAAGCATGGCAATCTCTGTGTTGTTGGGGATGGGGACCAAAGTATCTATGGTTGGCGGGGTGCCAACATGGAAAATATCCTAAACTTTGAGCACGACTATCCTAACGCGCACGTGACGTTGTTGGAACAGAACTATCGGTCAACCAAGACTATTTTGAAGGCCGCCAACGATGTGATTCAAAAGAACGTGAACCGGAAGAAGAAGGACCTCTGGACGGAAAATCCTGACGGTGAAAAGATTTCCTATTATCGTGGGCAAAACGAAAACGATGAGGCCCATTACGTAGTAGCTAAGATTCAAGAGGAGAACCAAAAGAACCATCACGACTATGGTGACTTTGCCATCCTTTACCGGACCAACGCCCAATCGCGGGTGATTGAAGAAACCCTGGTTAAGGCCAACATTCCTTACACCATGGTCGGGGGCCACAAGTTCTACGATCGTAAGGAAATTCGCGACGTCTTGGCTTACCTGACGTTGATTGCCAATCCAGCCGACTCCATGAGCCTGGAACGGATCATCAACGAACCTAAACGGGGCATCGGGGCTACCAGCATTGAAAAGTTGCGCGATTTTGCGGACTTTAACGGCTGGACCGAGCTGGAAGCCACGCAGAACATTGCGTTGGCCACGAATCTGGGTGCCCGGATACGAAACGCCATGGAAAAATTCGGGATGACGTTGAAGGCTGTGCAGGATAAGGCGGCAACGATGAGTGTTTCCGATATTACCAATGAACTGCTGGATCAGACCGGCTACATGGCTGCTCTGAAGGCGTCCAAGAACCTCGAGGCCGAGACACGAATCGAAAACATCGAGGAATTCTTGTCCGTGACGCAAAAGTTTGATAGTGATTGGGACAATACTGACCACGACGAGGACCAGGACAACCGGTTGGTCGAATTCTTAGCTGACTTGGCCTTGGTTTCCGCACAGGATGACGTTGAAGAGGAGCCATCTGAAGTAACCTTGATGACGTTGCATGCCGCCAAGGGGTTGGAGTTCCCCGTTATCTTCTTGATGGGCTTGGAAGAGGGAATCTTCCCGTTGTCACGAGCCATGCTGGAAGACGACGAACTCGAAGAAGAACGCCGGTTGGCCTACGTAGGAATCACGCGTGCCCAGACCAAGCTTTACCTGACCAATGCTTACTCCCGGATGTTGTACGGTCGGCGTCAAGCCAACCCACAATCTCGATTTGTGACCGAAATTGATCCAGAGTTACTGCACTTAGATTACAGTGAAACCAAGTCCGGATTGACACCAAGTCGGCGCGACGTGCCATTTGCACGGCGGACGGCCAGCGCTGTGGCGAATCCATACCATGGCAAGACCGGGCGGGTCAGCGAACCCACTGGCACTGGTGCTGAAAAGGTCAGCTGGAATGTTGGCGATAAGGCCAGTCACAAGAAGTGGGGCGTTGGTACGGTGGTCAAGGTCAACGGTACCGGTGAAGACGCCGAATTAGACATTGCCTTTCCAGAACAAGGTGTTAAGCGGTTGTTAGCCGCCTTTGCACCGATCAAACGTGTTGAATAAAGAAAGTTAACGTGGGAGGAAGAAAATGACTGATCAACCCATTGATGCTTTAACTGAAGAACAGGCCGCTACTGAAGCAGCCGACTTGCGTCCCCAACTTTTGCAGTGGGGGCAACAATACTATGATGCCGATGCCCCGGCCGTTGAAGACGATGTGTATGACCGCGTCTATGCGCGCTTGGTTGCGCTGGAAACGGCCTTTCCCGCTATTGTGACGCCGGATTCGCCGACACAACGCGTGGGGGGGAGTACCCGTGGTGACTTGCCAAAGGTCACTCACGACATCCCCATGCTGTCGTTAGGCGATGTTTTTTCCATTGACGAACTCAAAGAATTTGATGAACGCTTACGGTCGAATGTTGACGATGACTTCGATTATAACTGCGAGCTTAAAATCGACGGTTTAGCCATTTCGTTGCGGTATGAAAATGGCGAATTTGTACAAGGGTCTACTCGGGGTAACGGCCAAATTGGGGAAGATATTACCGCCAATTTGAAGACGATTAAATCAATTCCGCAAACGTTGAGTCGACCGTTGACCATTGATGTGCGAGGCGAATGCTACATGCCTAAGGCCGCTTTCCTGGCGTTGAATGAACGGCGAGAGGCTGCTGGGAAGGCGCCGTTTGCCAATCCCCGAAACGCTGCGGCCGGGAGCTTACGCCAGCTCGACACGCAGGTTACCGCTGATCGTCAGTTGGCAACGTTTATGTATAACATTGCCGACTACGAGCCGTTGAACACGCGGACCCAGAGTGGATTGCTAGATGAGTTGGCCGAGCTGGGGTTCACCACGAACGCGACCTATCAGGTAGCACACAATATGGACGCCGTGGCGGCTTACATTGATCAGTATCAGGGAAAACGTTCCGACTTGTCCTATGGGATCGACGGAATCGTCATTAAAGCTAATTCGCTACCCTTACAACGGTCGATTGGCGCCACGGTCAAGGTGCCACGGTGGGCGATTGCCTACAAGTTTCCCCCTGAAGAGGTCGAAACGGTCGTTCGTGACATCGAATGGACGGTCGGCCGTACGGGTATCGTGACGCCAACGGCCGTGATGGACCCCGTTGCTCTGGCTGGGAGCACGGTTGCTCGCGCCTCCCTCCACAACCCAGATTATTTGGAAGCTAAGGATATTCGACTTGGCGACACCGTGTTGCTGCATAAGGCGGGGGACATCATCCCCGAGATCTCGCAATTTGTTGCGGCTAAACGCCCGGCGGATGCGCAACCGTATCCGGTACCAACACATTGTCCGTCCTGTGGCGCCGAATTGGTCCATTTGGATGAAGAGGTCGCGTTGCGTTGTATCAATCCGCGGTGTCCTGCGCAGCTGGCCGAGGGGATGAATCACTTTGCCTCCCGAAATGCCATGAATATTGCCGGGTTAGGGCCACAGATTGTGAGCCAGTTGTTTGACCGTAAATTGGTCGATGACGTGGCTAGTTTGTACCACCTAACGACCGACCAATTATTAACTTTAGATAAATTTGGGGAGAAGTCGGCCCAAAACCTCTTGACAGCCATTGATAATAGTCGCAATAATTCATTAGAACGTTTGTTATTTGGTTTAGGGATTCGTCACGTGGGCGCCAAGGCAGCCCGGTCGATTGCCGCTGAGTTTGGCGATATCGATCATTTAATGGCCGCCGATAGCGAAAGCATCTCTGCCATTGATACGGTGGGCGGCATCATTGCCGACAGTGTCGTGACCTACTTTGCCAGTGACCAAGTCCAACAACTGATTGCCGAGCTCCGCGAGGTGGGCGTCAATTTGACGTTTACCGGGGAGGTTCCAGCTAGTGATGGCGAGGGCCAGTTTGCTGGTCAACGGGTAGTTCTGACGGGAAAGCTGCAAGAGCTGACGCGTCCAGAGGCCACCGAATGGTTGGAACGACACGGAGCTACGGTCACGGGAAGCGTCTCAAAGAAGACGGACCTGTTGATTGCGGGCGAAGCCGCCGGTAGCAAACTGACCAAGGCCCAGTCGCTCAACGTTCCAATTTGGAATGAAGCGCAGCTGCAAGCCGCTATGGACGAAACGAAATGATGACTTTAGGAGGAAACAAGTCGTGAAACGGTTACGAACCTTTATTGCGTTAGCTGCGGTACCGCTCTTTTTGGCCGCATGTGGCAATTTAAGTAGTTCCAGTATGTCTGGAAGTTCTGGGAACAGTAAGAATGGAACTACCGAGTTGACTGGTCAGAGCAGCGATGGTGATTATGAAGGGGTCATTAAGAGTGGCCACTACCAGACGAGTAAATCGCGTGGGGTCACCAACAGCCAGGATTCAGGGAACACGTATAACCTGAAGAGCTTTGAAAATGGGATGTTGAACGTCTCTAAGAAGATGTATTCGACGAAGAAGTACGTCTTCCAAGAAGGTCAGTATTTGAGTGCCAACACGGTGCAGAACTGGTTAGACCGGAAGAGTAAGTCGAATGCGACCGGGTTAAACCCCGTCAGCAACGGCTCAACTTCCGCAACCAAGCGAAATCCCATTTACATTCAAGCCCTGGAAGAACAGGACTACATGATCCAAAAGAACAATAAGCTGACCTTGGGCGGCGTGACAATCGGTATCGCCGTGAACTCAGTGGATTACTACAAGAAGACCCAATACGGGGCCACCTTTGAAACGAAGATCGATAAAGCGACTGGTGAGGCTTACGCCAAGAAGGCAGCCAATACAGTTCTCCAACGGCTACGCAAGAAGTCAGCCTTGAAGAACGTGCCGATCACGATTGCCATTTACCGTCAGGCTTCTAACGATAGCCTGGTCGGTGGCGACTTCATCGCTTATTCCGAGAATAAGGCAGGAGCCACGAGTGTGTCGAGCTGGAAGGCCTTGGATGAAAAGAACTACGTCTTCCCAATCGAGAGTGGGTCAAGCAGTCCAAACAGTAACGATGAAACGTCCTTTACCAACTTCAAGACGCAAGTTCAAAACTTCTTCCCGAACCTGAGTGGTGTCACGGCTCAGGCTCATTACAACGGTAAGAATTTGACCGGGATGCACGTTAATATTCAGACGCAATTCTACAGTCAAACGGAAATCATTAGCTTTACGCAGTACCTACAAACTGCGGCACAAAAGTACTTGCCATCTGGGGTACCAATCGACATCACCGTATCTTCTACGGACGGTGTTCAGAGCTTCCTTTCACGTAGCACTGGCGACAAGAAGTTCTCGAGTCACGTCTTTAATAGTTACTAAACCGACTAGAGCCACAATGGTTACTGGTAGTTACGTGCTCAATATAAATTAGACTAGGTTGCTCGCTGCGCTTTTAGCAAGGCGGGCGGCCTAGTCTTTTTTAGATAATGATGATTATAGGTCGCCAATCATGGGCTGTGAGTTGCTATTTGCTAGACTGGTTTGGTATGATACAGATTCTAATCACCGAAATGAGGGGGATGCAACCCGTTGCCGCAGGCGAAAGCCAATTCGACGGGGCGTAACCCGGCTAGCTAAATGAAATTTAACAGATAATGTTTAGCCGATTCGTTACTTTGCAACTAGTTTTGCCGGTATCACCGCCATAATTTGCCAACAGAATCTTTGGCGCAAGCCAGATATATGGTAAAATAGCAATGTATGTTTATTCTCGACTGAGTCCGGGATAAACGGTGAATGCGGATAAATCAGAAAGAGGGATAATTGATGGCTAATCGAATTAATCGAGAACAAGTTCAACACGTTGCCGGTCTGGCAAAACTTGAATTTACGGATGCCGAGTTGGATGCGTTTACGCCCCAACTAGATGACATTATCGGTATGTTTGAAACGCTGAGTGAGGTCGATACTGATGGTGTCGAAGTGACCAGCAACGTTTCTGATCAACTCAACGTGATGCGTGAAGATGTCGCCGATAACTGGGGACAAAGTGCAGCGTTATTAAAGAACGCGCCGGACGCAGCACGGGGCTTTATCAAGGTACCGGCCATCATCGATGAAAGCGAGGATAACTAACAGATGAATTACTTCAAACAAGATCTCGCCAGTCTCCACGCCGATTTGGTGGCGAAGAAGATCAGCGCCAAGGAATTGACGCAGGCCACTTTTGACAATATCAAGGCCACCGATCCTAAAATCGATGCTTTCTTAACCTTAAATGAAGACGCGGCTTTAAAGCAAGCGGATGCCATTGATGCACAGGGTATCGCCGCCGACCAGCCTTTAGCTGGGATTCCAGTTGCCTTGAAGGACAACTTGGTCACGAAGGACTTAAAGACCACGGCCGCTTCAAAAATCTTAGAAAATTTTAACCCCGTCTACGATGCTACTGCCGTTAGCAAGTTAGCTAACGCCCAGATGGTCACAATCGGGAAGACCAACCTGGATGAATTTGCCATGGGTGGGTCAACGGAAAACTCCGCCTTCAAGACGACCAAGAACGCTTGGGACCAAACCAAGGTTCCCGGTGGTTCTTCGGGTGGTTCCGCTGCCGCAGTGGCTTCCGGTCAAGTGCCCGTTGCTTTGGGTTCCGATACCGGTGGTTCCATTCGGCAACCCGCTGCTTTCAACGGTATCGTTGGGATCAAGCCAACTTACGGCCGGGTTTCCCGTTGGGGCTTAATCGCGTTCGGATCTAGCCTCGATCAAATTGGGCCAATGACGCGCAGCGTGAAGGACAATGCCACGATTTTAAGTGCCATTGCCGGTCATGATGACCACGATTTGACCAGTTCCACGCAAGCTGTTCCTGACTTTGCTGCCGACCTGAATGACGCAACCAGCGTTAAGGGCCTGCGAATTGGTTTGCCTAAGGAATTCTTGGCCGAAGGGGTCGATGATGGGGTGAAAGCCGCTATCTTGGCCGCTGCTGACACTTATCGCAAGTTAGGTGCCACGGTCGATGAAGTTTCCTTACCGCACAACAAGTACGGGGTCGCTGCCTACTACATCATCGGTTCCTCCGAAGCCTCATCTAACTTACAACGGTTCGATGGGATTCGTTACGGTTACCGAGCAGACGACGTGAAGAACTTGGAAGACGTTTACGTGAAATCACGTTCCGAAGGCTTCGGCGAAGAAGTTAAGCGGCGCATTATGTTAGGGACCTTCTCCTTATCGGCTGGGTTCTACGACGCCTACTTCTTAAAGGCTGCCAAGGTTCGTACGGTCATCATCAACGACTTTAAAGCGGTCTTGAAGGACCACGACTTTATCATGGGTCCCGTTGCGCCAACTACGGCCTTTGGGATTGGCGACGAAATCAAGGATCCAATCACGATGTACATGAACGATGTCTTGACGATTCCTGTCAACTTAGCTGGCCTTCCAGGCTTATCCTTGCCTGCTGGCTTCAGTAACAATTTACCAGTCGGGATGCAACTTATCGGCCGGCCGTTTGACGAAAGCACGCTGTACAAAGCGGGTTACGCCTTCGAACAAAACACTGACTTTCATTTACAATTACCTACGTTAGGAGGCCAAAACTAATGAACTTTGAAACGACTATTGGGCTGGAAGTCCACATTGAGTTAAAGACCCATTCAAAGATCTTTAGCCCATCACCAGTTGCCTATGGGGCCGACCCTAACGCCAACACCAACGTAATCGACTGGGGATACCCAGGGGTTCTGCCAACCACCAACAAAGGGGTCGTTGCCGACGGAATCATCGCCGCACTGGCCTTACACGCCACGGTGGAAAAGCACACCCACTTCGACCGGAAGAACTACTTCTATCCGGATAACCCGAAGGCCTACCAAATCACGCAATCCGACAAGCCAATCGGTCACGATGGCTGGGTCGAAATTGACGTGGATGGTGTGAAGAAGAAAATCGGGATCGCCGAAATGCATATCGAAGAAGATGCCGGGAAGAACACCCATGAACGGGATTATTCCTACGTTGATTTGAACCGGCAAGGGACACCGTTGATTGAAATCGTGTCGAAGCCAGACATCGCTTCACCTGCCGAAGCTTATGCTTACCTGGAAGCCTTACGTCAACGAATCCAATTTACCGGGATCTCCGACGTGAAGATGGAAGAAGGGTCCATGCGGGTCGACGTCAACATTTCCGTCCGTCCTGTGGGCCAAGAAAAGTTTGGGACCAAGACTGAGCTGAAGAACTTGAACTCCTTTAACTACGTGCAACGTGGGTTGGAGTACGAAGAACAACGGCAACAACAGGTCTTGATGTCCGGTGGGGCTGTGCAACAGGAAACCCGGCGCTTTGATGAAAAGACCGGCGAAACCATCCTGATGCGGGTCAAGGCCGGCGCTGACGACTACCGTTACTTCCCAGAACCAGACTTACCAGCCTTGAACATCAGTGATGACTGGATCAAGGAACTGGGCGATGCCATGCCAGAAATGCCAACCAAGCGGCGTGAACGTTACGTCAACGACCTTGGCTTGACGGACTATGATGCCATGGTTATCACCCAGACCAAGGAAATGTCTGACTTCTTCGATGCCACGGTGGCCTTAAAGGCTGATCCAAAGATGGCGGCGAACTACCTGCAAGGGGACGTTAACGCCTACCTGAACGAAAAACAAGTCGACTTACAAGCAACGAAATTGACACCGGCTAACTTGGCTGGCATGATCAATTTGATTTCCGATGGGACCATTTCTAGCAAGATGGCCAAGAAGGTCTTCAAGGCGATTACGGATGGTGAGGAACCTAAGGCCTACGTGGAAGCACATGGCCTGGTTCAACTTTCCGATCCTGCTAAGCTGCAACCGATCATCGACGACGTGTTATCAGCCAACCCACAATCCATTGAGGACTTTAACAATGGGAAGAAGCGGGCAGTTGGTTTCTTAGTCGGTCAAATCATGAAGCAGACGCACGGTCAAGCGAACCCGCAAGTTGTCAACAAGTTGTTGATGGCGGCGTTGCAACAATAGAATTAATGGAGGCACATCATGCGTAAACGGGCACGGGTCATTTATAATCCAACTTCAGGACGCGAGGCGTTGAAGAAGGACCTGATCGATATTTTAGCGGTGTTTGAACGGGCGGGGTACGAAACGAGTGCCTACGCCACAACGCCGGCGCCAAACTCGGCGCGCGATGAAGCAACGCGGGCGGCTAAGGCTGGCTTCGAACTCATCGTGGCGGCTGGGGGCGACGGGACCATTAACCAGGTCGTCAACGGTATTGCTGGACTCCCTCATCGTCCCAAGATGGCCATTATTCCGGCCGGTACCACGAATGATTATGCCCGGGCGCTTCACATTCCGCGCGAAGATCCGTTGGCGGCAGCGAAGGTGGTCTTGAAGGACCAGACAATCAAGATGGATATTGGTGAGGCAGGTGATACCTACTTCATCAACATCGCCGGTGGGGGACTCCTAACCGAGTTGACCTACGACGTCCCATCGAATTTGAAATCGATTTTTGGTTACTTGGCCTACCTGTTAAAGGGGGCCGAGTTGCTGCCACAGATTAAGCCAATCGACATGGACCTGACTTACGATGGCGGTCATTTCCGCGGCAAGGCGTCGATGTTCTTGCTGGCGCTGACCAATTCCATCGGGGGGTTCGAACAGATTGTGCCGGATGCGGCGCTCGATGACGGGAAGTTCACGATGATCATCGTCAAGACGGCCAGCATGCCAGAAATCTTACGGCTGATGGGCTTGGTCTTAAACGGTGGGAAACACATCAACGACTCGCACATCATCTACGAGAAGACCAGTAAGGTCATTGCCCGGCCAGTTGAAGACCGGATGATGATCAACCTGGATGGCGAATACGGTGGTGACGCACCGATGAAGTTCCGCAACTTGCGGCAACACATCGAAATGTACGCCAACCTGGATGCCATTCCAGACTCCGCGGTCACCAGCGAATCTCCAGAGCTACTTGAGGCGGAACAAAATTTCGTTAAGCAAGTTGAAGAGTTGCCGGACACGGATCAAACAAAGGAAGATTAAGACGGAAGGGACTTTTGCACAACAGGCGGCAAAGTCCCTTTCTTTCACCACGATAGTCCGTTTCTATTGGCGGTCGACCGCTGTGGTGAAGGCTTTGGAAATTATAGGTGGTCGCGGTTATTGGTAATTAACCGTGTTACTCAGTCCGTTACTAATGACGATGAAAATCTATTAACCCGGTCATAGTTTCGCAGCTATCGGGTTCCAGTGGTAGACGTGGCGCCCGTTTCCATGTATGATGGCAGGTGCAGTGAAATTTGGCTCGACCGGTGATTGCAGTGGCCGGAGTCGATATTTCAGAATAAGTTGTCAAATATTGTCTTAGAACAAAAAGAATAAGCATTAAAGAAATTGAGGTTACTATGAAAATTAAAGCACCAGTAAGTAAAAACGAACAACTCGACGTATCGATTATGGATCTGACTTATCAGGGGATGGGTGTCGCTAAGGTCGATGACTTCCCACTGTTTATCGAAAACGCCTTACCTGGCGAAGAGTTGACGATTCAGGTCACCAAAGTTGCTAAGAACTACGGTTTTGCGCGCGCCATTGCTTGGAAGAGCGAATCACCTGATCGGGTCAAGGATGTCGACAAGACGTACCGCCAAACGGGGATTGCCTCTCTGCAACACTTGACTTACCCGGCGCAATTGAAGTTCAAGCAACATCAGATTGCGGAACTCTTTAGCAAGGCGCACCAAGACGTTGAGGTGGCCCCAACCTTAGGGATGGAAAACCCAACCCAATACCGGAACAAGGCGCAAGTGCCCGTTCGGATGATCAAAGGGCAACTGGAGACCGGTTTCTACCGTCAGCACAGCCATGACTTGATTCCATTGACCGACTTCTACATTCAAGATCCAGCCATCGATGCCGCCATCATCAAGGTGCGCGACTTGCTGCGTCAATTTGAAATTCCAGCCTACAACGAAATCAGTGACAAGGGTGTTCTCCGGAACATCATGGTCCGTCGGGGCTACTACAGTCACGAAATGATGATCGTCCTCATCAGCCGGACGCAAAAGATTCCAAGTCAGGCGCAACTGGTTGACCAGATTCATAAGGCTTTGCCAGAAGTGACAAGTATCGTGTTAAACGTGAACGCCAAGAAGACCAACGTCATCATGGGGAACGTTACCCGGGTCCTTTACGGGAAGCCAACCATCGAAGACACGTTGATGGGCTTAACGTTTGCCATTTCCGCGCGTTCCTTCTACCAAGTTAACCCACAACAAACCGAAAAGCTGTACCAAATGGCTATCGACAAGGCCGGCTTGACTGGTGAAGAGACCGTTATCGATGCTTACTGTGGTATCGGGACGATTTCATTGGCATTAGCTAAGCATGCCAAGCAGGTTTACGGGGTCGACATCGTGCCCGAAGCCATTGAAGATGCCAAGGTCAACGCTCAGAAGAACCATTTGACCAACGTGGACTTCTTCGTGGACAAGGCTGAAGACCAAATGATCCAGTGGCAAGCGGCGGGCGTCAAGCCGGACATCGTGGTGGTTGATCCGCCACGTAAGGGCCTGGCTGAAACCTTGATCGAATCCACTGCTAAGATGGGGCCTAAGAAGGTTGTCTACGTTAGCTGTAACCCAGCTACACTGGTTCGCGACGTGCAACACTTCCAAGACCTGGGCTACGTTATCGACGGCCCAATTCAACCCGTTGACCAATTCCCACAAACGCCACACGTGGAAAGTGTCACGGTACTGGTTAAGAAGTAGGACGACTTACCGCGAGAGTGATTCTTTCGGTTGTCGGTTCATTATATGAGCAAAAATGTGAGCAGTCATCTGAACCAAGGTGACTGTTTTTTTATTACGATTTTTTACATATAAAATTGAATTAAAAAGGATAGTATAATCCGATGGAAACTGCCTTCCTAGACAAATTGTAGTTTACAAGATTCTATTTTAATCTACATTTTTTTGTTTAGAAATTGTCATCTATTGATGCGGATGGGAACGCCCCCTAGCAAAATTGTTTGAAATGGTTGATAATGAAATAGGCACGTTTTAAGCATCTTTTTGAGAATTAGTTATTGGCATAAGGTATGCGAAAGTGACCACTGGTAAAATGGTTTCAATATATCTGAAAGCGGTTGCAATGATGGGAGGGACCTCTGGTGAATGTGGGAACGTTAGCCAGCACATCGTTTTTTAGTCAAGTTCACCCGGCAGTCGTTGCCGTTTATTTCATTGAATTATTTACGCTCTTATTAGTCTTCAATCATTTAATTTTATCTCTAGCATTGTTTGGTGGGTTATTAGCCATCAGCTGTTGGTACTTTAGCCACCAGCGAATTGTGTCAGTCCTGAAGGGGATTGGCTCACTGATGGCGGTCATCGTGGTGTTCAACCTGCTCCTGAATCAGAACGGGCGCGGCTTGCTCTGGCACTTGACGTTGGGTCCTATAACGTTTCGGTTGACCCGCACCGGCCTACTCTATGGTTGCACGATGGCGATTCTGCTGGGGGCCATGATTCTAGCATTTATTCTATTTAATGGTATTCTGACCACCCCCAAGCTCAGCTATCTTTTATTTCCAGTCGTTCCGCGGCTCGCAATGCTACTCACGATTTCCCTACGACTGGTCAGCCTGTTTACCCAGAAGTTTCGCCGGCTGGTCATGTTACAAAAGACGCGGGGGATTGTCGTCACCGAAGGGTCTTGGGGTCAACGGATTCAAAAGACCGGCCGCCTCATGCGTATTCTACTGATCGATTCCGTCTCGTCTGCGATGGAAACCGCGGTCTTGATGGAAGCACGGGGATTCGGTGCGCATAAGCGGAGTCACTATCAAACCTATTTCTGGCAGCCACTTGATGCCATCTTTGGGCTCGGCGGGTTGTTCCTATTTCTTATCATTATCAGTTTTCGGTGGCAAGGCTTCGGCTGGACCACGGATGTTTATCAGATGACCGCCAGTTCCAGCACAGATTGGTGGTTGGTATTGCCGTTACTCGTGTTTGTTGGTCTGCCAGTATTAGGTGAAGGGGTGTATCGTTTATGGGAGAATTAATTAAAATTGACCACCTCGCGTTCACCTATCCCGGGCAAACGAAACCAACGTTGAATGATGTCTCCTTGTCCATCAAGGCGGGGGCGTTCGTGACAATTGTTGGCGCTACCGGGAGTGGTAAGACGACACTCCTCAAGCAACTCAAACCGGAACTTCAACCGGCTGGCGAACAATCTGGAGAGGTTAGCTTTCACAATCAATCTCTGATGGCTCTTTCCAGTGATGCCAGTGCCCAGCAATTGGGCTACGTCGCGCAGGACCCGCAAACGCAGCCAATCATGGCAACTGTGATCGAAGAACTGGCCTTCCCCTTGGAAAACCTGGGTTTTGATTCGGCGGCCATGACCATGCGCATCGCTGAACTGTCGAACTTCTTGGGGCTAGATAAGCTGTTACATCAGTCAATAGACAGTCTTTCTGGCGGGCAACTGCAGCTGGTCAATCTGGCATCAGTCCTAGCACTTAAGCCAGAGGTCATTTTGCTTGATGAGCCCACGGCCCAGTTGGATCCGACGACGGCGCAGAACTTTCTGACCATTTTACAGCAGGTGCATGACGAGTTAGGAATCACGATCATCCTGACCGAGCATCGGTTGAGTCGAGTTCTGTCAATGGCCGATCAGTTGGTCTTACTGACGGCGGGGCAGGTCGCTTACGTTGGCCCAGTATCGGCGGGGTTACGTCAAATGCACCAAACGCCAGAGCTCCGGGCGTTCGTACCACCAGTGCCCGAATTCTTTCTGGCACACGACTTACCCGTTCAGCCCTTACCCTTAACCGTGACGGCTGGTCGTCAGGCATTGCAGGCGGGTAACTGGCAGTTTAGCGCCCAGAATGACACGACCAAGCTTAAGGTTGCGACCAATCCTTTATTGACGGCTAAGGAAATCACGCGGCACTATGATGGTGGCGCGGCCGTGCTCCGCCAACTCAGTTTGACCGTGAATACCGGCGACTGGCTGGCGATTATCGGAAAAAATGGGTCGGGAAAATCGACGTTGTTAACGATTCTAGCTGGTCTACAGAAGCCACAACACGGTAAAGCTCGGTTGAAGCAGCAAATCGTTTGGAAGCTGAAAAACAACGAGCGGCTCGCCCACATCGGCTACCTTTCGCAGAATCCCACAGAACAATTCAGCGGGGATACGGTGGCGTCAGAACTTACGGCCCAGGCCAACTTGCTGGGGCGGACCGATGTTGAGCAGGTCGTGCACGACATGTTGGTCACCTGTCATTTAACTCGGGTGGCTGATCAAAATGCCTTTGACTTGAGTGGAGGCCAGCAGCAATTGTTAGGGTTAGGTCTAGCGCTGATTGCGCAGCCGGAGCTCCTCTTGCTGGACGAACCCACGAAGGGCCTTGACCCGGACACCAAGCAACACATTGGCCGCATTCTGCAACAGGCACATCAGTCCGGATTAACGGTCGTTATGGCCAGTCATGACATGGACTTTTGCGCGGCGTTTGCGACCAGCTGTACGTTCATGTTTGACGGCCAGGTCAGTAAGCCACAGCCCACACGGACATTCTTCACAAATAACTTTTTATCGACGACGGCCGTCAATCGCTTGCTGCGACAGCAGGTGCCGAGTGCACTCTTTTGGCAGGACGTTCGGCGAACCACGAAGGGAGGTGAGTTACAATCGAACAACGACGACAAGTTAACTGGGGCCTGATTGTGCCGGTCACATTGATGCTGGTCTTGTTAGCGGGGATGCTCCTGTTAAAGGGGAAGCACTACCTCTGGTTCAGCTTTGGCTGTCTGGCGGTTAGCATTCTCCCGGCCTACTGGCACTTTGAGAAGCGAGAAATGAGTACGCGGTTGCTGGTGTTCTTGGCGGTGATCGTGGCATTGGGCGTCTTGGGACGGGTTCCTTTGGCCGCGATTCCGAACGTCCAATTGACTAGCTTCGTCGTCATCGTGAGTGCCGTAAGCTTGGGCCCGGAAATGGGTTTTGTGAGCGGCTCGATGATGGCGTTAGTGTCGAACCTGTTCTTAGGGCAGGGGCCGTGGACGCCGTGGCAAATGTTGGCGTGGGGCCTGATGGGCCTGACGACGGGATTATTACGGCGCAGTCAGCTTAAGGATAATGTCTGGTTACTGGTCGTCTGGGGAGCACTATGGGGATTTTGGTTTGGCTGGATCATGGATCTCTGGTACGCCTTGGCCTACGTCCGGCCGTTGCGCCTCACGAGTTTTCTGTTGGCATTTGCCGGCAGTTTTCTCTTTGACGCCCTCCACGCCGCCACCAATGCGGTCAGCATTCTCCTGCTTTACCGGCCATGGCGTCAACTCATGGACCGATTGATTACCAAGTATCAGATTTTACCTAAGAGCATGACGAGTGGTCATCAGCGTCACAGTTAAGCCGCATGTGCTAGTGTAGCGGGGAAATGACTACGCTGGCATGTGGGAAATGGGCGACTGTTGGATGGCCGGATATTGTTCTTGGTAAGTTCCACCGCTAGTTATTAGCGGGCGGGTCTAATGGTTGACTGGATAATTGATTAGTAGGCAGTAGCTATTGTCTTTTTTCGGAATTCAATCGTTGTTAGAACTGGTGTGGCAAACATTAAAAGGTAACACGTGGTTTACAACTACACTAATTGTAGTCGTAGGCTGATAGGTACGGAACCCTGTGGATGTCGTCTTAGACCGGAGACCGCATTTGGGCTCCAGGTCTGCCTCACAGGGTGGCGTATCTACCAGCCGTAGACGACTATGACCAGTGAAATTTAATTTAAAGGATGATGGGATAATGTTTAAGATGAATAAAGTAATGACGGCTTCACTAACTGCAGTATTGGCTTTGGGAACCTTAGTACCAGTCGTTGACGCAGGGGCTGCAAGTGTCAAGACTGCTAGCAAGAGTTACCGGACCAGCAAGACCAAGTCTGCAACTACATACGCAAAGAAAATGATGAAGGCCAACAAAGATGGCTTGACTAGCAAAGCTAAGATTTTTAGCAAGTCCGCTTATCCAACCACGGGTGCCGCTGCCGGTTACTCCGATTTCCTGTTGGGTTTGAAGAAGCAAGGCTACAAGTTTACGACTAGCCAGAAGAAGTTAGTTAAGAAGAACTTGGTCGTTTCCAGCAAGAGTGATCCAGCTACCTTGGCCAACGCCATCATCGGTTTACAGGCCATTGGCGTCAACCCAACGAAGTACACGCCAGCTGGTGCCAAGAAGTCTATGAACTTGGTCAGCACGCTGTACAAGAAGTCAATGAACAAGCAAACGGTTAACGTTCAAAGCACGACTTTGATTGCCGTTTCTTCTAACAAGACCTTCAAGAAGCCTAGCAAGGCCGCTTTCTCTAAGTCTTCATTAAGCTTGAAGATTGCTAAGAGCCAACAATCCAACAAGGGGTGGGCTTACAACAACACCGTTGCTAGTGTCGACAGTGACACGACTGCCGTTGCTGTCAATGCCTTAGCTATGGGCAAGAGCAAGAACAAGACGGTCAAAACCGCTGCAACTGCCGGCCGGAGCTACCTGAAGAAGGCCGTTTACAAGAGTGGTGCCTTTGGTTACGTTTACAACGGTAAGGAAAACCCCAACGCCAACTCGACTGCCGAAGCTATCATGGGCTTAGCAACGACGAAGGCAGCTTTCAAGAACATCAACAAGACGGCTTTGACTAGTGGTCAAACGGCAACGCCATTACGCGCAATGTTGAGCTACGTGAAGTCTGACGGTACTGTCAAAGATGCTTTCAGTATGACCTTAGCTTACGGTCAAGTGAGCTTAGCTGCTAGTGCCGCACATAACGGTACGTACACCAACAAATTGGTCTACACGTTCAAATAAAGGTTAAGGAGCGTCAGTCATGAAAAAGTCAGTCTGGATCATCGTGGCGGTCGTCGTCACCATTTTCACTATGGGAACGGCGCTGGCCATGCAGCAGCATGCACAGCAGTCCACGGCGCCACAGACGAGTTCGTCATCAAGTCGGAGTTCATCTGCAAGTCAGTCGGCGTCTTCTTCATCGCAGGCCAAAAAGGTTGCGGCGAAAAAGGACGCGCACAAGAAGTCATCGTCATCTAAGCGTAAGGCCAGTTCTAAGGCCAGTTCTAAGGCCCGTGCCAAGGCCACCAAAAAGTCTAAACGGTCGACCAAGGCCGCTAGTACGGCCAGCGTTAAGGCCAAAAAAGTGACGACGGCACGGTCCACTAAGAAGTCGACGGCGGCCAAAAAGACGGCTAAGGCGACGCAACCGACGACCAAGCGGGAAGCGGCTGCGACAACTAAGAAGTCAACGCCTAAGTCGCAATCGACTGGGAAGGTTCATTTGACGGTGTCGGGCTACAAGAAGACACTCTTCAATGACTCAGTGGCCATTTCCAAGAATGCCACGGCCTTCTCAGTCCTGAAGGCGTCTAAGCTGAAATTGGTCTATCAAAGTGGTGTGGCTGTGTATGTCAGCAGCATTAACGGTCTCGCTGAAAATGATGTAAAGGTCGGTAGCGGTTGGAAGTACAAGGTCAATGGTAAGTTCATTGATGAAGCCGCGAATGCCAAGCACGTGACCAACGGCGACGATGTGCACTGGTACTTCACGACAGCGGGGTACTAAGATGAAACGAGCGATGTTTATTGGTGCCATTGGCTGTGGTAAGACGACTCTTTTGCAACGGCTGAAGGATCTGACCATTCATTATGACAAGACGCAAGTGCTAGAATTTTATCAGAACATTGTTGATACACCGGGAGAATATATTGAGCATCGGCGGATGTATACAAGTTTGGCCACAACTGCGATGGACGTTGATGTGGTCGTTATGCTACAGAGCGCCACGGATCAACGTTTAATCTTTCCGGAAGCGCTCAGTACGATGTTTGCTCGACCGGTAGTGGGTGTGGTCACTAAAACAGATATTGCTGATCAGACTGCAATTGTTTGGGCGAGTGACCAGCTGAAACGAGCTGGCGCACAGCAAATATTCAAAGTGTCCGCTTTGACTGGTGAGCATACGGAAGCTCTTCGTAAATTCTTGGATGATTAACAGATTTTGTCTTTAAAATATTCAAAATCTGCCGTTTATTTGAGTTGCGTTCTTGATTAGTGCTCTACCAAAAAAGATATGGCATCCTCGACGTGAGGGTGCCATATCTTTTTTATCTAATTTATCTTCTGTGTACAGTCAACCTTAGTTTTTAGTGGAGGCTTATTAGCTTTGGCGTTGTACAACAAGAGCTAGTAATTGATAAATGGTTAGTCAATTTTAACAGGTGTGTCAGCTGGTTTACCATGAATCAGCTCACAGTTATTATCGAATGCTTTAAGTACCATGTTACGCACAGCATGTGTCGTGTAGAATGCTGTATGTGGTGTGACGAGAACATTTGAACGGTGAATTAAGTCTTCCAGGCGTTTGTCAGGGAAGGTCTTATTCCGCCAATCAGCGTTAAAGATACCGACTTCGTCTTCATACGTGTCCATAACGAAACCAGCAACTTTGCCCTTATCTAGGGCTTTAATCACAGCATCAGTATCAACTAAAGCACCACGTGAACAGTTTACCAAGACAACATCGTCCTTCATCTTGGCAATGGAACTACTGTTGATCATGTGGGTATTCTCTTTGGTAGCAGGGACGTGTAGGGAAATTACATCGGATTGTGCGTAAAGTTCATCTAAGGTATTTACGTAGTAACCTTTGGCTTTTAGTTCGGCGTTTTCATAAGGGTCAAAAGCAATGACTTTAGCGCCGAAGCCTTCCATAATTTGCATGTAAACACGGCCAATATGACCTGTACCGATGACACCAACAGTTTGGTCACGGACTTCACGGCCGATAGTTGGTGCCCAACGCAGATCACCATTTTCAATTTTTTCATCCAAAACCTTTGTTTGACGCAGAATCCGGGCAGTTTGAATAGCGGCGTGTTCTGCAATAGCGTTTGGTGAATAAACTGGTACGTTGGTGATTTCAAAGCCAAGTTCCTTAGCTTTATCTAAATCGACGTTGTCGACACCGACATTCCGCAATGACATCTTTGTAATCCCTTGATCTGCAAGTGCTTGAAGTGTTTCTGCTGTGTAGGAGAGTTGTTGATAAACAACGACCCCATCGGCGCCTTCAGCGTATTTTGCAGTTTTTGGAGAGAGCAATTCATCGGTATAGCCAACTTCGATTTCTGGATGACTCTTTGCCCATTCTTTAACATAGGGTTCTTCATCCTTACGAATACTAAAAGCGAAGATGCGTTTCTTACCGTTTGAATTGGAACTCTTTGCAGGAGACGAACTGACTTGGGATTTAGATTCAGCGAGAACTTGCTTAATCACTTCTCTGATTAGATCTTCATTTACATCTGACATTAAAAGTTCCTCATTTCTATTATTCAGTACATACCTAAAAAGCCAAGTATGATGTTACTAGTCGATTATTGTGCAGTATATCCACCATCGACTAAGAATTCTGAACCAGTGCTAAATGATGACTCGTCTGATGCAAGGAACAAAGCCATGTTTGCGACTTCACTTGGTTCAGCTAAGCGACCCATTGGGTGCAGTGAAACTAAGTGATCGGCAACCTTAGGATCAGTCTTTTCGAGGTTTTCAACTAATGGTGTGTTGACGTAGCCTGGGTGGACGGAGTTAATCCGAATATCATAGCCTTCGCGAGCACAATGCAATGCGGCGGACTTGGTCATCAAGCGAACGCCACCTTTAGAAGCATTGTAAGCGAGTAAGTCGGGGTCACCAATTAAACCTTCTACGGAACAAAGGTTGATAATGGAGTTCTTTTCGTGATTGTTCTTCATGACCTTAATCCCGTATTTGACACCCCACATTGTCCCTGTAAGATTAACGCCGATCGTAGAATTCCAGTTTCTCTCATCCATTTTTTCAATATCAGAAAAGACACCGATTCCGGCGTTGTTTACGATAATATTGATTTTGCCAAATTTTTTCATCGTAGCACTGATGACCCGGTCCCAGTCATCCTTTTTTGAAACATCCTGTTGCATAAATACCAGCCGGTTTGGAATTAATTCCTTTTCCAATAAGTCGCCAGCTTCTTTTTCAATCGCCGTAAATACGACTTTAGCACCCTCTTGAGCAAAACGTTCAACGATGGACTTACCGATACCCTTTGATCCACCAGTAACTAATGCAACCTTACCTTGCAAACGTCCCATTATAAAGCCTCCGTTCTAAAGTTTGTTACAAAGGTATTATATAGCACCCGATTATTGTATGTAAAGCGCTTTCTTTTTCGTAAAATCAGTATTTCTGAGCATTTTGCTTAAAAGAGATTGGTCGTCTATAGAAGGATTATGCGGCTGTAACGTTGTAATGGTAAGCGGTTTCAGACGGTGGATTGTGAAAAAAATAAGTTATTATTCTCGGATAACTCTAAAGTAATAATACTTGTTTTAAATGATAATTTGTCATTATTGTTAGTATTTTCAACGAAAAAATGACAAAAAAGCGACAAAATTTTCATAATTTCCGAAAATCTCACCACTTTTTTTGAAATACCATTTGTCTTAGGAGAGTGTGACGTAGATCCATTGGATGACAGATTTATTTTTAACATAAGTTTCGCTTGGAAAGATTTGAGGTTGAACGCCATCCACTAGGTAGATCCAGCCCTTTGTGTTGCTTAAAGAAGACAGACCATCGATGGCAACGATGCAAGGCCGGCCATTGATACTTTTTTCTTTTAAGACAATCCCTTCTTTTTGAAAGTAGTGTTGAGATGCAGCATAAACTGAAATATTGTCGTTCCACTCTAAGTCGCGGTTGATGGTGTAAATTTTCTGAGCACCGCTATACCGCTTGCGGAATTGTAATGGGGTTAGGCTGGTGGTTTCTTTGAAAACCTTGTTGAAATAGTTTGCTCGAGCAAAACCAATGGTATTCGAAATATCGCTGATGGGGTTGTCAGTCGAAATTAATTGTATCTGGGCTAGAGCAATTTTTCTGATTCGAATATAACTTGAAAAGTTAATTTTAAAATGTTCTTTGAATAGTCGGCTTAAATATGCTGGTGATAAATAAGAATTTTTTGCCACTGTGTCTAGTGTGAGCTTTTGATCGATATTTTGATCTATGTAAGATAAGGCGATGTCAATATCATTGATGCCTTTACTATTGTTGACGTCCTGGGATTGTTTAAGCTTGTTAGTTGGATTTTCAATTTCATTTGTCGATCCGGAGATAATTAAATTGAGGAGTTGACGGCCCTTCATCAAGTCCTCTTTGGTCAAGGGGGACAGGACGCTAATCTCTTGATAGTAAGCATTTAGGACACTGATGGCAATATTTTCCAAGGCCTCCTGATGTAAGGAAGTTGTATTAACAGGAATATTATTTTTATTTGTAACAAACAAGCCATTGAATTGCCCGTTTGTAGTCAAGGGAAAGAATAGTGAAAGATTTTTTTGGTGAAAAAAGGTGGTAACTTTGCCAGTATCTAGGAACACGCCATCGTTTGTGACAAGGTGTAATGAGGCGTCAATAAAGGCAAGATGGGTCTTCGTTAGCTGATAAAATAAAGTCAGAATCTGCTTGATACGAATGTAACGCGTCTCTTGTGAATTAAAATTCATAAAAAAGTCTCCTTTTAGAGGTCACTAACCTTGTTAGTGAGTACACAATAGCTTATTTTATGATAAAAATCAAATATCCGTACTAAATGAGGGTAATATCTTATGAACTGCCACAATTTATAAATGAAAATGACTAAGAAAATTTAAATCACTTGTTATATAATAGCCGTGTAATAAAAAAGTAAGCGTTTTCAAACGTTTACTGACATTAGGAGGCTTTCTTTATGGAACAAGAAGCGCTTGGTATGATTGAAACGAGAGGTTTAGTACCTTCAATTGAAGCAGCAGATGCAATGGTTAAAGCTGCAAACGTTGCCTTAATCGGTCAACAGAAAATTGGTGCCGGTCTTGTAACTGCCATGGTTCGTGGCGACGTTGGAGCTGTTAAAGCAGCTGTAGACGCAGGAGTTCAGGCTGCAGGGAACGTCGGTGAGGTTGTTTCCAGCTATGTCATCCCTCGTCCACATACGGATGTTGAGAAAATTCTTCCACACAAAGAATAAAGAATAGTCATTAAAATTGGTTCTTATTTTGTTTGAGTGGAGGACAAATAAGGACCTTTTTATTAGTAGTAAGCAATTTAATTGAAAATTCTCCGTTACAAAATATTAGGGGGCAGTCTTATGATTGACTTTTTGAATTCCACCAGTGTCGCACCGGAGTTCGTGGGTGCCGATGCAGCTGGGGATACAATTGGGTTATGTATTCCCAACGTAGATCCAGAGCTCCTAGAAAAGATGCACGTTAAAAAGCACTATTCAGTAATTGGAATCGTCAGTGACCGTACCGGTGGCGGCCCACAACTCTTCTCAATGGATGAAGGGATTAAGTCTACCAATACTGAAGTAATTGATGTTGAATGGACGAATGATACCAAAGGTGGCGGGGGACAAGGTTGCATGATCGTCATTGGTGGTTATGATCCATCAGATGTACGTGAGGCCATTAAAGTAACTTTTGAAAATCTGCATCACTACTTTGGCGATGTATATGGGAACGATGCCGGTTACGTGGAATTACAGTACACTGCTCGAGCTGCTGGCTGTTTAACTGAAGCCTTAGGTGCTGAAGAAGGCAAAGCCTTCGGAATCATCAATGCTTGTCCTGCTGCAATTGGTATTGTCATGGCAGATACAGCATTAAAGACCGCTGGTGTAAACATTATTTCGGTGGCAACGCCAAGTCACAATGGTAGTCCTTCCAACGAAGGGACGTTGACCATTAGTGGCGAATCGGGTGCAGTTCGTCAAGCCGTTATTGCTGCTCGCGAACGCGGACTAGAGTTGCTGGGACAAATGGGAGATAAGCCATCAAATGATTATCCCTCCTACATTCAGTAAAAACTTTATTCTAAGGAGGATTACTTAATGAAACGTCAAAAAAGATTTGAAAAGCTAGAACAGCGTCCAATCAATAAAGATGTCATTGTTAAAGAGTGGCCTGAAGAAGGATTCGTTGCGATGAAGAGTCCTAATGACCCTGAACCAAGTGTTAAGGTTGAAAATGGGATCATTACCGAAATGGACGGGAAAAAACGTGAAGACTTTGATTTGATTGATATGTACATTGCCAATTATGGGATCAACATTGAAAATGCTGAAAAAGTAATGGCAACGGACTCCGCTAAGATTGCTAAGATGTTAATTGATCCTAACGTTTCTCACAAAGAAGTTCTGAAGTACACGACGGCCATGACGCCTGCCAAGGGTCAAGATGTTATCTGCCAACTTGACTTTGGTGAAATGATCATGGGTGCTAAGAAGATGCGTGAACGGCGCAAGCCAGCTAACCAAAGTCACGTTACCAACTATATCGACAATCCAGTCGAATTAGCTGCTGACGCTGCTGAAGCTGCTTTGAGAGGATTCGCTGAAGAAGAAACGACCACTGCTGTTAGTCGGGATGCTCCTTTCAACGCGCTTTCAGTATTGGTTGGTTCGCAAACAGGCCGGCCTGGTGTTCTTCACCAATGTTCCGTTGACGAAGCAACCGAATTGCAATTAGGGATGCGGGGCTTGACCTCTTATGCCGAAACCATTTCTGTTTATGGGACTGACCGTTCATTTACCGATGGCGATGATACGCCTTGGTCTAAAGGGTTCTTGGCATCTTGCTATGCTTCTCGTGGAATTAAAATGCGCTTTACGTCTGGTTCTGGTTCAGAAGTTTTGATGGGCTACCCAGAAGGTAAATCAATGCTCTACTTGGAAGCACGGTGCATCTTGTTATCGAAGGCTTCTGGTGTACAAGGGCTACAAAACGGGTCACTCAGTTGTATTTCAATTCCAACGGCCGTTCCGAATGGGTTACGTGAAGTTTTAGGTGAAAACCTGTTGTGCATGATGTACGACTTGGAAGCCGCAACTGGGAGTGACCAATCGTTCTCTCACTCCTCAATGCGTCGGACTTGGCGTTTCATGGGTCAATTTATCGGTGGGACCGACTTCATCTGCTCAGGATTTGGTGCCGAACCAAACCCAGATAACACTTTTGCTGGTTCTAACGAAGATGTCTATGATTACGATGACATTCACTTCCTGTCACGGGATTATGGTCAATCATTTGGGATTCATTCAATCAAAGAAGAAGATGCCATTAACGTTCGTCGGAAAGCCGCTAAGTCGTTGCAAATCGTCTTCAAAGGTTTAGGTTTACCTGCTATTACCGATGAAGAAGTTGAAGCTGCAACTTATGCTGATGTTCATGAAGACATGCCAAAACGTGATAAGGTTGCTGATATGAAGGCTGCCCAAGATATGATGGACAGAGGAATTACAGCCGTTGACGTTATTAAGGCGTTAGTTGACGGTGATGTTAAGGATGTTGCGGAAGCCATTCTGAACCTTCAAAAGCAAAAAGTTGTTGGGGACTATCTCCAAACGTCGGCTATTTTCGATGACAAATGGCATGTTGAATCTGCCGTCAACGAAGGGAACGACTATCAAGGACCAGGTACTGGTTACCGTCTCTACGACGACCCTGAAGAATGGAAAAAGGTAACGGATATTCCACAAGTTATCGATCCAGAACACTTCGATATGTAAGGGAGGAGGTATTTTTATGACTGAAATTGATGAAAACTTAGTTCGTAAAATTGTCCGTGAAGTCCTAGCACAAACACAAACTGATCAAACCATTGATTTTCAGAAGAAAGGTAGCGCTGTAGCTACTTCTGAAAGCACTTCATACACTGGGGATGCAGTCCCAGAAAAGGACGTTGCTTGGTTCCAATCAGTTGGTTTAGCTAAGCCAGGTTATTCTAAGGATGAAATTGTGATTGCTGTAGCACCTGCCTTTGCAACGGTGCTGACTAAGACTGAATCTGGCGTTTCTCATCAGGAAGCATTACGTCAAATTATTGCTGGAATTGAAGAGGAAGGGCTAAAAGCACGGGTCATTAAAGCTTACGATACCTCTGACGTTTCATTCATGGCCGTAGAGGCTGACCATTTGTCAGGTTCCGGGATTTCCGTTGGGATTCAATCAAAAGGGACTGTGATCATTCATCAGAAGGATCAAGAAGCTCTAAACAACTTGGAATTATTCCCAGAGGCACCCGTTATCGATGCCAAGATGTTCCGTCAAATCGGTAAAAATGCGGCTCGTTATGCAAAGGGTGATTCTCCAGAGCCTGTTTCACAACCAAACGACCAAATGGCTCGGCCCAACTTCCAAGCAATCTCTGCCATCTTACATATTCGTGAGACGCACCAGGTTGTTCCTGGTAAGCCAGCAGAAGAGATCAAAGTCACATTTTAAGGAGAGGTATCAATGAGCGATATTAACGATTTAGTTGCAAACATTTTAAAGCAGGTTAATAATTCTGATACCGCGTCTACTGGATCAACTAATTCATCGAGTACCAGCGTTAGTGACGGTAAGCAGTATGGTGTCAAGGATTATCCACTATATGAAAAACATCGGGACATCATTAGAACACCTTCTGGTAAGGCATTGAATGATGTCACCCTTGATGACATTCAAAACAATCGGGTTGACCGGAAAGACTTACGGATCACGGCCGAAGCACTTAAGATGCAGGGGGATGTCGCCGGAGATGCTGGGCGGAAGACGTTGCAAATGAACTTTGACCGCGCGGCAGAATTGACTAAAATTCCTGACGACCGTTTGCTGGAAATGTACAATGCACTGCGGCCATACCGTTCTTCTAAGGATGAACTCCTGAGTATTGCCAATGAATTACGGACTAAGTACGATGCTAATATTTGTGCGGCATGGTTTGAAGAAGCCGCAAAATACTACGAAAGCCGTAAGAAGCTTAAAGGAGATAAGTAGGAAAAGTCGAAAAAGGGTGTTTAGGCATGGCAATGAAAAATGTGATTGGTGTTGATATTGGAAATTCGTCAACTGAAGTTGCACTAGCTAATGTTTCCGATAGTGGAGAGGCAAATTTTATTGGATCAGGGATAGCTGCAACAACGGGTATTAAGGGTACCAAAGAAAATTTAGTTGGTATTCGTGATTCAATCAATCAGGTGTTAGATAAGACTAATTTATCAATTAATGATATTGATTTAATTAGAATTAACGAAGCCACTCCGGTTATCGGGGACGTGGCCATGGAAACGATTACGGAGACAATTGTCACGGAATCAACCATGATTGGCCATAACCCTGACACACCAGGTGGCATGGGAACTGCATCCGGGGTTACAATTCCAATTTTAGATTTAGCTGAGGAAAATGATAAGAGTCGTAGTTACATTGTAATTGTTCCCAAGGAACTCGACTTTGAAAATTGTGCTAAGTTGATCAATGCGTACATCGCGGTTGGTTACGATGTAACAGCTGCCATTCTACAAAATGATGATGCGGTCCTTGTTGATAATCGGTTGAATAAGCAAATTCCGATTGTGGATGAGGTTGCTCTGATTGATAAGGTGCCAGTTCGAATGCTAGCTGCTGTTGAGGTGGCTGGACCAGGACAAGTTATTTCCCAATTAGCTAATCCATATGGGATTGCTACGCTGTTTAACCTTAATTCTGAAGAAACCCGAAATATTGTTCCCGTTTCGCGTGCTCTGATTGGTAACCGTTCGGCGGTCGTCATTAAGACGCCAGAAGGCGATGTTAAGGCCCGTGTAATTCCTGCTGGTAAAATTATCATTGATGGTGAGACTGGAAAAGAAGAAGTTGGTGTCTCAAGGGGTGCCGACGCAATTATGAAAAAGGTTTCCAATTTCCGCCACATTAAGGATATTACCGGGGAATCCGGGACAAACATTGGTGGTATGCTGGAAAAGGTTCGTCAGACGATGGCGACTTTAACTGGCAAACAGAATAAGGATGTCGCGATTCAAGACTTATTGGCAATCGACACTCAAGTTCCAGTAAAAGTTACGGGGGGCTTGGCAGGAGAATTCTTGAATGAATCAGCTGTTGGGATTGCTGCGATGGTTAAGTCTGATCACTTGCAGATGGAAGTGATTGCTAAACTGATTGAGAAGGAACTCAATGTTAAAGTCGAAATTGGTGGTGCAGAGGTTGAATCAGCCATTCATGGTGCGCTGACAACACCTGGCACGTCTAAGCCGATTGCAATTCTTGACTTTGGAGCTGGATCTACGGATGCTTCCATTATTGACAAGGAAGATAAGATGATTGCGATTCATCTTGCCGGTGCGGGTGATATGGTTACTATGATTATCAATTCCGAACTGGGCTTGTCTGATCCTTACTTAGCCGAGGATATTAAACGCTATCCATTGGCTAAAGTTGAAAATCTTTTCCAGTTGCGACATGAAGATGGTTCTGTTCAGTTCTTTGAACATCCTTTGCCATCCGAATTGTTTGCTCGAATTGTGGTCATTAAGCCAGATGGCTATGAACCGGTTACGGGTAATCCAAGCATTGAAAAGATTAAGTTGGTTCGGCAAAGTGCCAAGAAGCGTGTGTTCGTAACGAATGCCATTCGAGCACTAAAGTATGTCAGTCCAACTGGAAACATTCGGGATATTCCGTTTGTGGTTATTGTTGGGGGATCAGCGCTTGACTTTGAAATTCCACAATTAGTTACGGATGAGTTGGCCCATTACAATCTAGTTTCTGGTCGCGGAAATGTTCGTGGCATTATGGGACCACGAAATGCCGTTGCAACTGGATTGGTTCTTCGTTACGCTGAAGAGAGAAGGCTAAGCAATGGCTGATACGCCTGAACGCCCAACAATCGTCATTGGTGTAGATGGAGAGATTTCTACTGCACAGGCTCAATTACAACCGCTCTTGAATGGTATTGAAGAGGAACAGATTCCGAGTTCGATACAAGATATTGCAGTTAGTGATGTTGTTTCTCGGGCATATCAAGCAGCGCTATCTTCCAGATTATCGGTAGGAATTGCATACGATGATCATCGTTATGTGATTCACTATAAGAATTTGCCGGAACACGAGCCATTGTTTGATGTGACGATTGATGATGTGTCGACGTTACGAATGCTAGGAGCCAACGCTGCTCGGTTAGTAAAGGGAATACCCTTTAAGAAATTATCATGAATGGGGATAAAATTATGGAAGCGTTAGGATATGTAGAATGTAACGGACTGTCCAGCGCAACTGTTGCCGCTGATCGCATGTTAAAAACAAGCGACGTTAAACTTAGTAGAATTCGTAATGCTGAAAATGGTTGGATTACACTAGAGTTTACGGGTGACATAGCTGCGTTGAACGTTGCTGTTGAAACTGTCAAGCAGACTTTGCCCAAGGAATACATTGCTGGTCTGGTGATTGGTAGTCCTGCTGATGGATTGAATAAATTAGGAAGTTCGGGGGCCAGTGATGTGGCACCACAGGGCTTTAATCCTGAAAAGTATAATCCGGATGGCTCGATGAAGGAGTCAGCCATGTTTGGACCACATCCTGAGCACCATGTTATGAAGACTCAAAATGCAGTGCAAAAGGTGAATGTTGACCCCCAAGCGAAGACAGCGAGAATTAGTACGGATGATAGTCCGAAGACGCAAGCAACTGGTGAGTCTGGCGATGATCAACCTAGTGATCGGCCCACTTGTAACCTGTGTGGCGATCCAAAATGCCCTCGTAAGTTGGGTGAACCACATAACAAGTGTATTCACTATAATGAGCTGGAGCATAAAGTTGAACTGAATAAAAAGGATAAACCCAAGAAGAATTAGGAGGAAGAACAAATGAATAATGCTTTGGGAATGATTGAAACTAGAGGATTAGTACCTTCGATTGAAGCTGCAGATGCCATGGTCAAAGCAGCTAACGTTCAATTGACTGGCCAAGAAAAAATTGGTGCTGGCTTAGTTACTGTTATGATTCGTGGCGATGTTGGTGCTGTAAAGGCTGCTGTTGATGCAGGACTTCAAGCGGCTCAATCTGTTGGTGAGGTAGTTTCATCATACGTCATCCCTCGTCCACATAGTGAGGTTGAAAATATCTTACCGGTTGTTGCAGACATCCCTGCAGAATAACAATCTAATTATATTTAATGGGCTGGAGGTGTGCTGATGGATGACTTAGTTCAAAAAGTTATTAAGAAATTAAAGGAGAGACAAACTGCGAATACAGTTCTTTCCCTTAATGAGTTGCCATCTCCACAGGATAAGCAGGTGTTTGTTGACTATGGTAGTGTTATTTTAGACAATGTTTCCATCCAGTTCATCAAGGATCTCTATTCGCTAAAAACGGACAATGCCTCGGTGTTATGGGTCTTAAATGGCATTAATTATGGTGTCTGCTTCTATCTGAAAGTTAACGCACATGTCATTAATTTTATTCCTCGAGCAATGGTCTTAGACTGGCCAATCAAATTTATCGTTGGTCGTAATTCGCTTATTGTAGGAAGTTATCACAAAATTATTTCTAGAAGAGAAGTCGCTGCTTTACCAGACAATGCAATCCTGATTAAGACTGCCGGACAAGCTCTGACTGATGAGGGATTAGAAATTTGTGATAAGAAGAATATTAAAATAAAGATTAGGACTGAAGAAAATTGTATATGGCTAGAGTAATTGGTAGTGTTGTATCTACCCAAAAAGACCCGTCATTAGTTGGCAAAAAGTTAATGATTGTTCGTCCAATTGATTCGGAACAAAAAGAGATTCGGTTTGAACAAGTTGCTTCCGACACAGTCAACGCTGGTATTGGTGATAATGTATTGGTCACTAGAGGTGCAGGTGCTCGCAGGGCAGATGGTGATTCTCAACGGGATGCTGCGGATGTTAATGACTGTACAATCGTTGGTATCATTGATCGCTTTGACAAATAGAATTTGATGTTAAGGGGTGAGTCTTAGTGGCTATCTACACTAAAGGCGGTGACAAAGGTAAAACGAGTCTATTTGATGGTTTGCGAGTTGAAAAGGATTCTATTCGTGTAGAAACATACGGAACGTTTGATGAACTGAATGCGAATATCAGTCTGGCAGATAAGTTCTGTAAGAGCGAAAAGAATAAAAAAATTTTGCAGACTGTTGAATACCGCATGTTTTACCTTCAAGGCGAAATCGCCACCAAAGACACAGAAAAGTTCTTAAAGCAGAGTCAATTCATCACCGATGATGATACGCATGCACTGGAAAAGGTCATTGATGACTATACTCAGTCATTGCCAACCATCCATAGTTTTATTTTGCCTGGGTCGAGTAAAGCTGGTGCCCAGCTCCATGTTTGTCGAACCATTTGTCGGCGGGCTGAAAGATCGTTTGTCAAACTGTCTAAAAGTATTGAATTTCGTCCGGAGTTGGAAAGATACGTCAATCGGCTCTCAGACTTTCTCTATATCATGGCCCGGTCTGAAGACTATGAGGATTTAATTGACGATGTTACTGAGAAGGTCATTAAAGTCTATTCAAAAATTGAGGACGGTCGTAAAGATGAATGAAGATCAATTAAGCAGTGTGATTAAACAGGTAATTGCGAAGCAACAGACGAATCACTTCTCTTTGAGTAAGATGGAGAAGGTCATCGAAGCCGCTGTACAACGTGCGGATGAATTCAATATTGGTGTTACTATTGCTATTATGCGTAATGATCAAGTGCTTCAGATGAGTTATCATATGCCGAATGCGAACTTAGTAAGTAGTACGCTGGCACCTAAGAAAGCCTGGTCTGCGTTAGCAATGAAACAACCAACAATTGAGATATCCGAGCAGGTTCAACCAGGAGCTGAACTGTACCAGATTGAAACCATGATGGGCGGTCAGCTGACTTCCTTTGGTGGTGGAATCCCTTTAGAGATTAATGGCGAAGTCATTGGCGCCATTGGTGTTAGCGGTGGGGCTGTTAAGCAAGATCAGGCTATTTGTGAAGTGGCTGTTGATACTTTTGAGAAGGAGAGTGATTAGGATTATGGATCAAGGAAAAATGGAAGCGCTTATCCGTGACATTATTGCACAAGAAGCTGGCCGTAGCACGAACCAGCAATCTGGTGGGACTAGAGCCAATCTAGATGATAGCAATACATCACCACTGCTGAGAGACTTGCGTGATTCAGTACTGGAGAAGATTAAAGGTGAGTCTGCCGATGTGGATAACTCTCCTTTATTAGAGGGTATTAAGCAGGATGTAGAGAATAGTATCGGTTAGCGAGGGATGTTCTATGGGTCGTGATATTGAACGAACAATCCAGGAGTACGTGCCCGGTAAGCAAGTGACGTTGGCACACATTGTTGCTAACCCCACTCCTGATATTTATGAAAAATTAGGTATCCAGACACCGAAAAATGCACTGGGAATTTTAACGATTACACCTAGTGAAGCGGCAATTATTGCTGGAGATATTGCCACTAAATCTAGTAATGTGACGCTTGGATTTATCGATCGATTTAGCGGCTCGGTAGTTATTGTTGGTGAAGTCTCAGAGGTTGAATCTGCCTTGAAAGAGGTCATCACGAAGCTGCATGAGCTTCTAGGCTTCGACATTCCAAAGATTACGAGAACTTAAATAAGAGAAAAGGGCCACAGCGTTAGGCCGCGGCTCTTTTCTTATTGAATCTACTAATTGACGTGGGTGGAGTTAGTAATATGTGGCAGTGAGCAGTGTCTAAGGGGGGAATATCCATGCAAGTTGCGCAAGAGATTAAGTTGAATAATGGCTTCAATTGCCGTGATTTAGGTGGATATCAAGCCTCAAATGGATTGACAATTAAGCGGCATCAATTAATTCGTGCAGGTTATTTGTCCGATTTAGATAGTGCAGACCAAAAGGTACTGCATGATTATGGCGTGCGTAGTGTTATTGATTTGAGATCACCAATGGAAGTTATGAGGTATCCGGATCATCTGGGCGGAATCGCACGTTATTTACGAATTTCAGTTTCTAGGCAGGATTTGACGGAAAGTACAGCAAATCTGAGAAATTTGGCTAGCCAATTAAACGACAAAAAAGCTGGATTTCAGCTGATGATGCGTAGTTATCGACAATTAGTCGTCAGTACCGAGGCACAGCAAGCTTATCACCGGTTCTTCAAGTCATTACTCAGTGCTACTCCCGGAGGAATCCTTTTCCACTGTTCTTCTGGTAAGGATCGAACAGGGGTATTAACAGCGCTGATTTTAATGGTACTGGGTATTTCTGACGAAGTGGTTAAAGCGGATTACCTAAATAGTAATTGGGTTTCTGCAGTGAGAATCAATAACCGACTCAATGGTGCTAAACTAGTAAGTGACAATTTGGCTTATCTGCAATCGATTTTTGACTTGTCCATTGTTCGAGAAGAATACTTTGAACAGATGCTTTCAGTTATCAACAATGAGTACGGCGGGATTAGACCGTATTGTCAAGGCCAGCTGAAACTCAGTGAAGGTGACCTGACTAAACTCAAAGAACTTTTTTTAGAGTAAGATATGAAGGACCGTATCGATATTAAGAGCAGTTTTGCTAACAGAAGTAAGACTGCGTACATAGAAGAGCACAAGCACCAGCTAGACAACTACTAAGGAAGTGGCACTGATGACTAATATTGGCATATTGGTTGGGAGTCTTAGTCAAAAATCTTATAGTCAAAAAATTGCGAATCATTTGATGAAGATACAATTATCGGCAAAATTTGTTCAAGTGAATTATGAAATTTTACCGCTTTATAATCCAGATTTAGAGCAAACGCCGATTTTGGAATGGCAAATTTTCCGCAGTGTAATTGATCATATGGATGCTCTAGTTTTTGTGACACCAGAGTATAATTTTTCTATCCCTGGTGGACTAAAAAATGCGCTTGATGTGTTATCAGTGCCGTTACCACCATCGCATATTGTTCATAAACCAGCTTTGGTTATTACCGATTCTTCTGGTGAACGTGGGGGAGCCAATGCAAATGCCCACATTCAGCAGTTGCTACGTTATATGGGAATGAATGTTAGAAATGATTTTATCACCATTGGTAAAGTTCAAGAATCATTTGATGATCAGGATAGATTACTTAATCAGCAAGTGTCAAAGGAACTAAATGAAGCGATAAAAAACTTTGTCGATATGATAGAACTACAAAATAATTAGATAGATTAAGATGAGGTGACACGGATGGTTCAGCGTAATCGGAAATTATTGACACAGGCAAATCAGCAACTCCAACAGTTTGCCCAGGTGGTGAACAGTGATAAGGCAGTTCGTCCGGTCGGTAAGGATGAGTCCCTACGTGTGGGAGTTGACTTAGGGACTTCGAGTATTGTGATGGTTGTCTTGGATGAAGACAACCAAGTTATTTACGGTAACTTTGAATACGATCACGCTGTCCGAGATGGCTTAGTTGTGAATTTTATGGATTCTGTCCATATCTTAAGTCGATTAAAGAAACAAGCAGAGACTATTTTGGGAGTATCTCTAACTACTGCTTGTGGTGCAATTCCACCTGGAACGGGGGCTGGCAGCGCTAAGATTGTAGCAAATGTGATTGAATCGGCTGGATTCGTTTGTCGAGAAGTAGTTGATGAACCAACTGCTGCCGCGAAGTTTTTACGGGTGACAAGCGGAACAGTCGTAGACATCGGTGGGGGAACCACTGGAGTTAGTGTTTTTAAGAATAAAAAATTGATGCAGGTCAGTGATGAAGCCACTGGCGGATTTCATATGTCACTTGTAGTAGCTGGACATAATGGCTGGGATATGGATAAGGCTGAACAGGCAAAACGGGATCCAGTTCAAGAAGACGATGTGTTTGCATTAATCCGGCCAGTGGTTGAGAAGATGGCAGCTATCACCAGTGATGTTACCAAGGGGTCTCCGCAGAATCCAGTAATCGTCGTTGGTGGAGCCATCAACTTTAAGGACTTTATTGATACATTTAGTAAAGCATTGGGTACGCCAGCCTACAAGCCAGACTTTCCCCAGTTTGTGACACCGATTGGAATTGCAATGTACGATCATGAAGCATAATTGTTTGCCGTAAAAGACCACTTAATGGGTCGATAACGACGGTGTAAGTTAAGGCAGGTAGTTTTCCCAGATAGGGTTAGTTTACCTTTAAACCGGGTTTTATAGGCAGAAAAAGTAATTATGAATCGAATGAAAAAGTAGTAACGCCACGACCCCATCGGTCACCGCGTTACTACTTTTTGTCAGTCCTGATTCTGTTGTTTAAGCTGTTCCTGAGCGAAGAGGCGGACGGCTAATTGTCGACTGGGCGTCAGTTGTAGATAAGCGACATCGAACGCTGCATCCTGCGTGAACAGGGTGTCGCTGAAGCGTGGATCGATAGCCGATTTATGTACACCGAGGACGTCGGCAAGCAACTGTACGTTCTCTGGGCTGGGGGTTGATCGTTGTGCGAAATATCCCGAAAGTGTCGAGGAGGGAATGCCAGTTTTGGCGGCAAGGTCGCCTTGGGTCATGCCCCGTGAGGCCGTTTTTAAATTTTGAGCAATAAGTCGTCGAATATTTTTTTCGAATGAAGACAATTCATGGCGGGGCATCGCACTCACTCCTTTACGTATAAGTATGGGTCTAAAGGTTACTCGCTACTTTTGGAAACTAGATCTGCGCAAAGCCAGTCGTTTGTATAGAATAAAAGACTAACTTCAGTTCGGATAGTTGGCTAACAAACGGCACAGATTTGGCGACAGTGTGCGTCAATTTTAACCACGGCCAAGTGGCTGACTGATCCCATGACCAACAAGAAATTGGCCTTAAACAAGAGTAGCTAAAACTTTTGAACCTTTAGTTTGGTCAAGTAAAACATATAAATGGGTAACATAACAGCAAATTGCTTACGGCCAGTGCGTAGATAGTGCTCCTTGGGTTAACTGCTACGACGGAGGTGTTCGCAAGACCGGTCGTGAACGATGAGTTGTCATTTATGTGACCCGGAAACCGCATTTTCCAGACTGGGAAATAATCCGCTGTCGTCATTATAACGAATAGATTGCGCGCAAGCAAACTTATTTAGTTGATTAACTGCTGAAAGTAATTGACAAAACGAATAAACTCGCTTAATATACAAAAGTGTTTGTAAGGAGGTGTGCGTGATGGAGAAAGTGCAGATTACACTTGACGCCGCTCGCCACAATGCGGGTTACTCGCAAAAAGAGGCTGCGGCACGTTTGGGAATTCACTATCAAACGTTGGCATCCTGGGAACGTGATAGCTCCAACTTAGGTTTAGCCACCATCGAACGCCTATCTCAACTCTATCAAATTCCAAAGGCTGTCCTTTTTTTGGCAAGAAAAACGATTTTATTCGTTCTTTGCGCGAACGGGCTGCTAGGAACTAAATAGGCGTTCTAGGGGGGACCGGGCTGATCCGGTTACAAAAACAGAATTAGGATCACCGTCGCCGAGGAGCAGCTCCAAGGCGATATTTTTTTTGAAAAATTTTTGCTAAACAAATCGAGTAGGTTTAGGGTCAATCGGGTGAACTAGTTGGGCATCCCCAAACTCGGAGAAACGTTGTGGTTGTAGGATTGTTGTTAGTAAAACGATAAACCTAAAAAGCTATAAACTATTTGTGCGGTATCACACAATTCAGGGGGTTGCTGAACGGAAGTGCATAAAAAGGCTTTACAATTGTGCACGAATCCGGTATGCTATTGATGATAAATGAAAGGGGTTTCATACAATGACATTAACTACTGAACAACTCGCTAAATACATGGACCACACTAATTTAAAGGCAGATGCTACCGAAGCAAGCATTAAGCAAACTTGTGACGAAGCTGCAAAATTTAACACGGCTTCAGTCTGTGTGAACTCTTACTGGATTCCGTTCGTTGCTGAGCAATTAAAAGGCACAACTGTTAATCCAATCGCCGTTGTTGGCTTCCCACTAGGGGCAATGGCAACCGCTAGTGAGGTTTTCGAAGCGCAAAAGGCGATCGACGATGGTGCCGAAGAAATCGACATGGTGATCAACGTTGGTGAATTGAAGTCTGGTAACAATGATGTTGTTGAAGCCGACATTAAGGCATTAGCAACCGCCGTTCATGCTAAAGGTAAGTTGCTCAAAGTTATTCTTGAAACTTGCTTATTAACTAAAGAAGAAATCGTTCTTGGTTGCCAATTAAGTGAAAAGGCCGGTGCCGACTTTGTTAAGACGTCCACTGGGTTCTCCACTGCTGGTGCCAAACTAGAAGATGTTAAATTGATGCGCGAAACTGTCGGCGACCGTTTAGGCGTTAAGGCCTCAGGTGGGATCCACAGTCGCGAAGAAGCATTGGCCATGATCGATGCCGGTGCCAGTCGTTTAGGTGTTAGTGCGACGGTGGCTATCTTAACGGGTGACGCTGCAAGTGCTAAGGCTGGTTATTAGAATTTAATTTGTGAAAGCGGGGATACAGGTATGAAGTTCAAACGAGTTTTTGGTTTAGTTATGGATTCAGTCGGTGCAGGTGCTGCACCCGACGCCGCCAAGTATGGCGATGAAGGTTCCGACACTTTGGGCCACGTTGGTCACCATTTCGCTGGTAAGCTGGCACTGCCTAACTTAGCTAAAATTGGGTTATCTAACCTGCGGGACACGCCTATCGAAGGAGTTCCCGTAGCCGACGATCCTCACGCGTACTATGGTAAGATGCGTGAGATTTCTGCAGGTAAGGATTCGATGGATGGTCACTGGGAAATGATGGGCTTGCCGGTTCGCAAGGCTTTGAGCACGTTCCCTAATGGGTTCCCCCAAGACATCATCGATAAATTGGAAGCGTTTTCCGGTCGGAAGGTCATCGGTAACCGTCCAGAATCTGGGACCAAGATTATTGCTGAACTTGGGGAACAACAGATGGAGAAGGGCGATTTGATCGTCTATACCTCTGGCGACTCCGTTATCCAGATTGCGGCGCACGAAGATATTATCCCGCTCGACGAACTCTACAAGATCTGTGAGTACGCGCGTTCATTAGTTAATGGTCCAGAATACTTAGTTGGCCGGATCATCGCTCGTCCCTATGTTGGACCAGATGCCGATCACTTTACCCGGACGGCTAACCGGCGGGACTTCACGTTGGAGCCAACTGCTGAAACCGATATGGATCGTTTACAAGCAGCTGGCGTTCACGTCGTTGGTGTTGGGAAGATCAACGATATCTTCTCTGGCCATGGAATCGACGAAGGCTACCACAACGAAAGCAACATGGATGGAATGGACCACGTCGACCACGTCATGACGGAAGACTTTACTGGCTTTTGCTTCATTAACTTAGTTGATTTCGATGCCATGTACGGTCACCGGCGGAACCCAGAAGGCTTTGGGAACGCCCTGATGGACTTTGATAAACGGCTCGGCACCGTATTGGACAACATGAACGACGATGACCTCTTGATGATTACCGCCGACCATGGGAATGACCCAACATTTACGGGTTCAGACCACACGCGTGAACAGGTGCCATTACTGGTTTACTCACCAAGCTTTAAGCAAGGTGGGAGCTTAGGCGTTCGTTCTCCATTTGCTGATTTCGGGGCAACCGTCTTAGATAACTTTGGCGTGGCTGGTAACGGTGAAGGCCACAGTTTCTTAGCAGACTTGAAATAGTTAACCACAACCATTTTAGGAGGAACTAATCATGAGTAACCATATCGAAGCGAAAATGGGCGACATTGCTGATACTGTTTTGATGCCAGGAGACCCATTGCGGGCGAAATACATTGCGGAAACCTTCCTGGAAAATCCTGTTTGCTACAACAAGGTGCGGAATTGCTTCGGCTATACCGGGACTTACAAGGGCAAGCGGATCTCCGTTCAGGGGACCGGGATGGGGATTCCTTCAATCTCCATCTACACCAACGAGTTGATCAATGACTACGGCGTAAAAACCTTATTCCGGGTCGGCACTTCTGGTGGGATGAGTCCTGATGTCCATGTTCGCGACGTGGTCTTGGCGCAAGCAGCTACCACGGATTCTGCCATCATTCACAACACGTTTGGTGGCGGCATCTACTACGCACCAATCAGTGATTTCGGTCTGCTAGACACCGCTTACCACGTTGCCCAGGACCTGAAGATTCCGGTACAAGTCGGTAACATCTTGGCCGAAGACCGGTTCTACAACGACGAAATGGACCGGCAAAAGCTGATCGATTACGGTGTTATCGCTACCGAAATGGAATCCGCAGCGCTCTTCATGTTAGCAGCGAAGTACCATGTGCGGGCACTGTCCGTGTTGACCATTAGTAACCATTTGATTACTGGTGAATCTACTACTCCTGAAGAACGGGAAAAGTCATTTAACGATATGATCAAGGTTGCCTTAGACACAGCCGTTAAAGCATAACTAACCTGGCGGGTGCGGACAATTATGGCTGCACCCGCCGCTTTAGCTATTGTTGGCAGGATTAGTATTTGTGGCGGGTTTCTTCTACAGATTAGGTAGAGAGATAACTTTAAATGTCATAGACCTACAATCAGAGCCGTGAGGTCGGTAAATATGGGATCAGGCGCATCGTTCTGCTGGGCCAACGGGTGGTTTTCCCGCTGGTGTAGCAGAAGGCCAAGCTTGGAGACTCGGTTTCTTCGAGGCATCAAGTTGTGCCCGCACCGTTCCAGCCCATATTTACCGACCGGTAAGGCGGAAGGTTTTAGAAAATCAATTAGAGGGGGCAAGGACGTGGCAGAGACGACGGAACAACGGTTGGCACAAGGACTGACCGTCGCTAAGATGTATTATCAGGGCGACCAGAGTCAAAGCCAGATTGCCCAGAAGCTAGGAATATCACGACCAACCGTTTCGCGGTTGCTCCAGTTTGCACGGGAACAGGGTCTGGTACGGATTCAAATCGTCGACCCCGTTCAAGACGTCCAGACGCTGGAGCAAGCCTTGAAACGAGCGTATCACATTGAGGTGCACGTGGTCCCGACGCAGTTAACGACAGCCGGTGAGCTGCTCAACGCGGTCGGTCAATACGCTGCCCGCTATCTGGAAGACATTGTGACGGAACACGATGTTATCGGGATTGGCTGGGGCAAGACCATTTACGCCATTGGGTCCAATTTACAACCAGACACGCTAACGGGCATCGAGGTGATTCAACTCAAAGGGAGCGTGAGTTATTCCACGGAGCACACGTACGCGTACGAAAGCATCGACGCCTTTGCCAATGCCTTTCACGCGGTGCCCCAGTACTTGCCATTGCCGGTCATCTTTGACCACCAACAAACTAAGGAATTGGTGGAAGCTGAACGGCACATCCAGTACCTCCTGAAGTTGGGTGAACGGGCCAACATTGCGATCTATTCGGTTGGTACCGTGCGCAATACCGCGTTGGTTTTTCAGCTAGGCTACCTGCAAGAACAAGAAAAGCAGTTTCTCCAGGATCATGCCGTGGGGGATATTTTCTCCCGCTACATAGACGAAAATGGTGAAATCGTCGATCAGCAGTTGAATCAACGGACAATTGGCATTAATCTCGATAGTTTACGTGAAAAGGAACATTCAATTTTAGTGGCAGCCGGCGATGCCAAGGTTCCCGCAATAAAAGCGGCCTTGCTCGGGGGCTACCCGAACTGCCTCATCATCGATCAACATGCAGCAACACAACTACTGAAGCTTACACCGTCGGCCTAGAGCCGGTGGTGCAACTGACTTAGAAATGGAGTGGCTTAATTATGAGAATGGTTGATATTATTGATAAGAAACGTAACGGTGGCGAATTAACTAAGGAAGAAATCCAAACGTTCGTTGACGGCGTTGTTTCCGGTGAGATTCCTGATTACCAAACCAGTGCTTTCCTGATGGCAACTTACTTCAAGGACATGACGGACGCTGAACGTTCAGAGCTCACCATGGCGATGATGAAGTCCGGGGACCACTTGGACCTGTCCAGCATTCCTGGCATGAAGGTCGACAAGCACTCAACCGGTGGTGTTGGGGACAAGACGAGTATTCCACTAGCACCAATCGTTGCCGCATTAGGTATTCCAGTAC
Source organism: Levilactobacillus andaensis (assembly GCF_016861695.1). GTDB lineage: Bacteria > Bacillota > Bacilli > Lactobacillales > Lactobacillaceae > Levilactobacillus > Levilactobacillus andaensis. The sequence continues at coordinate 73,351 of NZ_BOLP01000004.1, read as the reverse complement.
CCATGATCTCTGGCCGGGGCTTAGGTCACACTGGTGGGACGTTGGATAAATTGGAAGCGATTCCAGGATACCAAGTTGAAATCAGCGAAGACGCCTTTATTGAACAAGTTAAGGACAAAGGCTTAGCCATCGTTGGAGCTACCGGGAACATTGCGCCTGCCGACAAGAAGATCTATGCCTTACGTGACGTGACTGACACCGTGGATTCAATTCCATTGATTGCCAGCTCCATCATGAGTAAGAAGATTGCTTCCGGGACCGATGCCTTGGTTATCGACGTTAAGACCGGTGCCGGGGCCTTCATGAAGACCTTGGATGATTCTCGTGAATTGGCAAAGGCCTTAGTTGGTATCGGAAAGGGTGTTGGCATGGACTGCATGGCCATCATTTCCGACATGAACCAGCCACTGGGGAACGCCATTGGGAACGCTTTGGAAATCAAAGAATCCATCGACCTGTTGAAGGGCGAAGCACCTGCCGACATTACCGACCTGGTCTTGACGTTAGGCTCACACATGGTTGTGATGTCGGGTAAGGCTAAGACCTTGGATGAAGCGCGGGCAATGTGTGAAAAGACCATTGAAGATGGCTCCGCATTGAAGAAGTTCGGCGACATGGTTGAAGCTCAAGGCGGCGACCGTAGCGTGATCGACCATCCAGAAATCATGCCACAAGCTAAGTACAAGATTCCATTGCCAGCCAAGGCTAGTGGGGTCGTTAGCAAGGTCGAAGCCGATGAAATGGGTATCGCCAGCATGTTGCTTGGTGGTGGCCGGCAAAAGGCTGACGACAAGCTCGACTACGCGGTTGGTATCATGATGAACAAGAAGGTTGGCGACACCGTCAAGGAAGGCGACACCTTGTTGACCATCTACAGTAACCGTGAGGACGTTGAAGACATCAAGAAGCGCTTATACGACAACATCGAAATCAGTGAATCAGCAGAACCATTTACGCTGATTCATGAGACGGTTCGTTAGACGGTAATGAAATAGTAACTGAGCTATTCTGCAGCAACTCCCCCCGGTCCTTCATGGATCAGGGGGAGTTGTTTTTTCTGCAGAGTGAGGCGGTACTTGTAACCTACCAAACATTGTCGATGTCAGGTCACTAAATAGCCATTTAAGGCCGTTCAGTATTGGCACAGTAAGTTAGGGACGGTGCTGATGAAATAACGCAGTGGCCGCCAATTTGTCAGAAGTGACTTTTTTTGTAAAAATTCGGACAATATCAGTGACAGAACGCCTGTTTTTGTTTACACTTTAGGTTAAGTCAAACATATTGAAGGTCAGGGGATGTTGCCGCCATGCTAGACAATTTATTAGCGGTTATTCGCGAAGAGAACTTATCAGAACAACTTTATCACAGTCTCGTGGGGCTTGAAATTGAAGAACAGCGAATTGACCAGCATGGTCGGTTGAGTCGCCAACCTCATCCAAGTAAGTTGGGGTCACGGACCTTTCACCCGTATCTTCAAACGGACTTTACTGAAACGCAGTTGGAAGTCATTACCGATCCCAATCCTAATATTGGCGGGACACTGGATCAACTGGATACCTTGCAAACGGTCGTGTACCGGTCGCTCGAAGGAGACGACCGCATCTGGCCGCTGAGCATGCCACCAGTGATGGATCCCGACGATTTGAAATTTGTGGCGGGACACTTTGATCGACCAGCAATCCGGCCATACCGGGAGTATTTACTGAAAAAATACGGCATTCAACATGGTTGTTTGACCGGCGTGCACGTTAATTATAGTTTGCCGGACCCCGTGATTCATCGGCTTTACAGTCACTATACCAAAGAGTTTGAGTCGCTAGTCGGGTTTAAAAATGCCTTGTACTTCCGAATCACCCAGAACTTTGTGCGCTATCAGTGGCTGCTGACCTACCTCTTTGGGGCGAGTCCCATCGCCGAAAAGGGCTTCTTTGAAACGGTGCCGGATGCGTTGAAGCGGCCGGTTCGAAGCATTCGCAACAGTCGCTATGGTTTCGTGAACTTTCCGCAGGAGCAGGTGACGTACGCCTCACTGCCAGCCCATCTCACGCAGCTCCAACACTTGATCGACAATGGCACCTATTTCTCCGCCCACGAATTTTATGGACCGGTGCGGCTCAAGGGACAGGGGAATGCCCGCGACTTCTTAACCGGTGGTATCCAGTATCTTGAGTTGCGGGACTTCGACAACACGCCGTTTACCGCCAATGGGGTCAGTCGGCACGCGTTGTATTTCCTGAAGATTTTCATGATTTATTTGTTGACACGTGACCTTCCCGACGATTTAAATGCCGCCTTAGATGCCGCCCGTGATCAGAATCAGGCGGTCGCCTTAGAGAATCCACTGGCGCCGACTCAGTATCAGGCGGCCGGTGAACGTGTCTTCAAGGAAATGCGGGCGATGGCCGACCAGCTTCAGGCACACACGGAGCAGTGGAGTGTCATCGATGACCTCGAAGAAGTCCTGATGCACCCCGAACTGACGCCGGCTGCCAAGCTGATGGAACACGTTGAGCAGGATAGTCTGATGACGTATGGTCAGGCGGTTGCTCGGCGCTGGTATCACGAACGATTAGGTACCGACCAGTTATTGCCGCGGCTCAAGCAGTTGAGTGACCATGCGCAACGTTTCGTGTTGGTTGCCATGCAAGACGGGATTCGCTTCTTCCAGGTTCGTGACGAGGATGGCGAGGACCTGTTGATGTTCACCTTTGATGGGGTCACTCAGGTCTTACAGGACCGCGATACCAAGGTCGCTGATCCAGACAAACGGTTACGACAGTTGTTCCCAGATTTGCCACCGTTGCCAGCACCTTTACACTATTAGAAATTAAAAAATCGAGAGTGAGACAGAAGGCGGTTAGTCAATGAGCATTAACGTCGATAGACGAATAATCCCGGTTTTGGATTGTTTGTCTATCGGGGTTAAGCGGAGTTGACTGCCTTTTGTCGCATGTTTCCGCCATATACGTTCGGAGCGCAAAACGGGTCTGGGACTTTTGTCCCAGACCCGTTTTTTTTAATTTGTGCGTTTTTGATGCCAGAAATAAATGGGCAAGCCAATCGCGGTGAGGGCGAGGCCCGTCACGGCCAGTCCCGTTTCGGTCACCAACGTCGTGACGATAATGAAGATACCACCAACCAGTGCAATCAGCGGAATTACGGGATACCATGGAACCTGGTAAGGCCGATTGAGTTCGGGTTCCTTGCGTCGCAATTTGAACACGGCCAGGAAGATGAGGCAGTTGAAGACCCACATGACGAAGACCAGCATGTCGGTCAAAACATCGAAGTTGCCCATGAACATCATGATCAGGGCAATGCCGAACTGAACGCTTCCCGCAAAGTAGGGCACATAGGTCCGCCGGGAGAGCCGCCGAAAGTATTTCGAGAATGGCAGGCTATCTTCTTCCGCCATGGCAAATGGCACGCGCATCCCGGTCAACGTATAGCCGTTGATGGCACCATAAACGGAGATGAGAATCCCGATGGTGACCAGTTTGCCGCCAAGTTGGCCAAATAGCTTCATGGAGGCGTCGGCCGCTGCATTTTGATTACCCGCGATCAGGTCGATCGGCAGAGTCTTCAAGAAGACCAGGTTGATCAGCGTGTAGACCACGGTGATCAGGGCCAACCCTAAGATAATGGCTCGTGGTAGGTCGCGTTCCGGATGCTTCATTTCACCAGCAATGTTCCCAATGCTGATCCAGCCATCGTAGGCGAACATCGTGGCCAACAGGCTGGAGGAAAAGGCACTGCCCCAACCGATATGGTCGCCAGTGCTAATGGGCCAAAGCTGAATCGTCGTCTGTGCCGGAGCGAAGAGTCCAAAGACGACAATGACGATGATGGGAATTAATTTAAAAATCAGGGCGATAGACTGGACGGTTCCACCGACTTTGGCACCCAGAAAGTTGAGGCCGGTAATACTGAGGCCACACAGAATAGCCACGGGTAGCTGCCAAGCCGCTGCCAAATGGAAGAGGGCAACGAACTGCACGCCAAAAATGATGGATAGCGCGGCAATGTTGGCCGGGTAGTAGACCAGCATTTGTGCCCAGCCCATCAAAAAGCCCACGGGTTTGCCGTAGGCGTACTCGAGGTACCGCATGGCGCCACCGGTCCGCGGAATAGCCGCCGCCAGCTCCGCACTGGTCAGACCAGCACAGATAGTCAGGAGGCCACCTAAGATCCAGGCGGCGAGGGTCATGTTAGCGGAGTGGTTGGCGGCCACCACACTAGCCGTTTTAAAGAATACCCCACCACCGATAACGGTTCCCATCACGGTCGCTAGGGCGGTAAACGTGCCGATTTCACGGCGTAACTCCTTTGCCAAAGTAAAACTCCTCTCTCTGCTCTCAAATGACTGATTCAACCATTATAGCACGTAATCTAAACGTCTTGCGGAGGACTTTGTGAAAATTCACTAAGAAATTTTGGTGATTGGTTCAGTGCGAGATTGACTAGAATTGTTCGCCTGCGTCTGCCAGGAATTACGCTTGCTGTGTGGGACGCTTCAGCCTGAGAAGCGGGCTTCAAGTCGAACGTGCTGTAAACTGGCCGAAAACGCCAGTTAACACCACCTCCATCTCTGGCCTCCTTCGGCTAAGGGTGAGCTTTACTGCGACCGAGCGTTAAAGATTAGGGGCGCGTTAATTTTCAAGATGTCTCTGGCAGTTTGATTGGTTTGCACTGATATTATTGTTATGGGAAACATTTTCAACTTGTACTACTAGTGGGGGTGATGGCCATATCGCTTGGGTTGCAGAGATGGTACGGCGCACACGGGGATTAACTGCATAGAGAACGGATAATTCACCGTTTAAATACGGCTGGTAATTATGGCTATGTGTGATATTGGTGACCAATTACCAATTCAAGTCAGAAATAGATAACACTATAAGAGGGGATGATTACCCAATAACTAGTCGACTAGTTAAGACCAATCTGTCGAGTGAAGGCGACCGACTTCTCATTTAAACTAGTTTATTGCGGACGTTCAATACGTATCTATCGAGTTGAAGCGGAACGGTTTAATGTCGGACTGACAATGGTTCTAACCCATGTTATGGTAGAGCACTATCAGAGCCAGAGGAGGACAGGGATGCAGCCAGCCGTGGTAATGGCGTTGGTCGGAATTCTTTTCCGACCTACACCATGGGCGTCTTTGAAGACACGTGGGTTTTACGTGGCTTCAAAACGAGCGAGAAGACTGGTGTTCTTCCAGGCTGAAGCGTCCCCACAGCAGGCGTAATCCTTGGCAGCCGGAGTGCGGCCATTTTTAGTCAATCCATCACTAACACCACCAAAAAAGGGTCAGGACCTTTGTCCCAACCCTCATAAACTCGAATTGATCTGTCAGAAATTAGAATTTAATGGAATGCCATGTTTAAAATCAGCACGATCAGTATCCCGACGATGGAAATCACGGTTTCCAGTACCGTCCAAATACTCAACGTTTGCTTAACAGTTAAATCAAAGTATTCTCTGAACATCCAGAACCCGGCATCGTTCACGTGAGATGCGGCTAAGGAACCAGCACCAATGGCCAGAACCATCAGAGCAGGGTCAACACCGGATTGGGCCATCAGTGGGGCCACAATCCCGGCAGCAGTCAAAGCAGAAACGGTTGCGGAACCCAAAGCAACACGGAGAACCACGGCGACTAACCACCCTAAGATCAGTGGGGACATGTTGGAGTCAATGAAGAGTTTAGCAACTTCTTTACCAACACCACCATCGATGAGGACTTGCTTGAAGGCCCCACCACCACCGATAACTAACAGCAGCATAGCGATTGACTTAACGGCGTTTTCCAAGGTTGCCATGATGTCTGCGGTCTTACGGTTCCGACCCCAGCCCATGGTAAACATGGCAACGAGCAGTGAAATCAACATCGCGATGGCTGGGTCACCAATCAAGGCAACGATTTGATCCAACAGCGAAGCGTTCTTGGTAGGTGTTGCCCCACCGTCGACCGTCATCTTGTAGATGGTCGTGATGGCCATCAAGATAACTGGGAAGAGGGAAGTCAGTACGGACAGGCCAAAGCTAGGTGCTTCGGAAGGCTTGAAGGTCTTAACTTCACCCAATGAAGATAAGTTACCTTTACGTTCAAAGGCAGCTGGTGCAAACTTTTGAGCAAGCTTGGTGAACATTGGCCCGGCAACAATGGCTGCAGGAATCGCAACGACTAAACCGAACAAGAGAACCTTACCATCGTTGGCGCCCAAGACTTGCGCAATGGCAACTGGGGCCGGGTGAGGTGGTAAGAAACCGTGGGTAACGGACAAAGCGGCCGCCATGGAAATCCCCAAGTAGAGAATTGGCACTTCGGCTTCAACGGCAATGGCGAAGACGATAGGGATCAACAGAACCATCCCAACTTCGAAGAACAAAGCAATCCCAAGAATAAATGATGCTAACATAATGGCTAATTGCAGTCGTTGTTTCCCGAATTTATCGATCAGCGTCGTGGCAATTACGTAGGCCCCACCGGCATCGGCAACTAACCGACCCAGCATGGCACCAAATCCAAAGACTAAGGACAGTTCGCCAAGTTGGCTCCCAATCCCAGCCTCAATCGTCGTGGCAATTTTGGTAAGGTCCATTCCCAACAGCATCGCTGTCAGAACAGAGGTAAGAATCAGGGAAACGAAAGTATTGATCTTAAATTTGATGATGAGGACCAATAAGAAGATGACCCCGATTAAAAGTGCTATAAGCTCCATTATAAGTAAGCCCTTTCATTTAGTAAATTTTGAAAAGCCAGCGTGAAAACACTGGCTTTTCAATGTGATTAACCACATTGTACTTGATTGGTAAAGTTTTGTATACAATTTAGTTTCAAAACCCATAATTTTATCGGGTTAGTTTTCTGAAAATACTAAATTGGCAAAACTATTTCTTCTCTGATTTGTGAACGTACTTACGCTGATATTCAGCGATGTTCTTGTATTCAGATTGTAACTGCCGACTTAGGCGAATGTAGATTGGAACCAAGGCCCGGTATGCGGGGAAGGTTTCTGGATTAGGGTGGTGGACGTTGGAGACACCGATGAAGTTCTTCACGGCGGACAAGTCATCGATCATTCCTAAGGCATACATGCCTAACGTAGCGGCACCCAGAGCAGTTCCTTCGGGACTCTCTGGAATCGTGACGTCTTGTTCGAAGATATCAGCTAACATCTGACGCCAAAGCGCAGAGCGGGCGAACCCACCGGTTGCTTGGATACTAGATGGCTTACCAACGACTTCTTCGAGGGCCAACATGACGGTGTACAGGTTGTAGACGATTCCTTCAAGTGCGGCACGAACCATGTGAGCCCGAGAGTGGGTCCGGGTCAAGCCAAAGAAGGAACCACGAGCATTAGCGTCCCAGATTGGGGCCCGTTCGCCACCCAAGAAGGGGTGGAAAATGAGACCGTCGGAACCAGCAGGAACCTTCGCTGCAATTTCAGTTAAGAGATCGTAGGAGTCAATCTGCATTTGTTCCGCCGTCAGCTTTTCTGGAGCGAAGAGTTGGTCACGGACCCAACGGAAGACGATCCCACCGTTGTTGACCGGCCCACCAACGACCCAGTGATCTTTGGACAGATAGTAGCAGAAGACCCGACCCTTAGGATCAATCTTCGGCTTATCAGTAACGACCCGGACAGCACCGGAAGTTCCGATGGTCACGGCAACGACACCAGGATCGATGGCGTTGACACCCAAGTTAGCCAGGGGACCATCAGAGGCACCCATGATAAATGGCGTTTGTGGGTCCATGCCGATCACACCAGCATAGTCGGCCTTCATCCCAGTAATCTGGTCAGTGGTGTCAACTAGCTTAGGTAATTGGTCACGGGTAATCCCAGCAACTTCGAGGGCTTGGTCATCCCAGTCCATGTTGAAGATGTTGAACAGCCCAGTTGCGTTGGCAATTGAGTAGTCTTCTTGTAAGACACCAAACAACTTGTAGATGACATATTCCTTGATACCAACGAACCAACGTGCTTGGTTGAACAGGTCTGGTTGTTCGTTGCGTAACCAGATCAATTTGCTCAACGGCGTCATTGGGTGAATTGGTGTCCCAGTCTTTTCGTAAAGTTGTTTGCCGACGCCGTTTTCGCGCAATTCATCTGCGTATTTAACGGCCCGGTTGTCGGCCCAAGTAATTGCTCGGGTCAAAGGCTTATGATCATCATCTAATAAGATCAAGCTGTGCATGGCAGCAGAGAAAGAAACGCCGTGTAGCGTGCCGTTCTTCAAGTCTGCTTTGCGCATTACCGTGGTCATCCCATCGATAATGGCGGAGAAGATTTCATCTGGATCTTCTTCGGCCATGTCGGGCACATCTTGATAGAGGGGATACAGGTTGTTTGAATAGCCTTGCATCTTACCCGCAGTATCGTAAAGTACGGTCTTGACACTGGTCGTCCCAATATCGACCCCAATCATGTAGTCCATAATGCTCTTCCTTTCGTGTTACGAGTTACAAGTGGTTTCTTTTAAAGGCTTACTTGTCAGCCTTGTCCATGGCGTGGCCACCAAAACCGTTACGTAAAGCTGAAACAACTTTACCAGTAAAGGTGTCATCTTGCATAGAACGGTAACGCATCATTAATGATAAAGCGATAACTGGCGTTGGTACGTGGCTGTCTAAACCTTCTTGAACAGTCCATTGACCTTCACCAGAAGCATGCATCCGACCAGCAATCTTGTCTAATTCTGGGTCAGCAGCGAAGGCTTCTTCAGCAAGTTCCATGAGCCAACCGCGGATAACTGAACCGTGACTCCAAACCTTAGCAACGGCTTCGTTGTCGTAGTCGAACTTGGAAGCTTCGAGGACTTCGAAACCTTCAGCGATGGCTTGCATTTCACCATATTCAATCCCGTTGTGGACCATCTTCAAGTAGTGACCTGAGCCGGCCTTACCCGTATAAAGGTAACCATCAGCTTCGGAAATATCGTCGTACAATGGACGAAGTTTCTCGAAGGCAGCGGCGTTGTCTCCACCGATCATGAAGTTCCCGTGTGAACGTGCGCCTTCCATACCACCTGAAGTCCCACAGTCAAAGAAGTCGATGCCCTTGGCTTTAAGGATTTCGTTGTGACGTAAGGAGTCCTTGTAGTAAGAGTTCCCACCATCGATTAAGATGTCACCCTTGCTTAACAAGTTGCTCAATGATTCGATCGTTGAGTCAGTTGGCTTGCCGGCAGGTACCATTACCCAAACAATCTTAGGAGAAGGTAACTTAGCAACCATTTCTTCCAAACTGTTAGCGCCTTCAGCACCAGCAGCGACAGCCTTGTCGACAAAGTCCTTGTTTAAGTCAAAGCCAACAATTTCGTGCTTATGGTCCATTGCGTTTTCTGCAAGGCTAAGCCCCATTTTACCTAATCCAATCAATCCGAGTTTCATGAAATTAATCTCCTTTGCAAGATGCGAAATTTTTCTGACAGGGAATATTATATGTAAAAAAGTTTCACATTTCAAGTCATATGATGTAAAATGTTTACAAAAGCTGAAATAATTTTAAAATTAATATCGAGGAAGGGGGGCGGCGACCATCGCACGCTCAACGACGGGGAAGATTCGCGGAACGTATGATCAGTTGTCCCGCACGGAAAAAAAGGTGGCCCAGCTGGCATTAGACAATCCAGCATTGGTCAGTGAAATGACCATCAAGGAGTTGGCTAGCGCCACCGGGGTGTCGACAGCCACGATTTCAAGGTTCGTTAAACGAATGAACTACGCTAACTACCGGGAGTTTACCATGGCATTGGCCCATACGGCAACCGAGGAGACTCCACAACAGCCTAGTTCGTTTCCAGAACTTGCAGAAGGGGATTCGTTGGCCATGATTGCCAACAAAACTTTTGGTTTCTCCATTAGTTCCTTACGCGCTACGAATGAAGCTTTGAACGAAAAAGATCTCGCCCGGGCGGTCTTAAAATTGATCAACTCCCGTAACGTGGCCTTCTTTGGTCTCGGGGGATCATCCGTGGCGGCATTGGACGGGTACCACAAGTTTATTCGGACGTCATTGAACGTCATGTATCATCCGGATTATGACATCCAGTTGATGCAAGCGGCTAAAATGACCGATGAAGACTGTGCGATTGTGATTTCTCATTCAGGTCGGAATCACGAAACGCTACATATTGTTAAGGAACTTCAACGCAGTGGGGTGACCATTATAGCAATTACTAGTTACAGTGGATCGCCGTTGGCCCAGGCTGCAGACGTGACTTTCCTCTCATTGACGGATGAAGTGAAGTACCGGTCAGAGGGGATGTACTCGTTGATTTCGCAGTTGACGATCCTTGACAGTCTTTTTATGATGACCATCTTGCGCATTTCTTCACGGACTGATAAGGTCATGACGCGGGTCCGCAATGTGATCGAACAGACCCGCCACGAATCCTAATTGGCATGGTATAATAGAAATATTCCGCTATCCGGTGACTAGGCCGGGGAGCGAGCCAGGTTAGGGGAACGGTGATTGACGGTGAAACGAAGCGACTATCAACCAATATATGAGAATACCTTTCATCGGCATCATCGACGTCGGTGGTGGGCCTTATGCGCCCTGATTATCGTCTTGCTGGTAGCTGGTTTTGGCTGGTTCCAGTGGCAAGCTCACCAGAAACAGCAATTGGCCAACTACCCGGTCCGTGGCGTCATTGTGAACCAGGATAGCGGCTATCTCGACTTTCAACAGTTAGCCAAGCACCATCAGTTCGTTTACCTGCAAGCAACCTCCGGGGCGACCTATACGGACGATGACTTCAGCGATAACTATTCGCGTTCGCAGGGGGCCGACATTAAGGTTGGCGTCATGCACACATTTAGTTTTACCACGACGGCGCAGCACCAATTTGAACACGTCGTTGAAACGGTTGGAACCGACTCGGGGTCGTTGCCATTGGCCATCAATGTGAGTTACTATGGCGATTACAATAGTGGCAACACGACCATGGCGGCTCAGGGACAGAAGTTAAAACGGTTGGTTGACTTGCTCCAGCAACATTACCAGCAGGGAATCGTCGTTTTAGCCAATCGTCAGGTGTTGAACCAGTTCGTGAAGCCGGTTCTCCCGCAACAGGACTACTGGATCGCCGGTGGTCACTTGGTCGGGCACGCCGCACAAATTCGGTTCATCGAATACGATGCCAACGCCTCAATTACACAGGATGGTCAGGAACACGCGGTGGCCGTCTCTGTTTTCAACGGAACGCATCAGGCCTGGACGAAGTATACGGAATAATTTAATTAAACAGATGAAAAAGGTGTTACTGAAGAGGTTGACTTCTTCAGTAACACCTTATTTTGTCTGAATAATTTTGAGCGGTAACCTTTTGTTTGAGCTGTAATCGGGAAAATGTAGAAAATTACGGGTGATCATTGATTGCCTATTCAGCTAGCAAACTGCGCGTGCTCCTAGGTTTTCAAAGTAGATAATGGTAGAAAACAATTTAATCCAATAAAAAAGTTAGAGCCTGAGACCCTAACTAGTCATCCTTGTCAGTCAGTGGCTTGACGGCGTAGGTGCAGTCGTCGGCTTCATCGAAGAAAGAAATTGGTTGGCGCTCGTTGGCGTGAATCGTCAAATGATAGCCAAATTTATCCTGAAACGTCAGCTGCTGCTCGTTGAGGTCCTGAACCCGCACCTGTAACTGGTGATCATCGATTTGCACGTCAAGATTAGGACTAATTTCTAACCGGTGACGCCGTTGATTGTGGGGGTCAACAAACTGCCACGTGCCCACATAAAATAACGGTGACTCGCTTGGCTGGGGCTGCTTTTTCTTCCGTAACGAAAAGCCACCCGTTAAGCCAGCAACGAGTGAAATGCCAAACAGTGCGATTTCCCGACCTTTCACCGGTAATCCCTCCCTTGAATAGATTTCCATCTTCAATATACCATTTTTAACCGCGAATGCCTTAACAATTACCCCGGTTTAGCGGAAAATTAATTCTAAAGCTATCGCGACGCCGGTCCGACTGTTAGAATAGAAAAAGACACCTAGTTCTGTGGCTGGATAAGTTCAGCAGGTCACCGTGATGAGACCATTCTGGCAATGGTCAACGGGACTAAATTGAAGCACAGCTAGGTGAACGACCTGTCTTTCGGCGACTTGGTTTTCACGACAGGGCAGGGGCACTGCAAAAGGTTAACAACATCTAAAAGAAATAGTCAATTCTGGAGGGATTATGATGATTCGAATTGGAACGGTAGGGACTAACTGGATCACGCAGCAACTGGTTGAAGCGTTGGCTTTGTCGCAGCAGTTCGCGTTAGCCGCCATCTATTCACGCCACGCAGAGACGGCGGACGCATTTGCTACCAAGAACCACGCCGAAGCGAGCTACACGGACTATGATGACATGTTAGCGCAGGCCAACTTGGATGCCGTCTACATTGCTTCGCCCAACAGTCTGCATTTTGACCAAGCCATGGCCGCAATTGCTAAGGACATCTCGGTCATCGTTGAAAAACCAGCGTTCAGTAACCAACGAGAAATGATTGCCTTCAAGGCAGAACTGGCTAAGCATCCGGCCGTACGATTCTTTGAGGCGGCGCGGCACGTGCACACGCCAAACTTCAAGGCGATTGAGACGGCACTGTCAGGACTGCCGACCGTTCAGGGAGCTAGCTTCACCTATATGAAGTATTCTTCCCGTTACGACAAGGTCTTAGCCGGCGACCGACCAAACATTTTCACCCGGGAATTTTCCGCCGGGGCCTTACAAGATGTCGGCGTTTACCCCATTTACGTGGCCGTGGCCTTGTTTGGTCAGCCAAGTCACGTCGACCTGTTCCCCACGTTGGTTGAGACCGGTGCGGATGGCAAAGGGGTCGCAATTCTGCGGTATGGCGACTTCGACGTGACCGTCAGCTTCGGTAAGACCAGTAACGCGTACGGCCTCTCTGAAATTTATGGTCTCAAGGAAACCATCACTATTGATAGCGCTGGGGAACTGACCCACGTTGAACAACGGGCTGCGGATGGCCAAGCAACGGATCTGAGTCAAGGTGACTTGGCTAATCCGATGTTGCCAGAGGTCATGGACTTCGCCCGGGTCTTGCAAGCACCAGATGATCCGCAAAATGTGCGTGATTATCAACGGTGGTTGCAGTGGAGTCTGACCGTCAATCAAGTGCTTTACAGTTTGCGGGTTTCGGCGAACCTGAGTTTTCCAGCCGACGCGCACTAACAGAAAGGAAACTGTATGTTAAAACAATATGAAGCTCATTTTAAAGATTTGGGCTACACGGAACAAACGGCCATTCAAGCTGCGGTCTACGAACCGTTAGCCGGTGACCACAACGTCTTGGGGCTAGCCCCAACGGGTTCCGGCAAGACGGTGGCGTTTACGTTGCCCGCCTTGGCGAACCTTTTACCCGGTGATGGGACCCAACTGATCGTGTTGGAACCTTCACAGGAACTAGCGATTCAAACCAGCCGGGTCATGCGTGACTGGGCAAAATTACTGGATTTACAGGTGCTTGCCCTGACCGGTGGTGCCAACGTTAAACGGCAGACGGAACGGTTGAAGAAGCGGCCAGAAGTCATCGTGGGGACGCCCGGTCGGGTTCTGAACCTGGTAAGTGATCGGAAATTAAAGCTTCACTTGGTATCGCTACTGATCATTGATGAAGCCGACGACTTGTTAACGGGGGACACGTTGGATACGGTTCGCTCAATCGCCCAAGCCGCACCAGCAGAAGTGCAATTAGGCTTCTTCTCGGCCACCGACACGCCAATCTTACACGAGCTCGACCAGTGGTTTGGCCAAACGGTGGAACGGATCGACGTTCGCCAACAAGACCAGACACAAGGGGTCGTTCGTCATGGTTTACTTGAAGTCGGAATGGGCAAACGGGACCAAATGTTGAAGCGGATGTTGGCGATGCCTAATTTCCGGGCGTTGGTCTTCTTCAAACAAGCCAATACCTTGCGTCAAACGGCGACCCGTTTCTACCATGAACACATGTCAGCGGCCAGCTTAACCAGTGACTTGCGACAGGTGCAACGGGAAAAGGCGTTACAGGACTTCCGGTTGGGCCGTATTCGCTTGCTGTTGACCACCGATGTTGCGGCGCGGGGCTTGGACATTCCCAAGTTACCAGCCGTTATCAACTATGATTTGCCTGGCTCCGTGAACGAATATGTTCACCGGGTCGGTCGGACTGGTCGGATGGGTGAACCAGGTCAGGTCATCAGTTTGGGTGACGACCACGATTTGCGGGACCTGAAGAAATTATTAAAGGACACGGACTATGATTTAGTGCCCGTCTACTTCAGCGGCCGGACGTTGACGACAGAACGGCCAACGGCACCAGCTAAGGCGCCAGTGGCAATACAAGCGCAGAGCCAAGCTGGTGCGGCAGAAACTGCCAAGACCGACGTATCGGCAACCGCATCAGTAGCGTCACAGTCCACTGATCAACCAACGACGAAGAAGGCTGCTAAGCCAGCTAAGGCCGTTGTCAGCAATCCTAGCAAGAAAAAGAAACATAAAAATCGGCACACGAAAAACAAGGGGATGCGCAAGAAGTGGCGGGACCACGATGAGCAGAACCAGAAGTAACTCTTTACAATTTGAAAGATCCGTGTGAAAATTGGAAGCGGATCTTTTTTTATGGCCCTATAGCACAACTGGATAGGGCACTCGCCTCCTAAGCGAATGATCCCGGTTCGAGTCCGGGTGGGGCCATATTTCTTAAACTGGTGTCGTCCTAAACCGTTTCAAATCGTTGATTTGGAGCGGTTTTTGCTTTTCCTAAATAGCTAGAAAACGGTACAGATAGAGATTTTGGTGAACAATTTGGTGAACATCACCCGTTTTTAGCCCTTTTGTTCGCCAACTTGTTCACCGGACGGTCCATCTCGCTTAGAGCCACAAGGGTTTTGTCAGCCTCGACTTTTTCCATTTCTCGAATCATATGGGAATACACTCGAATAGTTGTTGAGTAATTTGCATGTCCCAGTCGTTCAGAAATATAGTAGATTGAGACACCTTTATAAATTAAATATGAAGCGTGGGTATGCCGCAATCCATGGAATGTAATATCTTTTGCACCAATTGTTTTTAGCACCCGATGAAGTGTTTGATTAGCAGCAGTATCGTCAGGGACCTTGCCGATTTGACTCAGAAAAATTAAATTGAGTGGGTTATCGATTTCAAGTTCTTCTAACTTAATTAGTTGGAGCTTGTGGTAGTTTCGTAGAATCTCACTCATATGGGGCGTGATTTTAATGACTCGCTTCGACTGTGGATTCTTGGTGTCGGTGAAGTCCTTTTTACCAAGGGTATCCCAGGCCTTATTAATTCGTAACGTGTTGAACTTCTCTGAAAAGCAGTCCCAAGTTAGGCCGGCGACTTCACTAAATCGTGCTCCAGTCTGTAAGGAGACTAGAGCCATGAGTTTGGTAAGGTGGGCAATATTGATGTCGGATTCTAGAGCTCGGGTAAGCTTGTCAGCGTCACCAGCGTCTAGGTACTTCATCTCCTTAGGTTTTTCCGGGCGGCCACTTATCTTAGTGTGAGCAGTGAAATCACGCTTGATTAGGCCATCTTCAACGGCATCGCGCACGGATGCCCGAATTTGGACGTTAACCTTTTCAGAACTACTTAAAGATCGTTGCTTCTTTTCTTTGCCGTCTACTGAGAGGGGATTGGCGTATTCGTTTAGAAATTGCTGATACTCACTTCTAGTGATTTCATCGAGCCGTTTGCCTGCAAAGTTGTTCATGATGATACCAATAGTGTACTGGTAGCGTAGTCGGCTTGATTTAGCCAGAATTGGCTTCTTATACGTTTCATACCAATTCAAAAAGTAGTCGGTGAATAGTTGCTTACCGCCCTTGAGATTACTGCCATTTGAAATGTCTAGTTCATTCTCATTGGCCCAGTACTGGGCTTCTTTCTTAGTTCGAAAGCCACCCTTTGTTACGAATTCGCGAACGTCGTCCTTATAGTAGCTAATCTTTGCGGTCCATGTTTTACCGCGCTTTTGAAAACTTGCCATTTTGATTATCTCCTTAATTTATAAATTCACCTAGGCGGGTAGATTTACGGTTAAGGTTGTGGCAACACCTCCTTTAGTTGTAGAATTGATGAAAAGGGTACAGCTATGTATTCTTAAAACAGCTTGTAGATTCGTCCACAGGCTTATATGTTTTGGCGAGCGCATCCAACTTCTTGGCGGGAGGGGATGCGCTTTTTTATTTTCTGAATTAAATATCGAGAAGCTGGGCTTTCTTTTTATCGAATTCTTCTTGGGAGATTACTTCGGTTTCGAGTAGTTCTTTGAGGCGCTTGAGTTCAGCTACTGTGGTGTCATCTAGCTCATGATGATGGGTAACAGGACTGGTAGTTTTAAAGTTCAAAAAGTCTTGGTAGTCTTTTTGAAGTGCCGAAAGACCAATAGTGATGTTGTCGTCATTACTTTTGTTGTGAAGCACAAGAGTTAAATTAGCTGGCACTTCAACAGTTTTAGTTGTCGTCTGACTTTTACTGCTTGTTTTATCCTTGCCCATACCATGGCCAGCAACCGCACCGGCAACAGTACCAACTCCCGGGGCAATGGCAGTTCCAATTACTGTGCCAGCTAATCCGTGACGTTTCTTTTTAGTTTGACCGTTACCCGTTGTCTCAGTTACTTCCTGGTATTGCGGTCCCTCAAAGGTGATATTGTTCAAGTCAAAATGTGTAGGATCGGTCAAGGTAAAGATGACCTCATCATTGTTTAGCTGAAATATTTTGCCAGTGGAAGAATGGCTAGGGTCTACTAATTCTTTCCCAGATATGAACGTAATCTTCTTTTCCTTAACCACCTCATCCTTTAGTGATTTCACAGCTTCTTGATTTGCCTTCATCGTTGCAACCGTTTCTTCACGATTAAACAACAGTCCTTGAATCTGTGGGAAGTACCAGTATGCGAATGCAGCTATGATGGCAACAATCGTAACGAGACTCGATCCGCTACCGTTAATCAGGTATGAGACGATTTGAAAAACGACATCAATAATCAAAAGAACAGCAATACTTCCTAAAATACTACCTCTTTTTTTCTTCATGGTGTAATCCTCCTGAATAGGGTTATGTATTTTGCAGCTTTTAGAGCCGTCAGCATGTTGGGCTAGAATCTACAGAGCTTTGGTCAGTTCCTCGCGACACATTTTCTCAAGATGCGAGGGGACAACAAAAATATTCATGAACTCGTTTACATTTACGTGTTCCCTATCACGGTCGGCTAAGTAATAGGGGATGAGCATTTTAATTGCAGTCCGATTAGCATTCAATTCCATCTTGTAGTCAGCTTGCAGTGGGCTGAAATATAGAGGATGGGTAGCATGATCGCCATTAATGATATGAGCAATTTCATGTGCTAAATGCAAAGGCAGTTGTTGTGGAAGATGCCAGTTAGTATTAATCAGGATGCTCCGTGTTTCAGAATCAGCCACAGAGGGTGTGTATGGTGACAGTTCAGAGGACAGTTTGACCGTTATGTGTTTCTCCCACATAGCGTAGTTTATTAGTTCTGTCATGATATTATCCATAATCACTTACCTCGCAGTAGTCGTTTTATTAGTTCTCGGTCTTCTTCGGGAATCGGTCGACCCTCAAACGTAAGGAAGGCGTCGTCATCGTTCAGGTCGACAGACTTTTTAGATTCGTTACGTTCCTCAGTGTTTCCAAGCAAGTAGTCTACAGAAACATGGAGTACATCGGCAACTTTTTGTAGATTTTCAGTACTTGGGGTCTGATTCTTCCATTTGTAAATGGCATTTTTACCTAAGTGAGCAGTATCGTTTAGCCTTAAAAGGCTGATTCCTTGTTCCTTCGCTAAAGTTTTAACTCTTTCTAACAGCGTCATATCAGTATTCTCCCTAACATGACAAATTAAATTTAGATAATTAGCTTGATTTATTTAGCCAATTGTCTTATTATGAATTCATCAAGTAATTAAGCAATCAAAAACGAATGCTTACCACGAACACTTTGGCGGGTGATGATTGATAAGATAGTTTTTAAATGCTTATTTCGTATGCACTTATTATAGACGATTGTCTAAAATAATGCAATAACTTGATGAATAAATAACGTTAAGGAAGTGAGTGAAAGTGACAGAGCAAAATTTAGTAGATGGCGTTGAAGCGATTTACACGCAAATTAAGATTGCCTTGTTTAAGAAACATATGAGTCAAGTTGAACTAGCAAGCCTTATCGGCGAAGGGCCCCAGCAATTAAGCCGAGCCATTCACGGTGACATGCAGCCAAAGTCTAAAGAGATTCGGCAAAAGATTTATCGAGTCTTAGACATCAAAGAATAGGGGGTTAGAAGATGAATGATTTAGTAATTATGAAAAATCAGCAAGCAGTCACTAGTAGCCTACAAGTAGCAAAGACGTTTGGTAAGAACCATCAGCACGTTTTACGTGACATTGATTTATTAATTTCAAAATCAGAGGGGGTGTCCAATTCTGGACAGACCCTCATGGACTCACCAATGTTTTCCCATTCAATGTATGTTCATCCACAAAATGAACAGAAGTACCCAGTCGTTTACATGAATCGCGATGGCTTCACACTGTTAGCAATGGGGTTCACCGGATCGAAAGCATTGGAGTTCAAACTTAAATATATTCAAGCATTCAATGAAATGGAGAAGCAAGTCAACCGGTTCGAGGTTCCAACAACCTTACCTGAGGCTTTACGAATGGCAGCTGATCAAGCAGAGCAAATCACCATCATGAAGCCTAAAGCAGACTATACCGACCAGATGCTTGCTAATCCGGGGTTGGAAGCAACTTCAGTTATTGCTAAGAACTACGGCTACTCAACGCGAGAATTCAATAAGCTACTCCACGGACTGGGTATCCAGTATAAGCAAGGTAAGACGTGGCTACTGTACGCGACATACCAAGACAAGGGGTATACCCACATCGAACCATTTCCGTACAAGGATAGTCACGGGTTAGAACAAGTCAGAAACACGATGAAGTGGACACAGGCTGGGCAGAGATTCTTGTACGACTTTCTTAAGTCAAAGGGTATCGTTCCCAAAGTCGAGCAAATCACTCAGGAGGCATAGTCATGGTAATACTAATGAGATTCGCCTTGGTCATGCTCATCGGCTGGCTAGTCGGTCACTATGGCAACGAACTTTTCGACTAGGAGGTGTTGAACTATGAATGACTTAGTCCAAGGGCTAGCCGCTCTATTCAAACAGGCTTACCTGAAAGGTGTTGAAGACGGTCGGAAGGAAGTAACTGTCAGCACGAAACTTCTTGATCGCAAGGATTTGTACCCGGAGTTTGGCATCAAGCCAGATACGGCCGACAAATACTATCTGTACCAGCCGGATTTTCCATTCGTGCAGCAGGGCAACAACCGAAAGTATTATGCACCAGCAGTACATCAATGGTTTCTTGACCATCAGCAAACAAGCAACTAATACCTAGGCGGGTAGTGATGGTTAAGAAAGATTGGAGGCTACGCATTGGAAGCAGTACTAATTTTTGTAGCAGTGTTCGGACTAGGCGGCTTGCTGAGAGTCGGATATGAAAGGTGGCGAAAATAATGGAGCCTAAGCTTAAGTTTACAATTAGAAACTTGGATGAGTTGAAAAAGCTGCTCATTCTTGCTGAAGAGCAAACAAAGCAGCTAGATGAAACCATTAATAAGATCAAAGAGTTTGAACCAGTTATCAAATCCTAACTTGTTGGTGATGAAAGGTGGCGAAAACAATGGATTTTGAATTACAGCACATTGTTAGAGACTACTTGGTTTCGTTGATTAAGACCGAAAATAAAAGCCCCGAGATGGCTGCAACCATCACGAAGCTTTATGAATTGTTACGTTAGAGTTCAAAAAAACGGAAGGGGCTAATCACTTGATAGAATATCTAGCATTGATTGTGTCAATAATTTCTCTGGTTGTAGCAATTCTGGTTTTTCAAGAAAACAATCACTAGGTAAGAATTTGAATTCAGCACTTTTCATAAAATCTTTCCGGAACAACTTCATTACTGGCCACAGCAATCTACGTTTTGCATACTTCCAGTGGATAGATAAAGGTGAAACGCTGTTCAGTTTGTTCCAGTCAGATACCTGAAAGAAGACCTTGACATCAATTACGCCATACGCTGGTACGACAAAATCTGCATTTTCATACAAAGGTAGAGACAGTAATTTTGATTGTTCAAGGTCATTCTTGCTCAAAGCAAGATATAGTTTATCTTTTTGAGCATTTCCAGCATTGGAGGTTAGCAGTGGAGAAAAAAGTGCTGAAGAAAATTTCTGATTAACACCTAGGTCATATATATTAATTGCCTTCGAGGATGGGTTAACAACTTTAAGCTGGACAAGTATTCCTGAATCGAAGAAAAAGAAAGAATCACCGCTATTGATGCGAGATGCTCTGTACGAAAATAATCCATGTTTTGGAACTTTATCAATGTGGGTGCTTAGAACGATTGGAACGGGACTGTCTCTGAGATATGAAAGAATTGCAATTGTTGCTGCAATTGTTGCAATTATCAGGCTGAGTAAACTGATTTTCATGCTACTAATCACTCCATACTATGTTTACGAGAAGTATATCACAAGAGAAATGAGGAAAATTAATATCACAATTTTAACGAAACATTTGTGGATAATTGCACTCCAAGCGTTCAATCCACAGACGAAGAAAAAGCCCGTTAGCGTTGCACCGCTAGCGAGCCTGAGAAAAACATTTATTTATCACTATCGTAATCGAAAGCGAGGTATTTTTCAATGAAGAAAAGTGAATACTGGTACCAGAAATTCTTAAGAACCCCAGTCGGGTATGAGAACTTAGCCGCTTACCGGTTTCAGCAATACGAAAAGTATTCGAAGGAGGAACATGTATGGCTAACGAACTAGCAATCGTTGAACCGGTAATTGACGTAAAGCCAATGCCAATCACAATCAACAACTTAGATCAGGTCCAACAGGCGGTTACGGCAATTGTCTCCAAGTACAACCAAGATTTTGTGGTTACTGTGGACAACGTCAAAGACGTTAAAAACATGCGGGCCGAACTGAACAAAGTGTCTAAGGCGATTGATGAAAAGCGTTTAACTATCAAGCGGCAGTACGCGGAACCGGTCAAGACGTTTGATGCTCAAATGAATTTGTTCAAGGAGCAGATTGATTCAGTAATCTCACCACTCGATACAAAGATTCGTGAAGTCGTTGCCCAAGAGCGGGCGGCTAAGCAAGAACGGGTTGAAGGGTTGATTGCTGAAATGGCTCCCAACTATGGTGTGGAAGCTGAGTCGGTTGATATCGAACCATCATGGCTAAATAAGTCAGCTACCAAGAAGCAGATTGTGGAAGGCATTGCCGGCACCATGACGCTGATGAAAAAACATGCTGACCAACTAGCAGCCGACTGCTCAACCATCACCAAGTATGCCGAAATTCAGAAAGTTGACCCGGCAGGTTGGGTTGACCAAGTGAAACAGGGACAAGACGTTGAATACCTGATGAGAGCTATCGACAACCAAGTAGAGCGGCAAGCCGAGAAGCAACGTAAGCTGGAAGCCAAGGCCGCTGAGGAACGCACCCACCAGCAAGCTAAGGGGGACACGGTAGTTGATACCAACACTGGCGAAGTGGTCTCACGAGCCGTTGTGCTGAAGATTACAGCTACCATTCCACAGATGAAGTTGCTCAAGAGTTATATGGATTCTGAGAGTATCAAGTATGAACGGGAGGGATAGCCGTGGAAATCCAACACGCAACTGATATTAAACGCGGTGAAGATTTCTCAGTGCTGATTTATGCGCAACCTGGTGTGGGTAAGACTTCCACACTACGTTATCTCCCCGGTCGAACACTAGTCATTGATGTTGATCGAACGACCAATGTTTTAGCAGGGGTACCCAATGTTGATGTGGTTAAGCTGGACACGAAGCACCCGCTAGAAGGGGCCCGCAGTTTGCTTGGCGAAATCTATAAGACGCAGCTCAGCAATTACGATAACATCGCGTTCGACAATATCAGCGAGTTTGAGCAAGCATGGCTAGGCGAAAAAGCCAATGAAGCTAAAACCAAGTCGGGTGCCGATATGGGTATCCCCCAAATGAATGACTACAATCAGTTTGGCTTCTATCTACCTGATATGATTCGGTTCATCAATTCATGGCCGGGAGTCAACAAGGTCTATACGGCTTGGGAAACTACCCGACAAATTGATACGCCGACCGGTCAGACTTACAACCAGTTCGTGCCGCAAATGCGGGAGAAGTTAGTGACTAACGTGATGGGATTGATGAATGTAGTTGGTCGCATGGTTATTTCTGATAAGACGGGTGCCCGGGGATTTATTCTCAAACCGTCAAACGCCGCCTTCGCTAAGAATCAGTTAGACGACCGGCAGTTTGCACTACCTGAGACACTCTTTACTGAGATTGGTGGTGATGTGAATGTATCAACTCCATCCGTACCAGACAAAGCTAGTCAATCAGGCACGACAGGCACTAGCAAAGGGCAATAAATAAGTGTTACTGCAAAGTCCGGCCGGGTCCGGTAAATCGGTTATCATTGCAGAAATAGCGCGGCTAACGGTAAGTAAGGGCGGTTCAGTGATGTTTATGGTCCACCGTAAGGAACTAGTTGAGCAGATAACTAATTCGTTCCGAGAGAATGAGGTTGATCTCACTCGATGCACGATTCTGACGGTTGGTAAAATTGCTAACCGATTAAGGATTCTCCCACGGCCGGCGCTGATAATCACTGATGAATCGCATCATTCTCTAGCTAAGACCTACCGAAAGATTTATGACTACTATGCGGGGGTGCCACGACTAGGCTTTACTGCAACGCCGTGGCGTCTAAACGGTAAAGGCTTGCATGATGTTTACGATGATATGGTTCTAGGCCCGTCAATTGATTGGCTGATTGAGAATCACTATCTGGCCCCCTACAAGTACTTCTCGGTGAAGCTGGTCAATGATGAAAAGTTGAAGAAGTCGAGTACCGGTGACTACACCAACAAGTCGATTGATGATGCGGTGGGCCGGACTATCTTTGGGGATGTTGTTAAGACCTATCAGGAGAAGGCAGCGGGCCAGCAGGCTATCGTTTACGCTCACTCGGTAGAGTTTTCCAAGGAAGTGGCGGAAGCCTTTAGAAGGGCTGGTATTGGTGCTGAACATGCCGATGCTAAAACACCCGCAGCAGAGCGAGAGAAAATTATGGCTGATTTTAAGTCTGGTGAGCTCAAGGTTCTCTGCAATGTAGACCTGATCAGTGAAGGCTTCAACGTTCCTGACTGTTCGGTGGTTATCATGCTCCGACCAACCGAGTCACTGGTGCTCTATATTCAGCAGTCGATGCGGTCAATGCGCTACCGACCGAACAAGACGGCGACCATCATTGATCACGTTGCAAATTACTCGCGGTTCGGGCTACCAGATGATGATCACACTTGGACGCTTGACGACCGAAAGAAACGTAAAAGCAAGACGAGTGATGCCCCACCAATCAGAACCTGTGAGTTCTGTTACGCGGTGATTCCAGCTTCGTCCACAGTCTGTCCGGTGTGTGGAAAAGCTATCCAGCGGACGGAAACAGAGATGGAGGTTGACCATGAAGTGAAGCTTGAACAGATTCATGGTCGGCTCGATATGAAGGCCGAGTACAATTCGGTCCGGTATGGTCGAATGAAGCCCAGTGAGGCGCAGACCATGGAAGACTTGCGGGGAATTGCGAAAGCCCGGGGTTATAAGCCAGGCTGGGCATGGTTCCAAGCTAAGCAAAGAGGATTAATTAAAAACTAGGAGGATACACGATGCAGAAAAACACAATTGCCCACTTAAGAATCGATGTTGTGGGCGTTGCAATGCTGCTACTGGCTTCAAAGATTGAACGACTCAATGTTGGCCAAGTGATGACGGAGAGAGATGTTTCGAAGCTAAATGAATCACTTCAACTTTTAGAGAATGCACTTAAGGAGGAAAAATAATATGGCAGATTTTATGAACACGGATTACTCAAATAACACGGGTGGCGACTATGATGCACTTCCCGCAGGCAACTACGAAATGATCATCAACAATGCGAAGGAAGACGCCACTAAGAACGGGGCGGAAACTTTGCAGATTGATTTGCTAGTGCGGAATGACTTGGACAAAGTGCCAGATTTGGCTGAAACCAATGCCAAGTTTCACAACCGTCACATCTTCGTGGATAACTGGAAGCGTAAGGCAACCAACCAGTACGACCTAGATGGATTCCAGTACATTCTGCAAGCGGCGGGAGTGCCGGAAAATACGCCACTACACACGGTAGATGACTTTATCAAGCTCATCAGCGGTGCAGCAGTGCGAGTGTTCGTCAAACAAGAAGATAACACGTACAACGGCACCACGACCACGGTCAATCGGGTCGCTCCATGGAACTTTGAGGTTACGCAATTCCCTCAAGTACAGCATACGTACAAGGATAAGAAGAGTGGACCTACAGCAGGAAAACCAACGCCACCACCCGCTACGAATACTAGTGACCCATTCGCTAATACTGGCGATTCGATTGATATTCCTGACGACGATTTGCCCTTCTAAGGAGGAGTGCTGATGTATGAACGAATTCCCGAGGAACTCAAGTCCCTAAAAAGGTGGGGGCTTTACAAACTCAAATGGCAACCAGAGAAGAACAAGTATGCCAAGTACCCTAAGAATCCATACAACGGTGGGGATGGGAAGTCCAACGACCCGTCTACATGGTCGGATTTCGATACAGCGTTGCAAGCAATGGGTGACTACGGCATGGACGGATTGGGATTTTACTTCCAGCCTCCCTATGTGGGAATCGATGTTGATCACTTGGAACAAGACCTAGAGCGTTGGCAACGTGGCGAGACGGATGATAACGAGGTTCAGCACTTCCTAACTATCACCAAGTCTTACGCCGAAACTAGCGTATCTGGGACTGGCATCCACATCATCATTAAGGGCGAGATTCCTGGTGACCGGCGGCGGTCAGGAAATGTAGAAATGTACACTTCTGGCAGGTTCTTTGCCATGACGGGTAACCAGATTGGACCACATGACGGTATCAACCAGCCAGAACCCAAGCTGATTAAGCTACTGTATGACCGGTACCTAAAGCCCACTAATGTGGTAGCAATGCCGAACAACCAGCTTCCACAAATGAATGACCTGTCTGAAACGGAAGTCATCGCACGAGCCGAGGCGTCCCAAACAGGTCAGCGATTCAAACTTTTCATGGAAGGTGGCTGGGAGCAATTCTATACGTCACAATCCGAAGCAGACCTAGCGTTTGCTAACGACCTAGCCTTTTGGACAGGCCGGGACTTCGCGAAGATGGATAGTATTTTCCGGCAGTCTAGCCTACTCCGAGACAAGTGGGATGAGAAGCATGGTAAGACGACCTATGGGGTTGCCACTCTGAACAAGGCGATTAACGAAACGCGAGACGTTTTCAATCGTGGTAAGGCACCACTCAAATATGATTTTGAATTTGCTAACCAGGCAGAAATGAAGAAGGATGCACCGCCCCGTAGCTGGGACGACACGGGGAATGCAGATCGCTTTATGGACCGATATGGCGAACTCATCAAGTATTCCTTCACAGATAAGACGTGGGTAGTCTACAACGGGAGTTACTGGGCAACCGATGAGACTGGGCAAGTCCACAGCTTGGTGGACAGGGTAGTTGATGACCTTAAGCACGAAAATTTAGTTGTACCACCTGACAGTGGATTAACTGAGAAAGATGCGGAGAAGAAGTTTCAAACGCACATCAAGAAGTCTCGTTCTAATGCGGGTAAGAAAGCCATGATGGAAGAGCTGAAGCACCGGGTTCCTGTTCTCCACGGTGAGTTTGATAGTGACAAGACGCTTCTCAACGTAGCCAATGGTTATGTGGACCTATCAAGTGGGATTTTGAAGGATCACGATATCAAGAAGCTATTCTCACGACAGGCGGCGGTAGAGTATACCGATACGATTGACGCACCGGAGTGGACACAATTTCTTGACCAGATTTTCGACAGTGATTCGGAGCTGATTGACTATGTGCAGAAGGCGGTAGGCTACTCGCTTACTGGTTCCACAAAAGAGCAAGTCATGTTCATTCTTTATGGGAACGGCCGTAACGGTAAGTCAATTTTTATTGATACCATTGCAGATACACTGGGCAACTACGCCCGGTCGATGCAGGCCGATTCAATCATGGTCAAGAATAATAGTTCCGCTGCTAACTCTGACATTGCCCGACTTGAAGGAGCCCGGCTAGTCACATCTAGTGAACCTAATGATGGGTTGCGATTGGATGAAGGGTTAGTGAAGCAACTGACTGGTGGTGACACCGTGACGGCCCGTTACCTTTACGGGAAAGAATTTGAGTTCAAGCCAGAGTTCAAACTATGGCTGGCGACCAACCACAAGCCAATCATTCGGGGAACTGATGATGGTATCTGGCGGCGACTCATGCTGGTGCCATTCGCAGTTAAGATTCCGGACAACCGAGTGGACAAAGATCTCAAGTACAAGTTACAGCGCGAAGAGGTCGGCATTCTTAACTGGGCTGTCGAAGGTGCGCTTAAGTGGCAACGCGAGGGATTGAAACCGCCAGAGAGTGTGGTTCAGGCTAGCCAAAGTTACCGAAACGAAATGGATGTAACGACCGAGTTCATGGAAGAATGCTGTGTGGTTGGTAAAGGAGAGATGGCGCGGGCTTCCGAGCTGTATCGACGCTATAAATCTTGGGCTGATGATAATTCTCAGTACTTGATGAATTCGACTAAGTTTGGCAAGGAGATGGCTGACAAATATACCAAGAAACGTGATTCACAGGGCGTTTACTACGTCGGAGTTAGCTTAAAAGCTTTCATAAAACCGTTTGATATAGTAACTAGCCATCCCCGAAAACGATGAATGTAGGGTATGTAGGGTTGTGTAGCCATGTGTAGGCACTCGAACCCCTTGTCCCCGTTGAGCTGTGTATAGTTATGTATACTTTCTTCTATATATCATTAATTAATAATAATAAACGTATATAAAAGAAAAGGATAAAAGTGACTACATTCGCTACATTGCCTACATAGTCCATGTGTACCAAGGGATACAGGCTGTGTAGGCACTAAATTAGCCCTGCATTCGGCTACACGAAATGGAGGTAATCCTATCGAAAGTGAGGAAAAGTGGAGACCGATTGACGGTTTTCCAGATTATGAAGTTAGCAACAAAGGAAGTGTTCGAAGTAAGGGGATGTATCGGCCGTCTAAGAATGGATCATTTTCTTTTCATCGAGGAACGGTACTGCACCCGGCCACATTGAGGACAGGGTACCAAAATGTACTTCTTTACGGCCATGGAAAACGCAAAAACAAGACGGTGCATAGGCTTGTTGCAGAAGCATTTATTCCAAATCCTGAAAATAAAATACAAGTGAATCATTTGAATGGTGACAAAACCGACAATCGGGTGGTTAATTTGGAATGGGCAACACGCTCTGAAAATATTGTTCATGCTGTTAAAAATCACTTAACTTCTAAACCCAAGACTATACTGAAATTTACGCTTGATGGTGAATTCGTGAGTAGCTACTACTCGTTACGAGAAGCGGCTAGAAGTATGGGAGGACAATCTTCCGGTATTTGTGATGCTGCTAAAGGCAAGAAACGTGGTCATCGGTATAAGGGCTTTGTCTGGAGGTATGAACATGGAGAGTGAACATTCCTTGCAGAATAGAATCATGTTGGCACTATCGCAGAACGGCTTTACCGTTTTTCGCAGCAATGCTGGCCGAGTTCGGACTGAGTCAGGAGCGATGATCATGTTATTTCCCAGAGGGTTCCCAGACCTCTGTGGGTTCCGTCATTCGGATGGTCGATTCTTCTGCCTAGAGATTAAAAACGAAAAGGGGCGGTTGCGCCCAGATCAGAAGCTATTTGCACAATTTATTAAACCTTTTCCGGTATTGTACGGAGTGGCTAGGAGTGTGGATGATGCCCTGACAATCGTTGGAGGTGATTGACATGTCACTGAACGCAGAACTATTGGCCCACATCCAGGCAGCTGAGGACGAGTACGGCCATGTAAGCAATTGGCCGGATTCGGTGTTGAAAAAGGCTCGTAAGCTGGCTGACCGCTACGGAAACGAGGCGGGGTTCAAGCTGGAGGAACTTGCGGACGTTCGTAACCTGGCGGAACGGGGATTCTTTGTCACACACATCGGGATCAAGTTACACCACAGCAGAGGTTGGGTGTTGAACCGTATGCCAGAAGACTTCGAGTACACTGCTACTGAGGAAGACCAGCGATTGCTGGAAATCTATCAGGACAAGAGCGTGAGAGAAGTTGGCAGGCTGCTGCACCGCGATTTGAGCTGGGTGCGGGAAATGAGACGTAAGTACGGGTGGACGCAGGAACAGTTAGCTCAGGAGGATGAATAAAATGGCAAAAAAATATTTGTTGATTAACGAATTTAAATTGAAAAAAGTAACCGTGCCGGTCACGAAGGCTATTGTTATTGAGCAATCCAGTGTGGATGGAGCAATTGCTAGTTTAGCTTATGAATTGACCACCAGTGATTCACTTTTAGCGCAGGAGGTTCGGAGTGGTGACGCGACCAGTGAAGTGACGGCAGCTTATGAGCTAGCATCTGATCGTAATCTTTTGGAGGAGGTGCAATGATGGAAAGCTTAAAGGAAGCACCACAGCAGTGGGATAAGCACCCCTGCCCCTACTGTGGGGGCAAAGTTGTGTACGCCAGTAACGCTAATATTTACGGGGGCCGGGAGTTCGGTAATGGTCGCTGCTACTTCTGCCTCAATTGTCAGGCAAGTGTGGGAGTTTACAGCGATGGGGCCGCCAAGCATCCAACGCGTATGCCGCTAGGGATTTTAGCGACGCCGGAGATGAAGGAGTTGAAAATGCTATGTCATTCTCGGTTCGATAAAGTCTGGCGGTCACACTGGCTATCACGGAGTCGCTGCTACAAGCGGATGGCCCACCTTATAGGCATTGACTTAGATTGCTGCCACTTCGGGTATTTCAACGAGACTGACCTAATGCGGGCACTAGCGATTATGGAAACTAATGACTGGTGGGATAAGGACCGTGAAGATTAAATCAAGGAATGGAGCTGGTAAGCATGAATAACCAAGGCATCCAAAAGTACTATAAATTATGTGGTAATCAGAAGATTGAAATTGTCTTAGACAAGAGCGGAATACACCCAAAAGGGGCACAGAATATTGCGGCCCCGGTGATGATTGGATATTACTTGATAGACTACTTTAGAACTAATCCATCTGGGATTGGAGCAGAGTCGATGATTGGGGTACTTATCCGAGTTCTTGCAGGATTTAATTTAGAGGTGAAGTGATGATTGTCTACAATCACTTGTACGCCGGGTCCGGCCGCCGGGTTCAGGCGCTCGATGAACTGCCATTCTTAGTTTCTAAGCTGTGCGCAGAGATTGGTGATCCTATCCGAGATATTCGGAAGATAGAGCATGGTTTCAGCCACCGGCTCTCGAAGGAGTACCCAACGTATGAGTTTGAAGCAATTCACGAAAAGAAACTCATTGATGGTCGGCTATTCCGTGAGCATGTGGTATTTGAAGTGATTAGTGATGAACGTTGAAAACGTATTACAAACCATGATTGAAAAGGGGCAGGAAAGTGATTCCAGAAACTGGGAAAATATTTACGCTAAAGGCTGACAACTCGATTTTTATCATGGTGGATGACAGGTCCTCAACAAAAAAGGTGACACCACTGGTCTTTATGAGGCCCGAGGGATTCTGGATGAATCTGACGCCAAGAGGAAAGTCTAACTTCTGGCATCGTCAGCTGAGTAAGGGATTCGAGTATCTAAGTGTGGAGCAGCTAGCTAAGCGAGCTGCAGACGAACATTGGGCAGACAATTTGGGCAATTTACTGGAGGAGTTCTAATGAGCAAACAGCGAAAACATACGAAAAAATCAACTTTACGCAAGAAAAAGCGGCGTATGGCGGAACACGCACGGGAACACGCGAAAGGGGAGCGGACTAATGTACAGTTACAGTAGTCGGCCAAGCTGGATTATGACTGAGGACAACAATGGCAATCGAGTGTGGGTAAACCTAAGTAAAATCAGTTACGCAGTCGAAAACAATACTGGTTGGACGATGCTTCTTATCGGTGATATCAAACTACTGGTCAATATTAGTTTTGACAAGTTCGGCAAAGTTTTAGTAGGGGGGGCAGACAAGTGAAATACGCTGAGTTTAAAGAAATTGCGTTGTCAGAAGGTTTTGAGCCACACGTTGCGCCGGCAGAAATTGTAATGTTTGAAGACATGGGGCGCTGGGTAGTTACCATCAGCAAGGATAAGTGCAGTTACTGTGTCCGCTCATTTTACTGGAAGCAAGTATCACCCGAGTTTGCGGCGACCATAGCGGAGTTTGCTGGAACAAACTGGATTGACCGTGAGATGCCAGATGAGGAGGAGGGGGAACCTGAATGACACAGTACGAACAGGTAGCGTTAACTGAACCTAAAGTGATTGAGAGCACGCTAGGCATCGCGGACAACCACGATGGCACTTACACAGTGACAGCGGCCAAGCAATTTACACGGAAAAATGATCAGGTTCTTTCGATGAAGTTCACGAAGAATGGACTAGTAGTACTGACCGGTTACCTGAGAATGATTACGGAGACAGAATAATTAGCAGAAATTCTTATTTTATGTAGGAGGAAAAATCATGAAAAAGTATTTGGTGATTAACGAGTTTACACGGCCTGACGTAGCAGACAAGGCCTTTACGAAAACAATGGTAGTCGATGCTGATGACGCCAATGGGGCTTTGCTACAGGTGGCCCATGATGCCCTGTTCAATAAGAACGGTGACAAGTGGGACATGGCAGCTAACGATGGCAGACTGGATCAGTCTACCGTTGGAATTTACGAACTAGTATCGGGCGAGAATGAACTGCCTGCAATGGTTGAATAAAATTTCTGATTTACCTAGGAGGGAAGCTAATGACAACCGAAGAATTCACTAAAGCCATGAGAGCGTTTGGCTATGAGGTGGTACCGTCGGGCAATGACCTATTGTTTGAGAAACGTGATTGTTGTCCGGCACCGTATGGCTTCGTTGACACACGTTCAGTCAATGGGTTCGAGGTGCGAGAAGTTCCTAGTCAGGTTTTGCAAGTAATCTTAAAGTATGCCGGTACTGCTATTGCAAAACGAAGTCATATTTAAAGGAGGTACTAACAATGGGTGATTTAATTAAAGAAATTCAACTGTGGTCAACCGAACGCGGTCTGAATAAACAAGCACCAGCCAAGCAGCTACTCAAACTAGTTGAAGAGGTTGGCGAGCTGTCAGCGGCCTACAACAAACGGCATACTTTGGACGAAATCGACAGTGTAGGTGACATTCTGGTGGTGCTGACTATCTACTGCCAGCAACGCGGATTATCCATTGAAGACTGCTTAGAAGCTGCCTACGAAGAGATTAGCGAGCGTAAGGGAAAGATGATTGACGGGGTGTTTGTAAAAAATGCAGATTTGGGGAAATGAAACTAAGTGTATTCGGTGTGGCACAGATATTGCAGAAGAAGCCACTCCCAAGAATGACTTTCACTACAAGTTGATGTCGGTACGGGAAAAAGGAACTGACGACTATCAAGCTGTGGAAGAAACATCAGCTCACCTGTGTCGGAAATGTTCTTATGAGTGCCTAGCGTGGCTAAATAAGGGGGTAGAACGATGACTAATGATCAGATTACGTTTCGTAAGTATCTGCTACACATTTTCGTTGACCAGCGTCACGATATCATTAGCTCGCTAGTTTGGATTAGCAACCACTACTATCGGCTACCGTATCATTTTCAGTCGGCTTATCGGGCGTTGAGTGTCGATGAACGTAATGCAGTGATCAGGGAGGTGCTAATGAATGGCGATTGATTTGTCGGACGAAACTATTGGGAAGATTGTGGATGGACTGATTACACGGGGGCACAAGTTCTCTAAGGTTGAGTCTGAGGAAGAGCTGCGGAATACGAAGTCATTATTGTCGCACTACCAGCTTTTAGAGAATCATCTGACGGTAGAGCTACCGGAAGTGGACGAAGACGTGCCATTATCACAGTATGAGCGGAGTCTTTACTCTTTGCTTGGGTATCGGGTACGGTCTAAAGAGATGATGGAGTTCGTCAATAACATTCTTACACGGTATCAGGAAATCTGTACGGCGGGGACGTTTGAAGACCAGCGCCGGTATGACGTGATTAAGAAGCTGTATCTAATTGATGGTAAGCAGACACGGTTACAGCTTGCGGACTTTTACCGAGTTGATGAGAAGACCATTCGGCGGGACGAGCGTAAGGCTATTGATGATCTGTCGATTATGATTTTTGGCATCGATGCGTTTAATGATATGTCCAAAACGCGCCGAACAGGTGTCCAGAAAAGTCCGAACTAAAGAGTTACTATGTTAGTGTGAGATAAATTAAAAAAACGATAATGCGTATCGCGGTGGCGGAATAGGTAGACGCGGCCGATTATGGAACTGAAACATATTTTCAGCACTTTCGTATGTTGTAATTTCTATAGACGGTTTGCAGCTGTAGGGTGCAAATCCTTACCCGCGATGTTGCTGTGATTGATAACCACGGCAAAAGATGATACTAAGTTGAGAAGGCCTAGATGCGTAGGCTAGAAATACCACGACGGTGAGAATTAAGGCTTGGTATTACCCACGTGGCTGTAGTAGGTATGTGGAAGGTTCGAATCCTTCCAGCCATATTATGTTCAGTATTCAAGACTGAACGTTACAATAATTGAGATACATCTCCTTCAGACTGACCCTAGCAGTAATGCTGGGGTTTTGTTATGCTTATATTCAGTATAAACATGCAAGGGGGATAACGTATAGTGTCTTGGAAAACCTTTATTCAACCGGCGGTCGTTTCGATCATTGTTTCTGCAATTACAACTTGTTTTGTTGCTCCGTGGGCAGCTTCAAAGTTTAGTAGGAAAAACACTAAGGATCTTGAGAAGAAAAAAGCACTTATTGATACAATTGGCCAATTGATTGGCATAATGGAAAAGATTAATGCTTATTTATTTAGGTTCGAAGGATATGCTATGAGTACGATTCGTGTGAAAGGTTATCGTGAACCAATGATAGACGCTGAATTTGTGGAGCGATTTGGGGAATCCGTATCAGAACTAACTATCCTAGTTTCTAATGCTTCTCTATTTTGGAAAGAACATGAGGATTATTTTGAAAATATTGGCGACGAAAAAATTATTAAAGAAGTTAACAGATACTTAAAACTTGTGAGAGAGATAAGGAGAGACGTCCATACCGGGGTTGACGATGTTGCTGGGAAAAAGAAAGAAAAAGTTCTTTACCCGGAGATTCCGCCCGATATTTTCTTGTTTGAACCATCTGTCTTATTGGGTAAACTCAGATGGAGACTGATTGATAAATATTAAAAAGGAGGCCTGCAAAATGCAGAAACTAACAGTAAAACAGCAGAAGTTTGCTGACGAATACATCATTAGCGGCAATGCAACGCAGGCCGCTTTGAAAGCCGGTTATGCCAAGCGAAGTGCTCGATCTGTTGGGAACGAGAACCTGACAAAACCTGACATCCGGACTTACATCGATGCGGGGCTCAAAAAGCTTCACGCTGAAAAAGTAGACTCCCAAGAACAGATTATGGAGTTCTTGTCAGCTGTTCGACGTGGCGAAGTCACTGAGTCAGTCGCGACTGCTAAGGGCGTCTTCGATGATGTGCCTGTCGGTGTGCGTGATCGGGTTAAGGCAGCCGAGCTAATCGGCAAGCGTTACGCTATGTGGACGGAGAAGCGTGATGTAACCGCCACTGTCGGTCCCGTACAGATTACCGATGACATCCCCGCTGGGAGTGATGAAGATGGCTAGAATCAGTCTCGCACATTCAATGGCACCGAGCTTCTACCAGCTTCACCAAGACATCAAGCACCACAAACATTCAAATTATTGGCTATCAGGAGGACGTGGGTCGACCAAGTCCTCTTTTATTTCGCTCGAAATTGTGTTGGGTATCATGAAGGATCCAGACGCCAATGCTGTGGTTATGCGGCGGTACGCGTCTAACCTTCGCGAATCAGTCTACGACCAGTACTTATGGGCGATTGACACTTTAGGCGTCTCTAGCCTGTGGGCAGACTCAGTGAGTCCTATGCAGCTGACGTACATCCCCACAGGTCAGCAGATACGTTTTAAGGGTGCCGACAAGCCGGAGAAGATTAAGTCACAGAAGTTCCGGCACGGCTACACGAAGTTCAAGCACTTTGAAGAAGTTGCTGACTTCAAAGGTTGGAAGGAAATCCGGAACATCAACCAGTCTCTCAACCGGGGTGGCTCAGATATTGTGACTTTCTACAGCTACAACCCGCCAGCCTCAGTTAATTCATGGGTCAATCAAGCTCGCGAGGAGCAAGGTCGACGTGATGACACATTGGTGCATGAGAGCGACTACCTTAGCGTGCCTAAACAATGGTTGGGGAAAGAGTTCCTAGCTGACGCCGAGCAACTTAAGAAGGACAATCCGAAGGCCTACGCCCATGAGTATCTGGGTGAAGTTACAGGGACGGGCGCTGAGGTCTTCAACAACTTAACTATTCGTGAGATTACAGACGAAGAAATTTCACACTTCGATAAAATCTATCACGGCATGGACTTCGGTTTCGCCCATGATCCACTAGCCTACGGGGATGCGTACTGGGATTCAGCGCGTCGCCGCATTTTTCTGTTCAATGAAATTTATCAGGTTGGCATGACCAATCGTGAAGCAGTGGCTGCTATCAAGAAGCTTAATCCGATGAATGAAGTTATCACTGCTG
Source organism: Levilactobacillus andaensis (assembly GCF_016861695.1). Taxonomy (GTDB): domain Bacteria; phylum Bacillota; class Bacilli; order Lactobacillales; family Lactobacillaceae; genus Levilactobacillus; species Levilactobacillus andaensis. The sequence continues at coordinate 38,463 of NZ_BOLP01000004.1, read as the reverse complement.
ACTCTGCTGAGCCACGGACGATTGCTGAGTTCCGAGACTATGGGCTTAACGTCGTTGGAGCTCGCAAGGGACCGGGGAGCCGTGAGCACGGGTTCAAGTGGCTGCAAGACCTACGTGAGATTGTGATTGACCCGGTTCGGTGTCCTAATACGGCCCGTGAGTTTACCAGCTATGAGTTAGCTCGTGACCCTAACGGTAACTTCAAGGCTGGCTATCCTGATGGGAACGACCACTCGATTGATAAGACCAGGTACGAACTCGAATCACTTATGAAGAAGGGAGGATTCAGACCGTGGAAATAGATGCAATGAAGAAGCTACTAAAGAACACAGATAGTCGACGGGTTAAGTTTGCTGCCAATTTCAATAAGTCGTTACATTACTACTTCAACGAGAATGACATTACCAACAGAAATAACGGTGAGTCTAAGTTGAATGGGGATGGAAAGGACGAACCACTACGCCGGGCAGACAACCGGGTATCAAGCAACTTCCACCAACTTTTAGTGGACCAAGAAGCGGGCTATGTTGCCACTGTGCCACCTACTATTGATGTAGAGGACGATACGCTTAACGATAAGATTAAAGACACGTTGGGTGACAACTTCAACCTCCGACTCAACCAGATGGTAGTGGATGCTGCTAATGCGGGAGTTGCTTGGCTGCATTACTGGATTGATGAAAACGGTCAGTTCCGTTATGGCATTGTACCGCCTGATCAGGTTGTGCCCATCTATTCTAGCGACTTAGACCGCAAATTACTGGCGCTGAGACGGACGTACAAGCAGCTTGACCCCAAGACTAGCAAGTTCTTCAAGGTTCACGAATACTGGACTGACAAGGACGTGACTGTGTTTAAATCCGAGATGGCAGACTACAGCGACCTATCGCTATATGATGACCGCTTCACTCTCTATGATGTGATGACCGGGGATGAGACGGGGACTGGAGCAGTCCTGGAGCACAAACTGGAACGGATTCCATTCATTGCGTTCCCTAAGAATAAGTACCAGCGACCAGACCTATTGAAGTACAAGGGCCTGATTGATGTGTACGATAACGTCTACAACGGGTTCGTGAACGATGTTGATGATATCCAGCAGGTTATCTTAGTATTGACTAATTACGGTGGTGAGTCGCTCTCTGAGTTCATGAAGGCACTCAAAGAGGACCATGCCATCAAAATGGATAGCATTGGGCCTGGTGATAAGTCAGGCGTTGACAAGTTGACCATTGATATTCCCGTGGAAGCACGGAACTCGCTACTGGAGGTCACTAAGTCAGACCTATTTGTGGAAGCTCAAGGGATTAACCCGACTGACTTCAAAGAGATTGGCAATGCATCAGGCACAGCCATTCGTGCGCTGTACGGGCACCTAGAGTTGAAGGCATCTATCACTGAGTCTTACTTCCGGGATAGTCTCACTGAGCTGGTGCGGGCTATCCTTCAATGGCTAGGCGCCGCTGACGCCGATGGCCGAAAGATTACGCAGACGTGGACTCGGACAGCCATTCAGAACGACCTGGAACAGGCGCAGATTGTGTCACAGCTCGCTCAGTACACAAGTGATGAAGCTGTCGCCAAGGGCAATCCATTGGTTGATGATCCACAGCAGGAGCTACAAGACCGGCAAGACGATGTGGTGAAGCATGACGGCTACGATAACCCGAAGGCACTCGATGACGTAGGCGGTGAAGAGGATGACGAAGAAGCTTAGTTACTGGGAGCGTCGGCACCTCCAGACCAAGGCCAAAGAGATTAAGTCTACTGAGGCCTACGAGAAGGCGTTGCAACCCGAACTAAACGGCTTATACCGTGAGCTGCATGGTGAGATGGAAAAGTGGTACGTCCGGTATGCCAATACAGGGGGTATCGGCAAGGATGAAGCCAAGAAAGCTATGGCTGGCATTAATACTAAGCACTGGCAACTAACGCTCAAGCAGTTTGAGGAGCGAGCCAAGTCTGGTGGGTACCAAGACCAGTTGGACGCCGAGTATTTCCGTAGCCGAGTTGCTCGATTGCAGGACTTGGAACAGCAGTTACGGCAATTAACACAGTCTTTTGCCAATCATCGTACCGAAGTTATGCGTGATGCATTAGCCAATCAGTATGACGATACCTATATGCGGACTACCTACAACATTCAAGCTCAAAAGGGTGCGTTCACTGCTAACTTCGCTCACTTCAACGAAGCACAACTGTGGATAGCCGTTTCCCAGCCATGGGGGCAGGATGGCAAGGACTTTTCCAAACGTATCTGGAAGGATTATCAACAGGAACTTCCGAGTTATCTAATGGATGCCGTTCTTCGTGGCACAGTGCTTGGTTGGAGTCCACAGAAGGTCACCCAGATGTTTCATGCCCGTTTTCAGGATGTTAAGCGGAACGATATTCACAGATTAGTCGTTTCTGAAATGGGGCATGTTGCCGAAGAGGCGGCTTTTCAGAGTTACGAAGAAAATGAAATTGAGCAGTATGAGTATATGGCAACATTGGAATCTCATACCTGTACAACTTGTGCAGTGCTCGATGGCAAAGTATTCAAGGTGTCTGAGCGAGTCGTTGGTGTTAATTATCCACTCATACACGCTCGTTGCCGCTGTACAACAGTGCCTTACATTGAGGACTTACCTGACGTAACTGAACGCTGGTCCCGGGACCCTGAGACTGGTAAGGGAAAGATGATCAAGGACGTTAAGTTCAACGAATGGAAGCGGATGGTCGTTCGTGAACGTGAAATGGCTTCAAGTTCTGGTGAGTATGGAGCCAATTTGAATTATGTTCGTAGTCAACAATTTGTGGATAAACTAAAGCGCAACCCCAGAACGGCGCCCATAAGCGATTCAGTAGCAACAGTCGCTAGGCATATGCTTCAACATCGTAATGGGACACCGTTTGAGGATTACTACTTGTTAGACAGTGAGACTGGAAGAACAATTGCTGTGTCTAATCAAGCTAGAAAAACTAAGGGTGTTGTGTACAATGGTCAAGTCAAACAAGCGTTTCGGGACGGACGAGAGGGACAATATGTTTCCATTCACAATCATCCGTCAGGTTTTCCACCATCGCTAAGTGATATTGCTACTTTATCGTTGAAATCAAAGGAAGGCACAGTTGGTTTAGGATTAACGATTGGTCATGATGGGAGTGTCTACTGGTATACTGCAAATAAAATTCCATTCAAAATATTTGATGGTCAGCAATACGATAAAACGATTACAGAATACGTGAAGATGGGCTATAATGAAGTTGGAGCGCAGGAGCTGGCTTTAGATAACTTTGCGCGAAAATTTAAATTTGAATTTGGAAAGGTGGATTGAGTAGTGATGGTGAGTAATGAAAGAAAAAAGTGGATTTTAAATCAAGTTCGGCACACTAAACAATCTGACTTGCCAAGCTTTGAATTTGAGGACGATAGTCATGAGAGACCAAAGTGGCTTGATGAATTAACGCTAGAAGAGCTTAATTGGTATGGCGAATGGCTTGATAGTATTACAGAAAATGAATTTAAAAATATGTTAATGAAAGAGTAAGGCACCCGACAAAAACGTTGAGTGCTATTTTTATACCCATTTTGTCCTCAGCATGACGTAAAACTGCTTTTTGTTTTGCCTCAATTCGTGGTCGCACCACGTAAATCTAGCGAGAGAGGATGTTTGAAATGAAACGAGAATTTTTAAAGGGTTTGGAATTGTCAGAAGAACAGATTAACGCCATCATGGCTGAGCATGGTAAAGATGTGGAGGCCTCGAAGTCACAGCTGGCTGAATTGACCACTGAAACTGAGAGCCTAAAGACTCAGATTGCCGACCGTGATAAGGATATCAAAGGGCTCAAGAAAGACGCCGGCGATAATGAAGGCTTGTCTAAGCAATTGACCGACCTTCAAGACAAGTACAAGACAGACACCGAGACCTTAACCCAACAGTTGAGCCAAACTAAGCTAAACGGGGCGCTGACCACAGCACTGACGGGTGCCAAGGTTCGTAATCCTAAGGCCATTGAAGGTTTGCTCGATATGGATAAGGTTAAGCTGACTGACGATGGCAAGCTGGAAGGCCTGGACGACCAACTCAGCGCGCTTAAGAAGTCTGACGGGTACTTGTTCGATGGTGGTAAGCAAGCTAACTACGACCCCGCTGGTGGTAATGGCTCTGACGATAATAACCAAGTTCAAACCCTAGTTGACGCATTCAAATAACGGAAAGAAGGAAATGAAATATGGCAACAATTAATTACGCTGAGGCTTATCAAGCCGCAACTCAGCAAGCATTCTATGATGGGCACTTGTTCTCAGCTAGCCTGTGGAACTCCCCATCTAACAGCACTATCAAGTTCGACGGTGCCAAGCATATCAAGGTACCTCGCCTGACAATCGATGAAGGTCGTCGCGACCGAGCTCGGCGGACTATGACACAACCAGCTGCTAACTACTCCAACGATTGGGATTCATATGAATTGAAGAACGAACGGTACTGGAGCACGCTGGTTGACCCATCCGATGTGGACGAATCCAACATGGTCATCTCTATCGCCAATATCACTAAGCAATTCAATCTTGACGAAAAAATGCCTGAAATGGACCGTCAAATGTTCTCCAAGCTCTATCAGGAAAAGGTAGCAGCCGCTGATGGTGGTATTCATACTGACACGCTTGATGAAAAGAATATCCTGACTGCTTTCGACGACATGATGGTTAACTTCGATGAACAACGTATTCCGCAAAATAGCCGGGTGCTGTACCTGACGCCTAAAAACAACGCCATCTTGAAGCGTGCCGAAGCTATGAACCGTGAGCTGAACCTGAAGGATCCTAACAACGTTCAGCGCACGGTCTACAGCATTGATGATGTGACGATTGTGGTTGTGCCATCTGACCTCATGCAAACGGAATTCGACTTCACTGTCGGCTCTAAGGCTGTGGATGACGCCAAGCAAATCGAGATGTTCCTAATCTACAATGGTGTTCAAATTGCACCACAGAAGTACAGCTTCGTTGGTTTCGACGCCCCTAGCGCCGCAAACTCTGGTAATTACCTGTACTACGAACAGTCTTACGATGATGTTCTGCTGTTGAAGACTAAGACAAAGGGTATCGAATTTGTTACGTCTGATAAAGTCGCAGCCCCAAAAGCTTAGCGGCTCCCACCACAATTAGTGTGAGTCCAAGTGAGGGTGGAGCCGATTTTACAGCAAGCCTATAGGCAGGAGGTAGATTATGATTCTAAACGTATATCAGGGCGAGACCCTGGTTGGTTCGGGTGAAGGTAAAGTTCACGTTGATTTGCCAGCTAAGGCTTATGCTGCTGGTGAGTTCACTGGGGAACTAGTCGATGGTGATGGCACCAAGACTGCTCGATTCGATTTCCCGGCAGTCACTGTCACAGCACCAGCTGTTTTTGATCCATCCGGTGACACTAAGCCAACCGACAGCAATACGGTGGCTGAGATTACCAGCTGGCTAGACTCTCACAGCATCGACCATAGCGGTAAGACGTTGAAAGCCGACTTGCTGGCGTTAGTGGGGTGATCTGATGGATAAGCATCCACGGAGAGAAGAATTGCTGAAACAACTTGGGCTGTTTAACCCTGACGATGGGAGTAATCCTAGCTATCAGGTCATCCTGGAGTTTGCTTTCGACAAAGTAGTTCAGGATGTCGCCAACTATACGCACTTGCCAGTTACTGAGCTCCCTGTTGAGCTTGATACGGTTCTGTTGGGCTTATGCCAGCAGTTCCTAGCCACTCACCAGTTGTTGACGCCGGTAGCCGACCGTGACGGAGATGTGAAGAGCCTCAATGAAGGTGACACGTCCGTTACCTTTAAGTCAGTTGGTGAGGTGTACGCGGAGCTACAGTCGGTAAACTCACTGACTGATAACTACACCGCCCAACTCAACAGTTTTAGGGTGGTGAAACGATGAAAGCTGCATTTAATCGAATGGGCGGCCAGCTCACTAAGCTATGGTTTGACCGAGTGACCATTACCGGTGTCAAGACGGTCAGGGACGGTGCCTTCACTGACACTGTGCCTGTGACTATCGTTGAGAATGAGCCAGCTAAGGTGATTCTCAAAGGACTCAAAGCTAGTGATCAGACGTTCTTCGGAACGGACGCTTATGACGCCAAACTACTCATCAGAAATGGCTTAAAAATCCCCGCTGGTGCCGATATAGATGTGACTAATGTAAATGGTCAGCTCACTCACTACAAGCGTGCCAGCAAAGGATATGCCGGGTATGCGAGCCATCAAGAAGTAGCGATGGATCGGGATGAGAAAGCAACTGAGGAGGCGGAATAGATGGGAGCATTCAAGATTGACGATGCAGAGTTTCAAGCATGGGCTAAAGAAGTCCAAGCTAAGGCGTCCAATCCCGCACAGCTAAAGTCTGAATTACAGCAATCGCTTAAGAGAGTTGGGGTTCAGGCTATGAGACGTGTTAGCAATTCTACTCCCGTTGATACTGGTAACTTGCGGCGAGGATGGACCATTGAGGGGCCATTCATTGGTGGAGCTATCATTTCACTTCAACTGTCCAATAATGTTGAGTATGCGCCGTTCATCGAAAATGGTCACCGAACGAGAGGCGGGGGCGGTTGGGTCGAAGGGCGGTTCATGTTACGCGATACCGTGGAAGCTATTTCTGGTGAGCTGCCGGGGCTATTGACCCCAGGGTTTATGCGGGCGATGGAGGGGCTGCTGTAAATGAATATTATCGAACGAATTGGACAGCTGCTGGGAACTATTGCTCCAGAGCTACCCGTTTATCGTGAGAATCAGAAAGGCGGTTTTAAGGAACCGTCTTTTTATGTGTCGGCGATTGGTACCCGGAGTAACCCGGAGCTGTTTGACCGGCAGAGACGGACGCATGGCTATCAGGTAGTTTACTTTCCAGATCCTAACAAGCCGAATCAGGACATGGAGGCGATGGAGCAACTACTACTAGACCGTTTTTTGACTCTCCCTGAGTTCGCCCATATTCGGAATCGTAACTTTAACCGGGTGGATGGGACACTGACAGTAGATTTCAATGTTGTGCTCTGGGCCAAACCTGTGGAAGATGATACGAAGCTCAAGTCTATGGAGTATCACGGAGGTGTTGTATATGACAAAAAGCTTTAGTAAGGCATCGTTGATTGACAGCAAAGTGTTCAAGCCTATCGAACGCGATATCCTTTCGATGAAACTTGTAGATAGCAAACAGTACTCAATCAATGAAGCAAAGAAGATTATTGAGAAATTTAAAGGAGGCATTTAAGTATGGCTGGAGGAACATGGACTAAACAAAACAAGCAACGCCCTGGGGCTTATATCAACACCAAGGCGATTGCACAGGCCAAGCCCGATACTAGCTTGGGTCGGGTCTTGCTGATTGGTGCAATCCAAACTGGTTGGGGTGCTCATGGGGTAATCCCACTGGAAATTGAAAGTGACTTCAAGGCGCTCTTGGGGACCACTATCGATGACCCTCGGTTGGTTGCAGTCAAGGAGGCATTGAAGGGTGCGGTCACAGTACTTTACGTGAACATGAACCCTGGTGAGAAGGCAAAAATTACTGACGCCGCCTTACCATGGAACTTCACTGCTAAGTATGCTGGTACCAAGGGTAACGACCTGACCATTTCGGTGGAAAAGGATCCCAACGATGAGACTTTAATCAACGTAAATACCTTGTTTGGCACGGAACTGGTTGCTCAACAACAGGTACGGACGACTACCGCTAGTGGCCTAGAATCTAATCCCTATGTGGACGTTGAATTCACTGGCGATGCTACCGAGCCAATTGGTGACGTGTCTGCTACCACTGGTGGTGCTGATTTCTCAGCCACAGCAGGTAAGGATAAGCTAGAGGCTCTGGCTGCTAGCACAACGTACACGCTGACTGGTGGGACTACTGAAACAGCGGAAGATGAGCTTGACTTGGTCGATGAAGCTATGAGTACCGAAGCTTATAACGTGGTCACAACTGCCGGAATCGCAGCTGACTCTGCAATCCACCAACTTGTAGCAACGACTACCGAACGTCTCCGAGAAAAGGAAGGCTACAAGATTCGTGCAGTTGTGCCAGCTCTGGAAGGTGGCACTAAGTATGACTACGAAGGGGTTTCAGTGGTCAACAATGGGGTAACGCTGGCTGACGGGACTGAGTTGACTACTACACAAGCAGCTGGCTGGTTTGCCGGGGCTTCTTCGGCTGCCAACGAAACAACCTCGCTCACTTACGTTGCCTATCCTGATGCTGTGGCAGCTAATCCTAAGCGGAGCAATGAACAGACGATTGATGCACTCAATGCGGGGCAGGTCGTCTTCACTACGCGACGCGATGGCACTGTAGTTGTCGAACAAGACATCAATTCCCTGGTCACTGAGACTAAGGATAAGTCTAAGGATTTCCGAAAGAACCGGGTGATTCGTACACTGGATGCTATTGCCATGGATACCAGCAACGCTTTTGAATCGCGCTTTCTTGGCAAAATTGCTAATAACGCGACCGGCCGTGACCTTTTCAAGTCAGACCGGGTATCTTACCTGAAAGACTTGCAGGCCGCTGGTGGTATCGACTCGTTTGAACCAGCTGACTTGACGGTTAGTCCCGGTGATGACAAGGATGCCATTCTGGTAACCCTCGGCATTACTCCTGTGGACGCGATGGAAAAACTGTACATGACGATTACGGTCGGATAGAAAGGAGCTGCATACAATGACAATGGACGAATCTGTATCTACGATTGGTCAATTCCTAAATGGGCGGGACACCATCTCCACTAAGGATGGCAAGCTTTTTGTTCGAATGGGAGACAAAATTTGGCCAATGATTGAGGCCAACCAAGTTAAGGCAAAATTAGAGAAAAACAAGGAAGATGTACAAACCCTTGGATCTCGCTGGAAGCATAAGAAGACTACCAGTGTGGAAGGGACCGGGACGGTCGGGGGATACCTGATCAGCTCTAACTGGCTCAAGTATGCTTTACCATATATTCAAGGTGGCAAGGACTTGTACTTTGAGTTAATGCTAGTGATCGAAGACCCAACTTCAAAAGCTGGCAAACAAACGGTTCTCTTAAAGGACGTGAACCTCGATGATATTCCAATTGCTGACTTCGAAGCTGACGATGGCGTAATGGAATGGGAATCAGACTTCACGTTTGAAGGTTTTGATTTGGTGGAACCATTCACTGGTTTTGAAGAATAGGAGGCCACAAATATGGCAGAACAAGTATCTATCAAGGACTTTTTACGTAAGCGGCAAATGGCGAAGAAGGAAATTAAATTTAAGGGGTTCGAAGCCCCATTCGTAATTGAAGAAATTTCCAACGAGGAGAACGAACAGCTCCAGAAACAGGCTACCAAGACGACCAAGAGCCGTTCTGGTCAAGTCATGCAAAATATCGATCAGGATAAGTACGCACAAAACCTCATCTTAAAGTCCGTGGTTCAACCTGATTTGAACTCCGAAGAACTTCAAGAGTTCTACGGCACGTTGGCTGACCCTTATGGCACTTTGAAACGGATGCTCTCAATCGGTGAGTTGGCAGCGCTGGTTCAAGCAGTCAATAACCTTTCTACTGTGGACCAGACACTGGACGACAAGGTAGACGAAGCAAAAAACTAATTGATTCTGGTAGTGGCAGTGAACTCTGGTATTACCACTATGCCATGTTCGAGTTTGGCTGGTTGCCAGCACAGTGGGTGGCCCTAGACATCGATGAAAAGGCACTAGTCATTGCCGGAATCGATAACCGTATTGTGGCCGATGAGAAACAACAGAAGGAGATGGAACGAAAGGCCAGGTCTTAATTGATCTGGCCTTATTTTATAGAAAGGAGGGGAACGAATGGCAGGCACAGTTAGTGCAACGATTAAAATCAACGATGCCTTTACGGCTACCTTTAACAAGTTGAAGTCCGGTTTAGCAGGTAGCACTGATGCCATGAATAAACTTAAGAGCAATGCTGGTTCAGCCGGCAATGGTGGCATGTTCAAACAGTTCTTAGGAGCCAACGTAATTGGCGCTGGGATTACTAAAGGAATCAGTATGGTTGGCGCCGGAGTTAGTAGCATGGTTGGTGAACTAAATGAGTCGAGCAAAGCCTGGCAGACATTTGAAGGCAACATGAATATGATTGGAAAAAGTCCGGCACAGATTGCTCAAACTAAAGGTAGTTTACAGAAGTTTGCTCAGCAGACAATCTATTCAGCGTCCGACATGGCCTCCACATATAGTCAGCTTGCCGCTGTAGGTACCAAGAATACTGGAAAACTGGTTAAAGGATTTGGTGGCTTAGCCGCCGCCTCATCCGATCCACAGCAAGCTATGAAAACTCTTAGTCAACAGGCTACTCAAGCTGCTGCCAAACCTCAGATTCAGTGGCAAGACTTTAAACTGATGATGGAGCAAACTCCTGCTGGTATGGCGATGGTAGCCAAAACAATGCATCGAAGTATGGGGCAATTGGTCAAGGATGTTCAAGGCGGAAAAGTTAAGACTAAGGATTTCTTCGCCGCCATTGCCACAACAGGTACCAACAAAAACTTCAGTAAAATGGCTACGCAATATAAAACAGTTGGTCAAGCCATGGATGGATTAAAAGAAACACTGGCTGGTAAACTTCAATCAGCATTTGATAGGGTTGGAAAGGTTGGTATCAACGCAATTAGTGGAATCACTGATTTGATTGGTGATATTAATTTCGATGGAATTGCCGATGGAATTCTAGGACTAGGTCCAAAAATAATGGCCGGTATTCAGCCACTAAAGATGGTAGCACCGTATGTACTAGCCGCGGTCGGAGCATTTGCAGGCCTATCAGCCATTTCAAGTATTCTGACTAGCGTTTCTGCTGGTGCTGAAGCGGCTGGTATGGGATTGATAACCTTTGTGACTAAGCTACAAGCCATGCCAGCACAAATTATGTCGGTGTTTAGTACGATAGGCAGTGCTTTCGGTGCTATCGGGGCGCCAATCATCATTGCTTTAGCAGTGGTTACAGTGGCAATTGTAGCTGCCGTTTATGCATGGCAGACAAACTTTATGGGTGTAAGAGACTTTCTTAGCAGTGTCTTCAGCAATATGGGAAGCATATTTGCACCATTAGTAAGTGCGTTCGATGAGCTAAAATCTGCGTTGGCGCCGGTAGCAAGTGTGTTTCTTCCGATGCTAGGCCAAGCACTGGGCATGATTGGTGTTGGTGTAATCGTTAGCATTGCTCTAGGATTTGCGGCATTGGCTGATGCTTTAAGGATTGTGGTTAGCGTAGGAGCGGCAGTGGTAAGTGCCTTTATGGCGATTGCTTATGGTGCTAAAGCTGTATTCCAAGCGCTGACCGGCAATTTTAGTGGATCATTTAAATCATTGGATAAAGCTAAAGATAGTATCAATGGCATTGGAGATGCACTGAGCCATATTGGTGGTCAATCTGCTACGAAGCAGGTTATAGCGTCCTTAGATGAGCTTGGTACTAAGGCTACTACCACTAAGAGCAAGCTCAGTAACATTCAGGTTAAGCCCAAGTTAGATACCTCAAACGTGTTCTCTCAAATGGATTCGATGACAGCTAACAAGACAGCCAAAGTCAACGTTAAGCCAGAAATTCAGGCGGGAGCCAATCCGTTTGCAACGATTCAGGCACAAGCAGCGGCCAAGCCAGCTAAGGTCAAGGTTGAAGCTGACACTAGTGGCACGGGCAACCCAATGCAGAAGATTCAGACGCAAGCTACTGCCAATCCAATCAAGGCCAAGGTACAGGCCGACACGACTACCACTGGTAATCCGCTCGAGAAACTCAAGCAGCAGGCTGCCACAACAACCATTAAGCCTAAGGTGGCAACGCCAAAGGTACCAGCGGCAACCATGCCAAAGGGACAGACAATGCACGTCAAGGTAGCTAAACCTAAGGTGCCAGCACCAACGATGCCTAAGGTTCCTACTCTGCATGTCAAAGTGGCAACGCCAAAGATTCCAACACCGACAGCCCCGAAGATTAGTACAATTTCAGCACCACATGTTTCTAAGCCGTCAATGGCTGGTGTAGTTTCATCAGTTGGTGCTGGTATGCGGGGTGCAGCGGCGGCCGCTCGTTCTGGTGCGGCTGGAATTTCGTCTGCCGTGCGTGCAGCCGTTGCGTCCGCTGTAGCTGCTGCACGTTCGGGTGCTGGAGCAATGCGTTCAGCCGGGGCCATGATTGGCGCTGGCCTAGCTGGTGGTATGCGTTCCCAAGTTGGGGCCGTCGCCGCTGCCGCTAACGCACTGGTCGCTCAAGCTGACCGTGCGGCCCGGGCCGCTGCTAAGATTCACTCTCCATCTCGTGTGTTTGCCGAAATTGGTGATTACATGGGGCAAGGGATGGCAGTTGGGATGGACGGAACTAGTTCGCTAGTAGCCGATTCCGGTGCCAGCATGGCGCATTCTGCTGTGGGTGGAGCTCGAGGGGCAACAATGCCTGGGGTCAATCCTAACGCGTCCACACCTAGCCATTCGCCGTTTGTTCGTGGCGTTATGCCGGCTGCTGGTACAACGAACTATGCAACTAGCAATACTAACCAGCAATCGGGTAGTACTATTCACATCACGTTTGCTGCTGGTGCCATTCAGGTTCAAGGAACTGGTAACGCTGGCTACGATGGTGAAAAAATTGCAGCCGCGTTGGAAACGCATTTAGTCAATCTTAACGAACGGAGGGGATAACCAGTGAAATTTAATTTAACGGACAGTAAGAACAAGACGTTTGCTTTGCCGGTTAACCCCGCCGAAATTAATGTAGAGTCAACGACGGACGATAAGACTGTGACTGTGGTCAAACTGGGAGAGATTAGTCTGATTGGCCCCGAGAAGGTCAAGACAATTGAAATTACTAGCACGATTCCAGTCAAAACAGCCGGTGTCCACTATCTCAGCACCTCGAAGCCATATAAGAATGGGCAGACCTACATCGACAAAATTTTGAAGATGTACAAAGCCAAGAAGCCTATCCGGCTGGTAGTCACTACCACGAAGATTAGCTTCAAGGGTACGATTTCTGACTTCAAGTATGGCATGACGGGTGGAAACGCCGATGAGTACACTTTCACTCTCAAGCTGACTGAGTACAAAACTCATAAGGCCAAGAAAGTGAAGTCTAGTAAGAAAAAGAAGACCGCTAAGAAGGGAAAATCCCGTTCAGCTCCACCGAAGAAGGTGGGTCGCGGCTCAAAGGTGGTCGTCAATGGTCAGCTGCATCGTAGTTCGGCTGGTAGTGGCCCGGGCGCTACCGAACGTAATGCTACACGGAAGATTACGCTGGTGGCCACCGGTGCTAAGTATCCCTATCACGTAGCAACGCTTAGTGGCGGTGCTCGCGGCTGGGTGTCCAAGTCAGCAGTAAAGGCGGTGTAGGTATGGCAGTTACTTTCTTTCAGTCACAGACACCGGGCAGTAAGACCAAGTGGGATTTACGCGAGATTTTGGAGTCGGATATTCAGTGGGTCACAGACATCGACTTCTCGGCTGGTCAGCTAACTTTTAAGCTAGTTGAAGTGGACGAAGGGTACACGCCTAAGAATGGGGATGTAATCTGGTTCAACTGGGACCATGATCACATCTTCAAGGGGAAAGTTTTTAAGGTCGATTACGATGAGTCGGAAGTCTTTAGTGTGACGGCCTATGACTCGCTCAGATACTTTAAGAATCAAGACTCACTGGTGTTGCCAGTGTCGACTATCTCTCAGCGTTTTACACGGGTGGCCAAGCTAGCTGGTGTGAAGCACAAGGTAGTCAACAACTCTACTCACAAACTGGTGGCAGAGGTCGCCGACAGTAAAAGCTATTTTGATATGCTGAAAGCTTCCTTTAAAGCGACACGGTTGGCTACCGGACACCGCTACTTCTTGCGGGATAACTACGGGACAGTGGAATTGCGCCGAGCACCGTACAAAAGGCTAACGAACATCATTGGTGACCAGTCGCAGCTGACTGGTTTTTCTTTTACAAAATCCATCGATGACGCGGTTAACGTGGTGCGGGTGGTCCGGACTGACAAAAAGAAGAAGCAACAGACTTCTTCCACAGCCAAGACTAAGAAACAGACCGCGGCACAGAAAAAGGCAGCCGACGTAGCCAATACTAAGCTGACTACGGTGACGGCTGCTGGCGGTTCAGTTGAACGCTGGGGGAAACTACAAGTTGTCGAGAAAGCCAAGGATAAAGCCAACGCCGCTCAGATGAAACAGAAAGCCAAGGATATTCTTAAGTCGAAGAATAAGCAGGCCTATACGTTGAAACTGACCACGATGGCTAACCTGAATGTGGTCGCTGGCAATGAGGCTATGGTCAAGGTGAAGAGCCTCAAAGATATTGGCTTGGGTAGCAAGTACCTGTTGATCACGAAGGCGACCCATACCTTTACTGGGACGACCGATACGGCAGAGATTGAAATGAAGGTGAGAATCTAATGGCTGGTGAAATCCTACTAGAGATGATTAACTCACGTGGCGGCTCAGATAGTGACTACTCGGATATCATTTTCGGCATAGTTGTTGATGACGCCCCACTTAAGATTCAGATATCCAACCAGATGACGCTGACAGACGCCTTCCTAAACCTGGGGACCGCAGTCACTAAGCACAAGGTGTGGATGAAAACTACCGGACGTAAGCGAGATGACCTCAAAGAACCAATTGAGGACGGCACACCGGCTACTAAGTACACCGAGTACGAAGTCGATGGTCGTCTCAAGAAAGGTGATGGGGTAGCCATGATTCGCCAGGACGGTGGCCAGCAATTTTATGTACTAGAAAAGTTAGGAGGTGACGTAGATGGATGATGAAGTAGACGAAGTTGAGACCGAGGATGTTGTTGACGAGGTGCCAGACGAACTGGAAGAAGAGACTCTCCCCAGTTACACCTACCTGATTAAAAATGGACACATTATGTCGATGACAGACGGCCGCGAAGCCATGGTTCAGGCTGTGGACAAGATTCTTCGGACGGAACGGTTTGTTTACCCGATTTATGATGATCAGTATGGGAATGACTTTGAAGAGTTGCTCGGCAAGGACTTTGATTATGCCGAAGTCGAAGTAGACCGTATGCTGACCGAAGCTCTGGAAGCCGATGACCGGGTGACCGATGTGTCTATTGACTCAATTGAGAAAATTGATTCGACGACTCTGAAAGTGGTCGGAAGCTGTGAGACCATTTACGGCACGATTCCAGTAGAAAGCGAGGTGGGGTTAGATGAATCCGGAAGCACTGGCGACTGAGCTAGAGTCACATGACTTTGATTACTTTATGAGCGACATGTTAGACCAAATTTCTGACGACAAGGATAAGCGGCAAGGTTCCATCATCTATGACGCGATGGCCCCGGCGGCTACCAAATTGGCTGAAGAGTCTCTGTCGTTGGCCAACATTGTACGATTGACCTGGACACAGACAACCAATTCAGAGTTCTTAGATTGGCGGGCGGCTGAGCGCGGGGCTTCTCGGCAACTTGCGACTGCCACAGAAGTAATTGCCAAGTTCCTCGATTCGGACGGCAACCCTATCAGTAACGTTCTGGTTGGCGACCAATTTGCTAGCGTTGGTGAAGAACCTATCTTCTATCACGTCAAAGAGGTCAACGCAGACCTGACAGCACTACTGGTAGCCGATGAGACCGGCACCCGACCAAACGGATATCAGGGACAGATTTTACCAGTTACACCGAATCACTCGTTGAGTTGGGCTGAGATTACTTCGGTAGCTGTACCGGCCAAGGATGATGAGACTGACGACCACTTACGGGATCGGATTCTCTCGCCTGATGCATACAACGCATACGGCGGCAATATCGCAGACTACTTGGACATGCTGAGCAAGATTGAATCTGTGGGTGCCGGTCAGGTCTACCCGACTTGGCGCGGCGGTAGTACGGTCAAGCTGGTCATCGTGAACAACGACCTAAGGGCTGCTAGCGATGAGCTACTGAGTCAGGTCAAAGAAACTATCGACCCAGCAGACGCCGAAGGTCAGGGCTATGGCCTAGCGCCGATTGGGCACGCGGTCACGGTGGTCGCTCCCACAGAAGTGAAGGTGGCAATCGAAACGACTGTATCAACGGCAACCAACACGACTTTGGAGGCCGTCAAGCCACAGATTTTAGCCGGAATTGAGTCCTACTTCGATTTACGGCGTAAGGCTTGGGACGATGTGAATCAGAAAACAGGCCGGGGCTATTCCCTGACGGTCTACCGCTCACAGATTTTAGCGGAGGTCATGCGAGTTGACGGTGTGATCAATGCAACTCTGCCAGTTCTGAATGGGACTGAGGACGACGTGGTGATGGTCTTCAATGATGATACTTCCCAGTTGCCGGTAGTTGGTGAGGTGACGCTCAATGAGTAAACTAGTTGACTATCTGCCAGATTACTACGAGAAAGTAGTTGAGATGCAGAAATTGCTGGCCGGTGAACAGCCGGTCTTTGACTCTGTTAGTGAGCAGACTGATAGGATTCTGTTAAATGAGTTTGTGATGGCTGCTGATGTGGATGGATTAAGTATGTTCGAGAATCAGTTTGGTATGGTGGCTAGACCAACTGCTACAGTCGAGTCACGTCGGTATGACATCCTGGTACGTATGCTACCACCCAGACCAATTACGATTCAGTACTTTAAGGAACTGATAGCTTCGTTTGCTATTCCAGCCACAGTGGTTGTTGATTCGGTGAAGAGTCGGATTGATACGTTGAGCGAAGCGCATGTCATCACGAAGGAACAGGTTGAGCGACTAAAATACCTGTTGAACGTTTACACGCCAAGTAATCTGGAACAGCATATCAGAACTAGCTATGACACAGAGAATCATTTACCGGTGTACTTCGGTCAGGCGGCTAGTATATGCATTAGCTCGGCAGTCATGGCGCAAACAGTCAATTTTAGTTAGGAGGTAAAAGATGTCAAAATATAATGAATCAGTGCTGACCACAGCAGGCCTAGCGTTGGCTACGCGGGCCTTCCGTGGTCAAGCTAAGTTCACCATCACCCGGACAGCTACCACAGCAGATACGCTAACTGAGGTTGGAATCAAGGGACTGGCGAAACTTCCTAATGAGCAGCAAACAGGAACGCTGACTAGCTCGCTTGATACGCCGGACGGGGACGAACGGATTGCAGGGACTAGGGTGCTGTATACCAATGAAGGAGTAAGCAAAGGGTACAACATTACGGCCATTGGCCTGTACGCAAAAGAAGAGGGCAAGGACACTGAGTTCCTGTATGCAGTGACTTTGGCAGCTGAGCCAGAGTACATGCCGGATTTTAGTGACAAGGTATTGTTCGAGTTCGGCATGAGTATTTTTGTGATGGTCGGGCAGAAACAGAACGTGACCATTCAGCTTAATCCACAGTCGCTAGCGACGATTGAGTATGTGGACAAGGCGATTGCTGACCACCAAGTAGTTTTTCCATCGGACCTAGCGTACTTGGATAAAGACCAAACGGTGACTGGTAAGTGGAAGTTTGGTCAGAACCCTGTCGATAAGGACGGGGACGAGTATGTAACTAAAAAGGTAGTTGCAGATTCCGTCAAGTGGGGTGACCAAGTTGGCGGACGAAATCTCATCGTACATTCTGGTGAGCTTGAAAAGCAATTTCTGGATGCTTCTGGAAAACTTATGAAGAGTGAAGTTAACAATACGATGGCTGAGATGATTTCGGTTACGCCGGGCGAATGGCTCACATTTCAACAGGATATGACAAAAGGAGACCAGATGTTTCGGTGGAAATGGTACGATTCGAATAAGCTATTTATTGATCATAGCTACAATTCTGATTCAGTCATCAGATGGCAGGTACCAGATGATGCCTACTATATCCGGGTGTCCTACCCCAACACAGGTCACGTATGGCTCAAACGGGGGAAACTCACAAGCGACTGGACGCCAGCGCCGGAGGATAAAGCAGATGATAGTAAGGTAGTTCACAGTACAGATATGCGTAAACCTGCTAGTGATGTAGCGGGAATTGAAGAGGTTAACGCCAAGCAAGATAAAATTGGTTACACCCCTGCTGACGATTCCAAAGTTGTTCATTCAACTGTAACCCAATTAAATTCAACTGATATGAATACTGTTTTAACTGTTGGATTTTATAGGTTAGCTAGTGGAACTAATGGGATGCCTAATGCGGATGCGTGGACAATTTATCAAGTAATTAATTTTAATGATTCAAATGGTGTTCAAGTTGCATACGGAACAAATAATGTTATTTTAGGAATGCGTTATTGGCATTATGGTGGTGTTAGCAATGTCCATATTTTTGGTAGTTGGGTTCAGTTTGCTGATGATTCCAAAGTAGCTCACCTATCTGGTGCTAACAACTTTAACACTGTTCCAACTGTTAACAATAATCCGTTATTACTAGCAAGCAGTTTGCCATCCGACCTTGCACGAACAGGACAAGACGCCAACTTCACTGGTAAACTTCAGCAGAATGGTCAAGATGTCGCACTTGCCAATAATACGATTGCCTGCAACCCTAATACTGGGGTTGTTTCTACACCTACTGACTTCACCAAGCTTACTGTGAACGGAGGTAAATCAGTCGCTACCAGCGACGATTTAAATAATTATTATCATGCTAACGCTAGTGACGATGCAGCATTAGCAGCAGCAAAAGTGGCGACAGTTCCTGGCATTTTCTGGTTTGAGGAGGTGTAACATGGGTCTTTACGTTCAAGGTGGAAAAAAAGTAGGCGGTATGTATATGGCTGATGGCCGAGGCAATGCTACAAAAATTGGTGGTATGTACTATGCCGATGGGAAAGGCAATGCTAAAAAAATATATTCTAGTTTCCTGCCTGCTGGTACCGTATTATATGATGGAAGTAGCCAAGCGGATTGGCATAAATTAACTTCTATTGGCCTTCAGCAATATCAGTTAACCAAGCCGTTAGAAAAATTAAAAAATGGCATAAAAGTGACTTATGGAGATGCATACCAAGGTGGTGTTCCTGGATATAATGAGGCTTTCACCGAAGATTTTGTTAAACAGGATCATACAATTGAAAAATTATATCCGATCAGTCAATTAAACAATAATATACTCGTCCTAACATCAACAGACATCTTTGGACGAATAGGCAATACTGCAAGTAAAAATGAAGATGGGAAAATTTCATTTAATTTAAACTCAAATGTATTTTCGTATCAATCTCCCGACAATCTGTGGCATGCATGGACTACTACGTATAATGCTCAAATATTTGAATATGCACCAATTTTAAAAATTGAAGCATACTGAAAATAAGGAGGAATAACAATGCCAATTTATTACGTAAAACCAGATTCAGATAACCAATTTCCAGACAAGGACACCACACCCGTACTTGAGCCAGCAGATGGCTTACGGGCGGTTAATATCCCGACTACCTCGATTCAATACTTCACTCGCTACTGGTGGATGTACGCATTCAAGAGTGATGATTCGCAAGAAGTCACAGCACCAGGGAACTTACCCAATTTGGATATCGACTACTTGCAAGGATTGATTGACCAGCAAGGGACTCAACTCGAAGGTGCAATCAAGACTAATAATGACCTAAAAAAGCTTGCTAGTGACTTAACCTTGCAACAGGCACAGCTTAATCAGTCGGTCAATGAATCCAAAGAAACTATCAAGTCATTACAGACTTTGGCGGGTCAACTGACCCTAACAGTTACACAACTTCAAGTTAGCCAACCTACTGTTGCACCGGCTACCGGCACTGACACCAGCAAGGCTGATACGGCAGGTACAACTGACACAGAAAAGGAGGCTGAATAGTATGATTTTTCCAACAATTGACACAGTTAAAATGCTATTTTCGTGGGGTACGGACATTAAGCCTTATGTGAGTTTGAAGGTTATTACCGCAGAGGAGTACCAGACTATCACCGGCGAAGCATATGTAGCGCCAACAACTCAAGCAACGACCAGCACCGCACCGGTAGCCTCTACAAGTGATTCAGTGGCGAGTTCGTTAAGCGAGTCGACCTCCACAAGCGAATCAGTTGCTCAATAAGGAGGGTGCTTTAAATGAAGCAATTTCTGGAGCACTACAAAAAGAATCAGGGCTGGTTCTGGATGGCGATTGAAACCTACGCGGTGGCATTGGTCTTCATCGTACAAGCTGGTTTCTTTGATATTAAACCACCCGGTCACACGGTGATCGGTATGATGGACGACCCCGCAATTATTTTTGGGATTGCGGTGATAGGGACGTTTGCGTTGACTTACTCAATCTGGGACTTTCATTGGTTCTACGCCCGGCCTATTATGATTGGGTTATTGACATTAGTGTGGTCAGCGGCGTTTATTGCCTTCTTAATTCACGACATGGAAATGGGGCTGTTGATTAGCCCTGGATCAGTTTTGGCAGGAGGTGTAGTTTGTCGCATTGTAAGCTATGCCTTCACAGGAGATGATTAGAAGTGAGTGACAAGGTGATTACGGCCATTCTCTCAGCAGTCTCAGCGATTGCGGTCGGCTACGTGCCTGTATGGGTGGCTCGAATCAACACAGCCAAGCCACCCACTAAGAACGATGAAATCAAGCGACTCAAGCGAGAGAATGAGCGATTGAAAAAGGAAAACCAAAAATTGAAGGAACGAGGTGAGTAGCATGGACTATATCCAGCAACTCAATCTAGGAACGGCGGCCGAGTTGGCATTAACCACTTTAGTCGTTTTTGTTTTGACACAGGCAGTGAAGCAAACGAAGGTACCTAACCAGTGGATGCCGTGGCTGTCGATGGCGGTTGGCGTAGTGGTCGGCCTGTTGTCGGTATTCGTGACGGCTGACCACAACTTCCTGTCAGGAGCCGTTATGGGGCTGCTAGTAGGTGGCTTCACGTCTGGTCTATTCGATGGGTTCAAGGGTTTCAATATTAAGGAGGACGACAAGTAATGGCTTACTCATTCAACCACAGTTACGAGTTAGCTGCTAATGCTGGCGATAACCGCAAGGCGGCACACAAGTACATCATTGCCCATGATACCGGGAATGATAACAACCGGGGCGTTGGTTCTGGGAAGAACGAAGCCAGTTACATGCGAGGTCACTGGTCCGCAGCGTACACGCATGCAATCGTGGATGACCAGGGAATCTACATCGTAGGGACGCCAGGTTATGTCGCGTACGGCGCTGGGACCGTAGCTAATATCAATTCACCGTTCCAAGTCGAATTGGCACACGTCAACAGTCAGAAACGTTTCAACGAGAGCTACAAGCGGTACGTGTGGGTGCTCCGGTACTACGCGAAGAAGTATGGTATTCCACTGACGCTGGACGGGTCTGGTGCTGGTATTAAGTCTCATAAGTGGGTGTCAGATAATATCTGGGGGGACCATCAGGATCCTTATGGATATTTAGCTAAGTGGGGTATCAGTAAGAGTCAGTTTGCTAAGGACTTGAAGAATGGTGTCGGTGGGAGTTCGTCCACAGTAGCCAAAAAGGCCACCTATTTGAAGGCGGTCAAGCAAGTTAAGGCGAGGACTACTGTGACGCGATATCACGACAAGGCGTTCAAGAAAGCTGAGAAGAAGTTTACCAAAGGGACTGTCTTCGATGTCGAGTCTGTAGTTAGTTATGGGAAGATTACTCGGTTGAAGCTGGGTAATGGGCTGTACATTACTTCCAACACTGACTACGTTAAGAAACTCAAGTAAGCAACCGGTGTCTGCCGTGCGTTCTTTGAACTAGTTTAGTTTGTCTATGCTAGTGTAGGCGCTGGGCAAACAAAGGGCCATGCTAGCAACAACGTCGTTTGTTCAATTAAAGCCACTCTATCCATTGCGGGTAGGGTGGCTTTTTTTATGGTAAGTACAATATGTAGGAACCCGCCTAGGTTTTGGTGAACAAATGGTGAACAAGCGGATAGTAAATGCTGATATAACGGGCTTACAGAGGCCCCTATAGTCCGGGTGGGGCCATATTTCTTAAACTGGTGTCGTCCTAAACCGTTTCAAATCGTTGATTTGGAGCGGTTTTTGCTTTTCCTAAATAGCTAGAAAACGGTACAGATAGAGATTTTGGTGAACAATTTGGTGAACATCACCCGTTTTTAGCCCTTTTGTTCGCCAACTTGTTCACCGGACGGTCCATCTCGCTTAAAGCCACAAGGATTTTGTCAGCCTCGACTTTTCCGTCTATCTAATCATGTGGGCCAATCTTATATGAATTGTTCGCTTATGAAATGTTCTAGATTACGATTTAAGACACTTTCGTCGCTCATTACTAATCCGTTAGATATGGGCTGGAAAGGTACGATTGAGCATATATTTGCCGACGTTTCAGCTTACATTCGTGTTCCATGGAAATTCAGTTGAAAAATTGTGATGAGTCACGCTGAAAATTCAAGGAATGAATGGGTTTTGACCCTTGTTTTGGCAATGATCAATCAGAGCCGGAGTGCGGCCATTTTTAATCCAACTGATTTTCCAGTATTCAACTCCCCAATAGAATCGTTTTCCGTTATAATGAGGGTAGTCAAACAAGTGAGGAGGAGTTTCTTAATGGATAACACAGAATCAATGAATCCAAAGAAGTTTACCCGTATCCTAGTGGGGGTGGATGATTCACCTGATGCGCAATTGGCGTTTCGTTACGCGATGAACCGGGCAAAATTTGATGATGCCGAACTGGTCATCTGTTCGGTCCTGGAATCGGACAACATGAACATTTATCAGGCCTTGAGTAAAGACTACGTTCACGGCCAACGCACTGACATGCAGAAGCACTTGCAGCAATACCAAAAATTGGCGGAACGTTTCGGCATCACTAAGGTTAAGATCATCATTGGTGAAGGGGATCCCGGGGAGACCATCGTCAAAAAAATCATTCCAGAAGCTAAGCCAGACCTGCTAGTCGTGGGGTCGCTGTCACAATCTGGTGTTCGTAAGTATTTCGGGAGCCAGGCGGCCTACATGGCAAAATATTCTCCAATTTCCGTAATGATTGTCCGTTAGCGGTTTCACAACGATTTAACGAACTTATATGAAAATAATGTTCAATTCTCCCCTTGCAAGTTGAAAATATTTTTCATACAATGGTTCTTATGCGAGTTGCTAGTTTTGCTACGGCAGGCGAAATTAGTAGAATCAGCATAAGAAAAGAGAGAATAAGAATGCAGTTCGTGATTTTATTGTTGGGTATTTTACTGTTACTCTTCTTGATTATTCGAGTAAAGTTAAATACCTTCGTTTCGCTGATTGCTACGTCTATTTTAGTAGCGCTTGGTTTAGGCATGAACCCCGCAAACATTGCGGATTCCATCAAAAACGGGATCGGTAGCTCCATGGGCGAACTGATTATCGTCTTTGGTTTTGGAGCGATGATTGGCCGGTTAGTCTCTGACGCCGGTGGATCGTACCGAATTGCCCGGACCTTGATCAGTATCTTTGGGAAGAAACGTTTACAGGTAGCCATTGTGGTGGCTTCCTTCTTAATTGGGATTTCCCTGTTGTTTGAAGTGGGTCTGGTTTTGGTCACGCCAATCGTGTTCGCGGTTGCGCTGGAAGCCGAAGTCCCATTCCTCTACTTAGGGATTTCCATGGCGGCCGCACTGTCGGCTACGCAAGGTTTTCTCCCACCCCAACCATCTCCAACCGCCGTTGCGACCGCTTTAGGCGCCAACGTTGGTGAGATGTTGATGGTCGGGATCATCGTGGCTATTCCGTGTGTGATTGTCGCTGGTCCAATTTGGACGCGAGTCATTCGTCGGTTTAACCCAGATTTGTTCGTCATTAAGCGGTCCTTACCCGCCTTTGGTGAAGTGAAGGAATTCGATTTGAAGGAAACACCAGGCTTCGGTTTAGCCGTCTTCACGTCATTATTCCCAGTTGTCTTCATGATTTTGGCAACGATTTACCAAATGGTCGTTAATGGGGGGACTGCGCCGAAAAATCCGCATGGCTTAGATGCCGTGATCACGATGCTCGGAAATCCGGTCATTGCCATGGTTATCGCACTCCTCTTTGCTATCTGGTCCATGGGTTTCCATCGTGGCCGGTCCATGAAGGAAATCAGTGCGACTTTGGAAGACGCCATCAAGTCGATTGCGATGCTATTAATGGTTATCGCCGGCGGCTCTGCATTTAAGCAGGTGCTGATCGATGGTGGGGTTGGTAAAGCGGTTCAGCAGATGATGATGCACTCCAAGTTCTCACCAATCCTGTTAGCTTGGTTGATCACCGTTATTCTGCGGATTTCTCTGGGGTCAGCAACGGTTTCTGGGATGACGGCTTCCGGGCTGATTACGCCACTGATGCACACGTTGGGCGCCGACCCGGTCATGATTGCTTTGGCAATTGGTGCCGGTTCCTTGGCTGCCTCTCACGTGAACGATGCTGGATTCTGGATGTTCTCCGAGTACTTTGACTTGAGTGTTAAGCAGACGTTCCAAGTTTGGACGACGCTGGAAACGGTCATCTCGGTAGTCGGTCTGCTCATGGTCTTATTGATGAACATGATTATCCACTAATTGCATCTTTTAATTAATTGTTAGATATTATGGTGCACTGAGATTAATTTGGTGCTAAAAAAGTAGAGCGCCGTGTCCGTCCTCCAATTGGGGGGCCGACACGACGCTTTTTATTTGATCAGGCTTATTTTTTTTCACGGATAATAAACTTTGGCCGATGCTTCGTTTCGAGGTAGATCTTATTGATATATTGTCCAAGGATTCCTAGACAAAAGAGTTGAATCCCACCGATCAGTAGGACGATGACCACTAAGGACGGCCAACCGGCAACGGAACCACCCACGGTCAGGGCTCGGACAAAAACGAAGATTAGTCCAATTAGTGACAGCACAAAGGAAATGCCACCGACCCAAGTTGCGAGCCGCAATGGTGCACTGGAAAAGTCGATGATGCCCTCAATCGAGTACGAGAACAACTGTCGCAGATTCCAATGCGTCTTGCCAGCTGCGCGGGGCTGGCTTTCATAGGTCAGGTAGGTCGTCTTGAAGCCGACCCAACTGAAGATCCCCTTAGAAAACCGGTTAAACTCCGGTAGCGATAAGACGGTATCGACGAATTGACGCGTCATGAGCCGATAGTCTCTGGCATTCGGTTCAATGCGGACGTCAGACAAGCGGTTGATGACCCGATAAAAGCTGGATGAGAGAAACGCACGCAGGCGGCTTTGTCCGCGCCGCTCCTTTTGAATCGTGCCCACACAGTCGTAACCGTCCTGTTCAATCAGCTTGAACATTTTCGGTAAGAGTGCAGGTGGGTCTTGTAAATCGACGTCCATGACGGCCACCACGTCCCCAGTCGTGGCTTGCAGGCCGGCAGCGAGCGCCGATTCCTTCCCAAAGTTTCTGGAGAACGACCGGTAGTGGACCGTCTCTGGAAACTGTTGATGTAAAGTCTTCATTTCTTCGAGGGTGCGGTCATCAGAGCCGTCATCCACGAAGATATACTCCGGTGTTACCGTCGGGGTAGGGGTGTTCATAGAATCGATCACCTTGCTAACGGTTCGGTAAAACAGTGGAATTGATTCCTCCTCGTTATAGCAAGGAACGACCAGACTAATTTTTTTCATCACAGACATTCCTTTCACAACGATACTATCTTACCGCATTTGATTCGGGCTGGCCATTAAGTTTCCCTTACAGTCCAGCCATGATAGTATCTTTAAATTGATGTAATTGATTGCACTACGGTTGTTAGGAATTCCGGCTGCCATGTAAGCTGAGAAGAAATCTCGGCTTACGTTGTTGACACGGCTGGCTACATCCTTGGCAGCTATAGTGCGCCAGTTACAACCTACTTAAAATTTAGCACAACCTGTGGGTCAGATAACCGTTGACGTGTCCACCATAGCTAGTTAAGGAGGTGGCCTTAACATGCCCATATCCGTTGTGGGGAGCAACTAATTAGTGACAAGAAACCAAGCGAGGTTATTTTAGGTGATGGGTCGGATAGCGTAACACTCGGCGGCGGTATCTGCTATAATTGACCTTAATTAGCATCATCATTGGAGGGGAAATTGTGACGAAACCAATTAAAGTCATGACCATTTTTGGAACGCGGCCTGAGGCAATTAAGATGGCCCCAATTATTTTAGCGATGCAGCAACGACCAAGTGAGTTTACACCCATTACGGTCGTGACGGCGCAACACCGTGAAATGCTCGACCAAGTTCTGGAAATTTTCCACATTAAACCGGATTATGATTTAAATATTATGAAACCCAAGCAGACTCTGAGTGAAATCACCACGCGGGTCTTAACGCACCTGGACGACATATTGACGGCAGCTCAACCCGACATTGTCTTAGTCCATGGGGACACGACCACGACCTTTGCGGCCAGCGTCAGTGCCTTTTACCATCAAACATTACTGGGTCACGTAGAAGCGGGCTTACGGACCTGGAATAAGTATTCGCCGTATCCCGAGGAAATGAACCGGCAGTTGACGGATATCTTGAGTGACCTGTACTTTGCGCCAACCGAGCTGTCCCGGGCTAACTTATTGAAGCAGGCGCATCCGGACAAAAAAATCTTTGTGACCGGAAACACGGCCATCGACGCCTTGAAGCAAACGGTCGATGCAAACTACCATCACGCGGTCTTGGACCAAGTCCAGGCCGGACACCGGTTGATTCTACTGACCATGCACCGCCGCGAGAACCAAGGCGCACCAATGCATGCCGTTTTGCATGCTGTGCGGCAAGTGGTTGAAGCGCATCCGGACGTCGAGGTTATTTATCCCGTTCACTTGAGTCCCGCCGTCCAGAGCGTGGCGCATGAAGAACTGGATGGCATGGATCGGATTCATTTGATCGATCCACTGGATGTCGTTGATTTTCACAACCTGTCCGCCCGGAGTTACTTCATCATGACCGATTCCGGCGGCGTACAGGAAGAAGCCCCGTCATTAAACAAACCAGTCTTGGTTTTACGGGACACCACGGAACGGCCTGAAGGGGTCGACAATGGCACGTTGAAGCTGGTGGGAACCGATCCCCAGCAGGTCACGGCGGCCATGGAGAGTTTACTGACGGATCAAGTCGCCTACGATAAAATGGCCCAAGCCAAGAATCCCTATGGTGATGGTCACGCAGCGGACTACATTTTGGATGCGATTCAGAAGACAATTGGAGGCAATGCTAATGGCTGAGACGGCGTATGACCGGGCCGAGATTAAGACCACTGAACAGTTATCAGAAATTATGCGGGATATTCATTTAGACGCGAAAAAGAAAAATGAACGGTTTGACTATAAAATTTTACGGAACGTTCACTTTGCCAATAAGGTCAAGAATCCCGTCACGCAGGAAATGAACGATGGGGACTCCTGGCGGGTGATGCAGATTGACAACTTGCTAGTGACCTCGTTTGGTGTCATTAACGTGGAGAGTAAGTACTGGCGGGGAATGATTTTCCATGATCTGTCGGAGGAAATGTTCTCATCGAGTTTGGACGACTTTTCGGCCGTGAACTTGTCTTCGCGGGAAAAGGAGAAAGAAACGTCACAGATGCTTACGAATCGACTGGACCGCTTCTTCCTGCCGAACTTATCCGAAGAAAATGAATCCTTGACGCAGGGGTATACGATGAGCTTGGAACAGGAAGGCCGCGGGCAACGGACAATTACCATGCACACGGGCATCAGCAACCCGGCAACACAGGCCGAGCTTTCGTCGAAACTGTTGGTGCGTTACATCAACAGTGAAATTACGATGCACAAGCAATTAGAAAATAAAAATGACCGGACCATCGACTTTGTGAAGCCGTTGGTTTACTATAATTACTACGACCGTTACGACCGTAGCAACTCATTAGTTGTCGGTAACAAAACGAAGTTGAATGCAAGCGACGCCTATAATTGCACGGCGGTCGCTAATTACGAAGACTTGAAGACCTTCATCGAAGCCTTTCGTCAGGCCAAACGGGTTCGTTTCAGTCGTAAAACCCTTGAAAAAATGATTGGCACGTTAAAGTTCGCGGAGGACTACGGGTCATTTTAAACGAAAGGAGCCCGGTGACCGTGACTAGTCAGTGGCGCAAACGCTTTGCACCCACCATGCGGGTGATTCAAACCATCGCTAAGCACTTTCAAATGGCGAACGTTTCCGACTCAGCCGTCGTCTTGGCTTATTATGTCTTGATGTCGCTGTTTCCGGCGTTGCTGGTCTTGGCCAGTCTGCTCCCATTTTTACACATCGACACGACATCCGTGCTTGATAGTATCGAGCCAATCGTTCCTGAAAGTATCTTTACCATGTTAAAACCGATCATCCACTCGTTTTTAAATAACAAGAGTGGGAGTGTCCTGTCCATTGGGGTAATCGTGTCGCTGTGGTCCTCATCACGGGCCGTCGCGGCATTCCAACGGACGGTCAACGGCGCATACGGGGTCTCCAAGCAAAATGCGTTCGTGGGTCGAGTGGTGGCGTTTTTCTGGATGGTGGCTTTAATCGTGTTGCTGTTCGTTTTAATGTTGTTCTTCAGTTTTGGTCAAATTGTTTTGGAACAACTGACGCCACTGCTTCACTTGCCAACGCAATTGATTGCCTACGTCAACGCCATCAAATGGCCGGTGACATTTCTGGTCACGTTCTTTGTCTTGATGATTCTGTTTTACTTCGTGCCTAGCGCTAAAATCAAATGGCGCTATGTGTGGCCGGGAGCATTAACGGCAACGTTGGGCTGGTTATTTCTATCGCAAGCTTTCTCGCTGTACGTGAAGTATTTTGTCCACAACATTGACAGCTATAAGACCATTGGAACGTTTATCGTGTTGATGTTTTGGCTGTACTTTACGGGGATGATCCTGATGTTTGGGGCCGTGTTGAACGCGGCCATTCAGGAGCTCTGGGAAGGGGACATCGCGGAGCAGTCCACGATTCCCCAGTTGCTGAAGTACCGGATCAAGAAAAAATGAAGTGTCAAAAAACGCACGCAATCAACCTAATCGTTGACTGCGTGCGTTGGTGACTCCGGGTGATTTCAATCCTTATTGGTTTAATTGGTTGTTTACTTCGAGTCGGATTGTTTTTGGAACGTGGTAACCAGTTTCTGAGCAAATTGATCGAGTTGGTTAATGGCCGCTTGGTCTGGTTCCAAGTTGATCTTCACGTTGTCCGCACCGCGAGTGGCACCGGTCATTTGGAAAACGTGATCAAAATGGTCGACCGTGGTGTTATAGTATTCCCCGTAGAAGGTATCACCGGATCCAGCAACGCCGTACACCTTATCGGCCAGGTCGAGTTCTTGGAGGTCTTCGTAAAAGTCCATGCCTTCGTCGGGGAGCGACCCTTCATCGTAGGTGTATGCACAAACCACACAGATATCGGCGGTTTCAAACTCCGCCGCATCGGTTTGCGAGATCTCCGTTTCGGTGACCTGACAGCCCAGATCTTCTAATTTTTCCGTGACGATATCCGCCACGTCTTCGTTGTTGCCCGTAATTGTGGCAAATACCACGTGTGCCGTTGCCAATCTGACCACTCCCTTGTCTGTATGCCGTTAATTATAGCAGGTCGACCGCTTGGTGGCTAGGGACCGTGATGGCTGGACACGGTGTCGCGGGGGAAAAGATGATGGCTTAACTAATTACCCGTTAAGCCCAGCATTGTGTCTAGAGAACTGGTAGAATAGTTGCGAAGCTTGAAGAATAGCCAGAGTGGTCGGGTCACGGCCGCCAGAAAGGCCACTTGTGATGGTAAAGGTCGTCGTTTAACACGCAGCTTTTGTTACAGGCCAAACCATAACAATTTGTATATTATTATCGTTGCCACAGACTAACAAGGTAAGCCGAGAGGTCGGCAGATATGGGCTCAGGCGCGTCGTTCTACTAAGCTTGTAGACTCGGTTCTTTCGAGGCTTCAAGTTG
Organism: Levilactobacillus andaensis; assembly: GCF_016861695.1. GTDB lineage: Bacteria > Bacillota > Bacilli > Lactobacillales > Lactobacillaceae > Levilactobacillus > Levilactobacillus andaensis. The sequence continues at coordinate 8,625 of NZ_BOLP01000004.1, read as the reverse complement.
TGTTCGCACCGCTCCAGCCCATATCTGCTGGCCGGTAAGGCGAAGGAACACAATGTTTTCTATTAGAATAAAAATAACGTAAAGGATGTGACTTGCATGGCTGAAATTACCATGATTGAAGCGCAAAAACGCAGTGGTCGGTTTAATATTTACGTTGACGGGCACTATGCCTTTCCTGTCAGTGAGAGCGTGCTGGTCGACTTCCGGCTCTTTAAGGGGATGGAGGTCGATAAGGACCTCGAAAGCCAACTGGCGGCCGCTGATGACGTTTCTAAGGCTTACAATCGGGCACTAGATTATTTATCCAATCAGCTACGGACGGAAAAAGAGGTTCGCGATAAATTAGGGACGTTGGAGATTCCACCAGAGACGATTGACCAGACGATGCAAAAGCTCCGTGAGATGTCACTAGTCGATGATGGTCAGTACGCAGGTAGCTACGTGCGAACCATGATGAACGCGAGTGACAAGGGACCGCGCGTGATTCGCCAGAACCTGCGCCAAAAGGGTGTAGGTGAGCAGGCCATCGATGATGCGTTGAAACAATACACGCCGGCGGAACGCATGACCGTGGGGACGGCTGTGGCGGAAAAACTGGCTAAACGCTATCATCGGCAGGCCTTTGGCACGCAACAACAGAAGATTCGTCAGGGCCTGATGACCCGGGGGTTCGACAGCGACGAGGCGGGGGCCATGTTAGAGTCGTTGGAACTCACGCCGGACGTTGATGAACAACAGGATTTGCTGGCCAAGCAAGGCGAAAAGATGTGGCACCGTTACCGGGCGTTATCGGCGTCGGAACGGGCCTATAAGACCAAACAGGCACTATATCGTAAAGGATTTAAGCTCGATGATATCAGTCGTTGGTTGGCCGATTTTGGGGAATCGGATTAAAGACTTAATCAGGTAGGGGGCACCTGTTATGAAAAATAGAGTATGGGGTACTGTCATTGCAATGGGGATGATCGTGGGTATCGGTCTGGGGCTAGCTTGGTGGTTCAACAGCCAGACTCAGTCTCAGGCTGAGCAGGAGTCGTCCAGCAGCAGTTCGGTGGTCAAGCCAAAGCCGAAGCGCGTTGAGGTGCCGAAGAAAAAGAAGCCGGTGACACCCAAGGCCACCGCAGCGACCCGCGAAATCGACGCCATTTTACGGGCCAACCGTTTCGTGGGCACGGCCTTAGTTGTTCACAAGGACAAGGTCATTTACCAAAAGGGCATGGGGTACGCGGATGCGGCGTTGCAAAAGAGAAATGGCGTGAACAGCGTCTATCAACTGGCTTCAGTGCAAAAGTCGTTTACCGCGGGCTTGATCATGAAGCTAGCGGCTGAACAGAAGCTGTCGCTTGGAGACACGCTGGCCCAGTATTACCCGCAGATTGCCGGGTCCAAGAGTATTACGCTGCGTGATATGTTGGATATGAAGAGTGGCCTCACGCTGGAGGCTTTTCCGAATAAGTTGGCTTCCGAAAACGGAATGCTGAAATTTATCTTGAAGAATATCATCAGTCGGCCAAGCCAAATTGGTAAGTGGGATTACTCGCCGGTCAACTTCATGCTACTGGCGGGAATCATTCAGCAGGTCACTGGGGAAAGCTACCGTCAGTACTTTACGGAGAATATCATCCAGCCTTGGGACTTGAAACATACCGGGTTCGTCTTCAAGATGGCACACAGTAAGACTTACTCGCAGGGGTATCAAAATAATAATGATAATAATGTAGCAGCGGACTATGCGAGTCGCTATCCAGAGTCGCGGGCATCCATGTATTACCAGTTTGGGACCGGGCAAGTTTACATGTCTGCGCACGACCTGTATGTCGGCGAGCGCAACATGTTGCTAGGAAAGTTGTATCCACAGAATGATGTCAACGTGCTGCTGGCACCGGGGTCCTCATCCATGTACGGTGGTGGTGCGTACGTTTATCCGAACTACATCCGGGTTCACGGCTTGGCATATGGGTACGAAGCCACAGCCATGCTGACCAAGAACGGTCAGGATGGGGTTATCTTGTTGACCAATTACTACCGACCAAACCAGTTAGCCCAAACGGCAGCCGTGCAGATCTGGAATCTGTTAGAGGCTGGGGAATTGAAGTAAAAAAGACGGTTAGCTTAAAAGAAAAACACGTGGTCCAGTCACCCGCTGAATGAGGGATGACTGGACCACGTGTTTTAGTTATTTGTTAGGTCGACTGCCATAAGCCCGTTTAGACTTATAGCCAGCCGCTAGAATCTGTCGCATATCAGCAATATGACGTTGCTTAGTGTCCTCGGCCTTAGCACCGAATACATAGCGTGCCCACTCGCGTTGATAACCCACGGTCAGATCATTAAAGAAAGCCAATACTGTTGCGTCATCGGCCAGTAGTTCGGCCACCTGGGGGATCATTGGTTCAAAGGTAGTTAAAGGAGCTTGTGCCATAATTCATTCACCTCGTTAGTTAGTATGTTGCGTAAATATTGAAAAATCCTGACTTTCTGCCATGCTTAGTGGGAGAATAGATAACTGATATTATCTGTATCCTACTTGAATACCTAGTTTTAGTTGAAAAACATTAGCAACAACCAGCTTGTATCCACAACACCGTTAATAATCAAACTTAAACTTCAGAATGATTTCGGCCTGGAGACTCATGATTGGCAGCGGGCAATTGGCGTCGGAGCGCGGCTGTTTTTAGCGAGTTTGGGAACGCTACCCATCCATACAATCTATACTTTACCTTAAGTTTTGTAACAGACCCAGCACTTTGTTGAGGAATCGGTCTGAACCTATTCATTAATAGGGCCTAATCTGGTATAATATTGAGTGAATTTTTATAGTTACCCGTTACTTAGAAAGTAGGGTTTATACATGACGCGCGAAGCTAGAGGACCTAAGGAAGGCGACTTCATTACGATCAAAAGCTACAAGCACGACGGAAGTTTGCATCGAACTTGGCGCGACACTATGGTACTCAAAACAAGCGAAAACGCCCTCATTGGCGTCAATGACCACACACTGGTCACCGAAGACGATGGCCGGCGGTGGGTGACTCGTGAGCCCGCAATCGTTTATTTTCACAAGCATTATTGGTTCAACATTGTTGCGATGATTCGAGACAATGGGGTTAGCTATTATTGTAATCTGGCTTCTCCCTACGTTTTGGATAAGGAAGCACTCAAATATATTGATTATGATCTCGACGTGAAGGTCTTTCCGGATGGTGAGAAACGCCTGCTCGACGTTGACGAATATGAAGATTTCAGTCAACGGTGGCACTATGGCGCAGAAACCGACCAGATATTAAAGGCCAACGTGTTAACGCTCGTCGATTGGATTAACCATAAAAAGGGTCCCTTTTCTCAAGCCTATGTTGACCTCTGGTATCAACGGTATCAGGAGTTACTGCGGCGCTCGAATGATCAGTAAGAGTTGTCTTCCGCACCACCAGGAGCAAGTCCATTCGTGGCTGGCTCCTTTTTTTAAAGAAAACGGACTTCATTGAAGAAAAAGGGGGAAGTGCCAATGAAATGGGTCGCCAATTCGCGCGTCATGTTCTGGTCACTGGAACTATTGATCGTCGCTGCTTTGATTTGGGTCTGCACGCAGATTAGTTTCTTATTCTCGCCGATTGGGGTGTTTCTCTCCACGATATTCGCGCCATTGTTACTCTCAGGCGTGTTGTTTTACCTGTTGAATCCCATCGTGAAGTTGTTAGAGAAGGTCCGTTGGAAAAAATTTCACATCAACCGGACGGCGGCCGTGGCCATCGTCTTTCTCTTGTTGGTCCTCTTGCTGGTTGCCGGCGGGATGTGGCTCGTGCCCCGACTGGTCACCCAGGTTTCCAATCTGATCGGTAACATTCCTGACTTTGCAAAATCGAGTGAAGCCGTTATGGCTAAGCTGATCAACCATCCAATCTTTAAGGACGTTGATTTTTCCAAATACTTAACGCAGATTCAGAGTGCTTTTTCCAAATACGCTGAGAGCTTCATGAGTGGCTTGACCAACGGTATTGGGACCATCATCGGCACGGTGACGACGGTGACCGTAACGGCGGTGACCGTTCCCGTGATGCTATTTTACATGCTGAAGGACGGCGAACGGTTCATGCCGGCAGTTCGGCGCTGGTTGCCAGCGAAACATGGGGAACAGACGGCCGAATTATTGGGCCGGATGAATAGCACGATTGCCCGCTATGTGGGTGGTCAGATCCTCGAATGTGTTTTCGTGGGGACCTTCACGGCGCTGGGGTATATGTTGATCGGCGAGAAATACGCGCTACTTCTCGGTGTCTTCGCCGGTCTGTGCAACTTGATTCCGTATGTCGGTCCCTACATTGGGATTTTGCCAGCCATGATCGTTGCCTTTACCATCAGCACGAACATGGTCATCTACGTGATTATCGTGGTCGTCGTCGTTCAGCAGATCGATGGGAACCTGGTCTACCCGAACATCATCGGTAAGAGCTTACAGATTCATCCGTTGACCATCATTATTATTTTACTAGCAGCGGGAAATATTGCTGGGCTGCTGGGGATGATCCTCGCGGTGCCGCTGTATGCCGTAGTCAAGACCGTGGTACAGTACCTATATAGCATTTGGCAGTTGGCCCATCCAGACAAACCAGCGCCAAAATTGGACGATAATTTATCAAGAAAAGACTAACGTTTGCGGTTTGAAGTTGACGTGACCGCTGAATATGCTACTATTTAGATTGTTATTGGATTTTTTAGCGCCCCTGACTGGCGACGGTAGGGGAAATTAACCAGATAAAGTAGGAGATTCTACATGAAAAAAGTAATTACGTACGGGACGTTTGACCTATTACATAAGGGTCACATTCGGTTATTAAAGCGGGCCAAGGCCTTAGGTGACGATTTGACGGTATGTGTTTCCTCCGACGAATTCAACGCCGAAAAGGGAAAGCGGGCTTACACGTCTTACGAAGACCGAAAGTACATTTTGGAAGCCATTAAATACGTGGATCACGTGATTCCCGAAACGACTTGGGACCAAAAGATTCGCGACGTCCAAGAAAATGACATCGACATCTTCGTGATGGGTGATGACTGGAAGGGTAAGTTTGACTTCCTGAAGGACTATTGTGAAGTTATTTACTTGCCACGGACTGAAGGTATTTCAACGACCAAAATCAAGCACGATCTCGGCCTGTCAGAAGAAGACGACTGGAAGGAAGAAGAGTAGTGTTGGCAATGATCCTTAGTCGCAGACTAGGGATTTTTTTTAGAGCGGAGACGGAGGCAAACGCATGCAGCAACAGATTATTTTCTTAGTGACGTCCTTAGACGGGATGCACAAGCCCAATTTTTCGACCCAATTGATGAAAGCCTTACGCCAGGGGCATCGCGTGAGCGTACTGGTTGCCATGGTGAACTTTGAAGCGGTATGGACGGTGCGGGAGTACCTTAACCGACTCGCGGAAAAAGAAAATCGGGTGGCCAACTTAAACCTGGTCACCTTAGCGGATCTTTTTGAAGACGAATCCGGTTTGACTCTGACCGAGGATGAACGCCACGCGGTTGATTTGACGAATTTTGACGAGCGCCTATTTGCGGACAATCAAGAACAAGTTAAACGTTACCTGAGTGCGGGTCACCTGGTGGCTGAATTGCGCCAGTTAGATGACGAGACGCCAATGGTTCTTCGTCAGTATCACAGCGACCAATTGACGCAGATCGATACCTACGGCTTGAATGGTCAGGTCGTTAGCGTGGAAAAGATGCAGGGTGAAGTTGCCCAGACCAGTTACCTCCTGAACAAAAAAGGGGAAGCTGTCTTGCGTTTTGTTCGGCATGAGCGTCCGATTGAACAGGTGCTTAACCTGAGTGACTCATCGGCCATGATTGCGACGAAATTCGCTGAGGCTAAGCAGAGTGCTGCCGCGGCCAACATGACGAAACGCGAACTGACAAAGGCAGAAGCAGCCGCAGTCGATCACACGCAAATTGTAACGACAACGGAAGCCTACTATGGGGTGTTGGCTTATTCCAACTACCGGCGTTTCGATGACGTTTACGCCTTTTATCAGGCCGTCATCGGTCGCTTATTGACGCCCGACACACGCCTCTACGTGGATTTGGCGGTCAACGCCGTCTTTTCACCACAAATGCCGAACCAGCTGATTTTTAACTACTAAGGAGTTTTTCCATCGTGCGTGCGATTTTATCTGGATTACATCATAAAAAGAATTTACAGGAACTCGAGCTCGAACTGATCGACGTACCGGAACCATTTGACGATTTAGCGGTCACCTTCCTGGAAAAGCAGACGAAGGCATCGCTGACGGTTCCCATTAGCAAAGTCGTCAGCTCAGAGGTCGTGCGGTTACGGATCAATGCCGCCGACCTGCAGTTTGCCGCCGAAGGCCAGAGCGAGTTTAGCTGGGAACTGTACTTAAACATTCAACAGCAGACGACCCGGGGCTTAATTCAGGTTGAAAGTGAATACCTGAGTGACCGGCACCAGTTCACGCTGACCAGTTACTACCAGTTGAACAGTGATGCTAACGGGATGGCCTTATTTAACATGCATACGCAACAGGCTGAAGACGAGTTTTCAATCAACGCAATCAACTTGCAAGATGACCAATTACAGATCATCGGGCCAAGTCACATCAACAACCAACCCATTACCAATCAACGGTTAGTGTTGAAGAACGTCACGGAGGATAGCTCCGCAGAGTGGCCAATCACCAAGATGAGTCTGCACGGCTTATTTACGGCGGCCATTCCGCTGTCTGATCTGGCGGCCAATACGACGCAACAACTCTTCATTCGCTCAACTGTGGCGGGCGAAGACCTTGAACAACGGGTGGTATTGTCTAAGTCGCTAGCCGGCCAAGTGACACAAGCTGTTACGGGCGATCATCGACTGATCTTAATTGAGAAACGGTTCGATAACGGGATTCGGGTTCAAGAAATGGCAGCCCCAACCTTGCCTCAACGTTTAGCTGGGGTTCCCGCCAAGTTAGGGAGTGCTTCCAAGTTATTTAATCTGTTGATGGATAAGATCAACTTGGTCTACATGCGGCGTTTGTTTAAACGTGGGCACCGGCCATTTGAACAGCCAACCCTGATCTTCGAAAGCTTCGGTGGACGGCAAGTCAGTGACTCACCGTATGCTATTTACCAGTTGTTTACACAACTCTATCCCGGATTCAACTTCATCTGGTCGATCGACCGGTCACAGAAGAAGTTCTGTAAGGAAAATGGGATTCCATTTGTCGTGCGTCGGACGGCTAAGTGGGTCCGGACGCTGGAAAAGGCCAGCTTCTGGATCAGTAACGCGCGGTTCCCGGCTTGGGTTCGTAAGCCCAACTACGTCACTTACATTCAAACTTGGCATGGGACCCCATTGAAAAAGTTGGGTCTGGACATTGAAAATGTCTCCATGCCCGGAACGACGACGGTCAAGTATCACGCGAACTTCGTCAAGGAGGCCAATCGTTGGGATGCATTGGTTTCACCTAACGATTACTCCACGCGAATCTTCCGGTCGGCCTTTGGCTTTAACAACCAGATCCTGAAGGTCGGATATCCTCGAAACGACGAACTACTGAACAGTACGCCGGACGACATTGTGACCTTGAAGCAACAATTGGGCATCCCGTTGGATAAGAAGGTCGTCTTGTACGCGCCAACTTACCGGGATAACCAATTTGCCGAGAAGGGGAAGTACACGTTTGAACTGCCATTCTCACTGGATGAATTCCGTGAGAAGTTTGGTCAAGACGCCGTGCTGGTCTTACGGATGCACTACTTGATCTCCAATGCATTGGACATCAGTGGGTACGAAGGGGTCGTCTTTGACTTCTCCAACCATCCCAACATTTCGGACCTGTACCTGATCAGTGACATGCTGATCACAGATTACTCCTCTGTCTTCTTCGACTTTGCCTACCTCAAGCGGCCAATCCTGTTCTACCCGTACGATTACCACATGTACAAGGACGAACTGCGGGGCTTCTACCTCGACTATGAAAAGGACCTACCAGGCGAGATTGCGCATAACGAGACGCAACTGCTGGACCTGATCGGCGAGAAGATGCAGACGCCAGACATGAGCGATAATCAGAAGTTTATGGACTTCTACCGCCGTTTCTGTGCGATCGACGATGGGTTGAGTTCTTTGAAGATTGTGAACTATGTGGTTCAACAGATTGAGAAAAACGGGTAGTATAAAATTGTCGCACTGCGGCTGCCAGGGATTCCGCCTGCTATGGGGAACGCCTCCAGCCTGAGAAGCGGGCTTCCAGCTCGCCTCAAAGCCACGAAAACCGCGTGTCTCTGAGGTCGTCCCACGATGTAAGCCGAGAAAGAACCTCGACTAACATCGTCGATACAGCTGGCTCCATCCCTGGCCTCCTCCGGCTCTGATTGCGCTCTGCCATATCAGTAGGTTGAATTACAGGTGTTCCTTAGCTGCAGATGAAGCATGTATCAATTCCGTTGACGTTTTAATCTTGCCACAAAACTACTGTGTAAGCCGAGAGGTCGCCAGATATGGGCTCAGGCGCGTCGTTCTGCTTAGTCGGCGTTTCTTGCCGGCTTAGCAGAAGGCCAAGCTTGAAGACTCGGGTTTTTCGAGGCTTCAAGTTGTGCCCGCACCGTTCCAGCCCATAT
>NZ_BOLP01000003.1 GCF_016861695.1 Levilactobacillus andaensis | reverse complement strand
AGCAAGATCAAAAGCCGTCAGTTTTTGAAAAACATGAAAACTGACGACTTTTTTGGAAGGTATGAATAATTCAGGTAGTATAGTGTACTACGCTTAAAGTTAATTTATTACTAAATAGTTAAGGGGGAAAGCTTATTGACACCAGTTTATCGTTTTTTTGTTCAGCCACAAATTGATACCGCCACAAAGACGGTCTTCGGCTACGAACTTTTAATGAAGCAGTTAACGCCTGAAGGGTGGCGTCTGCCCAAATCTTTTGTGGACATTGATCCCCAGATTACGGCCGACTTACTTGTTGAAACGACGCGTGTTTTGTCGCTTAAGGTACGGTACTGTTCGGTCAACGTCAGTCGTGAACAGCTGATGACGACCTCAATTGCCAACGCGATCATTAAGAGTCAGGAGCAACTGTACCCGACGAAATTAGTGGTTGAACTAACCGAAGACGATGGCCCGCAGGAGTACCAGACCCACGACCTAATTCCACAACTACAGTCCTTTTTAGACCGTGGTATGGAATTGTCGCTCGACGATGTCGGGACGGGGGACAACTACTTCTGGGAGATTGAAGAACTTCTGCCATTGGCTTCCGAAATTAAATTTGCCCTGCAGAACTTTAATCAGCAATTTAAGGACCCCAACATCCAACAGAAAATTCGCTTTTGGCGCGCTATCAGTGCCGAATACGGGATTCGAATGGTCTTAGAAGGAATTGAAGATCAGGAAGATAATCGTCTGAGTAAACGCCTGGGTATCCGCCTCAAGCAAGGTTATTATTTCAGTCGGCCGCAATTGTTACGGCTCCCCGAAGACACTTACTCCGCTTAGATGATGTGTTGTAAAACAGTTAAATAGAAACGAAATATTCCGACACTACCAAAGTTGCCGGATTTTTTTGCGTCAATTTTACGTTCCATGCTACCATGAAGAGGTCGAATACGAAGGAGGGGACGGTAGGTGCTTTATTTAGAGGATTTTACCCTAGCAAGTGAAAATGATGAGTGGCAATTTTTCCTGAAACAGAAGAGTCGCGCATTTTCGGATTACTATCCGTTTCAACTCTTTCCGGATAAGCAGGTGCCAACGCTGCAGTTCGAACCGGTGACCATTTTGTACGGGGATAATGGGTCTGGCAAGTCGAGCTTGCTCAACATCATTGCGGAGAAACTCGGCTTAACGCGGGGGACGCTGTACAACCGGTCGAGCTTTTTTGAAGACTACCTGGCGCTCTGCGACTACACCATGCACGTGCCGCTACCGGAAAAGTCGGCCATCATGACCAGCGATGAGGTGTTCAATCACATGTTGAACCTGCGGGCGTTGAATCAAGGCATCGACGACAAAAGGGAGGACATTTTCAAGGACTATCTGGATCACAAATTCGGTGACTTCCAGTACCGCAACATGGACGACTACGATGAGCTACGCAAGACACTGGAGGCGCGGCGAAAGACTCAGTCGCGCTACACGCGAGAGCACCTCCAGAAGAACGTCACGGAGCGGTCCAACGGAGAAAGCGCCATGCAGTTCTTCGCTCAGCGGATTCAGGACAACCAGCTTTACCTGCTCGATGAACCCGAAAACTCGCTGTCACCTGCGCGCCAACAAGAGTTGGTTCGACTACTAACGGACAGCGCACGGTTCTTCGGCTGCCAGTTTATCATCGCGACCCATTCGCCATTTTTATTGGCGCTGAAGGGCGCTAAAATCTATGATTTGGATACGGTGCCGGTTGTGACGAAACGTTGGGTTGAGTTGCCGGAAGTACAGGTATATGCGGAATTTTTCGCGGCTAATCGAGATAAATTTAACTAACCAAATGAGGTGGTCAACGTGAGTCATTGCGTTGACCACCTTTTTCATGGTCGGATTAATGATGGCACAATTTGTGGCCAGCAAATATAATTTATATTTTTAATGGTATTCAGGTGGAAATGTCAGTATAATATAACCAGACAAATATTGAAATATGTAACGTTTAATATGTCGTGGAAGATTAAATCTGCTATACTCCTTAGAGACTAGTTTAATAGTATTTGTAATACATGGTAAAAGTAAATAAGTGACTAGGCATTCATTACAAGAGTCATAATATAAATTAAGACTAATGCTAATGGAATGATTAGATAAATGATTAGGAGCACCCGCCGCGTCCTCGGACGCTCAACGGATGACCACCTTAACGCAGTCAGTAGGTCACGACGGCCTACGGGAAGGGAAGGTTGGACGATGAGTAAAAAATGGCGTGATCTTTTCATGATGATTTTAACAGTAGTGACACTTGGTCTGGGTGGGACTCAGGTCGCGCACGCAGCAACCACGACTACCATTCCCGGGAAGGGAACCCCCAGTGCCGATGCCACGAACATTCTAGGAATTTATATGAATACGGGGTTCAGTTTACAACCGGACGACCAATACGTCGTTGTGAACAAATCGACGACGCTGACGACGGCAACGGCGCATTCGGTTTTAGATGCGGTTAACATATTAGCGAACGATCATTTTCAGTGGTATACCTCAACGGACAAAGGTGTGACCTGGTCACAAGTCACCTCAGGAATTACAGCCAACTTGAAGGTAACCCCCAAAGCGGTTGGAACGACCTACTATCAACAGAGTTTTCAATACTATGCAGGGCTATTCCCGGGGTTAGCGACAACTTATTACTCGCGTGTCGCCGCTGTAACCGCCGTTCCATCGCCAATTCCGGCAACGAAACTTGACGTGACGGCGGATAGTAACTATCTGTACAATAACCAGTCTGCGGCCATGACGACGACCGTCGATGCCGCGCCAACTCCAGTTGATGCAACGGGACACGTGACGTGGAGCATTGACAACACGGATCTGGCCACTGTCGACAGTACCACCGGGGTCGTTACGGCAAATAAAGATGGTAAGTCCGGGACAGTGACCGTCACAGGAACCATGACCAACGATGACGGCTCGACCGTTAGTGGACAGACCAAGATCGATATTGGTGGTGGCCTCGATGACCAGACGGTTGATGAGGGCAAGGCTGCGACCTTTAATATTCAAGGAAGTTTTGATTCAAGCCCGACTTCTATTGTTTGGCACAAGGTCGATACTGCCGGGAAGGATACCGTTGTAGCTAGTGGCACTAATCGGAGCTACACGACGCCCGTAACGACTGCGTCCGATGATAAAGCAAAATATTATGCGGTCCTGACCTTAGGCACGGGGAGTGGGACGGATACAATTACGACGAACAAGGCCACTTTAAACGTCAACATCAACCGAACGCCTAACGTGACGTTTAAGACGAGTGTGGAAAATCTGACGGATAATTCTGGCAATACGGACAATGCCGTCACGAATATTATGGATGGTGACACCGTTAAGGTTTCAGGGACGATAACGGAAAATAATGTTAACTCTAAGCTAGATAAAGGCGACTTCATGATGAAGGTGCCGGATAATATTATGAATACCTATCTGACCATCGATGGTAAGAATCAGGCTTACTCGGTAGCAAGCCTTAATGGTGATGCCTATATTGTCGCCAGTGGGCTTGATTTTGGGACGCAGAAGACGCACACTTTTTCATTTGACTTCCAGTCGATGGAGACGACGAATCTTAACTTTGCTGCCGACGTTGAGGTTCAGGGCTATGACAGCAGCGAGGCGGATATTGGTATCTTCAAAAGCGGTGACATCACCCTTGGATTCATAGACGGTCAGCTACAGGCCGCAGCCCATGCCGTGGACTTCGGAACGCTGACCTACGACAACGTCAATCAGGAAATCACGGGAAACGTCGTTGATGGAGACGACCTACTGTCCGTGACGGATAATCGGCGGGACAAGACGGCGATGAACATCACCTTGCAACAGGAGACACCGTTCAGCGATGGCAGTCATAACTTGGCAGCCACCCTGAGCTACGATAATGGCAATGGACTACTACCATTGTCGTCCGCAGCCCAAGTCGTTGCTTCGAGCGCCGACGACTCGCCAGTGCCTTCACTGGGAACGACTACGGGGGCGTCATTGAAATTAAGACTAGCGAATGCGGCCATCGAGCCGGGGAACTACTCGTCAACACTGGTCTGGACACTTACGGATGCACCATCATAATGAAGTCGAAAAATGGTCACCATTGAGTTGGTGGCCTTTTTTTACGCGTAAATGTTTCATGTGGAACATTTTCAACCCAGCCCGTTACAAATTGTCGTCGAATGTCGTTAGTAAGAGTAGGCGGTCATTTTAGTTCTGGAGTCGTTTCATGGTATGATTAATGGAAACCCGTAACCAGTCAAGGGAGAAATAAGGCATGGCAAAAGAAGACGAAATTGACGCACTATGGCCCCAATTTTGGGCATCAGAGCAGTACCGGGCAATTGACGATATTCCATCCAGTTATGTTAAAACGTGTGTGAGCCAGTTTGGCAGTATGATGTCGACTATGTTTTCAAGGACCCTATCACAGTGGACCGTTGAAGATGTGCAGACCCTGTTGGTGATGTTAGGTAATATGGCGGCGAAGGATCCGGATCCAACGGCCGCTGATGCCTTAGTGGACACTTACGACAGTATTCAAATGTTTATTGAATTTGCGGTGGTGACTGGGAAAACTAAGATTACCCGTGCGGAGTACGATCAATTGGCCATGATTTTAAATGGGATTATTAACACGATTCCTGGTGGAAATCAGGGGCAGGAAGTCGTGTTGGACAGTGATCATTACTATGAAGGCTTGCCACAGTGGCAACAGCACACGGCTGATAATATCAGTGCGTACACGGATCAATGGGTCAGTGCCTATGTCGCCAGTGCGGACTGGAAAAAACGGCCAAGCAGTGTAGCGATGCTTTTTTCGGTAAAACGAGTACGCCCCAAGCGGGAAATATTGTCTCAATGCAGGCGGCACGCAAGCTATTGAAAAAGAAGAAGCACAAGAAATAGGAAAGGACTCCTGGCAATGAAACGAATCGTAGCGGGCATTATTGCCCACGTCGATGCCGGTAAGACAACGCTATCCGAAGCGTTGCTTTACCGCGCGGGCGCCGTCCGGCAGTTAGGGCGGGTGGATAATGGTGACGCCTTTCTGGATTCAGACGACTTAGAAAAACAGCGGGGAATCACGATTTTTTCCCACCAGGCCAGCCTCCAACACGGCGACCTCGACTTGACCTTGCTGGACACCCCGGGACACGTGGACTTTGCTTCCCAAACGGAGCAAGTCTTCAGCGTCCTGGACTACGCTATCCTAGTGGTCTCAGCTACCGATGGCATTCAAGGCTACACGCGCACGCTCTGGCGTTTGTTGGCGCACTACCACGTGCCGACCTTTATCTTTGTGAATAAGATGGATGCCCCGACTGCCGACCGCGATGGGGTACTGGCACAGTTACAAGACGTCTTCTCGACGGGGTGTATTGCGTTTGGAAACGCCGATGGTAGCCCGACCGTTCCAGCTGACGCGGCCGAAGACATCGCCATGCAAGATGATGCGGTCCTGGAGCAGTATCTGGATAGTGGAGAGCTGAACGATGATACGGTCCGGCAGATGATTCAGCAGCGGAAGGTGTTTCCCTGTTACTTTGGGGCGGCTTTGAAATTGGACGGGGTCGATTCATTCCTTGCTGGCTTGGACCATTGGACGCAAGCGACTGAATATGCGGATGACTTTGGCGCTAAGGTCTTTAAAATTTCCCACGATGACAAGGGTGAACGTTTGACGTGGTTACGGCTGACCGGGGGCCAATTGGCCAACAAGGACGTCATTCTTGGCGAACAAAAGGTTAACCAACTGCGGGTCTACAACGGTACGAAGTTTACCATCCGCCAGTCGGTCACGGCCGGTGAGGTCTGCGCGATTCCTAATTTAACGGACACTCATGCTGGTCAAGGACTGGGCAATGCCGCTGACGCCCCTAAGCCAGAAAGTCAACCGGTGCTGACCTATACGCTCGATCCTCAGGGACACGATATTCATGACTGCCTGCGGATTCTGCGGGAACTTGAAGATGAGGACCCGCAATTGCACGTGGCCTGGTCCAGTCATTTGCAGGAGATCCGTGTGCAGATCATGGGAGCCGTGCAGCTGGAAATCTTACAACAGATCTTGCACGACAGATTCCAGCTCGACGTTGGCTTTGGCGAGGGCAGTATTCTCTACAAGGAGACCATTTCCCAGCCGGTCGAAGGTGTTGGCCACTTTGAGCCGTTACGGCACTACGCAGAGGTCCATTTACTCATGCAACCGGCGCCGCGGGGTAGTGGGTTAACCTTTGATGCCGATTGTTCGTTGGAGATTCTGGGGAAAAATTGGCAACATCAGGTGCTCTCCAATCTCGGCGCTAAGGAACACCTCGGCGTCTTGACCGGCGCGCCACTGACCGACGTTAAAATGACGTTGGTGACCGGTCGGGCCAGTATCGTCCATTCGGTCGGCGGTGACTTCCGCGAGGCTACGTGGCGAGCAGTACGCCAAGGACTGATGATGTTGCAACGGCAGAATGCCTGTCAGCTACTGGAACCCTGGTATCGTTTCCGGTTGGAGGTCGGCCAGGACCAAGTTGGTCGGGCCATGAACGACATTCAGCGGATGAATGGTAGCTTTGACGCGTCGGCGGAACCCACCACCGCGTCAGGCATGACCACGTTGACGGGGACGGCCCCCGTGAGTGAGATGCAGGACTACTCGCAGGAGGTTCAGGCCTACACGCACGGTCAAGGCCAATTGGAATGTCTAGTTGACGGTTACCGGTTGTGCCACAATGCCGAAGAAGTCGTGGCGGCCGCGGATTACGATCCGGTGGGTGACTTGGACAATACGCCGGGGTCCGTCTTCTGTGCGCACGGTGCCGGGTATCCAGTACAGTGGGACGATGTGCCAGGGATGGCCCACGTTGACTATGCGTACACAGCGGAAGTGTTGGCGACGTTAGAAACTGATAATTAATAATTAGTATTAATTAATAACTAACCATTGATAAATATGATAATTAATAACAAAAAGATGCCATTCCGGATAACTGGGAAGGCATCTTTTTACATTACAGGTTAATTTACTTTTTTCTGCGCTTCTAGCCAACTTTCCAGGCTAGCGCTGTGGTCGATCAGGGTGTTGTAAATTTCAAATCCGGGCAAGATCGTCGCATCCGGAGCTAATTGACGGACGCGGTCAAGGCTTTGACCGAAGCCGCTTCCACCATTCGTACAGAACGGGACGATGTTCTTGCCATTCAGGTCATGTGTGTCCAAGAAGGTCCGGAGCACGGCGGGCAAGTTGTTGCTCCAGATGGGGTAACCGAGGTAGATGGTGTCGTAAGCGCTGGTATCCACCGTCGTTGAAAGGTCGGGGCGCAGGTCGTTGTCGCGTTCCTGGTGCCACCGCGCCATTTTTTCGTCAAATGCGTCTGGGTAAGGTTCCGCTGGGATGAGCCGTTCAATGGGGAAATTAGTCGTTTCAGCTAATCGTTTCGCCACCGTTTCAGTATTGCCAGTGGTTGAAAAGTAAACAATAAGTGCTGACATATAAAGTCTCCTTTACTTAAATCATGTAAGTTGTGTTCGGTGTACCAATAAATACAAGGAGTGGTAACTAATAACGGCGTAACTAGGTGAGACCATGACGCATTTAGGTATACGCCGCCCAGTAGCTTACGCTGAAGCTAGGTCACTCCGATTCAGGAGGGCGTGGCGTCCTTAGCCGGTTTAGCGCCAACCAAGGACCACGTTGCTTCATCCTCATAGTACAACATTATCAACAGATAAGCCAAAAAAACTCGGACGATTTTCGACTTTTGGGACCTAACGACTAACTAAGCAGGTGGGGGAAAGCCGGTAGTTAGCGGATTAAATTGTCCAAGGATACGACTACTGGTCCACAAAAAATATTTGCAAAACGACAATTAAAGCGACCAACACAACTGATAGGGGTTGTGCTGATCGCTTTTTAACAATATTTTACCCAACGATGCGGCGAACATTGCCGTTGAATCGCGTTTTCCAATGCGAGTCGTTCAGGCTGGAAATGCCCACGCCACCGGTATCGGCGCTTGGGGAGTCGTGCAGGAACAGCCGGTTGCCCAAGTAAATCGCCACGTGACAGTTGACGCCTTCATCTTTGTCATTGAAGAAGAAAATGTCGCCCCGTTTCATATTTTTCGCGGAGATTCTGCGTCCCATGTGGATCAAGGATTGGGTGGTGCAGGTCCCGGTCGCACCTAAGCGCACGCCGGACCGCGCATAGATCCAGTGAATAAAGGATGAACAGTCAAAGCGCCGTGCCGCAATGCTAGCACTCGTTCGGCCGCCGCCCCAATCGTATTTCGACTTGCCGACCAGTGCCGACCCGGTTTTGATGGCCTTTTCGACCGTTTTAATGTTGCCCTTCAGCTTCTTGGTGTTGAAGCTCATGTACTTGCCGCGAATCCAGTAGTGCTGATTGCCCACGGTCAGGCGATAATAGCCGGAGTTGGCGGTATTGAGCTCCATGTGCTTATCGACGTGGTACCAGTGGTTGACCAGCTTTTTCGTGCTGGTGCTGCCAGTTACCTTGGATCCCTTGAGGCCAGCGGGCTTATTATAGAGTAAAATGTGGGTATGATTGACCTGCATTTCATAATTTAAATTGTCTTGATAGCGAATCCATTTATAAAATGCATCCTGCCGAATCCAGCCGCGGTTGGTCTTGTAAAAGATACCGTGGCCGTTCTTGGCGACGCGGGTGATCGTAAATTTGTGCTCGTAGTCGTGGCGCGCACCACTGGTCCGTTTCATCCCAGACGTATACAAGTTGCGGTAAAAGCCGTACTTCGGGTGATAGAGCGTCTTGGTGGCGTGATAAGCGCGATTATAATCGGTGGTATCCGCCGCCGATTTAGCGTGCGCGGTGGCGGGTTGTGTGGCGATGCCGACTAAGGCCAGTCCGCAGACGATGACACTGGTGATGAGTTGTTTTGCAGGTAACATGGTGACCCCTCCCAAATAATTTATGACTAATAATTAATCAATAACTATATGGTTATGGTACAAAACATTTTTATCCCGGTATAATGCGGGTTACCTTGCAGAATGCCGGGTAAATGGCCAAATTGGGTGGGGGTTAGTCAACTGAGACGGAGGTTTAGCGATGAAAATTGAAGAGGGATTTATGCCATTTGGCCAGTATCAAACGTACTATCGGGTGGTGGGCGACTTAACGGCGGGACAGGTGCCCTTACTGCTACTACACGGGGGCCCAGGGTCCACTCATAATTACTTTGAGGCGTTCGACCAGCTCGCAGAAGAAACGGGCCGGCCAGTTGTCATGTACGATCAATTGGGCTGTGGCCAGTCCTCGCAGCCAGATGATCCTAGTCTGTGGCAGGCGGCGACCTGGGTGGCAGAGTTAAAGGCGTTGCGGGCGTACCTTGGCTTGAAACGGGTTCACTTGCTCGGGCAGTCCTGGGGTGGCATGCTGGCCATCATTTATCTGTGTGACCACCGTCCAACCGGGATTCAGAGCCTGATTCTGGCGAGCACACTGTCGTCGGCTAAATTGTGGGCGCAGGAACAACACCGACTGATTCGGTTCATGGCGCCGGCAGATCAGGAAGCCATCGCCCAAGCGGAGGCCACGGGTGATTTCACCACGCCAACCTATCTGGCGGCCAATCAACGTTTCATGGAAGCTCATGCGGCGGGGCCCGTGACGGCGGCATCACCAGAATTTTTGCGCCGACCAAAGCACGCCGGCACGGTCGCCTACAACACGGCCTGGGGTCCCAACGAGTATTGTCCGACCGGCACGTTAGGGGACTACGATTACACAGCCAAGTTGGCGCAGGTGACGGTGCCCACGCTGGTCACGAGTGGCACCAACGATCTCTGCACGCCACTGGTGGCGAAGACGATGGTCGACCACCTGCCCAATGCCGAGTGGACGCTGTTTGCGCACAGTCGTCACATGGCGTTTATTGACGAAGCACCGGTCTACCGGCAACGGTTGACGCGATGGCTACAGGAAAATGAGTAAAAAAATTAGCCACGACGGGGATGACCTGTCGTGGCTAATTTGAGGTGTGAGCGATGTTTCATGTGGAACATTTTTGGCTATTTGCCACCCATGACAGCGACAATGGTGTCGTGCTTGGTTGATCGAAAAATAGTGTGTTTTTGTTTGTGATGGGTGTAAATGACAACGCGATTATGCTTGAATGGGACCGTGCGATACCAGATGAGCGCCGGCTGATGCTGATAGGTCGTCCGTTTGATCATCCCGAAACCATCAGCATCACTGATCAGATTTTGAATGTGATAGAAGTAGCAGCCGTACTTATCCTGGCGAAAATCGACTCGGGGTGTGCTACTGGAAGTTCGCCAATCTTTAGCGAGCTTAACGTTATAATTTTTATGATTTTTCCGAACAGTGAATGATTTCTTGTTAAGGGTCAAAGAAACATTACGCTTGTAGCCGGAATCGTAGGCGTACCAGGTTCCACGCAATGATGCTGGCACTTGATGAACACTCTTGAACGTCAGAAACTTCCACACAACCTTGGCCTGTCCCGTGACTGGCGGTGCAAAAACAAAGAGACTGACCATAGCGACCAGTGCCAACAATAGAAATTTTAAACGATGCATTAGCGATTTCTCCCGGGGATAAATTAGGTGCTCAACTAAGTTCAGCTTAAACATCTCCCGGGACGGCGTCTATGGTGGATTACAAGGCAGTCTGCACGGAAAAAAGAGAGTGAGACAAACGGCGGTTAACTGGTGAGCATTAAGGCTGATAACCGAATAATCCTGGGCTTGGATTGTTTGGCTATCAGGTTTAAGCGGAGCCAGCTGCCTTTTGGCGCACGTTTCCACAATATAAGTTTGGAGACGCAAAAGGGGCTGGGATTTTGTCCCAGCCCCTAATCTTTACTTTAAAGGTCGCTCGCATTCTGCATCATGTGTTCCATGACTCGGGCCAGCGTGTTGAGGTCGGCCTGCGGAATGTCTGCGGTGACCTGTTCACGAAAGGCTTCAGCAAGGGGGATGGTCTGGGCCAGCCGGTCGCTACCAGCCGCCGTTAAGGTCAACCGGCGCTCGCGGCGGTCATGGGCGCTGACGGCAACGGTGATGAGGTTGGCTAGGTGTAGCTGATTAACGATTTTGACCATGCTGGGTCCGGTAATGCCAATCAGGTTGGCGAGGTCCCGTTGATTGAGCTCGCCTTGTTGGTCGATGTAGTAGAGGGCCATCCAGGCGCTGCGGTTCAAGCCCATCGGCGCCATGACATCGTTAAACTTATTGGAGAACAGCTTGCTGCTGCGGGACGTGATACACATGATGCAGCTATCTAGATCAAATTGGGACGTGGCCATGGCCGTACACCTACCTCATAACTTTTTTTACATTATACCATTTTCTAGACGAAAATAGATAGTTAGCTAACTATTGACTTTGCTCATCATTTCATT
Organism: Levilactobacillus andaensis; assembly: GCF_016861695.1. GTDB lineage: Bacteria > Bacillota > Bacilli > Lactobacillales > Lactobacillaceae > Levilactobacillus > Levilactobacillus andaensis. The sequence continues at coordinate 331,888 of NZ_BOLP01000003.1, read as the reverse complement.
ATACTGGGGATATAAGCGCTTATCAAATTTCGAAATAGGGGGCTACACTGATGGAACGTTATCAAGCTTCAGCCAGGAAAACTGATGCTAGTCTGCAGGTCGATGTTCATTCTAGAGGTATCCATACGACGATTGATGAGCCAGCCAGTCTGGGCGGTGGTAATACGGGGATGAATCCGGTCGAACTGGTGCTCTCCGCATTGGGAACCTCGCTGCAGGAAACAGCTGCGGATTTAGCGGCCAACGACAAATTCAACTATGAACAAATGACGGTCGATCTCGAGGGTGATTTGGACGCTGCGGGCTTTATGGGTGATCCGGACATTCGCAATGGGTTCCAAGAGATTCGTTACAATTTAACATTTAAAACTAATGAGACCCAGGCGGCCTGTGACCAATTTGCGGACGAGGTCGAAGCCAACTGCCCCGTGAAGGACATGCTGAGTAATGGGGTCACCATTGCGCTCGACCAAGTAGAAATCGTGTAAAGGGGGAAGGGAACATGGCAATGGAAACGTTCAAAGTTAAAGTAACGGGTACGGAGCGGCCAAACGAATATCAAGCGGCTGTCAGGGACTTCAAGGTCAATTTTGCCACGAATTCGCCAGCCACGGTCGGTTCTCATGAAGCGATTCTAGAGGCGTTGGGGGCGTGTGAAGCCATCGTGATGGCCTCATTTAACAAGCAGGAAAACTTTACTTATCGCAATTTTTACTACACCTTAGAAGGTCGAAAAGACGACGATTCGCAACGATTAGGGCTAGATAGAATCGGCGTTGCTGTCCATTTCAACACGGACGAGAGTAAACAGAAATGCAACGAGTTTATGGCATTTGCGGAGAATACCTGTCCCGTGATGGACAATTTGACCAATACCGTACCGGTTAAGCGGACCGGGGTCGCGGTGGTTGGGTAACTACAAAAGGAGTTGATTGTTTCCGGCCTCAAACGCGGTCGTTGCAGTCAACTCCTTTTGTATCCGTTACCTCAAATCTCCGGAATGTCCATTTCCTTAACGCGACCATGCCGCCGCGCGTAGAATAGCACGCCCATCAGCGAGAAAATCAGCGTGACGGCGAACAGAATCGCCATTTCCGGTAGCGCCGAGTGGCCGATCATCAGCGTTTCCCGCAGCCCACCGACCGAGTAGCTCATCGGCAGCCACGGATGAATCGCCTGAAAGAAACCGTTAGTCAGTTGCAGCGGATAGGTTCCGGCCGAGCTCCCCAGTTGGAGCACCAGCAGAATCATGCTGAAGAACGCACCGACCTTGCCGAAGACCAGATTGAGCCAGTAAACGATGCTCATAAAGGCCGTGCCAGTGACCAGAATCATGCCAAATGTAGCCCACGGATGAATCGGGGCCAGACCGTCGATGCCCGCCATCAACGCCGTCATGAAGAGGGCCTCGCCCAGAACGAAGGCGTTCATGATCGACGCCTTGCCGAGCCACCAGCCCCAGCCAGTTCGTGGGTATTTTCGCGGCGTGTACATATCAAACATCAGGTTGAATGCCAGCGCACCGACGAACAGGGAGACCGACATCATGTACGGCGCCATCCCAGTCCCGTTGTCCGGAGCGTCGTCGTGGTCGCTATGCGTGGTGGCCGTTGGGTTCGCAAATTGGCGGTACGTCAGCTGGGAGGGGTGAACGGCGGCCTGCTTGCTAGCGGTCTTCAGCGAAGATGCCAGCTTGGTATTGCCATTGGTGACGGTGGCCGCACCCGTAGCCGCTTGACCGGCACCGGCTGCGAGAGTTGTCGCGCCAACTGTGAGTCGACCACTTCCGGTTGCCGCCGTCTGCATGGCGTTGGTTAATTGGGGCCCGCTGGTTGCCAAAGTGGTCAGGCCACTGGTCAGCGTGGTTGCGCCGGTTGCTAGCTGGGTGATGCCATGTTTGAGCTGGGGTGTCTTGCCAGTTAATGTCCCCAGACCAATTGTCAAGGCTGTTGCACCGCTGTTTAACGCGGTGTTCTTGGTAGTTAGTTGGTGCGTTCCAGCGGCTAGTTGACCGCTACCACTCGCCAGTTGTGCGGTTCCCTGTGCGAGGCCGCCACTCTTAGTCGCCAGTTGCTGGGTGCCGGTTGCGAGTTGAGTCGCGCCCGTGGCGAGTTGTGCGAGGCCACCCGTCAAAGCCGGCGTCTTGCTGTTGAGGGCGGTCAATCCGGAACTCAGGTCGCCCAGCGATTGGTTGGCTTGTTGCAGGCCAGTCGTTAAACTTTGGGCACCGGTCGTCAAGGCGTCGAGACTGTTGGCAAGCTCATCCTGTTCAGTGGCGGCGGTGTTCAGGCCGTCTTTCAGGGTGGTCAACGTGCTGGTCGAGGTGTTGAGGCTGGCGAGGTCACTACTGAGTTGTTTTGCCGCGGTTTGGGCTGTGTTCAGGGCGTCACTACTGGTATTGCCGCTGACGGCCTTAAGCATTGCGGCCTTTTGGGTGGCAGTCAAGTTCTGAGCATCGGCCGCTGCGGCCACCTTGCTTTGGAGGTCGCTTTCCTGGTTGGTTGTGGCCAGCGCGGTCAGCGCCGTTTGTAGCTGGTCGGCGTCGCTTTTAACCGCCGTGGTGGTTTGCGCGCTCCCGGTCAGTTGACTGACCGCAGATTTGAGCGCGACTTGTTCACTCTGTGAGGCGGTCAACCCGGCTTGAATCTGCTGTAAGCCGGTCGAGAGCGTCGTACTGCCGCTTACCAGCTGGCTAAATTTACCGGTGAGTTGTTGGCCACCATTGGCTAAAGTGACGATACTCCCGGTCAATTGGCCGGTGTTCGCGTTAAGGGTAGTTAAATTGGTGCTGAGTTGCTGCGTGCCAGAATTGGTGGCAGCAATTCCGCTGACGACCTTTTGCGTGCCGGCGTTCACCGTTTGACTGCCACTAGCGACCTTGCCAGCTGCCGTATTGATCGTGCTTACGCCTTGTGTGTAGGCCGCCACGCCACTGCTGACCTGGCGGCTCCCAGCAGCGAGTTGCTGGATCCCGCCAATCAGTTGGTTGGACTGGCTGAGCAGTTGGTCAAGGCCAGTGGTGAGTTGCCGACTTCCAGTTTGGGCCTGACGCACGCCACCAATGTAATCGTTGAGCTTACTGCTGATGGTCCGTTCGCCGTTGGTCAGCGATACGCTGCTAGCGGTCAGGGTGGTCAACCCCTGCGCGATTTTACGGTCGGCGGTGGTCAACTTTTGGCTGCCAGTCGCGAGCTGTTGGTTTCCTTTTCCCGCGGTCGATAAACCAGTCCCCAATTTTTTAATGCTCTTAAATAGGGTGTGGGCGTAGCTCTTGGTCACCTGTTCGCTCACGGATTGGGCAGCGGACTTGGCGGCCGTCGCGGTCAGCTTGGACGCCGTGTAGTTGTGGCCGGCGCTGGTCTGATAGTGCAGCACCATTTGCCGCGGCGTGGTTGCCATCAGCGTCGTTGCGTTGTGCGAAAAATTGTGGGGAATCGTGATCACCATGTAGTATTTGCCATTAGTCAATCCGCGGTCGGCCGCCCGTTGCGTGGTGACCGGCTTAAATTTCATCGCGGTCGAGGCCTGAAGATTCCGAGTGAGGTCCTTTCCCGCCGCCAAATAGGTGCCCTGATACGTGACCGGTCGATCCTGATTGACCACGGCAACTGGCAGGTCAGCTAACTTACCGTAAGGGTCCCACAACGATTTCAAAAACGTTACGGCGTAGATGGATGGAATCAACATGACCACCACCAACACCACCAGTAAAAACTTGTGCTTGATTAAATATCGCCACTCTGCGTGAATCATCGGCGACGCCTCCCCGTTCTGTGGTATCCTGTGAGCAAAGATGCACCTCACATGTGGCCAAATAATACCGAGTCCGGTACTGAACGTCCACAACAAATTAGGGCAACCTGAGGATTAAGCCGCAGGTTCGCCACATCTGGGGTCTAACGGGGGGATTCGATGACTGATCGACGCGTTATCCGAACTAACGAAGCCTTGCGAGCGGCCTTCAGAAAGCTGGCCCAGCAGTACCGCTTCCACGAAATTACCGTGCAACAGCTGACCGATGAGGCTAATATCAACCGCAAAACGTTCTACCTGCACTTCGATTCGATCGACGACTTGGCCGACAGTTTTACGGCAGAGATTGCCGATCAATTACTCAGCTTACTCTTACGGGAACCGGCAAATCACGACCCGCTCAACCACTCCGGCGTCTGGTTCGACCGCTTGACCGCATTCTTTGAGCAAGCGCCCAAGTTCTATACGTTCGTGTTGACTTCGGATGATTATAGTTTCTTATCACGACGGGTGAAAAAAAGGGTCGTGGCGGGTCTCGCGGCCAACTTCCAAACGGACTATCGGCTCAGTGAAATCGACGCGCAACTCGGCGTGAACTTCCTGATCAGCAGCACGCTCACGCTGTTTCGGCTGTACATCACGGGTGAATTGGCGATGTCCAAGGCGGACTTTCGCCAGCGAATCATGGCGCTGAATTTGAACGGGTTACAGGGATTCTTGGAAACAGTGCGCTAAAAAAAGACCGCTGACGAATTGTCGGCGATCTTATTTTTGGTAGATGAAGACGAGGTCACTGGCAGTCGAGTGTTCCGGCGAAAATGCCCAGTCGGGGTGATCGAATCCTTTGATAGCAGCAAGCGTGGCGGCTTGATGCTCGGCCAAGAAGCGGACCATTTCGCCGCGAGCCATTTTAGCTAGCGTGGCCTTGGTCTTGAGTTTGCCGGCGACCAGACTGGCAAAGACGACCGTGACGAAGGGCTGTTGTGGCTGGAGGTAGGGCGTGATCGTCTTGGCGTACTCCTGGGAGGCCAGGTTGACGATGGGTTCGCTGGTCGGCGTGAGTGCCTGGTACAGTCGATCTTGCCAGAAGGCGTAAAGGTTGGGGGTACCGGCAACTTGTAGTTTGGATTGCATCTCTAGGCGGTAGGGAACGACGCTGTCAAATGGTCGCAGAATCCCGTAAAACCCGGAGAGAATGCGCAAATTGGCCCGGACATAATCCAAGGCCGGGGCGGTGAACAGGTCCGGTGCCATGTACTGGTATTGGATACCGGAAAAGGCAAGCAGGGCGGGCGTCAGTTGGCGGGTAAGGTCGAGTTTTTGTAGCCAATCGTAGTTGGGCTGGGCGAGCTTGTCGCTGCAGTGCCAGAGGGTTTTGGCCTGGGCATAGGTCAATTGACGAAGTTCGGTCAGTATCTGTTGGGTTTGCGCTAAGTATTGTGGGATGTCGTCGCAGCCGAAGGTGTCGGTGTCGACGATCATTTTTTTTGCGGGTGCGATGATAATTTTCAAGGGCGCGGTCTCCTTTCAAGGGTGATTGATGTTTCACGTGAAACAACGTTAAGACTGGGGAAACTTTTCCAGACGGTAGAGTTGTTCATCGTCCACGTGATTGTGGCCGGCTTTGAACTGATAGCCCATTTTTTGGTAAAAGCCCAGCGCCGTGATGGATGCGGGAATTTCGACTCGTTTGGCGCGGTGAAAGTAGGTATCCTGTTCCAACGTGGTGATGATCAGCCGGCCGATTCCCCGACCCTGATAGGTGGGGAGTACGAAAATATCAAAGAGGCTAAATTCTGTGACGCTCCCCCAGTAGGAGCCAATCGCGCCGGTACCAACGATTTGCGTGGCATCACAGACGACATAGAAGTGTGTTTGCTGAGCCTTTTCTAGGAAGAAGGTGGGCGTAAGAACTTGAATATCATGTTCAATGTAGGCCTCGGTATAATCTTGGCGGTTCGTCGTCCGCAGAGTCGTGGCAACGACCTGAGCAACGGCGACCGCGTCGGTGGGGATGAAACGGCGGATGTGCAGCATGGACAGCGCCTCCTTTTCCAATCAGAATAGCATTTTAGACCATAAAAAAACAGCCCCGCGCAGAACGCGAGACTGAAGTGGTGAGGTGCGGCGACCTTCGGAATGCTTGCGCACCGATCGCGTACCCCCACCTTGGTTTGGCACCACGAGTAGTATCGCACGTCCGACTAGGGCAAGTCAAGCAAAATTGGTTGTTTCACGTGGAACATTCACCGGGGAATAGCTGGTACTGGGCGGTTAGCTGTGGAATAATTGGAGCAAAGGGTGTCAGCAGGGAGGGTGAAAGACAGATGCAGGTGCAAGTCGTAACGGCAAATAACCCATTGATACCGGTGTATTTTCAAGGCCGTTGGGTCGAGAAGACAATTCGGGGGCAACGCGTCATGTACAGTACGAATTTGGGCGCGGAGTTCTGGTTTCGCGTCGACCGGGCCAGCTTTGTCACGCTTAACATGCTAAATCTGGCCAGCGATGTCAGCTCCTGGATCGCCGTTCAAATCGACGGTCTTCCTTATCAACGGATGGCGGTTGAAACGTTGCCGTGGCGTCTGACTTTGGATGGTCACCGCCACGTGATTCGGGTGGTCATGAGTGGCAATACGGATGCGGACCAACTGTGGGCGACCGATGCGGGATTTGCCGTACAGTCGGTGACAAGTGATGGTGACTTGCAGGCGGTCCGACCGGGGCAGCGCAGCATCACTTTTATTGGTGATTCGATTACGGCTGGGTGCTGGGTGATTCCTGGGCGACACGCCGCGGTGGACTACCGGGCGGAAAGCAACTACGCCGCCATTGCCAGTGACTTGTTGGGATTGCGCGATGTGCGGTTGGCCTACAGTGCGGCCGGTGTGTCCTGGCCGGGAACCGGTGGGGTACCACCGCTGCCCCAAGTATTGACGGCAATCGATGACCGAACACCGTGGGAACCGGAGCAAACGGACCTCGTCGTGGTTAATGTGGGCACGAATGATCGGCGAATCGCGGCGGCGGAATTTGAACCGCTATTTGAAAAATTTCTGCGACAGATTCAGCGCCTATACCCGATGAGTCAGGTGGCAGTGATGGTCCCGTTCAATCAGCACTTTGCCGCGGTTATCTCGGCAGTGACGCAACGGGTGGGGGCTGACCTCATCGCCACGGCTGATTGGCAACCGACCACAACGGATGGTGTCCACGTAGATACGGCCGGGTCACAGTTAGCGGGGCAGAGACTGGCGGAAAAATTACGAGAACTATATCCACTATTATTAATAGCTGATAATTAATGATTATTAATAACAAAAAGAAAACTTTAACATGACAGAACAACTACCAGTAGCAATGGAAATTACGATTAAATTTGAAGACGTGATAAGACGTGATACCCGCAGTTTGGCGGACGCTCGTTGTGCCCATTTCACTGCGTTATGACCAGCTACATGTTCTCTTACAATTGACATTTAGCTGGGATAATGAGCACCTGCACCTCTTTCATCCCAAGGGTAATCCAGATCGTGAGTACGTGCCGGAACCGGATACTGATTCCGCCAATAGTATGTTCGGGATTGAGGATATTGGGACGAGTGAGGCTTACCCCTATCAGGATTTGATCGATGGGCCGGTCATTTACAAGTATGATTTCGGCGATTGTTGGGAGCACGAAATTCGGCTGAAACACCTGCTGACCTTTGACGAACTGGATGGTCGGGCCTTGCCTAGTTGTGTTCGGGGATCTGGTGCAGCTCCCGGAGAGGATGCCCGCGGTCTCGGCGAGGACGAGGATGTGTCGGTCCCCTATGATCGAAAAGTAATCAATGCTCGGCTTGAAAAGTGGGCGACAGCCGGGAATAGACTATTGTTTGACCTTAACGATTATTGATGAAAATTAGTTAAGCGCGGCAGTTGTGAGTCCCTAATGGTATCTATGAAATAAGATGGTTAGTTGACCAAAAATTCCCTTGACGGTTAACGATTTGACGTGTAATCTGACTATTAAATGATAAAATGATTAGAATTCTCATTTGGACGATGAATGGAAGGAGTCTTGTGCGTGAAAGTGGAGAGTAAACGGTGGTGGGTCGCACCCTTTCGGCCCAGCGAAACGTTTCAAACGTCATCTCAGGTAATTACCTTTTTTATTGGGTGGGGCATTATTATTTTGCTATTAAATTTAAGCTTATTCACGAAACAAGGCTACACCCCGGCAATTCCAGCGCCAATTCATTTCACCGGTGGCTCACTCTTAGACGCGAGCTGGGTGGGATTGCGGTTCGTTGCCGTATTGGTTTTGTTTTCAATGCTACCATTGAAGTGGCCGTTAGCATTGCCAGTGATGTGGGGCATCAGCATTAGTGTGAGCAGTCTAGCCCAATTGGGAATGTCATTTAATGATGGCGTGGGTATTTTCGTCATGCGGGTATTGTTGGTCATTGGCCAGTTGGGCGTCTTATATTTTGCGACCCGACTAGCACGTGACACGCAATTGGGAACCAGATTTGTGGCGAGCGACCATTATAGCGTTCGGTGGTTGCAGGCCTTCTTGACCAGTTGGCGCCAAAATTGGGTCGGGGTCGTTGTGACGTTAGCGGTCTACATTTTAGCGTTGGCGGCACTGAATCCGCTGGAGCTGTGAGCAGATTGATTGCGTTAAGAATACATACTCCGATATACTAATTGTTATAATCTATTAGCCAAAATAACTAATCTAGGAGGCGACCCGCATGAAAAATTTACTGTTAGGCGTTAGTTTAGCGGCCAATGTGGCGTTAGGCTACCTATTGTTGCAGGACAAGGAACAATTACGTGCGTTGCGCGCCCATGCCGATAGTGTTGCCGATAAGGTGGTTGGCAAGGCGGAGCAGTGGAAAGGGGCGGTCACCGATGATCCGGTCGACCAGCTCAAAGGAAAATTTCACGAGGGCCGCGGTGAAGTTAAGGATGCCATCGAAGGTGTACGGGAAGATTTAGCAGAATAAGTTAGGTAGCGGCGCCGGAGTTGATGGGTGGCCGCTTTTTTTGTTTCACGTGGAACAAATGGGAACAAGTTGAAGGTAAGTTCCCCGCACCTTACCCGCTATCTCCCAATCTAGACGTGTATAATAGACGTCGGAGTCTTAATCTAGATGAGGTGAGTTTTTGAAGAAGTTAGCACCCCTGTTTGTGGGGTTGGGCGCGCTCAGTTTTGGTGTGCCCGCGTCGTTATTTAAAATTGCTGCTCGCGAAGGCGTCGTCAACGGGCCGTTATTATTCTGGTCGTTTTTAAGTGCCGTGATCATTCTCGGTGTGATTCATATTGCTCGGCGGCGGTGGCTACGTTACCAGCACACCAACTGGAAGCAGGTTCTGTTGGTGATTGCTGCGGGGACGGCCTCCGGGTTTACCAATACGTTCTACATCCAGTCGCTGAAATTAATTCCGGTGGCTGCGGCTGCGGTCATGTTGATGCAGGCCGTCTGGTTGTCGGTCCTGTTGGGTGCCATTATCCATCGCCAATGGCCAACGCGGCTACAGGTATTGAGTATCGTTCTGGTCCTGATTGGAACGGTATTGGCAGCGGGGCTCTTTCCGATTGAGCAGGCACTCTCGCCATGGGGACTGTTCCTCAGCTTCTTGGCGGCCTGTGCTTATGCCTGCACCATGCAGTTTACGGCGAGTTTGGGCAATAACCTCGACCCGCTAAGTAAAACGTGGTTGCTCTGCGTCGGTGCCTTTATCCTGATTTCCATTGTCTGGGGACCGCAAATCGCGACGGCCCGCATCACAGCACCAACGATTGGCTGGGGGATGCTGATTGCCTTGTTCTCAATGGTCTTTCCGTTGGTAGCCTACTCGATTTTCATGCAGTACTTGGACCTGGGAATCGGTCCGATTTTATCGTCGCTGGAATTGCCGTCATCCATCACGGTAGCCTTTATCTTATTAGGCGAAACCGTGAGCTGGCTGCAAATCTTGGGCGTAGTGATCATCATTTCGGCGGTCGTTTTGCCCAACGTTTGGGGCATGCAGCGCCGCAGTCAACTCGATTAAAATGTTTCATGTGAAACAAACGAGAGTGGGATAGAAGGCGGTTAGTCAATGAGCATTAACATCGATAGACGAATAATCCCGGTTTTGGATTGTTTGTCTATCGGGGTTAAGCGGAGTTGACTGCCTTTTGTCGCACGTTTCCGCAATATACGTTCGGAGCGCACAAAGGGTCTGAGACTTTTGTCTCAGGCCCTTTTAACTTGTCTTCTGCACGAAGACGGTTGGTGTTGCGATTGCTTGGCTACGAACAATCCGGTGGCCCAGTACGATACTGGCGGTGGCACCGAGAATGATGATGGCGAGAATCATTTTCAACGTTTTGCTCATGGCACGGCCTCCTCACCGGTAGTTTACCATGAATCGGCTGGTGTGGGGGAAAAGTCGTTGCGGCCAGTCACCGTTCCTCGCTCCGCAGTTTGGTTGACCGGACATGATGAAACTGCTAGGTTGAGGGCAAGGATTGTCTAGACCGGGTGGCATCTTTTACGTATACAAAAAGGAAAACCAAGAGGGGGCTGTCATCATCGCCGTTACTTTATCCAATAAATTAAGAGATCTATTGTTGGCCAGCAATTTAGGCTTGAGTCGCGATCACCGATTGGCCGGCTGGAATGTGCTGACCATTTTATACCATGACGGCGCCACGAGTGGTGTTGTGACAACATTGGGGACCTTATTACAGGTGTACAACGCTAATTATCTCGAGCTAGATGAGCGACCACTAACTGATATTGTCTTAAAGCGTGTTTTAGACGTATTGAGTGATCAAGCTAAATTGGTCGAGGTTGCGCCCCGAAAAGTGCGGTTGCCCATGAAAAATGGGGCTTACCACATTCAGCAGTCGTTCGTGTACAAGATTACCAGCAGTGGCATCGAGTATTTGACCATGATGCAGCGAGTCATCGACGCTGATAATACGGTGACCGCTAACATTACCCGGATTCAGGAATATTGCGATTTAGTTGTTAAATTGACGGATCCCAGTCTGGCCGCGGATAGCACGCAGTTGTACAACGACTTTCAAAATATGCTGGCAGCTTATGCGGACGTGATGAAGGGGATGCATAAGCTGGACGAGGACCTCAGCGAACTGGCGAATGACCTGGCCTTCAATCACGGTGGTGAGGCGGCTAGTCACCTACAAGAAATGCTACGAGACCGCGCGATTCCAGCGTTTCGAAAATTACTCGCACAGGGACCGCGGCTACAGTCGTTGGCCAATTCCACCGACTTTAGTCAGCGAGTCGCCCGCAGTCAGCAGGGGAGCGACGACCTGGATGCCGCCCATGCCGTGGGTGATCAAGGGAAGATGTTGATTCGGTTTCAGAAGGCACGGGACTATACACAACGGCAATTAGACCGGTTAGCCGCCAGCTTTGACCCCAGTCCAACCGCAATCGATAGCAGCATGGACACGGTCTACCTCCTATTTCAAACGATTCTGGATGCGATTCGCCTGCTCAGCCAGGAGTACGACCACATTCAGGGGCAGACGGTCGATATTCAGGCGCTGACGGGGAAAATCGATGAGTTGCTGACTCACTATCAATCGATTGTGGTTCGGCAGCCATTGCCACGTCATTTGCCACAGGACCGAGAAGTGGACGATGTCGCTGATTTACTGGATGCCACGACGATGGGGGCGGTCGTTTACGAGGCTGTGCCACAGCGGACTGTGACTGTTACCGAGGCGGATAACCCACAGTTGGCGGACGATGACCCAGACGTAGCCGATGACCAGGAAGGACTGGCAGAATTTCAGCGGGTGGTCATGCAACGGACCGATTATGGAGAGGTCAATCACGATTTGGAGATGACTTCGATTCATGCGCGTGACGAGCTGATCCGGTTGTATAGTGCGACCGGAATCGACCATTACGATAGCTTTGCGCCGTTTGGCCGACCGGTCGTGAAGGTTGAGGCACTGCCAGATAGTCAGCCAGTTCACGTCCATTGTGGCGATGAATCCTACACGGTGACCTTGCCGAGTGGGTTTGCGGTCTGGTTTGCACCGACGGCCGACTCTTTATAGGAAGTGACAGTCAGATTTCGAAATTTGGCAGGCGAACGGTCTGTACCGAGTTGGTAAAGATTATATTGTTTATGTAAACAAGAACGTTTGTTCGACTTAACATGCTATACTGACAAAACAGAGAAAGGAAATATGCAAATTTGAAAGGCTGGGGACTGACCGGAATCTTTCGTCATTTGCATAGCGGGTGCCTATGAGCGACTTACACGGACCAGAGCAACTCATCGTCAATGAACTACTAGATCATGGGATTTTTACCAGTACCATCACGCCACAGACTAGCAAACAAATGGCCGATGCGATTAACGCTTTAAAGCGGCCATTGACCCAGCAACGGCTAAATAGCTTTTTCAAAGGTCTATTAGGCGTTGTTCCGGATAACTATCAGGAAAATCTTTTGTTTCTTCTGGGCGACCAGCGTCTAGATGCCGACTCGGTCCATGTCTTGTTGGCGACACTCAAGGCCATTATTAATTTACCGGAATTACAGAATCAGCAGAGTGACCGGGTCGTTTTGACCCAGACCATCGTTAGTCAGGTTCACAGTGAGGTCGTGAACCTCGATGAAAAGGAAATTCGGCGGCGCATCACGGCGTTATTTGTTGACCGATTTGGACTGTTCACGCCGGATATGCCGGAGGTCAGTGCCGTTGAACGAACGGAAGAGATCGATGATTATTGGGACATTAGTCCGGACTTTAACTATGTGGCAGCTTGTTTGGTCGAACATCTACAGGCGGCCACAGTGGCTCCGGAACCTACGCCGTTACAGCGAGTGAATCGGGTACTCTTGACGCAACGATACGTTGACCGGTCATCAAGGGTTTGGCTAGACCTGGTGACGCACAAGACAGAGATTGCCGAACAGTGGGCTCAATTAGATCGGTTTGACCTGGAATGTGGGGATGACTACGCGTTACTGTTAGATAAGTCGCGGAAAAAAAGTGAGGCGAAGCCCGCAGTCGCGGCTGTCGCAGTGGCACGTTCATTGGGCGTGGGATTGCCGAAGGATATGGTAACAACGCGGATTCATCAGATTGTTCACCAGCTATTTCCAGAGAGTACGATCAACGTCACAATGGTCAAGCAGGCGCTGACTGACATGGCATTGGTTCGTGAGCGCGATGGTTATGTCAGTCCGACACCCATCGCCCACCGATTTACTATGCGCACACAGCAGGCCACAACGGAGGAGAAGTAAATGACATTAAGAACTCAATTAACGCCGGTGAGCTTTCACCTGCGAAACTTTAATAAGTACTCAAACTTGGACTTAACTGCCGCGGAAAATGGAAATCTGACGTTGATTGGGGAAAATGCGGCTGGAAAGACGACACTGGCTAACTGTTTTTTTCCAATGTTGATCGATGGATCGATTGCCACACCTTCATTTAATTCGGCCAAAGGGACTGATCGTTTAGAAAGTACGGGAACGCCACGAAATAGTCAGCGTGATACGCGGAATTTTGAGAGCATGTTGGTGGGATGGGGACCAGGGGCCATGAAGGTTCGCACCGGCTATAGTTACTTGTTGCTGCGGTCAAAGACTCGGCAGGCCATTCTAGGCCTAGGTGCTCATCGTGCTGTGGGCGAGTTACGTAAGCCAACGTGGTGGTTTGTCGCCATTAGTGATGACGCAACGACTAACTTAGACATCGTGACGACTAACGCTGACGGTAATAGTTTGGATGAAGATGATTTTCGTACGGCTAATGCTGGATTAGGGAAAAAATTACATATTTTTAATCAGGCACCGGCTTACCGAGAGTATGTTGCCACGCAAGTTTACGGTTTTTCGAACGGGGAAGCGTTAGGAAAATTGGCCGCGGTCTACCGGTTGCTGGCCTCGCCAATCTTGACTGGGGGAAATGCCCGTTTCACCCCGATTAGAGAAGCCCTGAAAAACGCACAAGAGGGAATCGACTCACAGGTGATCAATCAGGTTGCGGATAGCCAACGAGAAGTTAATCGGACCAAGGGGGTGCTTCAACGGCTGAAGAAGGCGGAAGAGCGCCTCCAACGGATGAAAAAAGAAATCTTCTGGCGTAACTTGAATCATTTGCGGGAAGCAATCTTAGACCCTTATAGTCAAGTCCATCAGGATTTTGAGGGCAAGCAAGAGACCGTGAGTCAAAATCAGCAGACGATTGGCCAGGTCACGCAGCAGCTTATGTTGATGGCAACGAATCTGAAACAGGTTGAAGATACGCTGAAAGGGTTACGCCAAGAAAAGGCTAACCAAGATGGTATCGTTCAACGGCGAAAAGAGTACGAACAGCAGATCACTAGCCTTCAACAACGTTTGGTGACGTATCGCAAGCAGCAGGAGCAGCTGACGGAATTACGAAAAAAGTTGGCAGTGGTCACAACAAAACAAAGTGCGGTGACAGCTCAGCAGCAGGAACTAAACGACCAACAGTTGCGGCCGTTGCTGACCAAGTTAGCTACTCAAGCAACGGAACTGCCAGAATTGATGGATGTGGTCACGGAAGTCGATGCAGCCAAGTTGGCGCAGCGCTTAGGCGAATACCTTCAGCAATTTAAGGACCTTCGTAATCAGTATGATGATTGCGAACGGGCCAAGGAACGTGTGAGCAAAGATGTTCAAATCGTCGTGGAGATGCGTGATGAACTGCGCGGGCGAATCGATGAACACGCCCAAGGGCCGTTATACGGCCGTGTAAGAAAAGATATTCATCAGGATAACCGGGAAGTCCATGATGCCGGTGCCGCTCAGATGAACGGTGAATTTCAGCGACTATTAGCAAAGCAACAACAACTATTAACGGATCATCCAGACCTGAAACACATCCTCAAAATGCCAAACTTCTTGATTGATCTCCGTCAGCAGCGCCGATTGCTGACGGATCTGCTACAAAAGATAGCCGCAGGTCAACAGCAACTTGATCAGTTGGCACAACAGCAGCAATTTTTTGACCAACAGATTACAGATGTTTTGGCAGCCGTTGAACCTGACTTTGATGAGCAACGCATTACCGCAGAAATAACGGATACTCAGCAACGTCGTGATGCGTTGATTGTCGACACTGAAATTGACACGAAGATTGAGCAGGCTGAGGCCGAGCAGACACAGCTGAATGGTGAACAACAACGGCTAAATAATCAACGTGCCATAGCGGAAGGAAAAATCGCCACGGCTAAGGAAGATATGGCACGGATGAAGGCTCGCTTGGATCAGTTAGCGGAACAAGGGCGAATAGCATTGGAAACGTTGGCGCCATACCAACCACAAGAAGCACAGTTGACGACGATTACCAGTGCCATTGCGTTTGTGCAGGAGAATCGGAGTGAAGTTCGTAATAATAGTTATGGTGATATTAGTGATCGGATCAGTCGTTTGATCCATCATAATGACAGCAACGGGATTGACCGGAATGCGCTGGATACCCTATTTGAAGAGCGTGGCTATACCGACTTTGCCAGTGCCATGCGTCAGCAACGTTCTGTAAACCAGAATGGGTTGACAGTTATTGCCTTTGACATCAATCGAGCATTGCTGTTGATGACCACAGACCAGAATCATGTGACGAAATCATTGAAGGAATTGACGACTGGAAACGACGTGGCTCAGGATACGTATTTAACAGCTGCAATCCAGCGGATTACTGCGCAATATCGATTGATTGCGGACTATAACCGGATGTTAACGGAAGGGGTTAGCCGTGAACAAAGTATTAAGTTGAAGGTTGAACTAACACCGACCGAGGTCAGCGACCAAGTGATCAAAGAAGCTTGTGATCCGTTGGCCGACAAACGACCGGCACTAGTTGCGGAAATCCGTAACCGGCTGGAAAAATTGGCTAATGATTTAACGGTTGCTGACGATGACGACCTGTTCATGGACGCGGCCCAGCGCTTGCTCGATACACGTCAATGGTCAGCCTTTAAGGTGCTGATCAAACGGCGTCAAAGCGCAGAAGACAACTATGAAGAAGTCGACGATAAATTTGTTCAGTCCGGGGGATCGGGTGCTGAAAAGGCGCAGGCAATGGTCTTACCATTGCTGTTGGTGCCGAAGATGGTCTTACAGCGTGCAAAAAATGTCGATGCGCCATATTTAGTGATGTTTGATGAGTTTGCGGATAAATTGGATCCGGAAACGGCGAAGTCCTTTGCCAAGACAATCGCTCGGTTTGGCTTCAACTTTATTGCGACGATGCCGAGTGGGGCGCAGAACAAGATTTTGGCTGACCGAGTGGATAATATCGCGTACGATGTGATTGCACCGCAGAATCAAAATGACGGGCGGTTCCATCGTAATATTATCCGGGAAGCCTTGAGTTGGGGGGATGCTCATGCCAAGTCAGTATCATAAACGGTACGTCGCGGAAACGGGAAAACTGGTACCGAAAAACGCTGATCGACTGGATCGCCTATTTGACCGAATTGCGGCCGGAGAAAACTTACCGCCGCGTGGTCAGCAAGCGGTTGAAGCTGGATTAACAGCCCACAGCTTGAACGATGCGCAAGAGAACCCGGCTGTTTACGACTATTATCAATGGGTATTAGCCAATTGTTTTACGGGGAATCAGGTTCACGAGGTGACAGCGAAGCTGATTGGGATGGCCTTCATCTGTGCCAATGTTTTTGAGACGGATCTGCCCCAGCCGCTGACTTTAAATCCGTGGCAGATTGCGTCCATGAAAGACTTCCCCTTGCGTCATCGCCGGGTCGTAATTGTTGAGAATAATGGTGTCTTTGCTTGGCTACTTCGTCTCCATCCAGAGTGGCCGTTGATTGATCAATCCGGCAACGACTTCAATTCAGCGTACGTGACGTTGATGGAAAATTTAGTCCAACGTGAGGTACAGTTTACCTATCTAGGTGATCTCGATAGTCGTGGCATTCAGATAGCGGATCATCTATTAGATGAACTAGCAATTGATCCAGTAGAATTCACCGCCATTCAGACGCCAGCGAATGTTCTAAAATGGCTGACGTTAAAAGGGAAGACTGATCCACAACGGACACGACCACTGACGGTAAAAGCACCGGTGTTTCAGCAAGAATTAGATTCACTGACCTTAGTCAAAAAATTTGTCGAACAGGAACAATTGATTGCGGAGTATGAAGCGTTGATTGTTCCCTGGTTAAAAATGAAATGAGTGTCAGAAATGGCGTCGAGAAACTCAAATGAGGGTTTCTCGACGCCATTTTTCGTTATCACTAAAGATGTTTGTCATGGGCAGTCAAATCGTTAGGAACCTGACTCGTTCCCAGAGTTACTAAGGTCACGGTAATAAACAAAGCAGCAAAAGATGCGATGAATTTAATCCACATGGGCCGTTCCTCCTGACTAGATTTGATACTTACCGAAAGTTTAGCACGGAAAGTGAGGTAGTGGGAAAAAGTCGTTTTACCCAGCAATTTAGGCCCTGAGGAAACTAATCAGCGGGTAATTATTTTGTGAGGCTTATGGTGAAATTGCCAATTTACCGATGTGGAGAGTGATGACCGATTATTTTGGGAAGCACCTGTAAATAAAAAAGACGAGCCATAATCTGCTCGTCTCAGGGCATTAACCACTAATGCCATCGTATCCAATAAATGTAAAGTAGGGAGTCCCGCCCACTGAGTAGAGGCTATTAAAGGTTCCGGCAATACCGTTGTCTTCGTCACCTAATGTGTGTTGCGGATTATGCAGGTTCTTCAAGGTCAGTCGGTATTGATAAGCACCGGTATGGCTGACTCGCTTGGTTTTGACCCCTTTAATATCATGGCTAAAGTAGAGCCGCCGGTAAGGGTCATGGTAATCCGTCTTCGTGATTTTAGCCATCCCGGTTGGTTTTTGATAGAATCCTAGGCCAGTGCTTACTGTAGGATCATAAGTTAGGACTTCAGCGTAACCATCGGGCGTAATTCGTAGACTCTTACTAGATGGTTCCATGGGACTTAATGCGGCCTTGGCACCACCAATGTAGAGGTCACCATGACTATAACCGGGCATGAAATCAGGGACTTTGACGCGTTTGAATGCCGTGAGCTCGGCCGTGGCCTTTAAAGTGACCTGAGGATCATAAGCACCAGCGCCCGGGTCGATCGTATAACCTTTGGGCGCACTTTGCTGGATTAGCGGATAACTGAGGCGAGCCAAGTAAAGTTGCAGACTGGGGACCAAGTAACCATGCCGTTTAGTCGTGGTCAGGGAGCCGGCAACATCGGTACCTGCAGGAAGAGTAAGCGCTCGTTTGACGGGCGCACCGACTTTTTTCGTCGGGATGTAAGCCACTTTAACCGTAACGTCACGCGTTAGTTGAAAGTATTGGCTTAAATTTAAAAAATCAGTACTAGCGGCAAAATCACCGACTTTTACGATAGCACTAGGCTTTTCGGTTTGCGCATTGCCAATCAGGTTGCTCATTAAAAATGCAGCAATCAATGCGCATAGACCAAGGCTCCATTTACCAACTTTACTCACGCTTTTCCAGCCTCCTAATTTTGACGACATACTCAATTATACCTGATTCAAGTATAGATAATAGGGAAGATGAGCTATTAAATTTGGATTGATGCGGTACTAGCGAAAATATTTTCCCAGAAGTGCGTAAATATTTCCCGGGGAATAAATTTCATGTTCAGAAGGCACATGGAACACAGGTGTCTGGGGAATGATGGGGGAGTGTAACTCCACAAAAGGACAAAAATTGGAGAAATCATCGAAATTTCACGGTATTAACCCGGGTTATAATTGGGGGAAATTCTCGGTAATAAATAAAAACGGCGGGAGCAGAGGCTCGCGTCGTTTTTGTTAGAGACATTAGAGATAGTAGAAGCGAAAGTCAATGTCCTGATCATGATTACCAAAGCCTTTACCATACAAAGTCAGCCCACCAACATGTTTCGCCGTTTTCTTCACCGCCAGCCGCAGATTCCAATACTGCGTTTGCCGAGAGAAGTCGTCGATGGTCACGTTAGAAATCTTTTCACCGCTGACAAACGTACCCTCATGCGTGACTTGTAAGGTCTTCAACAAGCCATACTGGTTCATGTTGTTCGGCCACCATTCCGGGTTCAGTTCGCCACGAACATCCGCATAATCACCAGGACTTTCCCAGAAGCCGAGGTCGATGCCGTTGAGTTCAAAGCTGATATCGGAGGGCCAATTGTCGTTGGTGAATGGAAATTCCGAGGCAACTTCAAAACTGATTTCGACCTGCTGAATCGTTTGCGAGCGGTCCAATAGGTTAGGCACTTTGTAGTCAACATAACCCTTGGCAAACCAAAGGATTCCAGCGTTGACCCGGTCAGGATCCATGAAATATTTCGGATCATCCAAGTGGCCAATGTAGCTCTTTGTTGTTGCCAAACCACAAACTGGGTCGACATCGTAATCCACATAGTGACCGATCGGTAAGTGCGTCTCGTAGTGGGAGTAGGCCGATTCCTTACGGTTGGGGAAATTAATACCTAAATAACTGACCCGCAACTGCGAGATTTTTTGGACGCCATTCTTACCCGGTTTCCGTGTCGTCTCAATGATTTTTGCCCGTTCCAGCTGGTTCACGTGAGCACTCACGATGGACTTGCTGAGGTGGAGGTGCGCGCTGAGTTCTTGGATATTCATTTCTCGTTTAGAGAGCAGGTCAATGATACGGAGTCGAATGGGACTAGCCAAGGCTTTGAGCAGCCCGACTGAGTCTTGATTTAAGTCGATTTCCATTAAATATTCACCTCATTTGTATATTAGGTTCATATATATATTAACATAAAGCCGCTATAAAACCCGTAATTCGGTCGAAAATAGTGTTACTAGTGAACGTAACCCCAAAATTTACCTATTTAGTTCATATTTTACCTAATCATCCATTGACAGCGCTTACATAGACCTGCTACCATAAATGTCGGAAAACGAAGGAGGGATAGAATTTATGCAAGGAAAGCTTTATGCGACGGACTTATTTCCCATCGGTCAGATTGACCACCGGATTAATTCGTCTTTAGCAGAACATATGGGGCGCAGCATTTACGGTGGCATTTACGATCCGGATAGTCCGCTAGCCGACGATGCTGGGCTACGTAAGGATGTTATGGCAGCCGTAAAAGAGCTCAACGTACCGTTAGTCCGGTATCCGGGTGGTAACTTTGTTTCCAGCTATCACTGGGAGGACGGCATTGGGCCGCGTGACCAGCGTCAGCAAAAAGTCGACTTGGCTTGGCAGAGCGTGGAATCCAATCAGTTTGGTCTCGATGATTTCATGGACTGGACGACGAAGGTCGATGCGGAAGCCATGATTGCTGTCAACTTGGGAACGCGGGGAATCGAGGATGCCTGCAACTTGCTGGAGTATTGTAACCTTGATACGAATACATATTGGGCCAACAAACGCCGCGAAAACGGGCATCCAGAACCCTACCATGTGAAGTTCTGGTGTCTCGGTAACGAAATGGATGCGCCGTGGCAGATTGGCCATAAGACCGCTCACGAGTACGGTCAGTTGGTCAACGAAACCGCTAAGGCCATGCGTAGCCTTGATCCTAGCATCAAAGTCGTCGTCTGCGGGAGTTCCAACGAGCACACGCCGACGTTTGGGACCTGGGAATCGACCGTGCTAGATGAATGCTACGACAACGTCGATTACATTTCGATGCATCAGTACTATGAGTTGCCATCAAAGGGGACCATGCATCACGTGGCCAAGTCGATTCGGATGGATCAGTTCATCAATTCCGTCGTGGCACTCTGTGACGCGGCGAAGGCGACGAAGAAGTCAGATAAAACACTCAACATTTCCTTTGATGAGTGGAACGTCTGGTACCATTCCAACGAACACGATGCGCACCTTGAGCCTTGGCAACAGGCGCCGCATCGGTTGGAGGATGTCTATAATTTTGAGGACGCCTTACTCGTTGGGTCATCGCTGATTACGCTGTTGAAACATGCCGATCGGGTCAAAATTGCCTGCTTTGCCCAGTTAGTCAACGTGATTGCGCCAATCCTGACGACCAAGGATGGCCTCCTGAAACAGACCATCTTTACGCCGTTGCGAGACGTTTCCAAATACGCTCATGGCACGGCGCTACGAACCAGTGCGCAGTCGCCAACGTACCAGGTTCCAGAGTTCGGCGATGTGCCGTACCTGGATGCCGTCACCGTTAAGAATGACGATCACCATTACACGATTTTCGCAGTCAACCGGCATCAAACGGAGTCGCTGGACCTGGCCGTGAAACTCAACGATGATCGGCTCCAAGAAACCAGTCATCTCAGCTATAGCTGCACCGATCCCGAGTTCAAGAACTCACCGGAGCAGTCCGTATCTGAGGAGAATATTCAGGATGACGGTCAGATTATTTTGAAACCGTTTTCTTGGAACGTCATCACGTTTACCGTCTAATTGGGATTAGGCGGGCCACACAATTTTAAAACAGAAAGTGTGATTTACAATGGATGCTACAAAAACAGTTGCCCATAAGAGTAAGATTTGGCCAGTTGTCAACTTTGCCTTTGGGAACTTTGGCCATTCTGCGTTATCAATGATGTTTGGGACTTACTTTATGATTTACGTCACGACGGCCATGTTCACCGGCGTGTCAAAGTCTCAGGCTACCAAATCAATTGCTATGATTACGGGACTCATTTTCGTCCTCAGAATTCTTGAAATTTTTATTGATCCAATCATTGGGAATATCGTTGATAACACGAACACGCGTTGGGGCCGGTTCAAGCCTTGGTTGATCGGTGCCGGGACGGTTTCCGCCTTGCTGCTGATTGTCCTGATGTCCGGGATTTTCGGGCTGTCACGGTCAAACACCACTTGGTTCATGGTTCTCTTTATTCCGATCTTCACCATCTTTGATATCTTCTACTCCTTCCGGGACGTCTCCTACTGGGGCATGATTCCTGCCTTGAGTGAAGACAGCCACGAACGGTCCATCTTTACGGCCGCTGGGAACTTTACTGGATTTGGTCAAAATATCGTCACGATGACCATCGTTCCAGTCGTCACCTACGTCACTTATCTCGCTACTGGGAAGCATAACGAAGGCCAAGCGGGCTGGACGACCTTCGGGATTATTATTGCCGCTGTTGCCATTATTTGTTCATTTATCGTTGCCTTGGGGACCCACGAAAAGCAAAACGTTTTGCGGAATGCCGCTAAGGAAAAGACGAGTTTGAAAGACATGTTCTGGGCCTTGGCACATAACGACCAGATGCTCTGGACTGCGCTACCATACTTGGTTTACGGGTTCGGGAACGCTGCGACTGCTGGGCTGATGTTCTACATGTTCAAGTACGTTTTGGACAAGCCAGGTCTGTTCTGGATCGCCGGCTTGATTCCAACCATTTCAGGATTCTTCACGTCACCACTGTACCCAATCATTAATAAATGGGTCACGCGGAAGACGATTTATGCCGTCAGCATGTGTGCCATGATTTTGGCCTACATCATCCTGATCGTCTCAACCGATAATTTATTCATGGTCATGGTCGCCTTAGTTCTGTACTACGTGCCACAAGGTTTTATCTTCATGGCCGTTATTCTGACGTTGACCGACACCATCGAATATGGTCAATTGAAGAATGGGACGCGGAGTGAAGCCGTGACGTTGGCTATTCGGCCAATGCTCGACAAGATGTCCAGTGCGATTTCTAACGGGGTCGTTGGTTGGGTTGCCGTTGCTGCCGGCATGACCGGTACCGCCACGGCCGCTTCCATTACAGCCGGTGGGATTACCCTCTTCAAGGCCTTTGCCTTCTGGGCTGGCTTGATTGTCCACATCCTCGCGTTGCTCATCTACGTCTTCAAGGTTAATATCTCCGAAAAGAAACATGCCGAAATCGTTGAAGAATTGCAGAAGAAGTTGGGCGCTGAAAACGTCAAGTAGTCCTGTATTGATTGATGAATTGGTATGAAATGGGTGGACTGCGGTTGCTAGAAATTCTGTTGGCTCGGATTGATCCTTTCCAGTAGCAACATCGAATTGTGAGATTGTTCTGGATATTCAGCTAGCTACTAGGTTGCCAGAGAGCTTCCACCTAAGCCGAGAGGTCGGCAGATATGGGCTCAGGCGCGTCGTTCTACTTAGCTGACGGTGGTCTTCCGTTGGCTTAGTAGAAGACCAAGCTTGTAGACTCGGTACTTTCGAGGCTTCAAGTTGTGTCCGCACCGTTCCAGCCCATATCTGTCGGCCGGTAAGGCGAAAGTACCACCATGTCAATTAAAATCAAAAAATTAGTCTAATGCATAAGTGGCTAAACCGGTCGTCTTGATGATGAATTTAGACCAAACTGGTTTAGTCACTTTTCATATTACAATTTAATTCGACTTCGCTGGTATCCCAGTAATTCTGCTGTATAATTATCAGTGTAAGCGTTTTAAAAAGGAGGAAAACTTTTGAAAGCAGAAATTTCATGGCTGGATGATCCCCAGACTTTTCGGATCAACCAGTTACCAGCTCACAGCGACCACCGCGGGTATGCGACGGTTGCCGAAGCCCTGGCCAAGCAGAGTAGTTTGGTTCAAAGCCTCGACGGTTCCTGGGAATTTTCTTTTGCGAAGGATCCCCAACATCGTCCAGTCGGCTTCTATGAGACCGATTACGACCGTTCCGACTTCGATCAATTGACCGTTCCTGGCCACATCGAACTCGCCGGTTACGGCCAGATCCAGTACATTAATACGACTTATCCGTGGGAAGGCAAGCACTACCGCCGTCCCGCTTACAGCATGGGTGCCGACCGTCCCGAAAAGGGCATGTTTAGCACCGACCCCGAGAACACCGTGGGGGCTTACGTCAAACACTTCACACTGGCCACCGCACTGCAAAACAAGCGGGTCAGCATCGAATTTGACGGGGTCGAACAGGCGATGTATCTCTGGTTAAATGGCCAATTCGTAGGTTATGCCGAAGATAGCTTCAGCCGTTCCGAATTCGACCTGACGCCTTATCTTCAGGCTGGCGACAATATTCTGGCCGTTGAGGTCTTTAAGCACAGCACCGCTGCCTACCTCGAAGATCAGGATATGTTCCGCTTTTCCGGTATCTTCCGTAGCGTGCGGTTGGTCGCCAAGCCAGCCTTACACGTCGAAGACATGACGATTCGGGCGGGTGTCGACGATGAATTTGTGACCGGCGACTTGCGGGTCAATTTGAAATTATCCGCTGCCGATGAGCTAGCGGGGGCCGTCAACGTGAGCCTCTTGAACGACACCGGTGAGGCCATTTGGACGACCGAAAATGAGGCCGCTGACACGCTAGACATATCCGCGACCATCAATCATGTTCACCTCTGGAACCACCACGACCCGTACCTCTACCAGCTCCAAGTCGAGTTGCGCGACGCCACGGGGAATCTGGTCGAAGTCGTGCCTTACCAAGTCGGGTTCCGCCGCTTTGAAATGAAGAACAAAGTCATGGAACTCAACGGTCAACGCTTGATTTTAAACGGCGTCAACCGTCACGAATGGGATGCCCATCGTGGCCGTGCCGTGACGCAAGCCGACATGGATTACGACCAACAAATTTTTAAAGAAAATCACATCAACGCCGTACGGACCTGTCACTATCCCGACCAGGACGAGTGGTACCACCTATGTGACCGCAACGGGATCTACATGATGGCTGAGAATAACCTTGAATCGCATGGGACTTGGCAAAAGATGGGTGCCGTTGAGCCGTCCTACAACGTGCCGGGCAGCTTGCCACAATGGCAATTGGCCGTGCTCGACCGGGCCAAGAGCAACTACGAAATGTTCAAGAACCATCCGGCCGTTTTGATCTGGTCATTAGGGAACGAATCCTACGCCGGCGACGACATCGCGGCCATGGACAAGTACTACCACGACGTTGACCCAACGCGGCTGACCCACTACGAGGGCGTTTGCCGTAACCGGGATTATGCGGATCGTATCTCCGACATGGAAAGTATGATGTACGACCATCCGGATGCCATCGAGGACTACTTGAAGAATGATCCGGCCAAGCCGTTTGTGAACTGTGAGTACATGCACGACATGGGGAACTCCCTGGGTGGCATGAACAGTTATACCGACTTAATTGATAAGTATCCAATGTATCAGGGGGGCTTCATTTGGGATTACATCGACCAAGCGCTCTGGGTCAAGGATACGGTGACTGGTCAACCCGTTCTCCGTTACGGCGGGGACTTCGATGACCGGCACGCCAACTATGAATTTTCCGGCGATGGCCTGCTCTTTGCCGACCGCACGCCGAAACCAGCACTACAGGAGGTGGACTACTACTATGGCCAACACGACTAAATTAAACGTGATTTATGGCGACGAGACCTTGGGACTGAGCGGTCCCGGGTTCCACTACATCTTCGCTTACGACCGGCATGGGTTGGAGTCGCTGGTCCAATACGGCAAGGAATGGCTGTACCGCACGCCGAATCCGGCTTTCTGGCGGGCCACGACCGACAATGACCGCGGTAATGGGTTCTCCACGAAGTCCGCAGCATGGTTGGGCGCCGACCTGTTCAGTGCCTGCACGCAAATCGACGTGGCTGTTGATGGTCAGCCGATTCAGTTGCCGATTGCGCCCGTCAACAACCAGTATTCCGACCACGAAACGGCCACGACGGTCGCGGTGAAATTCACTTACACGACCACCACGACCCCTGCCACCACGGCATCGGTCGAATACATCGTCGATGGTACCGGTAAAATCGCGGTCAACGTCCACTACAACGGGGCAACTGGTTTGCCAGAGTTGCCAGCGTTTGGTCTGCGGTTAGTCATGCCGACCGCCGCCACCGGATTTGACTACCAAGGTCTCTCGGGTGAAACGTATCCCGATCGGCAAGCGGGTGGTCGTCCGGGCACGTACCACGTTGATGGCCTGCCCGTGACGCCGTACATGGTGCCGCAGGAGTGCGGGATGCACATGAGGAACGACTGGGTCAAAGTGACGCGGGCCACAACGCTCAACAATGCCGATCCCGACCACCAGCCATTCAGCCTGACGATTCGGCAGACCGGGCATCCATTTGCCTTTAGCTGCCTGCCTTACACGCCGGAGGAATTGGAAAGTGCCACTCATATTGAGGAGTTGCCACTGGTTCGCCGCACGGTCTTGACCATCTTTGGCGCCGTCCGCGGTGTCGGGGGCATCGATAGCTGGGGCGCTGACGTCGAACCGCAATACCACATTGCGGGCGACATCGACCACGACTTTAGCTTTGAAATTGCTGGGGTTAAGGACTAGCTTAATTTGAATAGAGATAGCAAAAGGAAGCACACGCGATTGGTGCTTTCTTTTTGCATTTTAACCTATTTGGTATAATATAGGTATCATCAAGTCTGGAGGCTAGTAACATGGAGAACGCATCAGAAAAAACAGCCTTTACGGTTCGTGTGAATACAGAAACTAAAAATAAGGCGGATCAGGTTGCAAGCAAACTAGGAATTAATTTGACTGCTGCAATTAATATGTTTGTCGAACAGTTTGCGCGGGATGGGGAGATGCCTTTCCAGCCAACGACAAAGGAAAGAGTCTACACTGAGGATGATTTAGATCCTGCCATGGTTGCGATGCTTAAAAGAAGAATAGCGGATATGAAGGATAATTCGGGAGTAACGGAGAGTGAACTTGCTGAGATGTTTGCTAAACGGTTAGAAGACTAGATGAGGCAGGTTAAGCATTATCTAGTTATCATGCATCATGAAGCGGCAACAGAGATGACAAATTTGGTTGGGTATATTCGAAACGCATTATTGAATAATACAGCAGCAACTGAACAATCAAAGTATTTTATGCAGGCGATAGCGTCATTGCATAGAAATGCTCTCAGATGTCCACGATGGGCCGTTATGCGCGATGGTACTGTCATAAGGAGATTGTACGTAAAAAATTATGTGCTTATTTATTCAGTACAGGAAAATTACGTACATATCCTACATGCTTTTTATGCCAGACAAGATTATAAAAATAGAATTTAGTGCATATGGTCAAACTTAAAAGGTCATAGGATAGTCTACTAACTAATAGCAGGATTCCTATGATTTTTTTATTACGGAATAACCAATTCCAATGGAGTTCTTGCTTGATACTGTCGGCCTTGGCGAGGGACCGTAAGCTAGTCACCACCGCGTAACCGTGGGTGAGAAATTCCGTGAGGCCCCAGCTAGCAACGAAACCGGAACCGCCAGAAACAACAACCTTTTTCATAAATGAAGACTTCTTTAAATTTAATTTAGACAAATAGTATAATATATTGTCTAAAACGTCAAGAAATGTTATTCTAGATTCATAGGAGTTGAACGCCATGATCGACCAAAAAGAGCTGACTATCAAGCTCAATCACGTGATTTTAATCAAAGGATTTCAAACGGTATCCATGAGTAAACTGGCGGCGGCCGTAAATGTTAGTCGCGCCAGTCTCTACTTATACTTTAAGAATAAGGACGAAATCGTCCAAGCGGTGGTGGCTCGCCACCTGCAATTCATCGCCGAACATCCCGTTCCGCGGCACTTTGCGCCAGCAACGTTCCTGCCAATTTGGTTGGATTCGCTACTGCTAATGGGGTCAACGACCGAAACGTTTACCACAGAGCTGAAGAAGGCCTATCCGGCGTTGTACCAGCAATTCACTGGGGCCTACCGAGTTTATTTTGGCCAACTGGAGGTCTACGTCGATCAGGGACAGCAGGCCAATTTCATCGTCAAAGAGTTCCCCGCCGCCTATGTCTTGTTCCAAGCAGAGGCGCTGGTCCAAACGGTCTTGCAGCAGGTGAAGACGCACCAACTCACACTGGACCGCGCCGAGACCTATTTGGCGGCCACATTGCGACTCCAACTGACGGGGTTACTGGTCCCCGCCGTGCAGGAACAGTTGGACATGAAGCAGATTGAAGGTTTTAAAGCGACTATCTTGCGCGAGTTCCGGGCGACGTATGCGTTGATTGCTTAGAGCGAAGTATTAACCAATCGAAAATAGGCCGCAGAACACTGAGTTTAGGTGTGTCTGCGGCTTTTATGCGGTTGGGGGGGAAAGTCAACTTTTCCCTTGCCTTGAAGCGTACATGAAGGTTTAATCTAAGGTCATTCAAGTAGTTGGAGAGGTCTCCCCAACACTGGTAAATGTGAACTTAGAAGGACGACCAGTGACTTTAAATACTGGTTGCCGCAGACAAAGGAGTCTTAATAATGAGTAAAAAAGTCATGATTTTAGCCGCTAACGGTCAAATTGCGCGGCTCGTTGAACAGCGTATCTTAACCGAAGCAACATTTGCGGACGTTGAGTTGACGCTATTTCTCCGTAACGCCAGTCGGCTCAGCGACCTGCAGGATAATCCGCGCGTGACGCTCGTCGATGGTGATATCGCTGATGAAGCCGCCGTGACCGCTGCCATGGCGGGCCAAGACTTGATCTTCGTAGCGATGGTCGATCACGACCGGCGGAATCGGTTGACCAAGAACGTCATCAGCGCCATGCACGCCAATCACGTGGACCGCGTGTTATTTACCAACGTTCTCGGGCTCTACGATGAAGTCGGTGGTGAATTTGGCCGCTGGAACTTGGAAATGATTGGCGCTGGGATGACCCCAGCTCGGGAATCAGATAAGCTACTTGCACAATCTGGCCTGGACTACACGACATTACGTTTGCCTTGGTTGAACGACCGCGACATTAGCTACACCGTCACGACCAAAGACCAACCGTACAACGGTGTTTCTGGGTCGCGGGCCAGCGTGGCCGATGTCGTCTTGAAGATGATTGCGGACCCCACACGCTACAGTCGTGATAGTATCGGGATGGCAGACCCCGCAACCGAGGGGCAGAATCGACCGGTTTACTAAACTTAAGGAGCTGAAATAAAATGAACATCAAAGAAGCCAGCGAAAAAACGGGTGTCTCTTCCGCGGCGATTCGCTACTACGAAAAAGAATCCCTCATTCCTGCCATTGACCGGACCCCGGTGGGCAACCGCGACATCGATGACCGCATCATTCGGCGGATTCGCTTCGTGACCCAGATGCGGGCTGCGGGGATGAGCATTGAAAATCTGCGGCGGTACATCGAACTGTTCGATGCCCAAGAGGACAACACCAAGGAACAAAAGTCCTTGCTGAAGGAACAGCTGGCCGTGATGGAAGAAAAACGTGACGACTTGCAGGCGGCAATCGACCACCTGAATTACAAGCTCAACCACTTCTACGACCACATGGAGACCACCGAGGCAGAACTACGGGCATTGGAAAAGGAACATGCAGATAAGGTTGATCATCAGGAGGAAACGCCTGACGATGGGGTTTAGTCATGTGGTTTAACGGAAATAGTAAATGGGGCGCACAACGATAATGGTTGCGCGTCCCGTTTGCCGTGATAATGATTATTTTCTTGTGACGACATGATAGGCATAGCTGGCAACCGTAACGAACAAGATGGCAAATACGCCGAATACGAGCCAGTTTGGCAACATTGACCGATATAAGTCAGTGAAGAATGCGATAACCATCAGTAGCAATATAGATAACGGCTTGATTCCCCGAGTCATGATTTTCCTCTCTGATTAGGTCAAGTTTGCTCTTTTTTTGCCAAAATTTCAAAAGCACCGTTACAAATGCTCTCTAAATTTCGTTAGTAAAGAGACGCTTCAAAAAAATTGTGACTTCCCCTTGCCTTCAACCAACTGTAACCCTGTATGCTAGAGGTAACAACTACAACAAAGGGGATTTTCAAATGCCAACAAAAGTTTTGATCGTTGATTATTCGTGGTCCGGAAGCACGGCGAAGATGGCGACGGCGCTACAACGGGTGACTGGTGCGACGCGGGTCACGTTGACCGTGCCGGCGGGAACTTTCCCGAACGACATGTACGCGACTTCAGACGTGGCGAATCAGCAACTTGCCAGCGGTGATTTGCCGAAATTGACCAACGCGCTGCCCGACCTCACACTGTTTGACACGATTCTGGTTGGTGGCCCCGTGTGGTCGGCCAAGGTCGCCACGCCCGTTCGAAGTTTCTTACGGCAATTGACCAACTTTACCGGCACGGTCGCGCCATTTTACACGGATGCCGGAACGCCCGGTGGCTATGAAGCTGACTTTGCCGGGCTGATTCCACAAGCAAATGTTGTGGCCGGAATTGGCATGACCGCCGGTGATTTAGCCACGGCCGACCAACAGCTGCCGGCTTGGTGGGCTAATTTCAAATAACCCTTGCCTTGAAGCTCACTTCAAGGCATACACTGACCGTATCAATAACTAATTGGAGGATGAAGTTATGAAAACAGCAGTCTTCGTTGAACCGGGCAAAGTGGAAGCCCAAGAATTACCGAAACCCAGCGTCAAGAATCCAACCGACGCCGTTCTAAAAATCGTGCGCGCCTGCGTCTGCGGGTCCGACCTCTGGTGGTATCGCGGCATCAACGACCGGCAAAAGAATACGCCGGTCGGCCACGAAGCTATCGGCATCGTCGAAAGTGTTGGTCGTGATGTGACCAACGTGCAGCCCGGCGACTTTGTCATCGCGCCCTTTACTCATGGGTGTGGCCACTGTGCGGCTTGTTTGGCCGGCTTCGATGGCAACTGTGAAAACGCGCGGACCGATGATGAAATCGTGGGCTATCAGGGTGAATACCTACGTTTCAAGAACGCGGATTGGGCCTTGGTGAAGGTTCCGGGCCAGCCTAGCGATTACTCCGATGCGCAACTGAACGACCTCTTGACGTTGGCCGATGTCATGGCGACCGGCTACCACGCCGCTGCGACCGCCGAAGTCAAGGCTGGCGACACGGTCGTGGTCATGGGCGACGGTGCCGTGGGGCTGTGTGGCGTGATTGCCGCCAAACTCCGGGGCGCTAAGCGGATCATCGCGATGAGTCGGCACGCCGACCGGCAAGCCTTGGCCACCGAATTTGGCGCGACCGATATTGTGGCCGAACGGGGCGATGACGCGGTTAAACGCGTTCTGGAGCTGACCGCTGGTGCCGGGGCCGACGCCGTGCTCGAATGTGTCGGGACGGAACAGTCCGTGGATACGGCCGTTAAAGTTGGCCGCGCGGGCGCCGTCGTTGGCCGGGTAGGAGTGCCGCAAAAGGCCGAAATGAACACCAACAACTTGTTCTGGAAGAACATTGGCTTGCGGGGTGGGATTGCTTCCGTAACGACCTACGACAGCGCCGTACTATTGGACGCCGTCTTGAAGGGTGAGATCCACCCAGGTAAGGTGTTCACCAAGCGTTTCGACCTCGACCACGTGGCAGAAGCCTATGCGGCGATGGATAAGCGTGAGGCGATTAAGTCGTTGTTGGTTATTAGTGAGTAAATAATCGGTTTACAATTATTAAATACTAAAGGTCCCACGTTGATAATGGCGTGGGACCTTTAATAACTAATATTAGTGAATCAGAACTAGTCCCTTAGTTCCCCGCGAAGCCGCCACATAACGGCGGTTGTTGCCAAACTGTGCATCCTGATAAAAGTCAGCATGCCAATCGGTAACCACGGCAAAGTCGAATTCCAAGCCCTTCGCCACGGTCAGGGGAAGCACGTTGATTCCGGGCTGAACAGTTTGCGTGCCCTCGCTTGTAATGAGCTGGGCACCTGTTAACTGGTCGGCGAGTTCGGCCGCAGTCTCTTGAGAAGTGGTGAGGACACCAATACTCTGTCCCGGCGTTGTGGGGAGTGTCGCAAGCACCTGTTTCAAGTCAGCATTTTCCAGCACGCGTGGGGCGGTCCCCGCCGCCTGCACCGCTTGAATGGTCGTTTGCCAATCACCGGCGAATTGGGCGAAGAAGCGTGTGATCTCGCCGGTCGCCCGGTAGCTGGTAGTGAGGTGGAGGACGGTTGTCTTGGCGGGGTCAAAGTAATCGGGGATGGTCACGGCCTGGCCCGTCAGTCGCTGGCGGTGGTCGCCAACAATGGTGAGTTCGGCGTTGTGGTAGATGGCGGTCAGAAATAGCCAGGTGTCTGCGGCGTAGTCCTGGGCCTCATCCACGAAGAGCGCCGCGGTGGCCGTTTGCTGGTAGGCTGTGAACTGAATCAACAGGTACAGTTGGTCGTAGGGGGTTAAGTCAGTCAATCCCAGCTGTTTGGCCAATTCCGGCCAGTCGAGCCACTGACTGACATCTTCCGGCAAACGGTCGACGGCTTGAAGCCAGCGCCAGGCCCGCTGCATGCGCGTCAGTAGGGCATCGTGCGCGTTGGATTGGTCGTAGGCCGCTTTTGTGAGTCCGGCCGGGGTGATGGTTAGCGGTGCTTGCAGAATTTTTGCTAATTCGGTGAGATGGTTGCCGCGAGTGGTTGGGATGGTCAGGCCAAAGCGCCGGCCCCAAGAGTGAACCAAATTAAGATAGGTCGTGCTCAGTGGTTCGGCCTCACCCAGTGCTGGCAATACACCGCGAATGTAGCGGCTAAAGGCGACGTTGGGCGTCAAAATTAAGATATCGGCTGGCGTCCAGCTGTCGCGGTGGCGGTAGAGTTGGTAAGCGACCCGCTGAAGAAGCACGGACGTCTTGCCGCTACCCGCCACACCGTCGACGATGACCGTGGGCTGGCTATTTTCACGAATAATCGCGTTTTGTTCCTGTTGAATGGTAGCCGTGATCTCCTGCAGACCGCCGCTACGATTACTAGCGAGAACGTCGAGCAAAAGCGGGTCGCCGATAGCCACGTCGGTGTCGATGACCTGTTGGAGGTCGGCGTGGTCGATGATAAATTGTTGCCGGGCGACGACGGTGACGGGGATGGTGTGACCATTGGCTTGGTAGCTGGTGGCGCCGGTGCGGTTGGCGTAGTAGGCGTCAGCTACGGGAGCCCGCCAATCATAAATGAGGTCGTTGGTGTTTTCATCGGTGTAGCCGACCTTGCCGAGGTAGAGAGCCTCGGCATCGCCGTCACCAAAGTCGAGTTGGAGTTTGGCAAAGTAAGCTTGGGGTAGCAGCAATTGGGCGTGTGCCAGCCGCGTCACAGCGGTATCGTGACGGGCATTCAACGTATCGATCTGCCGGTTGTTAGCTTCAATACTGGCAAAGCTATCCAGCTGATCACTGAAGGTGCCTAAGTCGAGATGGCCTTCGCTGTTGAGCTGTTGCTTCATATCTCGGGCCGTTTGACTGAGCGCGGCCAACTGAGCCGTGAGCCGGTCAATATCACCGGTCAGGCGCTGGTAGATCACCTGCAAATGGTGTGCCTCTGTTTCTGACATCCAATCACCTCCGAGCCCCTAGTTTACGCGCATTGGCGGGAATGACTAGTCTGTTTTTGATGGGGTGGGCATGGTATAATAGATATGGGAAAGAGTGTGATAAGAGGCGGTTAGCTGGCGAGTATTAAGGCTGATAACCGAATAATCCCGGTTTTGGATTGTTTGGTTATCAGGTTTAAGCGGAACCAGCTGCCTCTTAGCACACGTTTCGGCCAGATAAACTTAACACTACAAAACAATTATTAATAACAAAAAAGCACCCATTAACTTTAATCAGTTAACGCGTGCTTTTTAATTCCTAAATCCTAAAATCGCGCAAAATCTGTTGCCGCTTTGCCAGCGACTTCTTCTCAACCTGTGCAACGTTGTGCCATTTGAAATGCCACAGCCGGGTCTTCAAAAAGGTTCCGCGGAACAGAAGCTTGGCAAGTGGCGCGCCAAACAATAGGCGATAGGCCAGGTTAGGCGTGCTCATGGTCGTGATGATATCGACTTTGGGCTGTTTGGTCAGCTTAGTCTGCATGTTATCGGCCTGGTACAGTTGACCCTTGGCATAGACCTTGTCGAGAAACCCCTTGGTCATGGCCGGCATGACTTCCCACCAGACGGGGAACATGAAGATGATGCGGTCGGCGGCGAGCAGGCGTTGCTGGTAGTCGGCGACTTGCGGGTCGATGGCTTGGCCGCGGCGCCAATTACTCAGGTCACTCGCCGACATCACGGGATTAAAGCCGTCCGCGTGTAGGTCGATCAGGTCGATATCGTTGTTTTCGTGGCGCAGTTGGGTCATGACACTTTGGAGTAGGGCCGCTAAGAAGGAACGGTGGTGGGGGACGTTGTTGCCGGCAGTTGCGGTATAGGGATGATCAAAGATAATGACAGTTTTCATAGTTAAGACCTCGTTTTTAGTTAATAAAGAGAGTATAAATGAGGAGTAGATAGATGGCATTAACATATGTTAACGGGGTCAGCGAAAGGGGTAGCGGTCACATGGCAATACCAGCATACTTAGCACAAAAGTTTCCGGAAATCGGTGAGCATTGGGCAGACTTACAGGACTTATTCGTTGCGAAAAGGGTTCCCGCTGGCACGACGCTACTAGCCGAAGGCGACGTGGCGACCGAAATTTTCATCGTCACGCGGGGGGCCTTGCGACTCTGGCATAACAGCGATGGCAAGGATATTACCCTACAATTTTTCTTTGAAAACCAACTTGTTTCTTCCTTTGAAAGTTTCTATCTGGGACAGCCAAGTGGGTTTTCGATTGAGAGTTTTGAGGACACGCAGGTATTGATTCTGAGTAAGACCGCTTTTGACCAGATTCAGCGAAAATATCCCGCGATTCAGCCCGCCATCACACGGTTTGTCTGCGAACGATTCATTGCCTATCGCAACATTTTCTTCGACCAGCTCCAGTATTCTCCGGTTGAGCGCTACCAACAATTGGCGGCCGATGACCCGGAAATTTTGTCACGGGTGCCGCTACATTTGGTGGCGTCTTACTTGGGGATGACGCCGGTGTCGCTGAGCCGGATTCGGACGCGATTGAAAAAATAACAATTTTTGTGAGTCGTTGTTGGCAGCCAAACGTTAGTCGTCAGTCGATGTGAGAGAGGGTCACCTGCTTTTGTGTATGACGACTTTACTGGTCACTCTTACGCAAGATTTCCAATGCGCCGTGATATTCTTTCAGTCCTTTTTCCATACTGGCAATAAATACTGGGTCAAATTTTGAGCGTTTAGTTATAGAAAATCCGTTTGGCAGCGATTGAACATCAACCTCAGCGCCGTTTGCCAGATTTAGTTGGTTAGCTATCTCAGTTGGGATGGTGATGCCGAGTGAACTGCCGATAGTAATGATTTTACGAGAAAAGGACGGTCTTTCTGGTTGCATGTGGCTCGCCTCCCTTACGGTCATTTATAACACATTAGCCAATTTTTCGCTCAAAAAAGCGTTACCGCATCAGCAGCAACGCTCAAATCGAATTTAAATTTAGTCCAATACCAGACTTTCTGGTAAGTCCCGGTAGACCGGCGTCCATTTCATGTCGGCAACGGCTTGCTTAGCGTCGGCAATCGGTTCCTTGTTTAACCGTTGATCGACCACGCTTTGCGCAACGATTTCGGCCAATTTCTGGGAGAAGGCGGTCAGCTGTGAAACGGGTGGTAGGACGGCGGCGCCCGGTTGGGTCGTGTCGACGATACCGCCCAGCGCGTGGCAGGCAGCGGACAGCGTTTCACCATTCAAGACCTTGGCCTTGGCGGCAATCAGGCCGAAGCCGAGGCCTGGGTACATCAAGGCGTTGTTGCCTTGGCCGATGTGATAGGTCGTGCCCTTGTAGTCAACGTCGGCAGCCGGAATCCCGGTGGCAATCAGCGCCTTGCCGTCGGTCCATTTGATCAGATCAGCGGCGGTCGCTTCGGCCAGCTTAGTTGGGTTCGACAGTGGGAAAATGATGGGCCGGTCGGTGTGGGCAGCCATGTCCTTGACGATGTCTTCCGTGAAGGTGCCGGGCTGCGTGGAAGTCCCAATCAACACGGTCGGGTGCACGGTCTTGACCACGGCGGCCAAGGTCGTCAGGTCATCGGCGTTGGAAAATTCGCTGCGGTCGCGGGTGAAGTCCTGCTGCGCGGCGGTCAGGTCGGGGGTGTCGTTGAATAACAGTCCCTGCTTGTCGACGGCGTAGAAATGCTTGCGGGCTTCGTCTTCGGACAGACCGGCGCGTTTGAGCTCGTCTAAAATTTGGTTGGCGATTCCCATACCGGCGGTCCCGGCACCGAACGTCACAAACTTTTGGTCCTTGATGCTTTCCTTGGAGATGTTGAGGGCGCCCAGGATACCGGCCAAAACGACCATCCCGGTGCCTTGAATGTCATCGTTAAACGTGGCGATTTGATCCTTGTACTTGTCGAGAATGACCTGGGCGTTGGAGCGCCCGAAGTCTTCCCAGTGCAGGAGTGATTCTGGAAACAGCTTCTGTTCTGCGGTTACAAATTGGTCGATGACATCGTCGTAGCGGTCACCGGTGAGGCGTTGGTGGTGATTGCCCAAGTAGAGGGGATCATCCAGGAGGGCTTGGTTGTTGGTGCCGGCGTCAATGCTGACGGGGAGCACCTGGGCGGGGTCAATCCCGGCTGCGGCGGTGTAGACCATCAGTTTCCCAACGGCAATATCGACACCGTTGACGCCCCAGTCGCCCATGCCCAGAATTCCCTCGGCGTCGGTCACCACGACCAACCGAATGTCGCGGCCGTCAGCGGCGTTTTTGAGAGACGCTTCGATGTTGTCGGGGTCGTCGACGGAAATGAAGGCGGCGTTTTGCGGGTCAGTGAAGAGGTGGCTGTACTGTTCGATGGAATCGGCCACCGTGGGATCGTACACGATCGGCATGAATTCGACCACGTGCGCGTCCATTAACCGGAAGAAGAGCGTCCGGTTTTCGTTGAAGAGCGTCATTAAGAAGAGGCGCTTTTCGAGTTGCGTAGATTTGCTTTGAAATTGGGCGTAAGCCTGTGTGGCCTGTTCGTCCAACGTTTGGACGTGGCTGGGTAGGGTGCCCACTAGGCCTAGGGCTTCGCGTTCGGCTGTGGTGAAGGCCGTGCCCTTGTTTAAAAATGGATTATTTAAGATGGAATTAGCTGATGTCAAATTGAATTCCTCCGCTCGTTTAATTACTTTACAGAGAATACTATAGCTGGCGAAATATGTTATAGTCAAATATGACAGCAACTATAAATATAATTTATATCATCGTGACAATCACTGGATTGAGAGGGATTAAACGTGAACATCAATGACCTAGACTATTTCAATCAATTAATTAAGCAAAAAAACTTTTCGAAAGTGGCGGCGGACTTCAATGTGACCCAGCCGACGATCACTATGGCCATCAAACGGCTGGAACGAGAATTCAACACGACCCTCTTTCTGCGTGACCGCGTCCATAACGAGCTGATCGTCACGCCGAGCGGGGAACAACTGGCCGTGCACGCGCAGACCATTTTATCCGAATTACAGGTGGCGCATCAGGAACTGGAGCATTTGGCCGACCAACATATGGTCTTGGGCTTGCCGCCAATCATCGAGAATTACTACTTTCCCAAGGTTGCCGCCCAACTCCAACAGCAGGGAATCCTTGAGAACATCCAGACGCTGGCGGGTGGCTCGGTCTGGCTACGCAATGCTTTGCGCGATGGCCAGGCGGACGTGGCGTTGCTAGGCTCGACGGAACCACTGGCGTACCGAACGCTGGTCGCCGAGGAGTTTGATCGCCAGCCATTTAACATCTTCGTCTCGGCCCGGCATCCGTTGGCGGCCCGCAAGCGGATCTACTTCAGCGAGCTCAAGCGGGAGAAGTTTGTTCTATTTAATAGTAGTTTTGTCCATAACACAGCGTTTAATAAGCTGACGCGCCGCAACCATTTCCGCCCAGATGTGGTCTTTCGCGCGACCGACACGCATGTCATCATGAACCTGGTCGCGGAAAATGTCGGCGTGACCTTCCTGACGGGCATCGTGGACCAGCACCGCAACGACGTGGTCCGACTGGAACTGCTGGACGATGAACAACCGGCATTCATTTCGAGCATCGTGACCCGGACATCGCACGTCCTGACGCCTATGCAGCAGCGAGTGATTAAGGTGCTGCGGGCGACGTTGGAAGAGTGAGGTGGATTGTTTAGATTGAAATTCCTGTTTTTTATAAAGTACAGTTAATAAAACCTATGAATTTTCCATTTTTATTAAGCATACTTGATAAAGTCCGTCAATTTATGGATTTCTTCAAGTATACTTGAAGAAAAATTGGGATTTGCGTCATGCTTATTGATTTTTAAAAAGAGCCTGCCAAGTTAGGAAGTTGTCTCTAATTTGGTGGACTCTTTAGTGTGAGTATTTTTTAATGTGTGACAGTTGTGTTTAAAAAGGCGTTGTGTTTAAAAAGATTACGGCCGCAATTCAATCACCTTAGTCGCTACATCGTCAATGAACTGCTGGTCATGTTCGACGACAAGAAGCGTTGGCTGGGCCTGTTGAATCAGCGTGGTCAGCTGTTCTTGATTGAAAACGTCCAGGTAGTTGAGCGGCTCGTCCCAGATGAATAGGTTCGCCGGGGTCGCGAGTGACTGAGCGAGTTCGACCTTTTTCTGCTGGCCCATGCTCATTTGCTCGATGGGAGTGGTGAAAACGTCGCGTGGCAGGCCGAGCTTCTTGAGGTTGTTCAGGAGCGCGTTGCGGTCGAGATGGTGGGCGTTGGCAAATGCCGTCAGCGACCCGCGGTTATCCGGCGACAATTGCCGTGAGATACTCAACGATAACTGGGGTTTCAGGTCGGCCGTACCGGTGTGTTCGCCGGTAAAGGTGTCGCGCAGGTAGTGAATCAAAGAAGACTTGCCACAGCCGTTGGGGCCGATGATGGCGACCCGGTCCCCCTGTTCGAGGTCAAATGACACCGGCTGGAAGAGCTGGCGATCGCCGTACCACAGGGAAAAGTCGGCCACGTGGAGCAGCGGCTGATAGTGGGTCGGCACCGGTGTCATGGCAAGCGGCGCCACGTGTTCGATATTTTGCCGCAAGCTCTCGGTCTCCTTGAGCTTGCGGTCTCGCCGCCGTTCGACATTTTTCGCACGTTTCATCATCTTGGCGGGAAGCGTGCTACTGCCGGCGGCCCGCCAACCGCTATCCTTCTCGTGCGGATTGCCGTGCTGATAGTTCTCGGTGGCCTGCGCCCAGTGCGTGATATCGACGGCGATGCCCTTGAGGCGGTCCGCTTCCTTCTTCAATTTGGCGTCCTTCTCCTCTTCAAAGGCGTCACGCCGCTTCTTCTGGTCCTCGTAAACGGCGAAGTTACCGTGATATAAAATCACTTGTTTCCGCTCAATGGCCAGCGTGTGGTCGGTCACTTGATTGAGAAAGTGCCGGTCATGGCTGACGACGATGAAGCCTTGTCGCTTACTCTTGAGGTAGGTGGCAACGCGGCGCCGGCTCGGCAGATCCAGATGATTTGTGGGTTCGTCGATGAGCGGGTAGGCTTGGTCATCGGCAAATAAAATAGCGAGGAGCGCCTTGGTCTGTTCGCCGCCGGACAGGGTGTCGAAGGGCTGCGTCAGGCGTGCGGGGTCTAAATCCAGTTGGCGTAATTCCCG
Source organism: Levilactobacillus andaensis (assembly GCF_016861695.1). Classification (GTDB taxonomy): domain Bacteria; phylum Bacillota; class Bacilli; order Lactobacillales; family Lactobacillaceae; genus Levilactobacillus; species Levilactobacillus andaensis. The sequence continues at coordinate 292,777 of NZ_BOLP01000003.1, read as the reverse complement.
TTCCAACTGCCAGTCGGCAACGGGTGAAATGGCCTGGAGAACGGCCGCGGCGGTCTGACTAGGATCGGTGACGGTCGCCGGAAAGTAGACGTATTTCTGATTGCCGGTAATCGTTCCCTGATAGGGCAGGTTTCCCAGCAAGAGGTTGAAAAGGGTAGTCTTGCCGCGACCATTGCGGCCGACCAACCCCAGTTTCCAGTGTGATTCGAGATCTAAATCGACGTGGTCAAAGAGTAAGCTGACGTTCGTGTCGAAGCCGAAGGTCAGTTGGTGTAATCCAATTTTTGGCATATTGTGGGACTCCCATTCTTGGTTGACTCAGGTTCTGCAGTAATGGGGTGTTCGTTGATTGGATCTTCACATTGATCGCATTCTTTCTAGTTTTAGTGGGAGCCGATTTTCTTGGCGTTATTTAATAAACGGACTTTCAATGGTGTTGGATTAGCTCCTTAAAGGGTATTCTAGATTAAAATTTGATTAAAATCAATAGAATCCACTGTTTTGCGATATTAAGATACTAATCAGATGAAGCAAGTTGACAGTTAATTATCAGCAAAATTTGCACGAGGTGCCGCGGAAGGGTTTTGTTTTCATGAAATGTTTGTTATGCTAGCAGGATATATTTTTTGAAAACTCAGGCAACATTCGGAGTAGGCTTGAGGGAAAGTGAGTTGTCATGTCAGCAATGTATTTACGGGGGCTGCTATTGAGCTTGGCCCTGGTATCCTCAATCGGGATGCAAAACCTGTTTGTTTTTAACAACGCCATCAACCAACCCTTGAAGCGTGCTTGGCCGGTCACCATTATGGTCTGGTTCGCCGATACGGCGTTAACATTGGCGGCGTTCTTTGGGATGGGAGCCATCATTAGCTCCCACGAAATGTTTAAGTTGGTCATCATGTTCTTGGGTGGCCTATTGGTGATTTGGATTGGGTTTGGTATCTTGCGGTCCGCCGCGAGCTTCAAGTTGGAGAGTTCCAACACGCCACTGCCAATGAAAAAGTCGCTGGTCAATGCCTGGGTCGTGACCTGGGCGAACCCGCAAGCTATTATCGACACAAGTCTGATGTTTGGAGCGATGCGCGGATCATTGGCCGATAGTGAAGTGACGCCATTTATCACCGGGGTCGTGTCCGCCACGGCCATCTGGTTCTTTGGCATCACGCTGATTTTAGGCTTACTGAAGGAACGACTGCCACAGAAGTTCCTGATGTGGGTCAACATTGTGTCCGGGGGCATCGTGATGGTTTACGGATGCTACCTGCTGTACCAAGCGTTGATGATGGTGATTTAAATGATGAATCAGTAAAAGCCAGACCTGATAAAGGACTGGCTTTTTTGAACTTTTCTAGGTGGGCAGCAAGCGATGACGTCGTTTACTGTGATGTGAAACGCTGTTAGTTCAACTCATGATTTGTTTGCAAAATAGATTGATTATCAACAGCGGATATTTTAGGCCTGAATGTTTCAGCCCCAACCTAAGACACTATTCTACTAATTTTATGAAAATTGAAAATTGATTTTTTTATCAGTCTTCTCAGCAATATCAGATAGCTCTTTGACTGTCAGTTCTTTGCTGCCATCTTCCATGGCGGTAACATCCTGTTCTGATTGACCAATTACGGTAGCAAAATCTTTAACCGATAGCTGCATATCGGTGCGTAATTGCCAAACTGCATATCCCAATTGTTGGTTGAGTTTGGCTTGCGTGTATTCACTGTCAAATTCGGGATCTTTTTGACTGCGTGTACGTAAGTATTTTTCAACATCGTCCATTGCTATCTCTCCTTCTCTGATATACTGCGCGAATTTGTTTTGCGCGCTTAATTTCCTTTTGAGGTGTTTTTTGCTGTTTTTTAGTGAAACCATGGGTGATAACATAATGAGATCCTTCGACCCGGAAATAAATTGCTCGTTGAATATTGTTGGAAAATTTAGAACGAATCTCATATAAATTAGTTTCCAATTTTTTTACTAATTGGCGTCTTTCGGCAGACAGTAGGCCTCGAGCTTTAACTTCGTCAAGAACTGCTAAGAGCTTCGCGGCATCTTTAATCGGGAGGCTATCTAAGAATGCTGTGAATTCAGCTTTATCAAAAAAATCAAATCGTATTGGTTCCATTTAAAGTATGGTAACGCACAGGCTACCATCTGTCACCTCTTTTTACTCAATTATGGTTTGCCTTTTGAAAATGGTAAGTTAGCCAGCCATCAAAGCCAACGTTAACGATGATTAGGATAGCTAAGCTGAGGGGGTGAATGGAAAAATGTGTGACTAGCATAATACTGGAACAGGCCAAAAATGCCAGTGATTCAGTCAAGTGTTGTTGAACCGGCGTAGGTGGCGGTCATAGGTGATTAGCGATAGGTTTAAAATTGCTTGTGCTTAAACGGTCGTCAATTGTTAAGATGAGTAAATCGTGCTTATACTGTTAGTAGGTCGGTCGGGCACACTAGCTAGTCCTGAGAGTTATGCCGATAAATTAGCCAGCCGTCAAAAGCAACGTTACTAATGATCAGTAGGACAATCGTGCCAATCCGAACGGGAAGGTACAGCGCCAAAATAACAAGCGAGTAGACCAAAAAGGCAATGCTGTTTAGGGCGACACTATTGAAAAAATGCTGATGAAGGTCGAAGTAACGCGTAATCCTTGGTGCTAATGCAATAAGCACGAGGAAACAAAGTAGCCAAAGTCCGTTCTGCCAGGCCGTCATAGTCTATTCTCCTCAGGAATCTTTTCTCCTATTATCAGGGAAATTGGTGTTAGAAACAACGCTTTTGCAGGTATAGATTAAATTGGTAGGCAACTATAATTGGAGGCCAATGGGTTTGATGAATATAGTTATAAGCAGTGAGAGGACGCAGTTACTTTCCGCCACCAAAGATACAGCTCCCAGCGTTGAAACCGGTTGCTTAAATGTTATGATGGAAACATAACCTAAAGGAGCTGACGTCATGAATTTAGCAGAAAAATACGCCTATATGGCAACTGGTAAGCCCTACGACGACCTCGACCCCATACTGATCGATCGGCGAAATCGTGCGACGGAGCTGACGAACGCGTTGAACGCAGCGCCCAAAGCGGAGCAGCGCGCCCAGCTCTTCCAAGAGTTAATCGGTCGCGCTGGCAGTGACCCCGATGTGAATCCCAATTTCCGTTGTGAGTTCGGCGATAACATCCATGTTGGTGACCACTTCTACGCGAATTACGATTGTGTCATGCTAGACGGTGCGTCGATTACAATTGGCGACAACGTTTTGTTTGGGCCCAAGGTGGGGCTGTACACCAGCAATCATCTGTTCGACGCCACGGAGCGCAAACTTGGCGGGTGTATCGCCAAGCCCATCACCGTTGGCAATCGTTGTTGGTTGGCGGCTAACGTCACGGTGCTTCCTGGCGTGACGATTGGCGATGACACCATTATCGGTGCCGGCAGTGTTGTCACCCACGACATCCCAGCTAATGTGATTGCGGCGGGGAACCCGTGTCAGGTTCTGCGACCGATTACGGCGGCGGACAAGACCGGATTTGTCGGCAAGGACTTTATCTAAATGATGTGGCAACTAAAAACAGGTCTGGGACAAAATCCCAGGCCTGTTGTGTGTGTAAGTTTATATTGCCGAAACGTGTGCCAAAAGGCAGTCAACTCCGCTTAACCCCGATAGCCAAACAATCCAAAAACCGGGGTTATTCGCCTATCGACGTTAATGCTCATTGACTAACCGCCTTTTGGAACACTCTCACTTTTTGATAATCAGAATTTGTCGTTCCTGAGCATTTTGGAAGATCCGTTGCCGAGCCGCATCGTTAGCCGCCGTGGTGTTCAAGACGAAGTCGAGATTTAACTCGTTGATGAAGTAGCGCAGATCCTGAATGCCCATGACTTGGGCCGCCGAGCCGTATGCCGGGCCGGTGATGATGCCCATGGACGTGCCATTGGCGAGCGCTAGGTGCATGACGCTCGCGTCGCCGGAGACGCGTTGGATGTCCGCCAGTTTAAGCGTGATGACCTGTTGGACGTAGGAACGAATCTGTTTGCCAGCCAGTGTCACGGTTTTTGTATCTGTCATAAGGGCCTCCTTGAATGTTTCACATGGAACATTTTAAAATTAATGCCATAGAATCAGCGTGCCAATCGTGATAAAGAGGACGGGGGAGAGCCACGCCCCGAAACGGGCGAAGAAATGACTGGCCGCGTGCGACCGGGCTAAGCGATTGCTGATCAGCAGCCAGATACCAACCATGACCATGAAGACCACGAGGGCGCCGCCAAATTCCGCGGTGGTGAGGTGGGTGAAGTAGGGAATATAAATGCTGAGATTGTCCCCACCATTACCAATGGTCAGCGACCACACCAGCGGCAGGCTGACAGCCTTCGTGAGTAGTGGTGGTAGCGCGTTTGCTTGGCGGTTCTTCAACCAATTTCGCAGGCCGACTGCCCCTAGCGTCAGGGGAACCAGTCCCAGCCAGCGCGTCAAATGGGCCACGTTGTAGTGCAGGACGCCCCGGCTGACCAGCCACGCCACGATAATTAACGTGAGGATTCCCAAGTATTGGCCAAAGATGATTCCCCGCCGTTGTCGCGCATTGTTCGCGCCCAGCCAAAGCAGTAGGAGCACGACTAGATCGTCGGTATCCGTGACGAAGAAGACGCCAATGGCAGTTAGAATGAATGGTAATGACATGGGCCTTCCCCTCCGATGGTGGTGCGTCTATGTTAGCTTCTATTCTACACGTTAACGGGTCCACTGCCTAAGTCTTTTTTAGGATAAAATGGCAGTTCTCACGGCCACCTGCACCTGATTTGGCCAGCCAAGTGGTGTACCTTAGAACTAGTTCAACGGATAAGCTAATTCTTAAGGAGGACATTTCAATGGCAAACGATAATAACAGAATTGAACGTGACCCGCATAAGGCTGGTGGTCCCGTGGTGAAATCCGGGCCGACTAATGGGAGCGTTCGGACGCACAATGACGACGGCCAATGGCGGAAGAAGCGCAGTGACGCTGGGAAGTCGCGGTCATAAATTGTATTATGAGATAAAAAAATCATCAACGCTGGGTTCCTCGTTTTCAGAGGGATGGCGTTGGTGATTTTTTGTTTTTAATTATTAGATGGTGGAAACGTGTGACCAAGGGCAACTGGTTCCGCTTAACCCCATTAAGCCACGACCCCAAAACCGGGGGTCATACCTTAATGACGTTAATGCTCGCCAGCTAACCGCCCTTGGTCGCACTCTTTTTCTTTAATCCGCAGGTGCCGGTTGGTTCTTGAACACTAACTTCTTAGATAGGAAGAAGTTCAGAACCAAAGCAATTGCGTGACCGACGACCTTGGTGATGGTTCCGTTCAGGTTCATCCAGGAAATTCCTAGGAATAAGATGACGGTTTCCAACAAGAAGGTGGCGACCCGGGTCATGTAGAACGTGCCCATTTCCTTAACGGGCTTGTCGGACTTGTGCTTGAACACGAAGGTCCGGTCGAGCCAGAAGGAGCATTGGACACTGATGAGCCAGTCGATGAAGTTGGCTAATTGATAGCCGATGCCTAAGGTGTGGTAGAACAGGTAGAACAACGTGATGTTGATGACCACCGAGATGGCCCCAAACAACAGGTAACGCGAGATTTGGCCTTGGACCTTATCTTCGACTTGTTCCTTGGCCGCTTCAATCTTGGCGGCGTATTCGTGTTCCGTTTCGGTTAACTCAGCTTCGTATTCTTCCTGCGATGTTGGGTAGTGATCGTGACGTAAGGGTTGACTTTCCATAAATTTCGGAACCTTTCTGTGACGTTTCACCTAGCTGGGTGCAACCGCCACTGAAAACGACCACGGCTCACCTGAGTTATGAAAACGTATAATTAATGTGCTGACTCAATTATACCGTTTTTGCTCGTCACTGCAATGCTCCGCCCTTCCAAATTTCACTTACTAATTGGCAACGTGAGCTAACCGGTAATCGGCGCTCCCATTGAATTTGTTATAAACGACCCCTTTGACCTTGGGGTTGACCAGCGTACTGGTCCGGCCTTGGTAGAGTGGGGTGACGGCTTGGTCCTTGGCCGCAGTCTTGGCGGCGGTCAGTAAGTCTTGGTAACGGGCCGTCTTGTTGAGGGCGTTTTTACCTTCAGCAGCCGTCAAAGCACGATCGTAAATCTTACTATCATAGTGGCCCATGTTGGAGTTGTTGGTCGATTCCAGAATCTGTAGCGATTGAATGGGGTCGGCGTAGTCCATGCTCCAGCTGGTCAGGTTAAGCTGGAAGTTGCCTTGCGACACGTTGCTCAGCATTGATGGGAAAGGTAAGGCGCGAACTTTCACGGTCAGCCCGAGTTTGTTGCTCAGTGCGCCCTGGATATATTCGGCGAGCTGCTGGCTGGTGTCATCGTTGGCACAGGTCAGGGTAACGGTTAATTTATCCTGGTGAAGTTGTTTCAACGTCTTTTGGTACAAGGTCTTGGCTTGGGCGGGTTGGTAATCGGCGGTGCCGGTCACGTGCGCATCCTTGGTGAAGTCGGCGCCGGTCTTAGGATTTTTCAACATATTGTTGATGGCAAATGTTTGGGCTGGCGTTGAGCCGTTCTTCAGGACCTTGTCCGCTAATTGCTGCCGGTTGATGGCCAGTGAGATGGCAAGCCGTAAGTTCTGGTTGGCGGCCACGGCATTCTTTTCGTTGTATTGAATGAAGCCGATGCGACCGGAAGAGAGGGACTTCAAGTCGGGATTGTTCTTGTTTTGCGTCGTTTGTTCGCCGTTTAGCGTGATGGCATCGAGCTTCTTGGACTGGTAGAGGTTGTAAGACGTGGTTGGCGACTTGATGACCTGATACTTGATGCTGGAAAGCTTGACGGACTGCTTGTCCACGTAGGTTGGGTTTTTCTCCAACTTCCAGCTATCACTGATCCCGTTCCAGTTCTTCATGACGAACGGCCCGTTGTAAACGGTGGTGGCAGAAGACGTGCCGTATTTCTTCCCGTACTTAGTCACAGCGCTTTTGTTTAGTGGATAGTAGGTAGTGCTGGCCAGCATCTGCTTGAAGTAGGAAGCGGGTTGGCTCAGCGTGATCTTCAATTGGTATTTGCCAACGGCCTTGACGCCCAGCGTGGATGGCGCCTTTTTCCCGGCAGCAATGGCACTGGCATTCTTGATGTTTGCAAATTGGTAGGTGAACTCCGACTTGGATTGCGGGTTCAGCGTCCGCCCCCAGGAGTAAATGAAGTCCTGGGCGGTCACGGTGTCACCATTGCTCCATTTGGCATCGTGCTTGAGATTGATGGTGTAGAGGTGGCCGTTGTCGCTAATGGTCGTCTTGGTGGCCAAGGCGTTTTCGGCCTGACTGTCGGCGTTTAGGCGGTAGAGGCCTTCGCCGACTTGACTCAGAGCGTTGCTGGAAACGCCGTCGGTGATCTTGGCCACGTCTAGGCTGGAAATATTAGATGCTTCATACAGGCTCAGGTCCTGGGTGGCTGTCTTTTTAGTCGACTTGGATTGGGCGTTGATCGCAAAGATACCGCCGATTAGAATGATGCCGGCACTGATGAAGAGTGCTTTCTTGTGTTCTCTTAAACTCATGATGTATTCCTCCAGAAATTTTAGTTTGATTGGTTAGAAATAACATTGAGTTTTGCCATCGTTTGATCATCAGTAAATCCCCCTCGGTTAAAATTGGATACAAAAAACCGTCCTCAACAGCCAATGCGTTAAGGACGGTTTTAACCGCGGTGCCACCTTAATTGGACGGGTACTCAAATAGAGCCCACATCCCTTCTCCACAGGAAACTATCATTTCCCTGACAACTGACGTATGTCGCACGTCTTCCCGTACTGCTAAAGGTTCGGGGAAGCCCTCGGTGGTCCATTTAATCATCTGCGTTCGGCCGTACTCTCAGCAACGACGGCTCTCTTGGCGTGCACGATGGTCTTGATCTCCACCTCAATGGTTTGTTTCGGACGATTCTTGAATTGAGGCTAGTGTAACCCGGAAAAAAGTTGGTGTCAACCCGGGGATTGAAAAAAATATGATGGTGGGGGAGCGGGGGACTGCCGCACTGCGGCTGCCAGGGATTCCGCCTGCTGTGGGGACGCTTCGGACTGAGAAGCGGTCCTCTCACTCGCTTTGAAGCCACGAAGCAGTCGCCCATCTAGGTAGCTAGCCAACGGCCAGCTACCTAGATTACCACGGCTGGCTGCATCCCTGGCGGCCTCCGGCTCGGATTGTGTTTTTTTGAAATGTATTGAAGACGGTCAGGTGACACCAACTTTCACGGGCGTTGTCTTCTTTATAGCTAAAGAGGGCGATGAAGTACTGAGCCACTAAGTAATTTCCACGTAGCGTTGTCATCAGGATAAGCTACGTAGCAATGCGCAATAACATAAACCTGAAATTAGTTATTAATAATTAGTTTAGCCGACTACTGCTTTTAGTAACTAATTGGTAACTACCATCTAATAATTGCAAAGCGGCTTTATCATCGACCTGGTCGAGCAGAATTGTCAGCCAGTGGTCCTTGTTCATGTGGTATCCCGCGAGATAGGCAGGTTGCTCACGTAAAATACTGCCAAGCTCGGGGTCGATTTTAACGTCGAGTATATCGACCTCGTCCGTGCCGGCCAGTCCGAGTTTTTCACGCGAAACGTTCATGACCAGTCCGAACCACTTGCCCTGCAAGTTCTTGAGGACTGCGTATTTGGGGTAACTCTTGAAGGTATATTCGGGTTTAACGCCGTAATTGTCTTCGATATAATCAAAAATTGTTTGTCGGGTGACCATGGAGAACGACCTCCTTTAGGTATAACTTTAGTTTACGATAGATATGGCGGTGTTTCAATGTGGGCCAACACCGATAATCCGGTGAACTGGTTGTGCTAGCAATTGGCGTGGACTTCGGGCATACTGGGTGAAAGGCAAGTGAAGACGATGACAAAATTAATTGTGTTGCGGGGAAATTCGGGGTGTGGCAAAACCACGACGGCCCAACGATTGCGGCAGAAATTAGCACCAGATTGCCTTTTGATAAATCAGGATGTCGTCCGGCGTCAAATCTGTCATGCACCGGATCATAAGAACAACGCGTCAATCAAAGTCATGGCCGACCTGATTACGTGGGGCGTACAACAGGGATTTTCGACGATTGTACTGGAAGGTATTTTGAAATGCAGTGTCTACGGTGATTGGCTCCGCCGACTGCAAGGACAGTGGGGACAACGACTAATTTCGGCGTACTTTGATGTTTCATTTGCGACAACGGTAGCCCGTAATCAACAGAAGCAATTGCCATTCACCGATGAACAATTACAGCAATGGTGGCTGGGCCACGATGTTTTGGGGAATGAAGCAGTCCTTTTTGGTGAGCAAGAACAAGTGACAGATCAAGTTGAACTATTGACGAGATTGGTGAATGAGGACTAGTCCTCATTGAAAGAACTATAAACGAGTGCTGACAAATCCACCGCAAGTTGTATTTGTTTGGGTAGTCGCCAATATCATGGGAGAAACACAATCGAAGCCGGAGGAGGTCAGAGATGCAGCCAGCCGAGCGGGAGGACCGTTTCTCAGTCCGAACCGTCTCCACAGCAGGCGGATGCCCTGATAGCCGGAGTGCGGGAAATTAAATCTATCCAATTACATAACAAAAACCGGCAAGCCCCAAACAGGGCTCACCGGTCAAGAATGTTAAAGAATCATGTTAGTTGTTTTATTTGCCAGGAACGTAGCTGTCATCAATGACCAGAACTGGCTTGATGGTCTTCCCGGAAACGGAGTCGGCATTGGCTTCATTGATTTGACTGAACTTGTAGAACTTTTCAGTCTTGTCGAAGTCGAATTGGCCCATCTTGTAGAATTCGATTAAACGAGGGATGTCAACTTGAGGAATGGAGTCACCCATGTTAACGCCGATGACACTCTTGTCGTTGACACAGAGGTCGTTCCAGGTGTCGAGGTCGATATGATGGTTCGTAACGGCGATGGCAGCTGAAGTCCCACCTTGTGCTAAGGCTTGAATGGAGTTGGAGATAACGCTGGCAACACCGGTCGTGTCAACCGCGTAGTTAACACCGTAGCCACCGGTCAAGTCTTGAACGGCTTTAACCACGTCGTCAACCTTCTTACTGTTGATGACGTCGGTAGCACCGAGTTCCTTAGCTAAGTCCAAACGAGAGTCAACGATGTCAATGGCGATAACCTTGGTGCAACCTGAGATACGGCCAGCCATCATAGCAGCTAAACCAACGGCACCAGTACCAAAGACAGCAATCGTGTCACCAGGCTTTGGCTTCAAGGTATTCAGGACAGTCCCAGAACCAGTGACGTAGCCACAGCCCAGAGGTCCGAGTTTCCGTAAGTCAAGGTCCTTGTCGACCTTAACGGCGTTCCGTTCACGAACGACCGTGGTTGTCGTGAAGGAACTTTGGTCGAACATGTCGGCAACGTTGTGACCATTTTCAGTGAAGTGCGCCGTACCGTCTGGACGAACACCAGACAGGTTGTTGGCAGCGTAGTTTTCACATTGGGTAGGAATCCCCTTCAAACAGCTCTTGCAGTTCCCACAGCCGTAGAAACTGAGAACAACGTGGTCGCCGGGCTTAAATTGGGTAACTTCTGGCCCAACTTTTTCAACGATCCCGGAACCTTCGTGGCCTAAAACGATAGGATAGTCGATGACCGCAACCCCAGTACGCAGAGCTTCGTCAGAGTGGCAGATCCCACTAGCAACCATGTGGACTTGAATGTCGTCCGGACCCATGTCAGCCAGTTCAACGTCATCACGAATTTCAAAATCAGCATTTTGCTTATCAACAACTGCAGCTTGAATCTTCATAATTGGCACCTCGTTTTTATTTATTGTTTACACTTGTTAATTATCACACAGATAGCTAAAAATGCAAGCGCTTCCACAACGGCATTTTCACACTATCCGGGGGGATATCCTCAATATGACGGGGTTTGCCAGCAGTTAGCCAATCTCGCCAAAATGACGGGGATCTCGTTTTCAATTCACATTCATAGGGGAATTTCGCTGAAAAAAGATAATTCGCGACGGAATTATCTTCTTTCAAATCTATGGTTAGCCATTAGCCTTTTCAGGATGGCCTTGCAGGTAGACAACATGGGTGTTCAAGAATTCTTCAATCCCGTGCTTACCATCATCACCACCGATACCGGATTCCTTCCAGCCGGAGTGAGACCCATTCATAGCTTCAAAGTTGAACCGGTTGATGTAAGTTTCACCATCTTCCAATTCACGAGAAGCACGCATTGCGTTGTCGATGTTTTCGGTGAAGATTGATGAAGTCAACCCGAAGTCGCTGTCGTTAGCCATGTTGATGGCGTCGTCCAAAGTCTTGAAGGTCAATACTGGAAGTACTGGGCCAAAGATTTCGTCTTGAACGATTTCGGAGTCTTGTTTGACGTTAGAAATAACGGTTGGTTCGAAGTAGAAGCCCTTAGCAATCTTAACCACGTGGCCACCGGTTTCCAGCTTGCCACCAGCCTTAACAGCGCGGTCGACCATGCCAGATACCTTGTCCAAAGCAGCTTGGTTGATCAGTGGACCCATGCCGATGTCTTCATTAGCCATTGGGTCGCCGACGGTAACTTCGCCCATCTTGGTTGCCAATTTCTTCGTGAATTCATCCGCAACGTCTTCTTGAACGTAGACCCGTTCACAGTTGTTGCAAAGTTGACCGTTGTTGTCGACACGAGAGTCGATGATGGATTGAACGGCCAAGTCAATGTCAGCATCCTTGCAGACGATAGCAGGGGCTTTCCCACCAAGTTCCAAAGAAACCTTGGCCATGTGAGTCGCAGCCGCAGCCATGACCCGCTTCCCGGAGTTAACGGAACCGGTCAAACTGATAATGCCGATCTTCTTGTTCTTGGAAAGTTCGTCACCAATGACGGCACCAGGACCGGTAATGATGTTGACAACACCCTTAGGAATCCCAACCTTTTCAACGATCTTGGCAAATTCCAGGCCTAAGTTAGGCGTGTCGGTACTTGGTTTCATAACGATCGTGTTCCCAGTAACCAAAGCTGGACCCATCTTCCGGGCAATCAGGAAGAATGGGAAGTTCCAAGGTAAAATCCCAGCGGCAACACCGATTGGTTGTTTGTCGATCATGATGCTTTCGTTAGCGTTGTCGGATTGAAGAATTTCTCCTTCATAGGTCCGAGAAGCGCTAGCCATATAGTCGAAGTAGTCGGCTGAGAATAAAATTTCGGTGGTTGCTAAGGACTTGATTTTGCCTTGTTCTTCTTGAAGCATTGCAATCAAGTGGTCGGAATCTTTACGGATCTCGGTAGCCACATCGTGTAAGTATTGGCCTCGAGTTGCGGCGGGAACCAACTTCCATGACTTCTGTGCTTCGTAAGCAGCATCGATAGCTTCGCGAGCTTCATCGACCGTCGCACTTGGGACCGTAGAAATTGGTTCACCGGTAGCCGGGTTGATAACAGTGATCAGATTGCCTGAAGAAGAATCTCTAAATTCACCGTTGATGTACATTTGATAGTGTTTTAATGCAACAGAACTTTGTGCCATGATGTAAAATACTTCCTTTCCCAGCTGCTCTTCTTGGGAGGGTAGCTATAAAACGAATTAGGCGACAAATGAAAACAGCTACAACACTGATTATCCTGACGTGCGCAACCCACGTTTGCAGGGAATCAATGTCTAAAAAACAACATTATGTTAAATCCTGAGCAATCAATAGCATTCACGTAACACGCTCTTGTCCGACTTCTCACCTTTCGTTCTAGTCCTTTTTGTGATGAAATGCAAAATTATTCACAAGTAAAACAGTATAAACGACCCCGCTAGCCTTACTGCCTCTAATCGGCAGAAAATTTTAGGGGATTTTTTAGTAACCTATCGAACTTTTAATAATGGCTGGCATTTTAGAAAACAGTGGTTCTATTGCCGGCCAGTCAGGAATATTGTGAAGTAAAATCAGTTATTTGCCGTTTATTAGTAAATGGCCGCTGTTATTAATAACTAAACTAATGAGGCCCTTGTATGATTGTAATTGGTGAAAATCACGTATTTTCGATTGCTGCGGGTTGCTGAGCTAGCTAGCAAAAAAGCTCGCCACCAAGGTAAATTAGTGACGAGCAGGGTTGTGTTTATTTAATGACCGGGTCCATACAGATTCAGAACGACCACGCCAACTACGACTAAGGCGATACCGAAGACGCTGGCGAGGTTGATGGGTTCGTGCCAGAGGGTGATGGAGATGGCGGTGGTAATGACGATACCGATGCCCGCCCAGATGGCATAGGCCACGTTCAGGTCGATATTTTTCATAGCGACTGATAAAAAGTAGAAACACAGGCCGTACGCGATTAACGCGCCCAGTGACGGCCACAACCGCGTGAAGCCGGCCGCGACCTTAAGCAAATTGGTGCCAATTAATTCCCCAATAATGGCGATGCCCAAGTAGATGTATGGCATTTCTGCCGCCCCCTAATGTTCCATGTGAAACGCGCTTAACCCCCAGTGTAGCAGTGACCAAGTGGTAGCGCAATATGAATGAGCGACATTAGTTTTCTTGGTAAATTGACAGAAAAAACCGGCCCCGAATGGACCGGTTTTTCGTGGTGGTTACTTAATTTTTTCGTTGGTAATGGCTTCGATATCCGCCTTGGCAATCTTTGCCATGTTCTTCTTGAGGTGGTGAACATCGGTCTTGTTGGTGATGAAGCCGGATTCGACCAAACTGTAGTCGATACCGCGTTTCCGCAAGACATTGCAGTTTCGCAAGTTGGTCCGGTAGCTAAAGCCGTTGTAGGCGCGGTTCAGGCCAACGTACTTCTTGATGACCTTGGCGAGCCGCTTGTCGCGGGCCGTTGGGTGTTTCTTGTGGATAATGACGTGACCACCGTGGCCGGCCGGAGCATCCAAGTGGAACATGATAACCGTAGTCTTCTTGTTGAGCTTGTACGAGCCCTTGTGATGAAACAGGGTGTCGCTGACCAGGTTTTGCTTAGGGTTGTAGAACGTGATGGTGCTGTTCTGGACTTCCTTCGCGTATTTCCGCAGTTGGGGCAACATGTTCTTGCGCAGGAAGGTGGCTTCCGTCGTCCCGTTCCCGCGAGCGCCGGGGTCGCCGGCACCATGACCCATTACGATCAGGTAGTGTTTCTTGGCCTTCGCCTTGACCTTAGGCTTGGTGGTGGTCTTCTTGGCCGGCTTAGTGGTCGATTCTGTGGTGGCCGTCGTCTCCGCCTTAGCGACCGTCGTGGTACTCAAAGCCAGTGGCAACAGCAGCATTAGCCCGGCAACGAGGCCGAATTTCCATTTCTTCATATGTAAAATGCACTCCTTAGTCATCGTGTTGATAGTTTCAAACTACCTTAATTGACTTCCTTAATCATACGCTTAAAACGGGAAAACGGGTAGTGAAATATGGAAGAATGCAGTGAAAAATGCACTAAGAAATGTGAACGGTAATCGAAGGGAAATGGCGAGTTGCCGCGAATGACGATATAAAAACACCGGAAGTAGTCAGTGAAACAATGACCAGCTTCCGGTGCTTGGGTGATGGTTAATAGCGGTCCGCCATCCGCTTGAGCTCCGCTTGAAAATCGGCGACGAATGATTGGGGCGCCACGACCTGGACGTTGGCGCCCTGACTCAGCAGCCACATCTTGGCACCCCAGGCAAAGGCGGTGGCCTCAATCAACACGGCCTTTTCGGCGGGGTATTCCTTGATGACGGTGGCCGTGGGAAAGCGGTCGAGGGCGGCTTCGACGATCCCCCAGAATTTAAACTGTAGGGTTATTTTTTTGCCCGGTTGCATGTAGTGCAAAAGTCGCCGCAGCTCGCCATCTTCCACGCGTTGAGCCCGGGTCCGGGTGATGGCCTGACTGGTCGTTTGCAGGTGGCGAATCCGGTCGACGCGGTAGAAGAGATTGTTGTCGTACTTGGCGTTGTAGGCGATTACGTAAAAGTAATATTCGGAAAAGATGATGGCTTCCGGCAAAATCGTCCGCGTCACAATTTCTCGGTGCTGTTTTTGATACGTGATGGTCACGGCCTGTTGTTGCGTGATAAATTGGCTGAGCTCCCAGATGTTGGTGAGCAGGTCTTGTCCGTGGTGGACCGGCTGATAGTAGAAACGTTCGTTTTTAATGATGGGGCGAATTTCCTGTTGGTCGGCGAGCGGCAGCAGCTGGAGCAAGCCGTCGATGGTCTGGGTCATTTCGGCTGTGGTCAAGGACCGGCTGGCCAGCGCAATCTTGATGAGCACTAGCACGGCTTGTTTGGACACGCTGGCCTGCGTGGTGATGAGCTGGTAGCCGTCAAATTGACGGCGGTAGACCAATTTATAAAATAAATTTTGTTCGGCAATGAACTGGCGAATTTGGCTGAGGTCACGCTGGATCACGCGCAAGCTGACCTGAAATTGGTCGGCGAGGGCGGCCTTGTTGACGATGTGCTGGCTGATGAGCAGTTGAAAAATAGTTAGTTGGCGATAAGCGGCATTCATGGGGGAGGACTCCTTTTTAGTAGGTGGACGTATGCTGTCTATCTGTCATTGTAAACTGTGGTCAATCAGTTCGCAATGGGAGGGATTCATGATGGATGACATTCAGAATTGGCAGGCGTTGTATCAGGAGCTGGCGCGGTTGATTGGCCCGGGCGCCACGCGGAAATTGTGTGCCTATTACGGGGGCGCGCAGATCAGCTTTCCACGGCGGTTGTTGGACCAGCAACGGGAAGCAGCCCTCATTTGTCAGGAGTACGAGCAGGGGGCGAGCGTGGTGGCGTTGGCCCGCCGGCACAATTACTCGAGCCGCACGATTCGCAGGATTCTAGCAAAACCATCGGCGTAATGCGCTGCAGACTGCCGGTCACGTCCCCGGCCAAAGCCATTTTAGTCGGCCGGTGACGTTTGCTAATCTATGGAGGGTAGAAAGCACGAACTAATCAAGGAGGAAATGCACATGACAATGCGGGTCGATTTATTACAAGATTCATACGCACAACTATACGATTTATTAGGTGAGGAATTAACGGAAAAATTATATCAGGTTTACCGCGGGCAGCAGGTCTCGTTTCCCATGCGCCTCTATAACCGCGATAAGGTGGCTAAGCAGATCCTGACTGAGTACGACGGCCACAATATCGCCGAGCTCACGCGCAAGTATGATTATTCTCAGCGTTGGGTGCGGCAGATGATTCAGGAGGGGCGGAAGGAAAAGTAGAGTCTTTAAGGAATAGAGATAGTCGGTGCTATTAGAATATATTTCGCCTATGAAAGCGGTGACAACATTGCTGCTGTAGGGATATAATTATAAAGTGAATATACCCATTTAACATTAAAACAGCAAAACTATTTAGCGAGGATAGTTTTGCTGTTTTAATAGAAATTCAAATCTGGTAAGGAAGTGCTGGTTGTGGAATTTATTATAATAATTGCCGTAATTGGGATTGCGGTTACGATTGGGAAAAAATATTGGGAATGGATTGTGGGTATCCCATTAATCATCATTTTGCTTCAAATGTTTGGTGCTCACCCAATCATCATGTTAGTTGTTGCTGCCATGGTGGGAATCTGGCTATATCAAAATAGCGATAGCAACCAGGAAAAGAAGAGAGAACAGCAATTCAATAAGTGGGTCAATCAAGATGTAGAAAGTAATTATGACTACATGCAGATTAGTCAGTGCATGGATGATATGGGAAAAACAATGCCGTTTTCTGGTGATGAGGTTCCCCTGGGACGTGCTGAATTTTTTGCCTCGTCTTTTAAACATCTATTTTCTGACGGTGATACGGTGTATGGTTATTATCCAGTTAGAAGCGAGATTGATTCTGAACTACGCGAGTACGGCTTAGTTATTACAAACCGTGGGATTGGGATGGCTACTCAAAGCGTTGAAGATAAGAACTCTAAAGATCAAAAGTCTAATGTCAAGAGCACTGAAATTTTGTTCTCAGGATTGTGGTTTATATCATTCGATGAAGAAAATAATAAGGTGACAGTCCGTTCGCAGAGTAAGCAGATTGAAATTTCATTAGGTGGCTATAATTTATTAAATGCCGAGGCCTTGGTAAGTGATGTTCAGAACTTAATCGACTCGGGATTCACCCGTGATTTGTATACCGGGAAGATTGATAGCCAAGCTGAGGATGAATTTAAAAATGATTTGGTAAAGTTTGAAGAGGTTGGGCACCAAACGGAAGAGCCAAGTGAGCAAAGAGAAAAGTTATTTGATGAATACAGCGAAGAGACCGGTAAAAAACTAGACGTAGATGGCGATGCAAGTGCACTGCGTACGGGATTGGGTGCACAAGCAGGAAATGTATCAGCCCATAACCTGCATAACATTCAGACAAATCAAATGGTAAATGGGCGTCAAGGGCATGGGGTGGCGGCCGAATACGCAAACTCAGTTATGGACGGCGGTTATTTAACTAACAGTGGATTGGTCGGTCAGGATAATGCCAAGCATGGTGCAGACCGGTTGAGCTTTGGCAAGAAGGTTCAGGTGAAGACATCTATTCAGCTGGATAATAAGGGACAGTATATTGGTAGAAATACAGCGGATAGTATTAAGCTATCTTTCACAGATGGTAAATATCAGTATGGTAGCATGCCTACGGAAGTTCCAAAGGATCAATATAATAAATCGGTTCAGTACATGAAAGAGCAAATTAAGAAAGGCAACGTGGAGGGTGTTACGGATCCTAATCAAGCAAGTAGCATGGTTAAAAAAGGAAAATTTAACGGTGAGTACTATGCTAATGTTGCTAAGGCAGGAACGATTGAATCACTTAAAGTCGATACGCTTAATGCGGTAGAACAGTCACTCCCAGCTGCCGGATTTACCTTTCTTATGACATATTCTATGGCTATATGGCGGGGTGTTGATCGAAAAGAAGCCGCCAAAATGGCTGGTAAATCAGCGTTTAGCTCTGGCATGGTCAGCAGCGGAATTATATTATTCGCTAGCCAAATGTCTAAATCAAATATGGTGAAGAAGCTGGCTGTTTCAAAGATTGGAAAAAGTATTGGGATGAAGGAATCTGCCGAAGATATTGGTAGGTATGCAGGTAACGTGGCAGTATTTGCTATTACTTTTGGCCCATCAATTGTAAATGCCTTAAGGGGTCGTATTTCAACAGCACAGCTAACTAAGGATTCGGTTATTGGTGGTGTTTCTATCGCAGTTAGTGTGGCGTTAGGACCAGCCGGCTTGGTTGTTGGCGGGATTGGAGCAGCAATTACAGGTTACTTTACTAAGAAGATTATGGATGAATTCATTGAAGACGATGCTAAAGAGATGTACCAGGTATTCAAGGAGGAGTTCTTGGATATCGTGATGGCATCGGGTCTTTCAGATGAAGAGTATCAAGAGGTTTTGGGTAAGACATTCCAGAATAAAAAATTCAGTTCATGGCTGAAAGATATGTTTGCTGCCGATGACAGACGTGGATATGCGCGGACAGTGTTAGTCGGTGGTGCCGTATCAGATGTAATGTCAGAGCGCAAAAAAATATCTGATGAGGAAGTCATTGAAGCTTATGAAACTGCGCAAAATGAGTTTGCAATGGCCTAATGTAATAGATGGGTTTCTCTTTGTCAGTTCCTTGGCCTACAATAAGATAAATAGATCGTAATTCAGGAGGTCCTTCCCAATGACACCAGAGTCCCAAGTCCTATCCATCATCCGCAACACCCCAGAACTCATGCGCATTCTCACCCTGATTCGCGATTGTCACCTCAAGCAGGGTGCGTTGGCTGCCGGGAGTATTCGCAATACTGTTTGGCAAGTTCTGAGTGGGCAACCGGTTTCGTTGGGCAGTGATATCGACGTTGTTTTCTTTGACCCTGACCGTCCCGCCAGCGACGACCTTAAAATCTACGCCCAGTTGACGCAACTCGCACCGGAATATCAGTGGCAGGTCAAAAATGAAGTCTACATGGCTCACTATAATTTTCCTGATACGCCGGAATTTACCTCGGTGGCCGATGCCATTGGTCACTTTGTCGAAGTCCCAACCTGCGTAGGGGCCTATCTGGATGGGGATGCGCTGAAATTAATTGCGCCGCATGGGGTGGATGATCTGGTCAATTTCCGCTGTCGGCCGATTCCGTTTTACCAGCAAGATGAGCGGCATCGCGCCATCTACCGGCAACGAATGGCGACTAAGCAGTGGCAGAAAAAGTGGCCGCAACTTCAGGTAGCTGAGGTGTAGTCAGTTTGGTTTGATGGCGGCTATCAGGCAACGAATTAACGTGTAATTTAAGAATCCGCAAGTTATTGGCGAACACAATGGCCAATAATTTGCGGGTTTTTTTGAAAAAATTTGCGGAAAAAATTTGTGCGATGAAACTCGGAAATAAAAAAGTGCGTAGAAAAATTCGCCGAGAAAAAGTAATCGTGTTTCTTCCATAAATAGGTTACCTTCTTTACTCTAAATAGAGAAGTCTAGGGTCTACAAATTGAAGACCAAGAATATGTCCCCATAATTTATAAAGGTATATCCTATCTACAGCTTGTATTCCACTTCTAGTAGAGACATATGTTAGGTTAGTCATGAAATGAATCGCTATAATCTTTTAATAGCTTGAGAAAATCAAAATACTCGAAGTAATTATCTCTCAAAACAGATTAATATCATCTTGTCGTTCATTCTTAAGTAAATAATGTTTCTGGAAATTATGCTTCAAAAGGCTGGTAGATCAGCGATATCAGGAGGTCTTCAAAAGGAAGCTTTAATATCTAGACAATATGTTGTATAAGTATATGCAGAAGGAGGGAAATACTATGAAAACAAAAGAGAATAAAAAGAGTCAGTTTCAGGAAATATCCCAAACTGACTTAGTTAAGATTTATGGTGGAAAAATTACGAAATCCAACAAAAATAAAAAATCAAATTTTTTGTGGGGCGTGTTTCATGGCCTAAAATAATAAGCAGCGCATTTACTGCACTGCTTATTATTTTAGGATTATTTTTTAATTGGATGGAAGAACAGTATAATTTCAAAATTAAATGAAATTATAAGTGTGAGTAGTATCCGCCCCATAATAAATCCGACTACAAAATGCAGCTCAGATTGGTTCATATATTTTAAAAAATTAGAATCTGTGATATTAATCATGACGTGAGCTAAAAGAATTAGGAAAAAGCTAATAATGGCCCTCACTGTGTACTTAGTATTTCGAAAGCGCCTCCAGTCGGTGAAATGTGTTAAATAGACAATAGCGTTAGTTATCAACGCAAAAGGAATCAAAAGTGAATGAATTCCTGCAGGCTGGAAAAGTTCTATGTAGCCGAGTAGCCATAGAACTATGCTTAAATAATAACTACCTTTCATAACCTTATGATTAGTCGTTTGGGCCTGTTCCTGATCTGCATAATGTTCTAGTAAACGCTCGTCACGTAGTAAATCATCTACTGAAACATTATAAATGTCACTGATTTTGACAAGGCTAGTAGTATCAGGGTAGCTATGTCCATTTTCCCATCCTGATATGGTTTTGCGTGAAACGTGAAGCTTTTCAGATACTTGTAATTGCGTTAGATTGGCATTGGCACGACAGCGCTTAAGCCTCTCGGGCAGATTCATTGTGATCATCTCCTTTTGTCAATATTAAAAGTGTTCATTAGTTTTCATTTATTTTAAATGGGTACTTAAAACTGGCTAATATACTTCCATATTTTTCGGAAATACACTAGCCAGCTGTACGTTATATTCCAAACGAGAACCAATTACTTATTGTCTTTTCTGGATCTTAAACTCTGGCCCAAATCGAATAAGAACACAATACCTAACGTTACTATTCCTAGAAGACCGATGCATTGTTGAACACTGAACAAAGGTAGTCGAAGTATTCTTGGTAACGTAATTACAATAGCAACTGCTAGTACAACAAGGCTCCCTGACGACTTTTTCCAAAAAGTTCCCCGCCTTGCGCATATTGATTCAATAAACGAAATTTACACGTTAAGTATTACGTTAAGAAAAATAAATGTCAACAATAATTTTAAAAAAGTTTTTAATGAAATTATTCACCTCCGTTTCTGTTTTTAGTTTTAGTTTACCCTACAATCCTACGTTTTAAAATTTTTTTTGAATGACGCTCGCTTGAAATGATCTGCTCATAGCCGTTAAAAAAGCGTATTCTCGTACATTTAACGAGAATACACCGACGATGATCTCAATCCTAAAGTAACTAGGCTTCATAGGATTTAAATCATACATAAATGACTTATAGCTTGTCTGACTTTGAAGAATTTCTTGCAATCTTTAGGTTGTAAATAAGCACTCCTGTGAGCAGTACAGCACCAATTACACCAAACAGTTGATTGATACTAAACATCGGTGAGTCAAACACGGCAAAAACTGCCATGCTAATTAAAAAGCCTAGAACAACTATTCTTGGAACCGATCCTTCATCCATAATAATTTTCCTCCTAGAATTATAATATCTGCGCGATTACTGATATTAAAAAATTAAAAATTATTTTGTTCACGGTTATAGTACTACTAGTATTCTTTTAATGCTACTAAATAAATCGCCCAAAAAATAATTTGTGATTTTTTTATCGTTTATCTACTATAAGACATTCGCAAAAAGCTACACATCAAATAAAATTAGCGATTATAAAAGCTATTGACTTTGTGAATAAAGGTGATATTGTGTGGCTGTAGTTAATTAACTAACAGCTGCTGTCACATATAGGTTTGCCAAAGGAGATATCATTATGAGTGAATTTTCAACTTTAACTGATACAGAATTAGTAAACGTATTAGGCGGGAAAAAGAAAAACGCAAATTGCGGATTTTTTTGAAAAATTTTACGAACAAGTCGCTCAATGACATATTGTGTCATGCTGCTCGTGTATGATTAAGGTTATACATACAGAAAGGGAGTCAACTCATGAAAAAAACAACCACCCTTATTCTTGGCCTCTTAGCCGTCACGTTTGGTGGCGCATTAAGTGTTCAACCAGCTGCGGCGAAAACCAAGGCTAAGGAACCGACCGAAAAGAAGGCTTTTACCGCCCAGGAACGGGCAACCATCAAAGGTTATCGGCAACAGCTGAAAGGCATCTCTAACAGCACCAAGGGGATGTACGTGCAAAAGCCATCATTGAAGAAGTCATTTAAACCGGGCAAGCTGAGCCAAAAGTACATCAACGCTACGGTCAAATCTGTTAACTTTTACCGGCAAATGTATGGCCTGAATACAATCGAAGCCAATCCCCAGTGGAATGAAGATGCGCAGTATGGTGCTGCCACGCTGGCGGCTGCGGATGAAGGATTGGCACATGAATTGACGGGCATCAAGCGGCCCGGATACGTTTCAAAGACGGCTTGGAATCGAGGCGTCGATGCCACGGGTTATAGCAATATTGGTGAGGGCGTGGTTAAGCCCTATGACAACGTTTTGAATTATCTGGTAGATTCAGGACAGTCCGACTACGTTCCCGGTCACCGCGAATGGTTGCTGGGCAACACGATTGAAATTGGTGTCGGGCAAGCTGGCATCTACAATGATCTCAAGGTATTTGAGGGCGGCGCTAAATGCCGGGCCTTTGATCCTAAAGATGGGTTAGCCAAAGAAGTTGCTTATCCTAAGGCTGGTGTTTTCCCAATCAATGCCGTTAAAGGCAGCGTTTGGTCGCTTTCGTACAGCATTGGTACGGGTGAAAAGGCCAGCAAGCCAGTCGTCAAAGTCACTGATAATACGACGCATAAGAAGGTTAAGGTGACCCACGTGACCAACTACAACAGTGCGACCGGCTATGGTTGGTTCAAGACCAGTATTTCTTACCAGCCGACGCTGAGCAAGGTGAAAGCCAACCACGCTTATACGGTTAAAATTAGCGGGTTAGGTAATCATGCGGATGTTAATTATCAGACGAAATTGTTTAAGTTGAGTAAGTAGCTAGATGGTTAATAGACGACAAGTCATCTCACGGAATTTGTGGGGTGGCTTGTCGTTTTGAGTTATTTCTCATCGTTAATATCTGCCCAGAGATCATCAAGTGACTTGAAGGCCGTTACATGACCATTCATTACCTCTTCTTTAGCCTGAAGAGCCTCAGGTGAGGACAGGAAATCTGCTAGGTCGTAGTCAGCAACGTTGATTAAACAAACACGTAAAAATTCGGACATCGTCAGACCAGATTGTGCTAATTTTTGCGAAGCCAGCGATTTGATTCTTGGTGAAATGCGAATAGAAACGGAGACAGTTTTTGATTTTGACATGTAGTCCCTCGCTTTCTTTTGTGCCGGTCTTCATTGTAACAGGTGACCGTATTCTCACAGTTGAAGACGACTCAAAAAAACGGCCACACCCCATCAAAAAAGGGAGTGGCCGTCTTTGCGTTGGCGTGGGACCAGCGAAAAAAGAAAAACGTCCCCACTACTTGTTGGTAGCGGCGACGTTTAGTTGATTAATCTTCGATTGTTTCGGCTTCGGCATTTTCGGCCGGAGCGTTGTGTTTTTGGACCATTCCTAGAATCTTTCTAGCGACGGGGCCGACAATCAATAATTGCAGCGGCAGGGCCATGAAGAGGTTAAAAATCCAAGTGTGTAAATAAGTCAGCAGGGCGTTGTCGCCGAAGTTTTGCGTGACCACCATACCGAATAGGGACATCAGGGTGACCATGCCGGCAACCATCATCACTGAGATGGTCAGGGCAATGCGGATCTGCTTCTTTTTCATGTAATCGTTGATAATGAAGTGGAAAAAGATGTATTTGACGCCGGGACCAATGATCCCCAAGTCGCAGATTGCGGCGACCAGCAAGGCCAGTGGGTATCCCGTCAGGACTTCGCGAATGAAGTGGTGACTGAACCCATCAGCTAGGGCGATATTGTAGCCAGCCATGACCAGGACCATCAGGCCCGCCATAACGGCAGTGAAAAGTAGTTCTTCTTTAAAATTTTTAGGCATTGTGTTGCTCCTCGTTTGAATTTCCCACGAGATGCTAGCGTACCATATATTTTTTCATGGCGTAAGAATTATTTTGAAAGTAACCGTTTTTATCTTCAAAGAGTGTGCCCAAAGGCGTTTAGCTGGTGAGCATTAAGGTTGAAAGCCGGATAATCCTGGTCCTGGATGATTTGGCGATCAGGCTTAAGCGGAACCGGCCGCCTTTGGGCACACGTAGGGAAAAAACGAAATTTTCGCTACAAAGCCATACCAGTTCGTGCCGATGACCAACCAGCAGCGATATTCCCTGGTCGCCTGCCCAAATATTCCTATTTTGCGCTAATATTCACAAATAATATTGCTAATGTATATAAAACCAGCCTATAATACAGGTGATTCAAGTGAAAGCGAATACATATTTTCCTCGAGGAGGAATCTTTGTGAATACACCGATAGCATCATCTAAAACAAAGAGCATTTATTTTTGGGATAAACTAAACGTCTTACGGGCAGGCATTCTCGGCGCCAACGATGGCATTATTTCCGTTTCCGGCATCGTTCTGGGAGCGACCGGGGCCAATCTCAGTAGCACGACCTTACTGGTCAGCGGCATCTCTGGCATGTTGGCTGGTGCCTGCTCCATGGCTGGTGGCGAATGGATTTCCGTTAGTGCCCAACACGACGTTCAAGAGTACACGATGGCTCATGAGAACCCACAGGTCGACGTTGATTTGTCGCAGAAAGATCTGTTGGTGCCCTTTCATGCGGCGGCCATGTCCTTCACAGCCTTTATCATTGGCTCCCTGATTCCTTTACTGGCCATCATGTTGTCCGCCCCGAGCTGGCGCTTTATCAACACGGCCATTGCCATGGTGATCGCGCTGAGCCTGAACGCCATCATCAGCACCTACGAGACGACTAATTCGACCAAACGGACCATCATCCGTAACGTGGTTATCGGGATCCTTACTATCTTTATCACGTACGGGATTGGCGCATTGCTTCACATGATGATTGGGTAGAGCCATCAATTTAATGGCGATAAAAAACGTTCAAAGCGGACATTGAGCCACTTTGAACGTTTTGTCATTTCTGAATTACAATTTCTGCGTCTGACCCTCAACGGTAATGCGGTCACGACCAGCTTCCTTGGATAAATACAGGTAGTGGTCGACGCGCTTGAACCAACTGTCGAAGTCGGTATCAGCTGGTTGTAACGCCGAGATACCAATGGAAACGGTGACCGTCAGCTTGTCGCCGTTGATGGTGATGGGACTCTTTTGCAGGGTATCGCGAATCGCCGTGACCTCATTTTGAGCGTCCAGCGGGGGAATGTTTTCGAAGATAATCACAAATTCCTCGCCGCCGTAACGGAACAACTCGCCGTGGCTGGTCTGCTTCGTCAGTTCCTGGTTGAAGAGTTGGGCCACGTGTTTCAACACCGCATCGCCCGCCAAGTGGCCATAGTCGTCATTGAAGTGTTTGAAATGGTCGATATCAAACATCGCCATGGTAATCGGCATCGTCGGGTGCTGACGGTAAACGCCGAATACCCCGACCGTTGTCGTATCAAAGTTAGCTCGGTTACGAACGCCGGTCAGCTCATCGTAATTTGCCGCCTGATCCAAGCTCGCAAAGTGGCTGATAACGTGGTTGACGCGGGTCACGAAGAACCGAATGATCCACATGTAAGCGATGAAGACGACCAGGACATTGACGGCATAGAACAGATGATAAGGTTTCGTCGACCAGATGATGAGGCACCACGAACCACCATACAAGAATTGTAGCAGTAAGAAACGCCATTCGGATTTCAAGACCAGGGCTTGGTGCTGGCTGATATAGGCAATGACCCCGAACAAGACGGCCATCGTCAGCATGAACACCCACCAATACTGGGTGCTAGCACCTAACCGCACCGCCTGGCCGTAGAAGACTAGTGGCATTGCTAAGTTGACCAAGGTTACCGCCAGCGTTTGCATCGCGTACATGCTATACAGTAGAATCATGAGCTGCGCAATCGCATAGCCCCAGCTCATCACGCTACCACCATTTAAAACTAAGAAAGTTTGTCGCAACAAGAGGACCCCGCCAGCGACGACCAGAGCTTCAATCAGTTCTAGGATAAACGTTCGTATATGGGACAACCGCGCCGTTCGTTGCGCCACCAGATAGGTCATGATCATCATGATGGCAATCAGCCCGACCGTGATCAGGGCCATAATTACAGATTTTATATTGAAGATATCATTAAAGAAGTTTTCAAATAAGTACATTGACTCACCTACTTATCGTAAATTACATTTCTAAGCATACCATTAAATGGGGGTGACGGTTTCGCTGATTAACAAATAATCGGTGCGTTTTCCCCCCATTTCATCTAAATTGGGTGAATTTAGGCACAAACGAAACGGTAATCCGGCTTGGTATGCAGGGCCTAGTTCGACCACCTAAGCAACTGGAAGAGATGTGCTAGTTGCCGGCGACGAGTTAACCGATGCTAGTGTAAACTGGACGCACTGCGGCTGCCAGGGATTCCGCCTGCTGTGGGGACGCTTCAGACTGGAAGAACACCAGTCTTCTCGCTCGATTTGAAGCCACGAAGAGCACGTGTCTTCAAATTCGCCCACGATGTAAGCCGGAAAGCCCCCGACTAACATCGTCGTCACGGTTGGCTACATCCCTGGCCTCCTTCGGCTACAACTGTTCTCTTACATAACTAGCGTTGAAGTTGGTACGTTTGGTTTAGTGTTTAGTAAATTTTACGGTCCTAGAACACTAACGTAAGCCGAGAAGGGGTACTCAATCATCAATTATTTCCGATAAACATAGTTGACGGGGAAGATATGGGGGATTTGCCTAATTTAAATTGGAATATTCAGTGCTTATAATGAAATTATAAACGAATAATGACGGGTATAATGGAAACTAAAGGGAATCCCGTTATAGCAAAGGCGTAAGCGCTACATATATTTGGAATATTCCCCGTAATATGAGGGACCAATATAAACTATGCGTTATCCAAAACAACCCGAAGCCGGAGGAGGTCAGGTAGAATGCTGTGTCAGTGGTGTTAGTCGACGTTTCTTAGTCGGCTTACAGCACGGGACGCCTTGAAGACTCGTGAACTTTCGCGGCTTCAAGACGAGGGTGAAGACCGCTTCTCAGGCTGAAACTGGTCCCCACAGCATGGCACCTGACAGCCGCAGGCGAACACTAACATCAACACTGAACTTACATAACTCAATTTTTGGAGGATGATTTCGATGGCAACACTTGAAGTGAAAGACTTACACGTTGAGGTTAAGGACGACGAGCAGAACAAGACGCAGGAAATCCTCAAAGGGGTCAACCTGACTATGAAGACCGGCGAGATCCACGCCATCATGGGGCCTAATGGGACCGGGAAGTCCACATTGTCGCAGACCATCATGGGCCAGCCCAACTACCACGTGACGCAGGGGGATATCCTGCTCAACGGCGAAAGTATTCTCAAGATGCCCGTCGACGAACGCGCCCGCAAAGGCCTCTTCCTCGGCATGCAATACCCGGCCGAGATTCAAGGCGTCACCAATGCCGAATTTCTGCGAGCCGCTATGAATGCCCGCCGTGCCGATGACGACCAGATCTCCGTCATGGCCTTCCTAAAGGAACTCGACAAGAACCTGGCGCTCCTCGACATGAGCGAATCCATGACGGAACGTTACCTGAACGAAGGCTTCTCCGGCGGGGAAAAGAAGCGCAACGAAATTCTTCAATTATTGATGATCAAGCCGACGTTTGCTCTGCTCGACGAAATCGACTCCGGTCTCGACATCGATGCCTTGAAAGTCGTTTCCAAAGGGGTCAACTCCATGCGTGGCGATAACTTCGGGTCACTCATCATCACCCACTACCAACGCCTGCTGAACTACATCGTTCCCGACGTGGTCCACGTCATGATGGGCGGCCGCATCGTCAAGACCGGTGGGGCCGACCTCGCCAAGACGCTGGAAAAAGAGGGTTACGCCGGCCTGCGTGACGACTTAGGGCTGGACGTTGATTTAGTCGACGAAAACTAAGGGAGGTCGAACACATGGAAGCAGTTCACGATTACACCGCACTTAAACCAGAACTCGCGGCCGCTGCGAACGACCACGGCGAGCCCAAATGGGTCGTTGACCGGCGCCTAGCCGCCATCGATGACCTGGCTGACGCCGCCTTGCCCGAGGTCAACCGCTTCGACATTCACCGCTGGCCCTTAACGCCGGCCGAACCATTGGCCTTTAGCCCCTCCGCGACCGACCTTGCCGCTGACGTTCCGGTCGCCGCCGACCACGTTCAAATCGTGCAGGTCGGCCAGACCACGGTGGCGGTCAACTTACCCGCCGACCTCGCAGATCAAGGCGTCATTTTGACCGACATTTTCACGGCCTTCCGCGAGCACCCAGAACTCACGCAACCCGCCTTTATGACTGATATTATTAAGTCTAATGAAGACCGGCTGACCAGTTTTCACACGGCCTTTCTCAACGCTGGGGTCTTCCTCTACGTGCCGCAGGGCGTCGTTATTGACGCACCCATCGAGATTCACCTGGTACAGGACAGCACGCAGGACGACCGCCCACTGGTTTCTCACGTGCTAGTGATTGCCGGAACGGACAGCCACTTTGCCGTCACACAACATTTGACGACGCAGGGCGACCACGCCAACTTAGCTAGCTGCGTGGTCGAAGTCCGCGCGCAGGCCAACAGTGAAGTCCATTTCTCCTCCTTTGACGAGTTGGGGGCCAACACCACGACCTACCTCAACCGGCGGGCCAATATCAGCCGGGACGCGACCGTTGATTGGGCGATTGGCCTGATGAATGACGGCGACACGTTCGGCGATTTCGACTCCGAACTGATCGGCGAAAATTCTAAGTCCGACGCCAAGGTCATCACTCTGACTGGGGGCCGGCAACGTGTCGGCGTCAACACCCGTGTCACCAACCGCGGGAAGAAATCGACCGGGAACATTCTCCAACGTGGGGTCATCATGGAAAAGTCCACGCTGATCTTTAACGGGATCGGCCACATCATCCACGGGGCTGCCGGCGCCAACGCCGAACAGGAAAACCGCGTGTTGATGATGTCCAGCAAGGCTCACGGGGACGCGAACCCGATTCTCTTAATCGATGAAAATGATGTGTTGGCTGGCCACGCCGCGAGTGTGGGCCAGGTCGATGCCAAGCAGATGTACTACCTGATGAGCCGCGGAATCACCGAACCGCAAGCCAAGCGCTTAGTCATTCGGGGCTTCCTGAGCGCCGTGATACAGGCCATTCCGGCCAAGGACGTGCGGCAGAATCTGACGGATACGATCGAAAGGAAGCTTGAAAATGGCGCAGAAGTTGAGTGAGTCACTGACCGATTTTCCCATTTTAAATCAAGAAGTTAACGACGAGCGGCTGGTCTATTTGGACAACGCCGCCACGGCACAGAAACCTAATCAAGTTGTCGACGCGCTGACTCATTTTTACCAGCACGACAACGCCAACGTTCACCGCGGGGTCCACACGCTAGCCGAACGGGCCACGGCGGCCTACGAGGACGCGCGGCATAAGGTCCAACATTTTATCCACGCCGAGAAGCCGACCGAGATCATCTTCACCAAGGGCGCCACGGACGGGTTGAACCTGGTCGCCAGCACCTATGGCGAGGCCAACGTGACGGCCGGCGATGAGATCGTCATCTCCATCATGGAACACCACAGCAACCTGATTTCTTGGCAACAGTTGGCCATCAAGAAGCACGCCACGCTGAAATACATCGAACTGACCGCTGACGGCGAACTCGACATGGCCGATGCCGCAGCGAAAATCACCGACAAGACCAAGATCGTCGCGGTCGCGCATGCCAGCAACGTGATGGGGACCGTGACGCCGGTCAAGCAACTGGCGAAATTGGCTCACGACCACGGTGCCATCTTCGTTGGCGACGGCGCGCAATCCGTGCCGCACATGCCGGTCGACGTGACCGATTTGGACGTCGATTTCTACGCCTTCTCCGGCCACAAGATGATGGGGCCCACGGGAATCGGCGTGCTATACGGCAAGGAAGACCTGTTGCAGGCCATGCCACCTTACCAGTATGGTGGCGAAATGATCGGTTTCGTTCATCGCGACAATAGTACCTGGGCCGACCTGCCTTGGAAGTTTGAAGCCGGCACGCAAAATATCGCCGGGGCCATTGGCTTAGGCGCCGCGGTCGACTACCTGACCAACATCGGCATGGACCGGGTCCAAGCGCACGAGCAACAACTGGTCGACTACCTTTTACCGAAAATGGAAGCCATGCCGGGCGTCACGGTCTACGGGCCACAAGATCCGGCCAAGCACACCGGCGTCATCGCCTTTAACCTCGACAACCTGCACCCCCACGACGTCGCCACGGCGCTGGACATGGAGGGTGTTGCCGTGCGGGCGGGCCACCACTGCGCGCAACCGTTGATGGATTACTTAGGCCTCGTTGCCACGGCGCGGGCCAGTCTGTACCTTTACAATACACAAGCAGATGCTGACAAATTGTTGACGGCACTGCAGGAAACAAAGGAGTTCTTTAATCATGGGACTGTCAAAGCTGAATAGTCTGTACCGCGAAGTTATTTTGGATCACGCAGATCATCCGCACCACAAGCACGACCTGGCGGAGAGCACCAACACGATTACGCTGAAGAATCCGACCTGTGGTGACGTGATCAACCTTGAAATCAAACTAACGCCGGACGACAAGATCGCCGACATCGGCTTTACCGGCGATGGCTGCACCATTAGTCAGTCGTCCGCCAGCATGATGACCGACGCCGTCATGGGCAAGTCCAAGGAAGAAGCCTTGAAGATGGCGAAGACCTTCTCCGATATGGCAATCGGCAAGGAACACCCGCAAGCCGACTTAGACGAGCTGCAGGACGCGGCCATTTTATCAAATATCATGCAGTTTCCAGCGCGCATCAAGTGTGCCACCCTTTCCTGGTGGGCCTTGCAGCGGGCCTTACTCGAGGAAACTGACGACACTAGCGAGGAGGAGTCATAATGGCAGAAGTACCTGATGTGGTCGCCAATGACCGCGACTATGAATTCGGCTTTCACGATGATATCAAACCGGCCTACTCGACTGGGCGGGGCTTAACGGAAGAAACGGTGCGCGAGATCTCGGCGGCCAAGAACGAACCGCAGTGGATGTTGGACTACCGGCTGAAATCCTACGCCGCTTACAAGCGCATGCCGATGCCAGACTTTGGGCCGGATCTGTCCGACTTAGACCTGAGAGACATGTTGTACTATCAGAAGATGACCGACAAGAAGTACCGTGACTGGCAAGATGTTCCCGATGATTTGAAGAAGACCTTCGACCGCTTAGGCGTGCCCGAGGCCGAACGGAAATACTTAGCGGGATCCTCCGCACAGTACGAATCCGAAGTCGTCTACCACAACATGCGCGATGACTTCGCTAAGCTCGGCATCATCTTCACCGATACCGACACGGCGTTGCGCGAATACCCCGAACTCTTCAAGAAGTGGTTTGGCAAATTGGTCAAGCCGACCGACAACAAGTTCGCGGCGTTGAACGCGGCCGTTTGGTCCGGTGGGTCCTTTATCTACGTGCCGAAGGGTGTCCAAACCAAGACGCCAATTCAATCTTACTTCCGGCTGAACGCCGAAAACTCCGGTCAATTTGAACGGACGCTGATCATCGTCGACGAGGGCGCACGGGTCGATTACGTCGAGGGCTGTACCGCGCCGAACTATTCGTCGGACAGTCTGCACGCCGCCGTGGTCGAGGTCAACGTCGCCAAGGACGCTTATTGCCGCTACACCACCATTCAGAACTGGTCGAACAACGTCTACAGCCTGGAAACGAAGCGGGCCGCAGCCGAAGAGAACGCCACGATGGAATGGGTCGACGGTAACCTGGGGTCTAAAGTCACCATGAAATACCCCAGCGTTTACTTGAACGGCGAGGGTGCCCGCGGGACCATGCTATCGATTGCCGTGGCCAGCAACGGGATTCACCAGGATTCCGGGGCGCGGATGATCCACAACGCCAAGAACACCTCGAGTTCCATCGTGTCCAAGTCCATCGCCAAGACCGGTGGTGCGACCGACTACCGCGGGACCGTGCGTTTTGGCCGCCACTCCGATGGGTCCAAGGCCCACGTGGAATGTGACACGATCATCATGGATGACCAGTCCTCGTCCGACACGATTCCGTATAACGAAATTTCTAATTCCAACGTCTCCATGGAACACGAAGCACGGGTCTCGAAGATTTCCGAAGAACAGCTCTATTACCTGATGAGCCGTGGTATCTCCGAAGAAAAGGCCACCGAAATGATCATCATGGGCTTCGTGGAACCCTTCACCAAGCAACTGCCGATGGAATATGCGGTCGAGTTGAACCGACTGATCAGCTTTGAAATGGAGGGGTCAATCGGGTAGTTTAAACGTAAAATAATAGCACCGTCAGCGGTTGAGAACGAGTCGTTCTTGGCCGTTGGCGGTGCTTTTTAAGTTAGCGTTGACTGGTCGCACTACGGCTGCCAGGGGGGACGCTTTGATTTAAATATTGGTGGCAAAGACCAGCCAAAGGGCGACTAGGATTGTCCACAGCATGGTGCCGACGACTTTATAGCCACTCTTGCCGGCCACGTGTTGATGGCCAATCCGAAAGGTGATCATCCAGCAAAAGAGGAAAAGGATGATAAAGAGGTCAAACCATAGGGCATTGTTCAAAAAGAGATCCACGAGAAAAATAATGGCGATGCCGTATTTCTCCCACTCTGACAAATTTTTATAGGAAAAGCTCGCATCGCTGTCGATGTCAACGTTGTCGTTGCTTTCGCGGGGGGCTTTCCAATCGCGAAACATGACCATCCCGAGCGATATCACGCACCAAACGATACATAGCCCCGCGCAGATGGCGGCCGCTTGGGTTAAGTGAAACGCGCCGATTTTCCACTGGCGTAGGACCAGAATGGATAATAAATTCAGAAAGAGGGCGCTTAGGGTGAGCCTCTTTATCGTGGTCAGTTGCATTCGTCATTCTCCTGTCAGACTGCTATTTTTAGATGATTTCTTGTTGATATGATGACCCTTAACTCTATAAATAAGACACGCATGTTTGTTGTCTTTACGCTAAATTGCAGGTCATCGATATTGCAAATAGGATTTATAATTTCGACACGTATGCTTAATTTTAGCATACCGGAAACAGCTTTTAGCGGGCTTCAGGCCTGTAATTTTTGTGAACTCAGCCTGGTCGTTTGTTTGTAAACTAGGAAAAGAGGTCAAAGCTGAGTCGAATATGACAGTTTTTCCTAGCCATTACCTATAATCAGAATTATTACCAGTAGCCATTTAGCTATTTCTAGGATGAATGAACGGTAGTCATCGACACTGGGGAGCTGATCAAAATTCCAAGAATCTTTTACGTGTTATTAGCAGGCGAGGCGACCTCGCGCTTAGGGAATAATTTTTTTGATATCGCCATCATGATTTATTTGTACAAGGTGACGAGTAATTCGGTCGTGATTGGGTTGGTGTCGGGACTATTTAATGTGTTAGTCTTACTGAACTTGGTTACGGGATTCTTAGCAGATAAGTACCTGAAGACACGAATCATGCAGATTGTAGACGTCGCGCAGGCCGTACTGATGTTTATCGCGGCGGCCATCTACTTTGGAAATGACGTCACGGTCTTTACCATCGTCGGGATTTCCTTTCTGTCTAAGATTCTGGGGACCTTTTTCGACCCGGCCGAAGATGCCTTGATTCCACAGATTATTGACGAGGACCATTTGAGCCAGGCCAACGGGTTGAACCAGGGGCTCCAAATGGTGACACAGATCATCGGGATGTTACTGGGCGGAATCTTAGTGACACTATTGCCGATTACGTCGTTTGCTCTGATCAATGGCGCCACTTTCCTGGTCTCACTGGTCTGCCTAACAATCGTCAATCACGTGTTGCATGAACAGATTGTGGTGGAAAATGACGAGACGACTCTCGGCAATTGGTACGACGGCATCGTCTACGTTGCGCATCATCAGGTGCTACGGAGTATTATTTTGCTTGCGATGATTGTCAATTTAACGTTGGGTCCCATTATGGGATTGGACGTGGCGTGGGTCAAGGGAACGCTGCACGCGAGTTCCTTTATGTACAGCGTTTCGCAGGTCACGCTGATGGTGGGAATTATCTTAGGAAATGTGTTGGTCAATTTGGTGAAATGGTCGCTGAAACGTAAGTTGTTGTTCTCACTGACAACGATGGCGACGGCGGTTCTGCTGATGGCGCTATTCCAAAACCTGATGGTGACGTTGGTGATGATGGCAGTGATTGGCATGGCTGGTGGCTTCCTGAACGTATCGGTCTTTACGCTGATTCAGACGCGCACGCCGGGCCACGTGCTGGGCAGAGTGAACGGCGCCATGCTGGCAGGGTCAAATGTGTCTTTGCCACTGGGGATGATGTTGGGTGGCCTGTTGTCGGGCATCGTTAGTATCGCGGTGGTCTACATCGTCGGCGCGGCGATTACGTTGCTGGCAACGCTGCTGATTGTACGCGTGGATTTTGCGGAAGCAACGGCGGAGTAAAACAACCTGCGACAGACTAGCCACCAACGGATATCGAAGACTGAAAAGAGGCACGCCAACACATGGATAAAATCAAACGAGTCATTGTCAGCGATTTTCTCGGCACACTAACGGTCAGCGCGCTTATGACCTACACCTACTGGCACCTGTACCAGCAAACGCGGAGTCAAACTGTTATTTCCATACTGGGAACTTTTTCGATGGTGATGTTGTTATTCGCCTTTGTCGGGGGCTACGTGGTCGATCGGCACAGTAAGATTCGCTTGCTACGGGTGATTGCGACGATTCGACTGGTGATGATGGGGTGTGGTGCCCTGATCATTTTAGTCTGGCACCAAGGAACAGCCGTTTTATTTGGAATTGTCATGGTGGATGCGTTGTTGGGCGTGGTCTATGGACCGCTCACGGAGTCGGTTGCGCCAACCCTAGTTGCGGATGATTCGACATTATTTACCGCGAACTCATGGGTTGCGACGGCGAGCCAAATTTCCTCGATTGCCTCATCTGCGTTGGCCGTTCTGCTGGTGTACATGAAGACACCAGCGCTGGCATTGGGCGTGGCATTCTTGGCGCTAGTTCTCTCTGTGACGGCCCTCAGTCGCATTGCAAATGACCCGGCACCGGTGAAGCGAGAGCGGCTAGCCATTCGTGAAACGCTGCAGGACTTTGCCCAAGGACTCCATTTGGTCGTTCGCAATCCCATGATTAGCTACATGATTCCGGTGGCCCTGCTCACGAACTTTGGCTATTGGTCGATTTGGCTGCTGATGCCGAAGTTTAGTGTCGATATTTTTGGTCGGTATCCGTTCGTGTATAATCTGATCGATATCACGCTGACCGTGGGTGGGATTGCCGGGGCGACACTGTTTTCTAAGGTTCATCGGGCCGGGTCGTCTGCGAAATGGTATCCAGTTTTGTTAGTGGGTCAGGCAGTCATGATGATTCTATTAGGGGTTAGTGGTCGCACCAATCCGACAATAGAAAATGTGGTACTGGTCGGCGTGGCCTGGTTGGGCTATGGGTTCTTCAACAGCATTTCAGCCGTGATCTACTTCTCCATCGTCCAATTGTCAGCGGATAAAGATAAGATTGGTCTGATCATTGGGGCCGTCCTGACGCTCTTCTCAATCGCAAATCCAATCGCGGCCGTGGCAAGTGTGCCGTTAACTCATTTGGCATCGCTACCGATATTAATCATTGGTTTGGGTGGCGTGATGGTGTTGGCGACAATTCCGGTATTCCGTCCGCGATTTCTGCGGGAACTGAAGCGGTTCGATTCACATGAGACATGAGAGGACCACTCTTCGCTCAGTGAGTATGTTAAAATTAAACTGGTAGTTTCTTTGAGAAGAGGGAGCAACGAGGAGTGTTCCACGTGAAACTTTTAGGGGAAATCTGGCAGATTAAAATCACCAGTTTTTGGGCGTACTTTTCTTTGTTGTTAGTCAGTACCGTGTTAAGTAGATGGCTGGCAAGGAGAGTAGCGCTATTCGGTGAATTTTGGCTGGATTTGATTGCCTTTCTGGCGATTTACGAAGTGCTGTTTGTTCTGACGAAGGCGGTGTGTTATTGGCGTCGGCAGAACAAGACAGAGTAAAAAGATTCCCCCGGTATGCTTGGTAGAAAGTGGCATATCAGGGGAATCTTTTTAGTTTAAGACGAATAACACTTGCTTACGAACCTGAAGAAAAGTATCGCTGTCGAGGGTTGCAATGTATTTAACGTGTCTTTTATTAAAATCAAGAGTCTGAAATTGCAGAGGATTAATGAACCCATCGATTTCAGGTAAGTCAGGTGGAATTGGAATCATGAAGCCGGCACGTTGTAAACGATTATTGGCTGCGTGGGTGATTGGAGAAACAACGACAAGATTGGTTAATTCACTGTACCCACTGTGGCTTAAGACCAAGGCGGGGCGGCGTTTATTAATTTCAAAGCCGAGTGCAGGATCAAAGTCTAGCCAAACAATATCCTGCGATTCGGGGATATATCGGTTAGTCTTGAGGGATTTCATTGCCAACTAAATGTCCTCCAAACGCTTCTTTTTGTGTCAGGTCATGAGTCGCAATGAACTCTGGGTCGAGAAATGGATTCTTTTCTTTGGGTGTATAAACAATTTGACCATCGCGGCCCTGATAAACATCGTATTCATCTGCCACTTTAATCTCAGCAGGAACGGTCAGAACTGTAGAATTACCAACTTTTCGGGCTTTAACTGCCATCAGAATCACCTCTCTTTACTATGTATATATCAGTATATACATTAGTCAAATAAGAGCAAGCATTCTGCCTGTGAAATTCTATTTGGCGATTTACGAGATCACATAAGGAATGACATGCTGGTTCTTCACGTACAACACGCGGTCCGCTTGACGTAGCAAGTCAGCATCGTAGTTATGTGTAATGTAAATGAAACCGACATCCAGGCTAAAGAGTTTCTGTTCCAATGCACTAGCGGTAGCCTTATCCAGACCGCTAGAGAGTTCATCGAAAATCATGAATGGTTTCGCAGCCAATAGATTTCGGGCGAGGCCAATCCGTTGGCGTTCACCGCCGGAAAGTCGACTGCCAGTGGTAGATACGCTAGTCTTTAGAAACGCGGGGGTCGCAGTCAGGCCAGCCATTTTCAGAGCGGCTATCAGCTGTTGAGTTGTGTATCCCGTTTTAAATAGCGTGAGGTTATCCGCGATAGTGCCGTCAAAAATGAAGGTCGACTGTTCCTGAAAGCCAATGAGACTGGGTACGTCACCCGTAGTCAGCGTCGAAAGTGGCTGTCCATTAACGGTAATGGTTCCGGCCGTTAGTTGGTGCTCACCAAACAGCGTGTTAATCAGGGTCGACTTACCTGCGCCGCTTTCACCGATCACGATGATTTTCTCCCGCCGATCAATGCTAAGCGTCACGTTTTTTAGTAGTGGTTGTTGCCGGTCCGCGATAGTCGCGTGGTCGTAGGTAATGAAGTTAATGGTTGTGGTGAGCAGGACGGGGTAACGAGGATTAAACGTTGTCTTTGCCGATAGCAAGGGGACAAATTCCAGATAAGCCCGTCGGCCGCCAAAGTAGTCGGTAAACACGTCGCTGGCCATTTCTAAAGGAAACGAGATGGCGCTCGAAAGTTGGGTGAACCCAATAAATGCCGCGAAGGAAAGCCCGTAGCGTAGGACGAAGAGCCCACCAATCAACCAAGTTCCCAAGTAGACGAGATCACTAAAAAATTGCGACCAACCGCTGATAATCTTACGAATCAAGACGTCCTGATTTTGAGCCGCATTTAGCGCTGTCGTTTGGACAGTATGCCGCTGTTGAAAAAGGTGCTCCCGACCAAAATTCCTAATGACCGTTAAACCAGATAGCCAGTTGGTGACAGCAGCGGTGTAGGATTCTAGTTGCCGTAAGACCGGCGTTTTAGCCCGCTTTAAACGATTTTGGGATAGAAAGGGTAACAAGACCGCTGGAACTTCGAGTACCAGAACCATCACTGTTAAGGGGACATTGATGGCGAACGCGAAGCCCAGTGCGAGCAGAAGCTGACAGCACAGAGACATTCCCATCACGAAACTGCCGATATAGGTTTGTTCAATGACATCGGCCTTGGCAGTCAGGTAGGAGACTTTGGCACCAACGGTCTCATCCTTTAAGTCAGTGGCTGTTAGAAAATGACCGAAGACTTGTTGGCGTAAATGTTGCATGGCGCCATTGATGACGCGGCCCTTAAAGTAACCGCCGATGACGTTGATGAGCGCGGTGAGGCTGGCAAAGGCCAGACAAAAAACGACGAGATAGCCGAATGCAATCTGAACTTTACCGGTGATCACCTGGGTCAAAAATTCGATGACCTTGGCGTATGAAATAGTAATGAGCGCATGGAGAAAAGTAATGATCAAGAAGATATTAAATAGCCGCTTCTGGGGCCGTATCACGAGATTCCACATCAGATAGCTCTCCTTTGAGAGAAAAAACTTAGTTACGTTGCACAATATCTTGCCCCATAGTGGAATCAAAGAAAGCGGTGGGCTGCCGGCAATGGCCGGTGAGTCCGGAGTAGGTGAGTCATGGGCATCACTTCCTTCTAGAATTATCGCCATAATATAATAAAATGATTAGAATTGCAATTTAAATTTAATTATAGGCTAAGCTGTGGCTACAAGTAAACTATTGTTAGACTAAGTGCAGTGATATACTAAAGGAAGAGAATGGTACCGAGAAATGGCGTCATGAGAGGCATTCTAAACACTATTAAAATGAGTCGGTCTGCACAGGCTGTTTGGGTAATCACGACCGCAGAATAGGATGGAGCAGCATGGACATCAAAAAATTCGTGGCCCAGCGCAAGGCGTTGCGGCTGTCACAAGTGAAATTATCGGCCGGCATCTGTACGCAGGCCACGCTGAGTAAATTTGAGCGGCAGGGGCGCGTCCCCTCACTGGCTATTTTAGAACAGCTCTGTGCGCGACTCGGATTGACGGTCGATGACCTCAATGAAGTGCAGGCGACCTCGGTCACGAAGATGCGGGCGCAATTGGATAAGGTGGAAGACCAGTTGATGATGGAGGACTACCGGACCGTCCTCCAGTCTCTTAACGACATCGACGAGGCCAAGATTGACGCGATTCCTTTGAAGATGCAGTTCTACTATCTGCGGGGGATGCTGAATGCTCTGATCAACAAGGAACCCGACGATGTTCTTTTCGACTTTGCTCGCATTTTAAATGGATTCGATGAGAAGCACGAGACCATTTTTACGCAGCTCGCCTATGTGGGTTCTGGCGTGTTGTACGAGCGGCACGAGCAACCGGAGAAGGCCAAGTTTTACTTCACCAAGACGACGGGGTACGTGCAACGCGCGCTGGCCGCTGCCCATGAAGAAGCTGGTAATGATTACCTGCGCCTGCTCACGCTGATCTTTTACACGGCGGAATTCTACGCCCACGCCAGCGATTTTGTCACCAGTAACGACCTGATCGACGCCGGCGTCCTTCTGTGTTCGGACAAGCACGTGACCTACTACTTGCCGCGGCTGAAGTTTTTGGCGGCCGAAAATGCCATCAAGCAGCACCAAGATGACGACACCATCCAGTGCCTGATGAACGAGGCCTTGGCCTTCGCACGCATCAACCATAACGAAGTAGTCGAGGTCAAGGTGGGCGCGCTGCGGAGCCGGTATGAGAAGTGAGCGGCACGTCGAGCTGAATAGATGTGAATTAGATTGAAAGTAAAAAATGAATGTTAAAGGACCATCAAAGCAGGAAATTTGCCCCTGTTTCGATGGTCCTTTTAAGCATTGCAGTTTGTGTTTCCTTCCTCAGTATTGCCTTTCTTAAATCTAGCGTTGCTTTTTAAGCCGTACCCAGTAAGTAATACCCATTGTAATACCGACAAGTACTCCCGTTAGAACTGCAATTTTTATGTTACTTAGTGAAATTAGTTGTCTTGTAAAACTAGAACCATTGCTACAGTTGACTAAAATCCCCAGAAAATACATCCATGCCGTCATGAAAAGGCCTTGGCCCAGAGCAGATTTTAGAACGTGTCGCCGTGCGGCTGATATGTCGTTGGCATCAATCTCATTGTCGGTGAGATGCGCACGTCGTCTAGCTATGGTGAGATAGGGAAGAATAACGGTACCGGCAAAAATGAAATTGAATAAGACGATACCTAAGAGGGCGTCTTCTGGTGACGTGGTTGCCCAGAAAGAAGCAAGTATAGGTGGTAATAAAAGTGCTGGTAGACACAGCATCATCACATTAGTGCCGATGCGGTTGGTTTCTTGCCGTTTATATTCATCGAAATCCCCTGAGATGTTGAAAAAGCGTTTTACAAGACGATCACGTAAACTCTCCCCGTTTTTCATAGTAATTTACCCCTCTCAGAATAAATGATAAGACTACGTGGAAGCTTTGATTGACCATAGATCTCCCCATTTACGGACAATCACCACGATTAATAATTAATGTATTCGATATGGCTTCGTACTCTGTTTACACATCGGAATTCATTCTCTACTAGTTGCGAGCATTTGTAGTTTTTTTAAATCTAACGTTGCTTTTTAAGCCGTACCCAATAGGTAATGCCCATCATAACACCAATGAAAATCCCTAGCAGTAGTGCGGTCCTGATGTTATGCCATGAGGTCAGTTCGCCAACAAAACTGGCATGGTCGAAGATAGAATTGAGAATGGCTTGCATCAGGTAGAAGAAGACGAACCCGTATAGGCCACTCCCCAGCGCACGTTTCAAAACGGTTCTCCGTGCGGCCGGCAAGTCGCGGACATCGACTTCATTGTCGGTGAGGTGCGCGCGCCGGCTGGCCGTCATAAGGTAAGGACAGATGATGACGCCGACAAAGATGACATTGAAGAAAATTAAGCCTAGCAGGGCGTCCTCCGGCGATTTGGTCGCCCACAAGCCAGCGATGATCGATGGAATTAGAATTGCCGGTAAACACAGCATCATCACATTAGTCCCGATGCGATTGGTTTCTTGGCGCTTATATTCGTCGAAGTCCCCGGAAATATTGAAAAAGTGTTTCACAAATTGGTCGCGTAAAGTTTCTTTATTTTTCATAATTCGTACTCCTCCCAGAATAGATGAGCAACACTGAACTAGCTGCCGACCAGCAAATTTTAACTATTAGCCGCTAGTTTTCCCCCAAGCTAGCGTTGTTTCTTGAGTCGTACCGAGTACGTGATGCCCATGATAATCCCGAAAATGATGCCATTGCCAATCGCCGTTTTAATATTGCTTAGTGAGGTTAGTTGACGAAAAACGTCGCTGCCATCAAAAACGCAATTTAGGGTCACAGTGATAAGGTACATGCAAACGGCAAAGTAGAGACCTTGGCCTACTGCGGATTTCAAAACGTGCCGTCGCGCAGCCGGCATATCGCTGATATCAACTTCCTTGTCGGTGAGGTGCGCGCGCCGGCTAGCCACCATGAGGTAGGGACAGATGACCACTCCGAAGAAAATGGCATTGAATAAAATAATACCTAGAAGTGCATTATCCGGTGAGTTTTTTGCCCAAAAGGCAGCAACGACCGGTGGCAACAGTAGAGCGGGGATACACATCATCAGTGCATTAGTCCCGATGCGGTTGACTTCTTGGCGCTTATATTCGTCGAAGTCCCCGGAAATATTGAAAAAGTGTTTTACAATGCGATCACGTAAATTTTCCCCGTTTTTCATATACTTAATCCTCCCAGAATAGATGATTCAGGTCCGTGTGGAGGGCCTTGGCTAACCGTAAGCATAGATCGAGCGACGGATTATATTTGTCGTTCTCGACCAAGTTGATGGTCTGGCGGGCAACGGCCACTTGTTTGGCAAGCTGATACTGGGTCAAGCCGGCAGCTTTCCGAAAGTCTTTGACGCGGTTCACGCAGGTCACCTCCCTTTGAAATGTTAGATATATATGACATTTTTAGTATAGGAGCGGGCTGACGAAATGTCAACTATATATGACTTTTGGCAAATTAAAAGCCGCGCTCTGTGCTAGCTGGCTACAGAACGCGGTTAGATTAGAATTTTTCGCTGTCCGGGCCGGTGCTGAAGATGTGACCGTTCGATTTCCAGGCCAAGTGAACGCTGGTGGACTGGTTGATGGCATGGGTCAGTTGCTCATCAAGGGTGGCTGCCAGCGGCTGGTCTGAATCGACCGAATAGTAGAGGGCGAAGGTTGTGGCTAAAGCCGTGCGAACCTGGTCTGGACCGAAGATGTCGGTTAGTTGTTTTGTCACAGGTTTCAATTGGCCAAACGCCACGGCATACGGGAGTAAGGGGTCCCACAAAGGTAGGTCACCAAGCTGGGTGGCGGTGAGGTGACCGCTAGCCTTGAATAATTGTTGGCAAGCACGGGCGGTGGTCACGATTTGCTGGCCCGCTGCCGTGTTGAGATCCATGCGATGGTGCGTGAGCAGGTAACCCCAGATGAGCAGGAGGAGCACGCCGCTTGCCACAGCAGTC
Source organism: Levilactobacillus andaensis (assembly GCF_016861695.1). Lineage (GTDB taxonomy): Bacteria > Bacillota > Bacilli > Lactobacillales > Lactobacillaceae > Levilactobacillus > Levilactobacillus andaensis. Next base: position 250,301 of record NZ_BOLP01000003.1, on the reverse strand, counting down.
TTGATGAGTAGCGGGAAGCTGATAGCCCAGGAGAAGCTGAGCCAGCCAAGAATTAAACCGGTCAGGCCAAGGGTAAACGTCCATAGATGTTGCTGATATGCGGTGTTATGGGGGTCTTGGTAGTGGCTGGCGGCCGCATTGACTTGCAGTTGCCAGTCACGGAACCAGTGACTCACAAGGCCTTGTTTATCGGTCGTCGCAAACGTCACGAGCTCGGCCAAGGTGAAACTATTACTGCTGCCTAAGTGGTCGAAGCATTGCTGGAGAAAGTGGTTGGCAACCGGACTAGTTTTAGTAAAACGAATCGTTTCTTGCTCCAAAGTCATGGTGAGATCTTGGCGAGTGACGGCGGCGATGATGTCACCGGTCAGGGCGTCAGGATCTGGCCAATGCCGGTCAACGAGAACTTGGGCTAGGGCTGGTGAGACGGGAGGAATATCGAAGGTATGTGCGAGCGGAGCCTGTGGGGAAGGCCGCTTGGTCGGTTGGCGACTAAGCCACCAGCCGGCAGTGAGAGAGCTGGCGGCAATCAGGGCCACTAGCCCCCAATAGCCGATAAATTCGCGAGTATGATGTGACCAATGGGGAGTCGCAATTGTGGTGACAACGGGGGTCGGTAGCTGGGTACTGACAGCATGCGCAACTGGGGGATTGAGGAATAGGCCCAAGCCAAGAATGGCCAGGCCACCAATGAATAGCCACCAATTTTTTCTAGTTCTCATCCGTATTGCCTCGCTTCTTGATAACCTGATAGTCGTCATATTTGCTACCATTTTAGGACTGGATGTAGGTTAGCTGATCAAAAGTTACTTGGGGCGGTGGGGTTTGTTTTCTTAAGTAACAGCAATTGCTGGGAAATGAAGTAAGCGGATAAACGAAAAGCGTGTTCCCATTGATGAGGTGGGGACGCGCTTTTGATAGTTGGGGCAATCAATTTTCGGCAATGCCAAATACACAATTGTCGTAGAGCCACTGTTTCAAACTGGCATCGCGACCGGAACGATAGTATTTTTGCAGCTGCGAGCGATACCAGTGCATCTTGTTTTCGGGGATGGCTAGAAGGCCGGCACCAGCCTGAATCATGAGAGCGTTGGCCGCGACGATGGCGGTCCGCTTGTTGCCGTCCATAAAGAGTTGCCAACGCGAGAGGTAGAGATTCAAGTTGAGTGCTTTTTCGGTCGTGGTTGTGGAGCCAGTCAGGATGTTGGTGAGTTCCCGTGGCGTGCGTTGGGGGTCAGGGAGCGGGGGTAGCCAGACGTCATTGGTTAAGGCGACCGTGACATCGTTGGTCCGAAGCTGGCCAGAGCTGGGGCGGCTATTATTAATGTCCTGGTTGAGAACGAAAATATCTGGGTAAATTAGTGGCAATTTTTGAGCTAGGATGGACTGAAAGGCGTGGTTCAAACTGATAATGGTGGCGATATCTCTGGGCGTAGCGGCAGGCGCTGGCTCATTATTTAGAATACAGATCGTATCCGTTAGCGAGGTCGACAGGTTTTCGAATTTACCGGTTGTATAAATCAACTGGGCTAAATTTTGCTGGATTAAGTTTTGTTCGGTGATAGTGGTCAGTTGAAACTTATCTGGAAAAGACAATTAGTTGCACATTCTTTCTGTAGGGTACTAATGATGGCGGGCCATAAAAAAGGTCAGCGAAAAAACTGGGGGGTCAGGAGTGTTTGCCACGTGATGATACCTGAGAGTGCTAGTATACGGCACAAGGACAGTGAGGAGTGGGGAATATGAAGAAAATTCGAGCTTTAATGAAATTTGACCTGGAAATGTTACTGGATAATCGGCTGGCGTTCGTTTACGCCGTGATTTTTCCGCTACTTTTCTTTGCGATGTCTAACTGGAAAAATGTCATGGCCCAGCAGACCTATGATGCCGAGAAGCTGATTATCCTGTTAACGCCATATTTGTCGTACGTGGTGATGTCTAATACGTTAAACAATGTCGTCTTGATGGTCTACGGTCGGCGGGAAGACGGCTTCTTGAAAATGTATTACTTTATCGTTGAGCGGCGCAGCTACCTGTTACTAGCTCCGGAAATTCTGTACTACTTTATCTCGCTGATCGAGTGTCTGGGCTTCACGTTACTGGCGATGATTGCCTTTCATAACCTGTCACCGATGCTGTTGTTGCAGGTGCTCCTGATTATCACCGTCATCTATTTTCCAACCTGCGGCATCCTGAGCCTACTGGTCTTGTTGCCAATCAAGCCGCCTTCGATGACGGCACTTTCCGGGGGCGTGCTCCTACTTGCGGTCCTGACGTACAGCTACACCACGACGTTTTTGCCACTGCGGGTGCTGACGATGTTTAACCCAACCATTCTGACCAGCGACCTGATCAACAGCATGTTAACGCAATCGGTAGCCGGTTGGGGATGGGTTCTGGGTGTCGGTCTGATGGATTGTGCGATTGGCTATCTGTGTATGACTCACCTGCCGATTATTTCTAAAAGTCAACGCGTTTAGGGGGCGGAAAAATGATCAAAGTGGAACATTTGAGCTTCACCTATGCATCGAAAAAGGCGATTTATAACGACCTTAATTTCACCACGGTCGACGGCAGATTGAACTGTATCATTGGTAAAAATGGCGTCGGCAAATCTACAATTTTTGACATGTTAGCGGGGCTGGTCAAACCGCAGAGTGGTACGGTCAGTCCGTTGCTAGCTAGTTCTGAAATCATCTACCAAATGCAAGGGGTCCCCATGTTGATGACGGCAACGGGCCAAAATGTGCTAGACATTTTTCGCGACCTGAATCCCGGTGCCCAACGGACGGATGATTTTTTGACGACGATTTACCAGGAAAATGTGGTGAACCTGTTAGCTGAGAAATTTCGCGACATGTCCGGCGGTGAACGGCGGCTACTGATTATTTATGCCATGTGTACCCTGAAACGGTCGTTGTATTTGTTTGATGAACCCACGAGCGGCTTGGACCCCGTCAGCGCACGGAAAATTCTGAACCTGTTGAGCGACCTGGCGACCTGCAGTCAGGTCATCTTCACGAGTCACAATTTATTTGAGCTGAAAAATATGCCTTGCCACGTGATTTTTATTGCGAATAAGAAGTGCATTTTCCAAGGCAACTATGAGAATTTGATGCAGCGCTACGCGGAGGATGACCCCGTGCAGACATTTATTGATGCGCTGAAGCAGGATCAATTCGTGAGTTGAGTTGTGGGTAAAGAAAAGCTCAGTAGGCATTGATGCGTGGTTGATCAATGCTTGCTGAGCTTTTTGTGGTTAAATCAGTTCAATTTGATGATGTTGTAAGATATCTTGATTGCGAATAGGTTCGTTTTGACCGCCACGCTGGCGAGCAAGTGTCCATGGCGTTTGATCACGATGGGTTGGATTTTGCTCGTCCTCCCAAGCAGTGTCAAAACGAGATGCGTATTTTTCAATACCAGCTAGCAGTAACTCTTTTGTATCGCTAGGCAACGTGCCGGTCATGAGTTTTAGTTCTAAATTGCTGTTTTGTTGTAGCCGGTTATGATGGTATTTTTGAAGATGATAGACGGCTCGCTCAACGGGACCTTTATCGAAGGCAACAAAGTTAGCTTCAAAGAGGGGAGCCTGATGGGTGACCAAATAATCGGCGTAAATGTAGTAGAGCGTTTTTTTGGAGGCCAAAGGCGGTCAGATTGGCGTGATTCAGAAGAAAGGCAGCCACATCGACGGCCTTCAGCGACAATAGTTTGTTTAATGTGGGAAGAAATTTCTGCCAATCAGAATACACTGTTACGTTGGCAAAATAAGGGTCCATTTTGGCGACAGATTCGAAGCTCGGGTCACTAGTCTTGAGAATATGCGGACTGTAAGTGGCTGGGTGGGGCGATTGGGCCTGGATAGCGGTCTGTTGATGGATAACTGCAGTGTTATCTTGACTCGCAAAGTGATAGGCGATGGCTACGTTATCGAATTTCGCTAGTAGGATTAGGTGTGTGTACATGGCAATCCCCCTTCCATCTTAAGAAAGAAATTCAGTTCTGTTAGCTCAGCATAACACGGCAGGTCATAGCCCCCAAGATAAATCGTTTTGCCCCTAAAGTGAACGACCAAGTAAACAGGATATACGTTATTTTAGATGACCGATTTCACTGAAATAGGGGGTTAACTTTGGCATTATTTTTGGCTGAAATGATATACTAAAGGCGGTCAACTATCTGGAGTGGGGATGAAAAAATGAGCTATCAGAGACAACAGGTTCACGTGGCGATTCTTGATGCGTTAAGTAGTGTTGGTGGAATTGCGTCACGGGACAAGATCAAGTCGATTATTGCTGAAGACGGAACCAGTGGGATTAGTTACGAAGACGTGTATAATCCGGTGACATCGCGATCGGGGAATGAATATGTGCCATTCAATTTTGATTTCAACTTCGGTATTCGTGAGTTGACCGTGCTGGGATACATAGAACAGCCGAAACGCGGGGCGGATATTGTTCTGACTGAAAAAGGACGGACCGCAGATTATGCGCATGTACCGAATGAAGCAGAACAGATTATTATTGATCAGTACTGGCATGACCACTCCAAGGTGAATAAGGCCAAACAAACGGCGACGGAACAGGTAAAAACAGCATCTAAGCAGCCAGTAGAGACGGTAGAAAGTGGAATCGTTGATGACGATGATAGCGAGGATGAATGGCGGACGCTGTTGTTGACCCAGCTAAAACAGTTTTCCCCGAAGAAATTTGAAAGCTTTGCCCGGTTACTGATTTCTAAGATGGGGGTCAGAATTGATTCTAAGATGGGAAAAGTGATGTCCGGTGACCATGGCATCGACGGCTTTGGCTACTTTGAGTCGGATGATTTCAGAACCTCACGCGTTGCGATTCAGGCTAAACGATATACAGATGGCGCGGTGCCTGAACCGGAGATTGATAAGTTCAAGGGCGCCATGGATGGCTTTAGTGCCGAGTATGGCATCTTTATCACGACTACTCATTTCACGCCCAAAGCCAAGCAAAAGGCCGTTAAAGGCAATCGGTCGGTGACGTTAATCGATGGTCGGCGCATCACGGATTTGGTTCAGCAGTATCAGTTACATATTGAGCCCGTACAAACGTACCGGTTGGATGATTACTACTACGAAGAAGACTAGCAAAAAGGGAATGAGTCGTAACACCACGATATGTGGCGACGGTCCATTCCCTTTTTAATTTGCATTCATTTAGTATGAATATTTATTCATTCTTAACAGGCTCAGCATCGACTTTCTCTGCCGGCTTCTTTTCCGGGAAGAAATGGAACATGACCTGATTGAACAGGTCCGACGCGTAACCAATCACGAATATTCCGAGTAGCATTGATGCGTAGAGCTGGAAAACGAAGAGTGACCAGCTGTGAATGGAAATGTTGGTGATGATCAGCATGGTCGTTCCCCAGGCAATCAGCCAGGCCGGAACGATGGTGAATTTCATAATCGTTCCTTGAAGGAAGAGGACGACGAAGGTCAGCAAGCCAAACATAATCGAGCTGGCCCAGAGTCCGCTGAAAGCGGGAATCTGTAGCAGGCGAAAGGCAATCAGTCCCCAGACGATACCGAGGGCGAAGCTGACCAGAATATTCCAGAGTTTATCCTTGGGGAAGCCGGCGCCGAAGAAGTAGGAGACGGCCACGAAGGCTGCGGACCCCATCCAGAGGGAGAAGCCACTCATAATCAAACTGTAGACTAGGGTGAACAGCCCCACCCCAATTGCATCGAACCAGACTTTTTTACTAATTTTCATGATACGGCCCCTTTATTATTTAAGCGTTTACATAACTATCGTATTCCATAGTTTAAATGATTTCGGTAAACCGCGCAAGGGCTTTAGGTAAAACGTTGTAACAAAATTTGAAATATAGGCCAAATGTGGCGTATTTGTTCTTTGATTATCGGATCTTAGGGCAGAAAAAAAGGAGCTGACAAGCAGCTCCGCAAGCTCTCACTTGCGGTAGAGAATCACCAATTTAGCTATACTATACAGGATATCCACAAGGAATAATAGCATTTTCATTTCACTGGGTAATCGGTTCTACACAACGACTAAACAGCGTTACGATACCCGGCGAGCTAATCGTTTTGACCATGCATTAGTACAGATCGTAATGTGTTGATTTCCCCACGTTAACCCGGTATAGTGAGCGATAACTAAGAAAGACACTAGGGGTGCCCTATGGCTGAGATGGATGCGTCCAATCCCTTGGAACCTGTGAGTTAGTACTCGCGTAGGGAAGTGGCCGTTCCGCTGAAATTGGCGACGTCTCTGCTCTGCGTAGGGACGTCTTTTTTGGAAATTGAAGCGGGGAGCGAAAGTTATGTCTAAGAAGATTTATCCGATGACGTTGACGGCCATGTTGGTCGCGTTGGCGGTTATTGGGGGGAGTTTGTTTTCATTTAACATCGGGGTGGCCAAGGTGGCGCCCGTCCAACACATGATCAATCTGATCTCAGGGGCCTTAGTGGGGCCGTGGTGGGCGTTGGCCCAAGCCTTTCTGACCTCATTGATTCGTAATATCATGGGAACCGGGACGGTCTTGGCCTTTCCTGGTAGCATGATCGGTGCGTTTCTGAGTGGTTGGTTATTCAGATTGACCGGAAAATTATTGGCCGCCGTCTGCGGTGAATTGATCGGTTCAGGAATCATCGGTGCCTTCGTGGCCTACCCAGTGGCCGCTTGGCTAATAGGTACGACCGGCGCAGTCTGGCTATTCCTACCAAGTTTCTTCATGAGTGCTTTGGTCGGCGTCATCATCGGTTATGCGATACTCAAGAGCGTGTGGTCGCGGTTGGTTGCGCCACAGTTAGATAAATTACAGGGAAAATAACAACTTAAATCCTAAGCAGCGGACTAGCCGGAATGGCGGGTCCGCTGCTTTTTTGACGTGTTATGGACTGTAAATGCTGGCTGATTGTACAATCGGACTACGCTATTTGATAGTAGTTGAAGGCTATGATAGACTTTCAAAACTTGTTGCAATATGCCGTTCTTAGTCTAATCAGTTGTCGTGGCGGAATCCCTGGCAGCCGTAGTGCGGAAGTCCTCAACTACATTGGGTTTAAGACAAGACAAAAAAGGTGCCAGCAGAAATCCTGCGGCACCTAAATCGAATTCAACTTAGAAACTGTCCCGCACAATCAGGTCGGTCGGAATCAACTTGACCTGGGGTTCGGGTTCGTTGTCGTACTTGGTCTCCAACTTTTCCTTCAGGAGATCCATGGCGGCACAGCCGATGGCAAAGGAATCTTGCCGCACACAACTGATACCGGGATTCATCAGCTGCATCCACTCGAACTCTTCGTAGGTCGCCACGCCAAAGTCCTCGGCGTAGTTATAATTGAGCCGTTGAGCCGACTTCAACAGTTGGAGCAACGTCCGGGAGTTCATGGTGAAGAAGCCAATTTTCTTGTCGCCCTTATTTGCTAGGATGTTTTCCAGCGTTTGGTCGAAGTCGCTACTCTTGTTGAGCGATGTGTTGTAGGGCACCGTGATCAGGTGGTCATCGTTCAAATAGTTCGTGGCGAGCTTGAAGCCGGCATAGCGATTCAGCCGGGTGCTCACGCCATCGAGCGGCCAGCTCACGAAGTAGAGGTCGTCGTAACCCTTGGCGACCATCTTCTTGACCATGGTGTCGACGGAATTCATGTTGTCGGTCACGATGGTATCGACCATGTTGCGCCGCGCTTGCCGGTCGACGATGACCGTGTAGGTGTTGGACAACTGGTTGTAAATGCTACTGTCGGGGTTGACCGGGTCAATGATCAAACCGGCAACTTCCTCTTCGCGTAGGCGATTGATATTTTCAACCTCCCGGCGCTCGTCGTTATTCGAGTTGGTAAAGACCATCTTATAGCCGTACTTTTCGCAGCGTTCGGACAGACCGGAAATAACCGGTGAGGTGAACGGGTTGGTGATGTCGGCGACCGAGATGCCAATCGTTTTGTTTTCGTTTTTCGCGAGGTTCCGCGCTGTGGTACTGGGGTGGTAATCCGTTTTATTAATGATGCCGGCCAGTTTGTCGCGGGTTGCGACGGACATTTTCGCGTAGTTTCCGTTTAGAAAGTTCGAAACGGTAGCTGTGGAGACCTCTCCAAGCTTCGCAATGTCTTTAATGGTAAATTTTTCCAAAATGAGCCTCCACTGAGTTCCGTTAGTCTTGATCGCGGGGACGGAGCACCCACGATTGAAATTATCGTCTGTTGATTAACATATCATCATTTTAGCATGCTTGGCGGTTTGAAACCGTTGTCAGCATGCAATTTTTATACTATTTTTTTGTAGGTTATGTTGTTAACTAATTCTACCACTAGGTTAACTTTAAATACTACCGCAATGGCCGTCATTAAAGAGAAATTGTGAAATTTAGTTATGTACGGATGAACCGCTTTCTTATTGCGACGGGGTTGGTAACCATTTTCGGCGTCAGTCATGTTGTGAAATGGTAAAAGATTCACATTCATTCGCGAGAAGTGATTGACAAACTTGCGAGATAGCTATAGAATTCATTTGTAAGGTAGTTAAGCGCTTAACCACGTTTAAGATTACCACTAATTCATCACGGTAGCCATATTTTTTTACAAAAGGTTGAAACCGCTTGCTTCTAGTGACGTTAAAGCTACTGGCTTAGCGGCAATCGTTCTTCCTTTAAAAAGAAGATGGCCGACAACAACGATTTTTGTTAACCGTATTACTAGCGTGCAATTTAAATTATGGTTAGGCAGTTCAATTAAAAAATATTTCTAAGGAGAATACACCATGAGTAAAGCAAAAGTTCTAGTTACCGGAATCATCCCTGAAGAAGGTTTGACTGATTTACGTGCAGCCTTTGACGTCACTTACGACCCCGAAAAGGAAACCCGCGAATGGATCTTAAACAACTTAGCCGACTTTGATGGCTTGCTGTTAATGGGAACGAAGGCCGACCGCGAATTGATTGATGCCGGTAAGAACCTGAAGATCATCACGACTAACGGTGTTGGGTTTGACCACGTTGACATCGCCTACGCTAAGGAAAAGGGCATCGTCGTTTCTAACTGCCCAATGGGCGTCCGGGTTCCAACCGCTGAAATGACCTTTGCTTTACTCTTGGCAACGGTTCGTCGTTTGTTCTTCTACGACAAGGTTGTTCGTGAAGGCAACTGGATGGACGTTTCCGAAAAGAAGTACATGGGCATGAGCCTTCAAGGCAAGACCCTTGGGATCTACGGCATGGGTCGTATCGGTTCCGAAGTTGGTCGTTTCTGCCAAGCCTTGGGCATGAAGGTTATCTACAATGACGTTCGTCAACTCGACAGCGACTTGGAAAAGAAGCTGGATGTTAAATACGTTGATTTCGACACGTTAGTTAAGACGGCCGATGTGATCACGTTACACGCCCCAGCCTTACCATCTACGGTTGGTATTTTCAACGCCGATGTCTTCGGCAAGATGAAGAACACCGCTTACTTGATCAACGCCGCTCGTGGTGTCTTGGTTAAGGAAGCTGACCTGGTTGACGCTTTGAAGAACGGCGAAATTGCCGGTGCCGGCTTAGACGTCTTCGAAAACGAACCAAACGTTTCCGCCGACTTACGGGCCTTAGACAACGTCATCATGTCCCCACATGCTGGGACTGGGACTTTAGAAGCACGGATTGCTATCGCGCAAGAAGCTTCCAAGAACTTAATTTCATTCATCAACGACGGTAAAGCACTTAACCACGTAAACGCTTAGTCTTCGTGTAAAGGGATTGGGGGAGCTAAGCTTCGCCAATCCCTTTTGTCATTTCTAACCTTGCCTCTCGGTTTTCGTCTTCGGCGGTCAGGGACTCCACTCGGTGGAGCAGACCTGAAGCCTCGAAGAACATGAGTCTTCAGGGCGACTTTGAGCCTCAAAGGTCAAGTCTCAAAGCTCGGCCCGTGTTCTAAGGCCGGCAAGTACGGCCGACCTAAGAACACCGGCACGGGGTTACGTCCCTGACCGCCTTCGACTGAGGTGGCGTTGGAAATGAAAAGGGCTGCTGTGCTTCACTTCCCAACGGGGTTCAACTCCCCGGGCTACAACGAGTCTATGGTAGAAAATGATCACCGGCGATGTTGTTGGCTTTCCGCTAAATTCAGTTGGCCAGGCAGTCAACGTCCATTGTGGCAACGCACTACCTAAGCCGTAGGAGGCCAGGGATGTAGCCAGCTGTGTCGATGGTGTTAGCTGATGTTTCTCAATCAGCTTACAGCATGGGACGAGCTTTTAGACGCGGGTTCTTCGCGGCTTAAAGTCGAGCTGGAAACCCGGGTCTGAGGGTTGGAAGCGACCCCACAGCAGGCGGAATCCCTGGCAGCCGGAGTGCGACCAGCTAACGCTTAACGCGCGCCACCCACAATTGACATTTAAAATTAGAAACCGTAAGATAATACTCGACTATTGTTAACCGGTTAACTACAAGAAAAAACACAAATGGAGGAACAACTGTGAAATTCGATAAGATTTTTAAAGATGACTTAGATCACTGTTACGCAATCATGCGGCTACAACACGACGATAAAGACTATATCGTTGTGGCTTCCGAAGAGAAGAAGCCTTGCTACGCGTACGATTTGAACAACGACTTTGCCCGGACGACCGTTTGGCCTGACGTTGGGGGAACCATGACCATGGTCCAAATCCCTGGGACGTTGAACTTCTTAGCCACTCAACGGTTCTACCCTGGCTTCAACTCTGCCGCTTGCCGGATCGTTAAGGAAACCTTTAACGGGACCGACTGGGACCAAACCATCGTGGGCGATTTCCCTTACGTTCACCGGTTTGACATCCTCCCTAAGTACGACGGTTCCGGCTACTGGTACGTGGGCTGCTCCATCGCCAACTCCAAGAAGGACACGGACGACTGGACTGATCCCGGTAAAGTTTGGGTCGGCGAATACAACGACGCTACCGAAACGGTCGATGACCTGCACGCCCTCGATTTCCGTTTGACCAAGAACCACGGCTACAAGCGCATGGACGGCTACTCCTTGATCACCGGTGTCCAAGGTATCTTCAAGCTCGTGCCACCAACCGCTGACACCGACTGGCAGTTAACGCAATTATCCGACGTTGAAACGTCCGACATCTTCAGTGCCGACATCAATCAGGATGGCGAAGAAGAATACCTGACCATCGAAGGCTTCCACGGCCCTTATCTTCGCGTTTCCGACCACAACTTCAACACGATTTCCCGCAGTGAAGCGGACACGCCATTTGGCCACGCTATCTGGGGTGGTAAGTTGGGCGACCGCGATTACTTCATCTTCGGCTGGCGTGCTGGCAAACAAAACCTTGAATTGATCACGAGCGACAAATTAGACGCCCAATTGATCGACGAAAAGATGGGGCCAAGCAACGTCACGGTCTACAATAAGAACGGTCAAACCTACCTGCTGTCTGCCAACCGTGAAGCCAACCAGGTCGCAGTGTACGCAATTAACCTATAAATAAGGAGTGTGGCTGAACATGGCAAGCTACTTTTTAACGATCGATAACGGTGGCACCAACACCAAAGTGGCCATCTTTAACGACCAGGGGGCCCAATTAGCGGTCTCCGCTTTTCCCACGAAGAACCGCGAACGCAAGACGGGATTCCACGAAACGAACCTCGGCGAGCTGTGGCAGGCTCTGGGAGCGGCGGCGCACGATGCGCTGGCCAAGGCCCATTTAACGGGTGACCAAATTAGCGGAATTTCGACGGTCGGCCATGGGAAGGGACTCTATGTCCTCGACCACGACCAGCAGATCTTCATGGATGGCATCTTATCGGCCGACAGCCGTGCCGAGAAACTCGCAACGACCTTTGAAAGTAGCGTTAGCGATATTTTTGCCATCAGCCACCAACACGTGATGCCTAGCCAAGCCCCGGTTATTTTACGGTGGCTCAAGGATCACGAACCAGAAAACTACGCTGAGATTGGCGCCGTGTTGTCCAACAAGGACTTCATTCGTTTTCTGATCACGGGCGACGTTTACCAAGAAATTGGCGACGCGTCCGGCAATAACTTTGTCAATTTAGATACTGAAACTTACGACCAACGACTCTTCGACTTCTTCGGTATTCCGGAGATGTTCGATAAGATGCCAAAATTGGTCCACGCCACGGATCAGTGTGGAGTCGTCTCACCGGCAGCTGAAAAGATGACGGGTATCAAGGCCGGCACGCCCGTATTTGGCGGCATGTTCGACATCGATGCCTGTGCCATCGCGACCGGCGTCTTGGACAACGATAAATTCAGTCTGATTGCCGGGACCTGGAACATGAACATCTTCCCGAACGATACCATGGCGCCAGAAGACAGCGGCTTGATGAACTCGATCTTCCCGACCGGCAAGAAGCTGATCGAAGCCTCGAGTCCGACTTCCGCCGGGAACCTGGCCATCATTATCAAGATGTTAATGACCGCCGAGACCCGCGACGCCAAGGCACAAGGCAAGTCAATTTATGACGACCTCGAAGTGTTCCTCCAGAACACGGACGCTACCTTTGCCAAGCTGATCTATTTCCCATTCTTATATGGAAGCAACACCGACCCCGAAGCGACCGGGTCCTTTATCGGTCTGCGCAGTAACACCACGAAATCCGAAATGGTGCGTGCGGTCTACGAGGGCATTGCCTTTGCCCACCGCTACCACGTGCAGTCCCTGCTGAAGGTGCTGGGTCACCAGCCACAGGTCGTCCGGATGTCCGGTGGGGGCACGAACTCCCCCAGCTGGGTCCAAATGTTTGCGGATATCCTGAACCTGCCAATCGAGTTGGTCGAATCCAACGAACTCGGTGGACTGGGTGGCGCCATCACCTCGGCTGTCGGCAGTGGTCAGTATGCGACCTTGGAAGAAGCCGCGGCGAAGATGTCGCGCGTCAAGGCTCGTTACGAACCGCGCGCTGACCAAGTGAAAATTTACGATCAGAAGTATGCCGCTTACGTCTCATTATTGACGGCGTTGGACGGTAGTTGGAGCAGTCTCAAGGCATTTCAAGAAGGAGCAGAACAGTGACAGTTAACGCATTAGGCATTTACGAAAAAGCATTACCCCAAGATTTAACTTGGAAAGAAAAGTTTAACCTAGTTCATGAATTAGGCTTTAACTTTTTGGAATTCTCTATCGATGAAAGTGACGAACGGTTAGCCCGGCTGGACTGGACGCGTGACCAACGCGCCGACTTCAGAAACGCCATGTGGGAAACGAATAGCCGCATCAATACGTTGATGTTGTCCGGCCATCGCCGCTACCCATTAGGCTCCGCTGACCCCGCTATCCGCGCCAAGTCACTGGAAGTCATGCAAAAGGCCATCGACCTCGCCGTTGACCTGGGCATCAAGAATATCCAGTTGGCCGGTTATGACGTTTACTACGAAAAGAAGACGGTCGAAAGCCGCGAATACTTCGTGGAAAACCTGCGCAAGTGTGTCGAAATGGCCGCTAAGAAGCTGGTTACGCTATCCATTGAAACGATGGACGACCCATTCATCAACTCTCTGACCAAAATCGCCCATTACAAGACCATGATCAAGAGTCCCTTCTTACAGGGTTACCCTGACCTGGGGAACATCAGCGCTTGGCCAGAAAACAACGTTGCCGAAGACCTGGAGAACAACTTAGAAGACGTTGCGGCCGTCCATCTGAAGGACACGTTAGCCGTTACGCCAACGTTCAAGGGCCAGTTCAAGGAAGTCCCATTCGGCGAAGGCTGTGTGGACTTCGAGGGCTGCCTGCGGATGTTAGCGCGGCTTGACTACTCCGGGAGCTACACCGTTGAAATGTGGACGGGCACAACGGCCGATCCCGTTGGTGAGATCAAGAAGGCTAAGCAGTTCTTCGACGACCTCTTTGCCAAAGTTGGTATTGAACAAGAAGCTATCGCCGACTAGTTTCGCAGAAAAATAATGGGGTCAGTGTGTCTACGTTAACCGGTACACATGGCTGAAAATTGCCGCATACACCAAAATATCACTTAAAAATAAGGAGCGAACAAACTATGCTTGAAAAACTCAAACAAGAAGTCTACGACGCTAACATGCGTTTACCACAACTAGGTCTGGTCTCATTTACTTGGGGGAATGTCTCCGGTATCGACCGTGAAAAGGGTCTGTACGTCATCAAGCCTTCTGGTGTCGACTACAACGACTTGAAGCCAGAAGACATGGTCGTTGTGAACGTGAAGGACGGCAAGGTCGTCGAAGGGAACATGAACCCTTCAAGTGACACGCCAACCCACACGTACCTGTACAACCACTTCCCAAACATCGGCGGAATCGTGCACACCCACTCACCTTGGGCCGTTTCCTTTGCCGCTGCTAAAATGGACATTCCAGCCATGAACACCACGCACGCCGACACTTTCTATGGGGATGTGCCTGCCGCAGATGCTTTGACCAAAGAGGAAATCGAAGAAGATTACGAAGGCAACACGGGGAAGACGATCGTCAAGACGTTCAACGAACGCGGTATCGACTACGAAGCCGTTCCCGCTGCCTTGGTTAGCCAACACGGTCCTTTTGCTTGGGGCCCAACTCCTGACAAGGCCGTTTACAACGCCAAGGTGCTCGAAGTGGTCGCCGAAGAAGACTACCACACGGCACAATTGACGCGGGCCAACCGCGAATTGCCCCAATACTTGCTGGACAAGCACTACCTCCGCAAGCACGGCGCCAACGCCTACTACGGCCAAAACAATGCCAAGTCTAAGGACCACGCGGCTCGCGAGTAAGCTTTAAAATGATTTTCTGAGGGATCAACCTAGCGATGGGTTGGTCCTTTTTCTATCTTGTATAAGAAGTTGGTCACACTGCGGCTGCCAGGGATTCCGCCTGCTATGGGGTCGCTTCCGCCCCTTAGGCCCGTGGCTCCAGCTCGACTTTAAGCCACGAAGACCACGTGTCTCAAAGGTCGTCCCATGCTGTAAGCTGATTGAGAAACATCAGCTAACACCATCGACACAGCTGGCTACATCCCTGGCCGCCTCCGGCTCAGATTGAGTTTTTGCCGTAATACAGGTTTAGGAATAACACTAGCTGAAGCTTTTGGATTAGGGGTGTGACAAAGATGTAGTCGGTGCCATAGTTGAGATATGACAGCACTGGGACGCTGTTACTTTAGCCAGCATAATTTGGAATGGTTGGCAGATGATGACCGTTGGCTAGATTGAATGGGGCGTTAAGAAAGCCTTGCATGAACTTAGTCTGACTGGCAGGCCCGAGAAGTGCGTAGATTATGCGTGAGCACAGGTGGTATGCCTAGCCCGATACTTTACTCATGCCATGACTGAGCGCCGTGAGTAGCCATTATAGGATAGCTAGGTGCTGCCTTCAGGACAGAATTATTGGTCATCTAGGAATAGACGCATGGAAGCAGACTAAGATGGACGATGACTGCCAGCAAGCCCAGTTGAAAAACACAACGAATACAACGGTTCTAGGTTTTAACGGGCTCAACGTCTGTCATGGTAACCCCACCATCAAAAGCCGAAGGAGGCCAGGGATGTAGCCGGCCGTGCAAATGGCGTTAGCCGGGGGCGTTTCCCGGCTTACCCCATGGGCGACTTTGGAGACCCGCGCTTTTAGCGGGGCTTCAAAGCGAGTCGGAGGACCGCCTCCCAGTCCGGAGCGTCCCCACAGCAGGCGGAATCCCTGGCAGCCGCAGGCGGACAATTTGCGCACAAACTGTTCTTTAGAACTGAACGCACCAAACGCCTGAACGCAACAAAAAAGCACCTAACAACGACCAGAAGTCATTGTCAGGTGCTTTTTAAATGGTGTGCTCGATGCAAGGGGGGAGCACTAGTAAAACCTAGTTGATAGCGATCTTAACGCAGAGCTTGTGGTTGTGACCAACCTTACCATCAACCATCCCATGAGCGGCATGTAAGTCGGATGGGTCGAAGATAGCGTAGTGCCGGGCGGTCAGGAGTGCCTTGCTGTGGAAAGCAGGGTGACCAAAGCGTTGGATTTCTTCCTCTGGGTCGTAAGGACTAACGGCGTCGGCAGTGCCTTCGTCGGCCCAACGAACCCATTCAGCACCGGTGATCATGTAGTGAATGTCGATGTGGTCACGGTGGGTTTCGTAGGTCATTTCAGCGTAATCGCGAGTGTCGTATTCTTGGAAACGAAGTTCAACGCCGTCAGCGATAACCTTAGGGCCAATTGGTTCTGCTAATAATTCTTCAGTTGAACGGGCGTCTAACCAGTCCAAAGCAGTCTGAATGCGTTTTTCAACCTTTTCGTTGCGTTGGTGACTCTTGCTTAGTCCAAATTCCATGAGTGATTTCTCCTTTAAATTTAGTTAGTATTTTTATCTGCGTCGGACTCACGTACAAAGAGTAAGGCGACCACAGCGATAATCGGGAAGACAGAGATAGTTAAGTATGATGTGACGTAACTACCGGTTGAAGCTAACAACTGGCCCAGTAGGACGGGGGCCAAGAACGAGCCAACTTGGTTAAAGACGTTGATGAACCCAGAAACGGTCCCCCGTTGGTCGGCTGGTGCGACTTCAACGGACAAGTTGTTGGTAATGGTACTGAACATGAAGGCCCCAACCCCCATGGCACCGGTCCAGAAGTACAACAGACCTAAGCTACCATGTGGTGTCAACGCGAAACCAATGATGGTTGGCGTGAAGATGGCCATGAAGATAGCGGCCCAGATGTGACGAGACAATTTAGAATGGTCGGAGATCCAACCAGCGACGACCATGGAGATAACTGATGTGATCCCGAAGATCGACATCGCAGTTCCGGCAGTCACAATGTTGAAATGCAAACTCTTAACGATGAAGAGGTTAGCCCAGTTGGTAACCCCCCATTTAGCACCCGTAGCGAACAAACCAGTGATGGCTAACATCCAAACGGAACGGTTGTTGATGGCTTGACGTAAACGAGACATTGAAGATTCTTTCTTAACTTCGCCATCGGCTTCCTTGATCCCAAATTGTTGTGGGAATGGCGGATTACCCTTCAAAGCGAAGTAGGAGAAGATCAAAGCAGCTAGTGGGAAGAAGGCCGTAACCCCTAAGGCAGCACGCCAGCCGTAACGAACCATCACAGTTGGGGCGTACAGGTTGATCACAGTCAACCCAAATGAGGTACAAGTGTTGAAGATCCCAGTAGCAGTAGCGCGCTTCTTACCATCGAACCATTCGGTGATAATCCCTAAACAAGCGGATAAGTCAGGACCACTGACCAGCCCCAAGACGAACCGGAGCGCTAACCCATCCCAGTAACCGTGCATGAAGACCATGGCAACCATGACAATCAAGTTACCGGCAACGGCGGAGAGCAATAACTTCTTGTAACCGAATTTATCGGCGAGCATCCCACCAGGTAGCACCGTGATGGCGTACCCAATGTAGAATGCGGTTAAGTATGAATTCCCTTGTTGCACGGTGAAATGCAGGGAATCGATAGCTGATGGCATGATGGTTGCCCATGACAGCCGAGTGATAAAACTAATTAAGAACGCCAGCCAAATACCGGCGAGGACCATGATCTGGCGACCGGTCCATTTTCCATGTGTCGCAGTAGTGTCCATGATGAGAAGCTCCTTATCTGCCTAATTTCAAAACGATTTTTCTAACATGTGTTGGTTGGTCGATGAGGCCGTTGGTCCGGTGGGGTTCGTGCATGCCAATCAAAACGAAGTCGCCCTTATGCAGGAGGATTTGATTGAAAGCCGTTGGCCGTTGGACGTATTGGATATCGCGCTCATCGTTGTAATCGCTAATGCCGACGTAATTCGTGTCGGGAGCAACGTCGATCCGTTCCTCGCCTTCCACGATGTAGTGTAGGTCCAGACGCTTGTTGTGAATTTCAAATTCGAAATCCTCAATGGGCTCGGTCTCGTATTCCAATGTTTGGACGTAGAATCTGTCGCCATCTTGATGGCTGCGACCCAGGGGAGTTGCCGTTAAATCAGTGTTCTTGAGGAAGGAAACGGCCTCTTGAACGCGTTCGTAGTCCTGAGCATCAAATGAATCTAAATTTACGAATAGCAATGCGTTCACTCCTTTTCAACTGTAGTTAAGCGATTAACAAAATTTGAAAATAAAAAGCAGTTCTATGATTGCTGTTGTGGAAGCTTTTATGAATGGCTAAGGTGACTTTGATAAAACGTGTTAATCGCTTAACCAACTTTACAAGGGTAATTGTAAACGATTCCAAATTCTTTTGCAACCCTTTTGTCGGAATTTCACAAACTCGTGGACGTTAAAATAACGGTAAAATCGACCGGAATGGGCGACAAGTCTACATTCTAAAATTTATCTCGTGCATCAAATAAATTAATATTTTTGGAATTCACAAGTCCAATTATCGTTGATTTACGGGTTGGTTAGGCGGTTAACCTATTTTAACCAACTGACCCGAAAGTTGTGGGGTGTCCAGCTCGGAATCGGACTGATGCGCTTAGTGGCCATTGGCGTGACGGAAAGCTATGAATCCGCTTTAAGCTCAGTTTAGAGCGTAACCGCTATCATTTTGGTGCTGGTTTTCAATCCTGGCGAAAAAGGCTACACTATTTTGAGGAGGTTTTTTCAGTGAAGACACAAGCAGCACTATCGCGTCGTACCATTTTATTAATGGCCGTGGTGACCGGGGTCATCGTTGCCAATTTAAACTTTATTCAACCCATCGAGAACCTAATTGCAGCCGACTTCAGCCTATCTAAGGCCGTCGTCGGGATGCTCGCCATGCTAACGCAGTTGGGATACGCGTTCGGCCTGCTCCTGATCGTGCCGCTGGGGGATATTTTTGATCGCTATCATTTAATTCAGTTCATGATGGTCCTGTCGATTCTTTCCATGCTACTCGCGTTCTGGTCGCCCAATGCCGGCGTCTTCGCGGTCGCCACGACGCTGGTCGGCATCACGTCGGTCGCGCCGCAGATCATCATCCCGTATGCTGGTTACCTGGCACCCAGCCTCCAGCGGGGGAAGGTGCTGGGCATCGTGCTCAGTGGCCTGCTGACCGGGATCTTGCTGTCGCGGTCGTTCAGTGGGTTGCTGGGAAGCGTCATGCCGTGGCAGGACATCTACCTGATTGCGGCGGCCATCGACCTGGTCTTTCTGGCCATCGTTCATTTCCGCTTGCCCCACGACGCGCGCGGTCATCAGGACTTGAACTATTTAAAGGTGATTGGGATGTTGCCGAAATTGTTCATGACCCAACGCGAGCTGCGGGGTTCGGCCATCAATGGCTTCTGTCTGTTCGGCATGTCCAACGTCCTCTGGTCCACGCTGGCGTTCTACCTGGCGGCGCAATACCACTTGGGCAGTAACGTTGCGGGGCTCCTCGGCCTGCTCGGCATCGCCGGTGTCTTGGCAGCACCCATGATTGGAAATATGGTCGATCAACGCTCGCCACGACTGACGGTCGGACTGGGCATGGTGTTCTCCGGGGTCGCATTCGTGATCTTTTGGCTGATTGGGCATTGGTTGCTCGGCTTGATCGTCGGCATCGTCCTGCTGGATTTGGGGACGCAGTTCAGTCAGGTCTCCAATCAGGCCATCGTCCAGTCGCTGAACCGGCGCGAGAGTAGTCGAAATAACTCCGTGTTCATGTTTAGCTATTTCCTGGGCGGGGCGATCGGCACGTTGTCCGCAACCTGGTCGTGGAGTCACGCCGGGTGGACAGGTGTCTGCGGCGTGGCGGTGGTCTTCCTGGTCATCGCGATTGCTGGGCACCTGCTGATTGGCGAACCGGAACATCTCAGTACAGACTAGCTTAGCTAAAGATGGTCGCACTGCGGCTGCCAGGGATTCCGCCTGCTGTGGGGACGCTTCAGACTGGAAAAGCACCAGTCTTCTCGCTCGCTTTGAAGCCGCGAAAATCGCGCGTCTTCAAAGTCGCCCGTGCTGTAAGCCGGCTGAAAAAAGCCAGCTAACACCATTTTCACGGCCGGCTACATCCCTGGCTTCCTCCGGCTCAGGTTGTGTTCTGTCACGACAACTGCTGAAAGTTTTGCGGGGGATGCTCAGTTAGTGGCGTCAATCAATCAGGTAGCGGTGAATGGTTGCAATCGGTCCTTTTACTGGTGGCGATTAGAATTCACGATAAGGTCTGGCGCCTGATTTTGGTCACGCTGAAGCAGCTACTACAATAGATAATATTTCGTCAGTATACCTGGCAAAGCTTAAACAAACTAATAATTGATCGGCAATGGGGAAATTCCAACCTTGTTGTCGATTTTATTTTCATTTCAAGTTGACACGGTGTCACCTACATGGTAAACTGCTTTTTGTACATAAGTGACACCATGTCACTTTGAGAGAAAATATGATCTTTAATTTGCCTTTACCGAAAGGAGCCAGCTTATGCCTTCAACCACTTTTGACCATTTAACTACTGAAAAACAAGCACGGGTGACCGCTGCATTATTGACTGAATTTTCCGAACACGGGTTGGCCGATGCGCAGGTGGCCCGCATCGTGACGACCGCTGACATCGCGCGGGGGGCCTTTTATAAATATTTCGATGACCTGACCGATGCCTATCAATATCTGTACCACACGGCCATGCAGGAGATTCACCGCGACTTTGACGTGACTCCTAGTGGCAAGTTCCAACCGCAACCCTACTACGAGGCGGTCGAACAATTCGTCGATCACTTCACCAATAGTCAGTACGACCAGTTGATTCGCCGGCACTACAGTGAAAACGAGAGCCTACTGCCCGAACGGCCGGTACCGGTGACGTTGCCCGCCGCGGATTGGGCCGCAATGACGTTGAGTCACGCCACGATTAAAGAAATCATGCTGCAACCAGCCGACAGAGACGCAGCGCTGGCCCGTTTCCAGCAAGTCCTATCGCTGTTAGAGGAGGAACGTTAATGTTTTTAGCTTTAAAGGAAATTCGCCACGAAAAGCTCCGGTACGGGCTGATCATCGGCATGATCGTCTTAGTCACATACCTCGTGTTCGTCTTGAGCGGACTGGCTTACGGCCTCGCCCAGCAGAACACGCAGGCTATCTCCTCGTGGGATGCCAGCCGAGTTGCTCTCGATAAGGACGCCAACGACAGTCTGTCACAATCGTTAATTACCAGCACAACGGCGAAAAAGGTCAACATGACCAGCCACGAAGCTTACTTGGGGCAAGCCGGAGTCGTTGCTAAGGCCAAAGGGCAAGCGAAACTATCCGCACAATTCTTGGGGATCTCGCGTGATCAATTTATCTATAAAACGGTCAAGGTGACGAGTGGGCACAAGCCGCTCAAAGCCAACCAGATCATGGTCGACGATAGCTTTAAGGACAACGGCTACGCACTGGGCGACAAGGTCACGCTGAACTCGACCAGCGCCAAATACACCATCGTCGGCTTTACCCACAATGCCAAGATGAGTGTCGCCCCGGTCGTTTACGGGTCACTGGGGACTTGGCGGACGCTGAGTCACGTGACGAGCGATTACAAGGCTAACGGGATCGTGTCCAACGACGCCAATTTTTCGGCAAACCACGGACTGGGCACGTTGAGTATGAGTCAATTTATCAACAAGCTCCCCGGCTACTCCGCACAGAACACGACGTTTACCTTCATGATCGCCTTTCTGATGATCATCGCGATGGTCGTCATTGCCGTCTTCCTGTACATTTTAACCATGCAAAAGTTGCCGAACTACGCGGTTCTACGGGCGCAGGGGATTCCCGCTAAAGTCTTGGTCACGACGACCATCAGTCAGGCGCTTCTACTGGTCGTGGGTGGCCTGGTGATTGGCGCCGCACTGACGCTGGCGACCGTACTGGCCCTGCCCGCGGGCGTGCCGATGAGCTTTAACCTACCATTATTGGGAGGCGTCACGGCCGGCATCCTGTTGACCGGCGTGATTGGGGCCCTGATTCCCGTCAAGATCATTTTAAACGTTGACCCCGTCAGCGTGATTGGAGGATAAGCGATGCCAGCATTAGCATTAACCAACGTCAATAAGAAATTCGGCCACGCGACCAACGAGGTGACCGTGCTTCACGATATCAGCTTCGAGGCCAATGCCGGCGAAGTCAGTCTGGTCCTGGGACCATCCGGCTCGGGGAAGAGCACCTTCCTGACGATTGCCGGGGGGATTCAGACGCCCACGTCCGGTTCGGTCATCGTGGAAGATCAAACCTTGCAGGACTTGTCCGGTAAGGCGCGCGACGCGTTACGGCTCAACCAGATTGGGTTCATTTTACAGGCCTACAACCTGGTGCCGTACCTCACCGTGAAGGACCAGTTCAAGCTGGTCGACCGGGTCAAACCGCAGGGCAACTTGGATGCGGCGGAACTAACCGACCTGTTAGACCAATTGGGTATCGGCCAACTGGTCAATCAATTTCCAGCCGAACTTTCCGGCGGGCAAACGCAGCGGGTCGCCATTGCGCGGGCGCTGTACCAGAATCCGGATATCATTTTAGCCGACGAGCCGACCGCGGCGCTCGATAGCGACCGGGTCAAGGTGGTGGGGCAGTTGCTGCACGACTTGGCCAAGCAGCACAACAAGGCCATCGTGGTGGTGACGCATGACTTGCGGCTCCAGGAGTTCGCCGACAAGACCTACATGATCATGGATGGCAAAATGACGGTGGCTTAGGGACTGGCGACATGGTGGTTGAGCCGCCTTACCGGCCGGCAGATATGGGCTGGAACGGTGCGAACGCAACTTGAAGCCTCGAAAGTGCCGAGTCTTCAAGATTGGTTTTCTGCTAAGCCGGCACGAAACGCCGACCAAGCAGAACGACGCGCCTGAGCCCATATCTGCCGGCCTCTCGGCTTACATGGTGGTCCTGAAGCGGCTGTGATATTGTTTGTCAGGTTGGGTTGTAGGTTTTAGGACCGTCACGCACAGAGCGTTGGCATATGTCCATAATCATTTAAGCTGTTTATCCACTACTGCTAAGCGAAGGCTTCATTTATACTGTGTGACCAATTCAACTTAATCTAAGTAGCAACAATCCTTCCGTTAACTAGTCCAAATGACTGGTTAACGGAATTTTTTTAACTTTTTTCGACGTAAGCATGTGTGATTACCGTGTTGATTACTACGAACAGAAGATGAACGACACCTATTACTTCATTCTAGATTTCGTGCCAGACATTTTTTTGTTTATTTTTTCCATCAAGCAGCCAAATGACATATTGTGTCGCCCCGACCGTGTATAATTCCAAATATAACGGTAAAAACTAGTCAGAAGGGGATTTACATTATGTTAAAAATTAAAGGATTATTGAAGTTCGTAGCGTTAATGGGAATTGGAGTAAGCTTACTTGGCGCTGGTAATGTTACTGCAAATGCTTCTAATAAGCCATATTATGGAAGCTTTTCATCTCGAAAAATTACTTATCATATTGACTCAACTTCGAAGCATTGGAAAAACATTTGGAAGGGGGCTATCGATTCATGGAACAGTTTACATGTTGTCAAGCTTCGTGCTATTAAAAAGGCGTCAAAAGCTGACATTCGTTTAACGACTAAAAAGACTATTAAAGGTGGAGTAACTTATAGTTATTACTTAGATGGCCCCCAAGGTTCTCGTGGCATTTTTTATTCGAAAATTGCTTTGAATCGGCAAGCCTTAGCTGAATTAAATGAAACGGAGCAAGAAGTGAAGCAGGAAGCTTTGTGTGGTGTTGGGATTGTCATTGGACTAAAAACAAATGATGATGAAACGAGTGCCTTATCGAGCTATGCTTCTAAGCCATCAGCTCAAGATAAGGCAAATTTAAAGGCAGCTTACAAAGGTATCAAGTAAACATTAACTAATCCCTTTTTGCTAAGTAGCATTCGGAGGTCACCAGGAACACTAAGCTACCTAATTCAGTAGTAACAATCCTTCCGTTAACTAGTCGTAATGACCGGTTAACGGAATTTTTTTAACTTTATTTCTAGCAACAGCATGTGTAATACCACACACAATTGGTCTAGCAGACTCACTTTTTGCCGCCATGACTGTTCCCGTTTTACGTATTCTTTACATCAAATTGGTATAGACTGATTTCAACTTGGTTCTGGTGGTTAACTAAAGGTAAATCCTTTTAAATAGCCATAGTAATCGTTTACATAAGTCGCTACAAGTGTTATCTTATAGCTGCTGATTATTTATGAAAGGTGAGGACATTAGTCATGAATCGACATTTAAGTACGTTTTTTATTTTCACATTTGGTGCGTTAGGAGGCCTCCTATTTGGATTTGATACTGGTATTATTTCTGGGGCCTCACCACTGATTGAAAATAACTTCAATTTGAACATTGCTCAGACTGGGTTCATCACGTCTTCCGTGTTGATTGGGTCTTCGGTCGGGGCGCTTGGCGTGGGGCCGTTGGCTGATCGTTTCGGTCGTAAGCGACTGTTAATTTTAGCGGCGATCCTATTCCTCTTGGGGTCATCGCTCTCCATGGTTGCCGTGGGATTCTGGTCCATGGTCATCGCCCGGATCATCTTGGGCTTCGCCGTCGGGTCCGCTTCCGCGTTGACACCGGCGTACTTGGCCGAATTGGCACCCGCAGAACGGCGGGGGTCACTTGGAACGCTCTTCCAACTCATGATCACGCTGGGTATTTTGCTGGCGTACGTGTCTAACCTGGGCTTCCTGAACCACAACCTGCTGGGCGTTCGCGACTGGCGGTGGATGCTGGGGTCCGCGTTGATTCCAGCCGCCCTGTTGCTGATTGGGGGCCTAATGTTGCCCGAATCACCTCGTTTCTTGGCTGAAAAGGGTCACACCGAAGAAGCCTTGAGCGTTTTGAAAATGTTACGTAAAAATACGAACGATGACCCCAACAAGGAATTGGCCGACATCGAAATGGTGGCGCACCAGCCTAAGGGTGGCGTCAAGGAACTGTTTACGATTGCCCGTCCAGCCGTCATTGTGGCCGTGGGGATCATGCTGCTCCAGCAATTGGTCGGGATCAACTCCGTCATTTACTTTCTGCCTCAAGTCTTCATTAAGGGGTTCGGTTTCGCTGAAGGCAGTGCCATCTGGATCTCGGTTGGGATTGGGATCGTGAACTTCGTCGTGACTGTTCTGGCCACGTTTATCATGGACAAATTCAACCGGAAGACCTTCCTGATGTTCGGGTCGATCGTCATGGCCGTGTCACTGGGTATCTTGGCAATCTTGAACTTTACCGTCAACATTCACGCGGCGGCCATTCCAACCATGATTTTAATTGCCGTTTACATCTTCGGGTTCGCCATTTCCTGGGGGCCAATTGCCTGGGTCACCATTGGGGAAATCTTCCCATTGAGTGTTCGCGGGATTGGGTCGTCAATTGGGTCCGCCGCGAACTGGATCGGGAACTTCTTAGTTTCTCAATTCTTCCTGGTCATGCTGTCTTACTTCCACAACAACGTCGGCGGTCCGTTTGCCGTGTTCGCGGTCTTCGCCGTGCTGTCGATGTTCTTCGTCCACTACTTGGTTCCCGAAACGCGGGGCAAGTCACTGGAAGAGATCGAAATGGAATTGCGGCACCAAGCTAAATAACGTTTAGAATGAAGCTCGGGCAGTGACCTGAGCTTTTTTGTTACCCCGCGTGGTACACTGTGCCTATAACTAACGTTTAAAGTTCGCAGAAAAAAAGAGGAGGAAGTCGCATGAAGGAAGAACCACGCTTTGAAGTCGAAACGCCAAAAACAAAGGGGGCCACACAGGTCCAGATCATTACCGACAAGGAGACCGGCGTCCAATATCTATTGGGGATGTATGCCACGTTAGGGTCGGGGATGACGGTGCTGGTCGATAAGGATGGCAAGCCGCTGTTAAAGGAAGGCTACTAGCGGGAAGCTGTAGCTGAGAAGGATGTACATACGCGTGCTGGTGAGAACTGTGCACGCATCGTTAGAAGGAGATAAAAGGATGACAAAATTTGATCGTCAGAGTTTTTCATTAACTGGTCAAGTGGCCCTGATTACGGGTGGTGCCCATGGCTTGGGGAAGTACTATTCGATTGCGCTAGCTGAGTACGGCGCGGACATTATGGTCGTGAGCCATTCCCAGCGTGGTTGGGATGACATTCGGCAAATCGTCGAGAGTTACGGCCAACGCATCAGTTTCTTGCAGCAAGACATTACCGTGCCGGGGGCCGCTGACAAGGTGGTCGCCGCAACACTAAAGGAATTCGGCCAGCTAGATATTCTAGTCAACAACGCCGGTATTCAGATTCGTAACGATGTGTTGGACTTCAAGGACGAGGACTGGCGCAAGGTGATCGACACCAATTTGAACGCGACCTACTACCTCTCCCACGCGGCGGCCAAGGTCATGGCCGACCAACAGCACGGGAAGATCATCAACATTGGCTCGATGCAGTCGTACCGGGCTGGCAAACGGATCTTTCCGTACGCCGCCAGCAAGCATGGCGTGGTCGGCCTGACCAAGTCCTATGCCGACGCGTTGGCTCCATATCACGTGCAGGTCAACGGCTTGGCGCCGGGCTACATCAGCACCGACATGACCAAACCATTGCAGGAAGACGCAGTCCGCGGCCCAGAAATTGCGGGTCACATTCCCAACGGCGAGTGGGGCGTGCCGACCGACCTGATGGGACCGATGGTGTTCTTAGCCAGCAGTGCCTCGGACTATGTGACCGGGGTCATGTTGCCGGTCGATGGCGGGTACTTGTTGCGGTAACGCTGGGCTAGTGTAGAAACTAGGCAACCTAGATGAGGCATCGCCTTACCGGCCGCCAGATATAGGCTGGAACGGTTCGGACGCACCTGAGCCTATATCTGACGGTCTCTCGGCTTACATGGGAGCTCTCCGGTGACTGGAAGGATGACCGTAAAAGGTGTTATCAGTCAGACTGTAAGGTGAAAGCTCCTCAACCGCTAGCTAAATAAAAAACGACTAATCTCAAGTCTCAAGGTTAGTCGTTTTATTTAGCTTAATTTTTAGTAACCGATGGAGACCCAGCCGCCGTGAACTAAGCGGTAGGCGAGGCTGGTATCGTCATCGTCTTTCCAACCGACTTGTTCCCACCACGTGATATTTTTCATGTTGAAGTTCTTCGGTAAGACGGCCTTGCCCGAGGATGGGGAGGCCTGAGAAATAATGGTCTCGTGGTCGAGCTTTTCTGAATTGTAAGGCTTAACGGTCAGCGCATCACTATCTTTGGGCGTGACCTGAGCACTTTTCCCCTTAAACAAAACATCTAGCGTCTTGCTGGATAGGGTGCTCTGCTTGACCAGCATGGGCTGCAAGTTGTTGGTCACTTTGAAGACGGCCTTGGTGTGGGGCTGACCACTGTAAAATTTTTGTGAGTCGTCCATGTAGACATCCGCATAGCCTGGACGATAGGTCGTCGTCGAGAATTTACTGAATTTGGCAAATTTGAAATTAGCGGGCTTCGTGGAATGCTTGCCATGCGCGTACCAGTGAAAGACGTTTTTACTGCGTTTGACGGTGTAGGTATACGTGGCGTTGGTCGTGTACTTCCCCGAATGTAGGACCCAAACGTCGGGGCCTTTTTCACGCCGCAACAGGTAATATTTTCCGGATTTTGCGGTGGATTGACTGACAACGTGGCCGGTGCGGTTATTGACTTTCTTGACCGTCACGTCCTCAGTGAGCGTGACCCACTGAATCGTTTTCCAAGTGTCGGCCTGCGCCGTGATGGGTAAGCCGACAGCGATTAGGAAGCTGACGACCAAGCACAGACTGAAAATGGTGGTGATAACTGCTGGTTTCTTCAATAGAGAACTCCTCCTCAAACGACCGACACTTGATTAGTCAAATGTGGTGTTTGAATTGAGTGTAGCAGACTTGCTAAGTGGATACTATAGAGAAATAGTCATATTGTCCAAGCCATGTTGTTTCACATGAAACATCACGGCAACTGGCCAACGATCTTCAACGCCTCTTGCCGGACCGCGGCCGTCAGTTCAGTCGGTGCCACCGTCAGCCGGGCGTCGCTGCCTAAGTAAAGCAGCCAGTGACTGAAATCGGTGAGCTGTTGCGGTTGGTGAACGTCGAGGTAGCATTCGAGTTTGGCCGTCTGCTGGAAGGGGTCCAGAAACTGGAGGGGCGTAGTCGGATGGGGATGTTGCCGGAACTGTTGAATGGCCGCGGCCTGCAATTGGACGCAGACGTTTGTCGCCGGGTGAGCGGCTTTGATGGCGGCGTTAATTGTCGCCGGGTCCAGCGTCTGCTCACGGTCGACCGGCGCCAGTTGCTGAATAGCGGCGACTTTAATTTCGCAAAATTGTTGGTTGCTGAGGTCCCAAGCGTCAATGTACCAGTTGTCCTGGCGGTTAAAAATATGGCGAACCCAGACCGTCCGGGTGCCGGTGGCGAGTGTCAGGTGGAGTTGACGACTGGTCAGACAGGTATTCAGTAGCGTCTTGAGCATCGGCGGCGCAAAGTCGGTCAGCTCGGTCAGTCGCGTGTTGGCGGGATTGGTGTGGCTAAATACCAGCAGTTCTTGCAGCGTTAACAGGTCGTCCTGCTGCGTCTGTGAGGCAATTGCCACCAGTTTTTCTGTGAGCGTATTGCGGTTCTGGAGGTAGGGCAGTTGGGTGTTGAGGGTCGCCAGAAAGCTCACGAACAGGGCCTTCAGTTCTTCACTGTTGAACTGCACTGCCGGCAGTAGTTGGTTTTGAAGCACCGCGTAGCCACCGTCGCGCCCCACACTGGCGGTCAGGGGCATGCCTAGCTCCTGAATGTTATTGAGATCACGAATCACCGTACTCCGGGAGACCTGAAACTGGGTCATTAATTCACGAATAGTAAAATATTGGCGATTATTGATGTAGCGCATCATCGTATTGATCCGAGCCGTTTTCGTCATTTTAAATTCCCCTCCAAAAAGTGTCAGTTTTTGAAACTATTTGTTCGTATACTGAGTCTATCATCTTAAGGAGGCCACAACAACATGGCAAATTACACGATTGAAACGAAACCAGCATTTACGGTATTGGGCTTGGGCACGGTGCTCACGGGGGACTTCCCTTCCATGGGACAACAGAAGACGGCTTTTTGGCAGAAAATTAACGCTGACCACGCACTAGACCAGTTGACCGGAATCAACGACTATCCCTTCGCCGTCAACGAAGCCATCAACGGTGAATTCCACTACTACGCGGGTCGTCAAGTCGGCGACGATGTGACGGCGACCGCTGACCAACGGCTGATTGAATTTCCAGCCGGCAAGTACCTGGTCATCACTGGCGAAGCGGCCGACCAGATGGGCCTGTACAACGCCCTCGAAGGACCCGCGTTCGGTGAAATCCTGCCGCAACTGACCGACTACGCTTACGTTGGCGGCCCCAACACGTCCTACATGACGGGCAAGGACGAAAACGGCGTGCACGGTGAGATGCTAGTGCCTTTAGTTGAAAAGTAAAAATGGTGTGGGCTGACCGCACTGCGGCTGCCAGGGATTCCGCCTGCTGTGGGGACGCTCCAGCCTGGGGGACGGGCTTCCGACTCGATTTGAAGCCTCGAAGCCCCGAAGCCCCGTGTCTCCAAAGTCGCCCGTACTGTAAGCTGACAAGTCATCAGCTAACACCACCTTCACGGCCGGCTACATCCCTGTCCTCCTCCGGCTCTGATTGTGGTTTACCACAGTAGTTGCTAAATGATTGGTGAATACCAAACTTTACTGTCTAGCTAGTGACGACCTTTTCGCTTACCTTCCTAAGTCGCCAGCGGGCTGTTGTGTAAGCCGAGAGGTCGCCAGATATGGGCTCAGGCGCGTCGTT
Organism: Levilactobacillus andaensis; assembly: GCF_016861695.1. Lineage (GTDB taxonomy): Bacteria > Bacillota > Bacilli > Lactobacillales > Lactobacillaceae > Levilactobacillus > Levilactobacillus andaensis. The sequence continues at coordinate 220,631 of NZ_BOLP01000003.1, read as the reverse complement.
CTGCTTAGTTGGCGGTGAACCTTCGCCAGCTTAGCAGAAGACCAACCTCGTAGACTCGTGATTTTCGAGGCTTCAAGTTGTGTCCGCACCGTTCCAGCCCATATCTGGCGGCCGGTAAGGCGAAAGAAGCACTAGGTTGCCCGCGTCGCATAATTTGGTAGACTAAACCTGAAAACCAGTCGTGATTTTTTGGTAAACTAGGCTTAAAGCATCCAAGGAGGGATTCCATGAAACATGAATGGCGCAAGGCGGAAAAGGACTGGTACCTGCCAAAACAACCGACATTACTGACCTTACCAGCGTTGAACTTCATCACGGTCACTGGGGCGGGTGACCCCAATCAGCCGGACTTTGCGGACCACATTGGCGCGCTCTACCCGGTGGCCTACGACCTGCGAATGGCGTTGAAACGCGGCGAACTAGGCGATCCTTATGAGTACACGGTCTATCCGCTGGAAGGCGTGTGGACGACCAGCGATGGCTCGCGGGGTTCATCGCTGAATAAGGCCGCGTTACAGTATAAGATCATGCTGCGTCAGCCGGACCGGTTGACGGAACAGGACTTTCAGGCCGCCGTGGAACGGGTTATGGGCAAGAAAACCAATCCGTATTTCGGCGATTTGAAATGGGAGACCTATGCCGAGGGCCAGGTCCTACAGACCATTCACCACGGTCCATTTGATGAGGAACCGACCACGTTTGCCCAGCTCCAGACCGTCTTAGAGGAGAAAAAGCTCAAGGTGATCCCGACCATGGGTGACTACTGGCACCGTGAGATTTACTTGACCGACACGCGGCGGACCGCGCCCGAGAAGGCGAAGACGGTGCTGCGGTATCGGGTCGCACCAATTGAATAGGAAAACAAAAAGTTCTAGACAGTGGTGTCCAGAACTTTTTTGACGTCCTCAAATTTTCTGCTTGCCTTGGAGTCGACTCCAAGGTTTATGCTGTAGCTATTCAATTTTGGAAGGAAGTTTTTAACGATGATTAAAGACAAAGTTGTATTGATTACGGGTGCCTCCTCTGGTATTGGTGCTGCAACGGCCAAGTTATTAGCAAGTAAGGGAGCCAAGGTGGTATTGGGTGCCCGGTGTGAAGATAAGCTCCAACAGCTGGCAAAAGAAATCGAAGTGGCTGGCGGAATTGCCGCTTACCAGACGATCGATGTGACCGATGCTGAAGCGAATCGGCAGATCGTTCAATTTGCTAAGCAGACCTTTGGTGGCCTCGACGTGATTTTTCTAAACGCTGGTTTAATGCCCAATTCACCTCTCTCTGAGCTAAAGACTAAGGAATGGAATAGCATGATTGACGTTAATATCAAGGGGGTTCTCAATGGTATCGCGGCTGTTTTGCCAACCTTTAAAGCACAAAAGTCTGGTCATGTCATCACAACTTCTTCGGTGGCGGGGCTGAAGGCTTATCCCGGTGGTGCGGTCTATGGCGCGACCAAGTGGGCGGTCCGGGACTTGATGGAGGTCTTACGGATGGAATCAGCCCAAGAAAAAAGTCATATTCGGACGGCAACTATTTATCCGGCGGCGATTAGGACGGAACTATTGTCGACAACGACTGATCAGACAACACTTAAGAGTGCACAGGCGCTTTACGATGACTATCAGATTAGTCCCGAACGTGTCGCAAATGTGATTGCATTTGCCATTGATCAGCCAGATGATACTAACGTGAGTGAGTTTACGGTAGGGCCGACCGACCAACCGTGGTAAACTGACTCTATTATGAAAATTAAAGAAGTTTCTACTAAATTTGATATTCCAGCCGACACGTTACGTTATTGGGAACGGGAGGGGGCTATCCCACCAGTAAGCCGTGATGACGCGGGTTATCGCGACTATGATGACGAGGACCTCGATTGGATCGTATTTGCCAAATGTATGCGTGAGGCTGGAGTTAGTATTGAATATTTGATTGAATATATTACGTTATTCAAGCAAGGAGACGTGACACTTCAGGCGCGTAAAGACCTGTTGCGCGAGCAGTTAGGGACGATTGCCCAGCGACTTCATGAGATTCAACATACGTATGACCTGATTGCTGACAAGGTCGATAACTATGAGAAGCGAGTTGAAGGCTATCATGGAAAATTATCGCGTTAGTCTGTAAATTTCAATGTAAAAAAAGTAAGGTATAGAACTCGGATAGTAGGAGTTCTATACCTTATTTAGAAACTTAGAGCCACTGCAGAACCTGATCCAACGTCGCCGCGGCATAGGTCGGCACGGCCGGTGTGGTCGGGGCCATATTGTCCCGGTTGATCCAGATGGATTTCCACCCAAGCTGGTCGGCGGGCACGATATCACTGGCGTAGCCCGCGGCGATGTGCCAATGGTTATCGGCCGTGAAGCCGTAGTGGTCGGCCACCGTCTTGAAGAAGGCCAGGTCGGGCTTGTAGGCGTGAACGTCCTCGGCGGTCCAGATGTCAAAGGGAACCTGTAAGGCCGCGGCATTGGCGGGGATGATGTCCCAAGCCGAGTTGGACATCATGATCAAATGGTAATCGCGTTGCTGAAGGGCCTGCAGCGTGCGGATGACTTCGGGGAACGGCTTCAAGTTCCGGTGAGCGGTCAGGACCTCCACAAAGTAGCGTTCGAACTGATGCTTAAGACCAAACTGGTAGTCAAGGTGAATCAGATTATTGCGGGTCAATAAATCGTAGTCAACGTAGGGATGCATGTTGTTCCGGTCGGATTGATAAGCCATAAATCGGTCACGTGCCAACTGGGGGTCGACCCCAATCTTCCGGGCCAATTGGGCAATCGTATCGTAGGTTCCGTCCTCCTGTAGCAGGGTGCCGTAGCAATCAAAGGTTAGGTATTTTGGCATGAAATGAACTCCTTTCGCGAGATGGAAAATATATGATGTGATGGAGATTGAGACGTTTATGTTTAAGCTAAGTGTGTCTGCTGCTAGCGCTGGAGGAACATTCAATGGTGAGCCTAGAGAAAAGCACCGCAGATTGACCGTGACTTAGCTTAAGTAGTCAGTAATTGTAAAAGAATATGTGAAAGCTATAGACGGGTGGCCCTTGGTTCAACCCTAATTAATGGTAGAAATCAATTTGAGCCGGAGGAGGACAGGGATGTAGCCAGCTGTGTCGATGGTGTTAGCTGGCGTTTCTTAGGCTGCTTACAGCATGGGACGACCTTTGAGACACGTGGTTTTCGTGGCTTAAAGTCGAGCTGGAACCCCGGGCCTAAGGGGTGGAAGCGTCCCCACAGCAGGCGGAATCCCTGGCAGCCGGAGCGCGGCCATCTCAAATCAATATAACTAACGCCAATATGTAATGAAAGGGCCACCCCTACGACTAATGTAGAGATGGTCCTTTCTGTTTAAACACGGTCGACCGGGTAGCTGTGCAAGCAACTGCGATCACCCGTGTTCATAGGTTTAATTTAGCTGACGGCCAAGAGGGGGTAACCGGATGACCATCAAGAGTTTCGCATGAGTTCAGTCATGTTGGTGGTAAATGCGCTGTTGAGGGGGGAGCGCACTAGAATTACTGTTGCTGAAACGTGCTCCGTGAGGCAGACTTTTCCGCTTAGTCCAGTTAAGCACCAACTCGGTTACACCGAGTCGCTCCTTAACTAAACTAATGCTCGAAGTCTTAGCGCCTCACTACGCACTCTACTTTGCGTCGTAGGCTGCTTGGAAGATCTTAACGATATCTTCTTTAGTCCCCTTACGAGGGTTAGAGAAGGCGTTCCCATCCTTCAAAGCATTTTCAGCCATCAATTCAAAGTCTTCTGGCTTAGCGCCGATTTCCTTGATTGACTTAGGAATACCAACGTCTTCGGACATCTGCTTCATGGCCTTGATGGACAATTCAGCAGCGTCACGAGTGGACAAACCATCGGTGTTTTCACCCATGATCTTTGCTAATTCAGCAAAGCGTTCTGGGCAAGCGATGATGTTGTATTCTTCGACGTATGGCAAGAGTAAAGCACAGCAAACACCATGTGGCGCGTCGTATTGACCACCCAATTGGTGAGCCATGGCGTGAACGTAACCTAAGTTGGCGTTGTTGAAGGCCATCCCGGCTAACATTTCAGCTTCAACCATCTTGGTCCGGGCTTCCAGGTTGTGACCGTTAGCAACGGCTTCACGTAAGGAAGTTTCAATCAACTTGATAGCTTCGATACATTGTGAGTCGGTGATCGGGTTGTGGTCAACGGAAACGTATGGTTCGATGGATTGAACGAAGGCGTCCATCCCAGTAGCGGCAGTTAAGCCCTTAGGAACGTCCAACATCAAAGTAGGGTCGTTGAATGAAACCAACGGAATGTTCCGCCATGAAACAACAACGAACTTCAAGTGGGTTTCTTCGTTCGTGATAACGGCGTGACGAGTCAATTCTGAACCCGTCCCGGCAGTCGTGTTAACGGCAATCAGTGGTGGCAAAGCCTTGTCGAGCGTTTCAATCCCGGCTAATTTGGTGATGTCATCACCGTTCGTCAAGATAATGCCGGCACCTTTACCAGTATCATGAGCAGAGCCCCCACCAACAGTGATAATGGAGTCCGCACCGGATTCTTCATAAAGTTTCTTAACTTCTTTAATATTCCGAATCTTAGGGTTAGGTTCAACGTTATTGTAAATAACGTAATCTACACCAGCGGCGTCTAAGGATTTCAAAGTTTGTTCAACGGCACCGTCTTTCATTCCTTCAAGGAACTTATCGGTAACGATGACGGGCTTCTTCATCCCTAACATCTTTGCACGTTCACCAATCTTGTTAATTACGCCAGGGCCAAAAAAGTTGACACTGGGCATCAGAAAGTCATAACTACGTTCAGCCATTATACAAATGCCTTCTTTCGGAAGTTTTGAAAATCATTGGTATCAATTTCACAAAGCAATTATAACCGAAAGATTTACAGTTTGCAACCGGTTTCGATTAATTGTTTGTTAGTTGGGTGAGAAAACTAGGAGGCAGCGCCGATTTGACGGCTTTTTTACCGCTGAAAGAAAATTTATGAGTCGCTTTCAAAAGGTAAAAACTATTAATGAAAGTTGGCACAAATTCTTTCCCACAACCGTTGAGTTAGTGAGAAAGTTAGCGAGCATCTTAACCGAGAGTGGGTATAATGGTGTTAGGGGATTACTTAATAAATACTATAAACGCAGGGGGACTGTGCATGAAGGATTTAAGGGCACATCGGCAAGCAGAACAGGCAGAATGGCAAGCAACGCAGCAACGGGAATTGGCGAAATTAAAGGGGGCCCAACGGTTTCTCTACCTAAATGTGGGGGCTTACCTCGCGATTTCCGTGATTGAATTTTACTTAGCCATTGTGGGGCGTTCACAGACGTTACGGGCCGACGCCCTCAATAATCTCTCGGGGATCATTTCGTCGGTGCTCCTCCTGATTGGCATTCACATCGCCAGAGACATTCATGACGATGACCTGATGGGGCAACCGTTGCCGGAAGATTCGACGGCGAGTGGGCAACGCCTTCAGTTGACACGTTTTCATTATGAGACGGTCTTCACCATGATTACGGGGATCGTCATGATTGCGATTGCGGCCAGCGTCATGTATAGCGGCATCAAGAGCCTGATGAATCCGGCCGATCAAGAGGTGCCCCGGCCGATTACGTTAGTGGGGGCGGCCGTCGCCACAGTGATTATGCTAGGCGTGTGGTGGCTGAACCGACGAGCCGGTCGGCAGTTGCAAAATGCGGCGTTGACCGCTGCGGCCCGCGATAGTCTAAGCGACGCCGTGACCAGTCTAGGCACCATGGTCGCCATCGGTGGGGCATTGGCGTTTCGCGTGACCTGGTTGGATGGCGTGGCCAGTATGCTGGTGGGACTCTTTATTCTGACATCCGGCATTCGCATCTTCCGGGAGAGCAGCCTGAACTTGGCCGATTATTTCGACCCGCAAGTCGAGCAGGAATTTGGCAAGGCCATCGCGGAGTTTACGGCGGTCGACCAGGTTTTAGAGCTCAAGGCCCATTACAACGGCAATGTAGTCACGCTGGACGTAGTGATTGCGGTTGACCCGCACATGGAGGTGCAGGACAGCTACCGACTGGGCGAAGAGATTGAGGCCGTTATGCGCCGCCGCTTCGGGATCGTTGATACGGACGTCATGGCGGTACCTGCGGAGTCAGCTACCTAATTGGTGCATGTTTCGTTAATATAAGTTTGGAGCCACAAAAAAGGCCTGAGGTTGCCCTCAGACCTTTTTATTATTAATAATTACTATTTATTGATTATTAATTAATAATTCTGTGATTTGCTCGCGCAACGCCCCATCTCGTTGGGCATCATAGCCATAGCGGTCGTCGAACCAGTGGTCCGGCGAATACAGCCAGACCGGTTTAACGCGCCGTTCTGTGGGCTCAGTTGCATAGCGGGGGAAGACGTGGGCGTGGAGAAAGTTGTCGGTGTTGCCGAGAATGTCATAGTTAACGCGTTCGCAGCCGGTCGCCTGCAGAACGGCATCGCCTAGCACGCGCATGCTTTGAAGGAAGGCGGCGCTCTCAGTTAGCGTGAGGTCGTTGAGTGCGGCGACGTTTCGTTTGGGCAGCAGGATCGAGTAGCCTGGGAGAAACTGGGTGTCGCCGTAAACGGCAAAGCCACCGGGTAGTGTTGCCATGACCATGGGATTCGAGCCGTCAATCGCCGCTTGGATGCGGTCATCTCGCCAAGAGCTCATCGCGTCACCTCCCCGGCAAAGAACGGTTCCGTGACGGTCAATGTTTTGGCGTCGAAGTTGAGTTTCGCGCTCAACCCATAAGGCAGTGCGGTCCGCGGATAGGCGTGGCCGAAGTTAAAATTGGTCATGAGGGGCACGTTGAGGTCCTGGGTCACGTCCAGCAGAGTGCGGCAGTAGTCGTCATAGTAGACCTCATTTTGCGGTTTGCCCGTGATGATGGCCTTGACGTTGCCGAGAATGCCGGCATGCTTGAGATTTTGGAGCATGGTGTGGTAGGCGGCCGGCGTCGGTTTCTCCTCACTGGTTTCCAGGAAGAGAATCTTGCCGCGCCATTCTTCGGGACTGGGGATGAGGCCGTATTTCCGCGCGATAACGGGTTCGTCGGAATAGCGCGTGTCGGTCAGCAGGCTGTTCAGGCTGTCAATGCAACCACCGAGCAGCCGACCGGTAACGACGCCGTGGCCGCGTAAAACCTGATAACCCCGCGTCTCGGGATGGCTGATTCGGGGCGTGTCGAGGGCAGCCTGCGAGAAGTCCTCGCGTTCCTCGTACCAGACGGGACTGCTGGTGATCGGTGTGGTGGCGGTGTTTTCCAGGTAGTGGGTCAGCGTGCGTTTGGTATAGGGGAGGAGGTCCGTGTCCAGCTCGGCCAAGTCGTTGATAACGTTGGGACCGTAGTAGGTGGTGAGGCCCAACCGGTACAGCATCAGGTGGTCGACAGTCGTGTCGGAAAAGCCAGTAAATAGCTTGGGATGGGCTGTGACGGCGGCCACAAATTCGGGGTCGTCAAAGAGGTAGGGGGCCAGGCGATAGGTGTCAATGCCGCCGATGGCACAGAAAATCCCAGCGATGTTGGAGTCGGTAAAGGCGGTCTTGAGGTCGGCCGCACGCGCTTCGGGATGAGCATCGAGGTAGGCGATGCCCTTTAAGGCGTTAGGCATGGCGACCGGGATCAGGCCCAATTCGCGAAGCCGTTGCTGTCCCCGATGGTACTCGTGGGCGGCGAAATCCTCGCCCATGACCCCACTAGACAGGCTCACGAGGGCGACGTGATCGCCGGTATGTAATTGATTTGGTTTTGCCATAAAAATCCCTCCCGGTAGATAAATTGTTTTAATTCTACACTTATATTGGGGAGATTCAATTCGTTGCGGGTCATTTCGGCTAGTTTAAGTGAGAAAAATCAATGGTTACCAAAAAGTACCTACTACCCAAAAGGAACCTAACGCGTTACAATGGAAAAAAAGCTGAGGAGGTCATCACGTGAAACAGTCTTACAACAACGGGGTCGAGGCAACATTAGGCGTCATCGGGGGCAAATGGAAACCCCAATTGCTCTGCCATTTAGGCAATCGGCCGCAACGAACGTGTGACCTTCGCAGAGAGCTACCGGCGATTTCGCAAAAGGTTCTGACGCAACAATTGCGTGAGCTGGAAAGTGACGGGATTATCAACCGGCACATCAGCGGTGAACGGGCCCCCTTTAAAGTGACTTACGATTTGACTGACCTGGGCCGTTCCTTGGGCCAGATTCTCGTTCAGATGTCGGTCTGGGGCGAGCAACGGGCCAGTCAGGTTCCCGATATGGAGATTGCCAACGATCATGGTGGCTTTAGCAATATTTTAACGACGAATTAGAAAATTATAAACCAGTGGGGGCACTTTCAAGTGCCTTCTTTTTTTTACGTTCGGGAGCAGTTATGCTAGGTCTCGTTAAGGAGGTGGCGCATGATATCCACAATCCGTGGCTTAACCACGACGCAGGCACTGGTGACGCATCCGGTGCAATGGCAACTCTTACTCTTACTGGCGAATGGACCGCGGACCGGCGCTAGTTTGTGGCGCGACTTGTCCTGGCACCAACGTTGCCGCTGCTGCGACGGCTTGTGGCGGTTATGGCACCACCGGCTGATTATGTTTCACGTGAAACATGGTGTCTGGCAGCTCTCCCCCCTAGGCGAGACGCTCCAACCCGTGCTAGCGGCAATCCAAACCTGTACCCAAAAGAAAGGTGAGACTCAAAATGACCTATAAATTCCTGAATTCCTTTAAATTTGATAACGGCGTGACCCTGAAGAACCGGATGGTGATGTCACCAACGACTACCATGTCGAGCTTCTACAACGGTCGCGTGACCAACGATGAAATCGACTTTTACGGCGCCCGTGCCGGTGGCGTGGGCATGATCATTGGCGAAGTTGCTAACGTTATCGCCAGCGGCAAGGGGTTTGAAGGCGAATTGTCCATCGCCGATGATGGCGATATTCCCGGATTGGCCAAGCTGGCGAACTCTATGAAGCAAAATGGAACCAAGGCCGTGCTTCAAATTTTCCACGCCGGTCGGAAGTCCAACGACAGCATTCTCCGCGGTCAGCAACCCGTTAGCGCTAGTGCCGTTAAGGCTGCTTTCCCAGCCGACTCGCAGGAACCACGCGCATTGACGGCAGACGAGATCGATGAGATCATCGTGGCGTTTGGTGATGCTACACGCCGGGCCATCGCCGCTGGTTTCGATGGGGTCGAACTCCACGGGGCCAACACGTATCTGCTGCAACAGTTCTTTTCCCCGAACTCGAACCAACGGACCGACAAATGGGGCGGCGACCGTGACGCACGGATGGGTTTTGCCAAGGCCGTCATTGCTAGCGTTCACCAGGCAATCGTCGCCAATGCGGACCGGCCATTCTTGTTGGGCTACCGCGTTTCCCCAGAAGAGATCGAGACGCCAGGGATTCGGTTGGCCGACACGTTGGCCTTCGTCGACATGCTGGCCGACTCCGATGTGGATTACGTGCACACGTCGATGGGATCCGCGCACCGGACGTCCTTGAACGATAAGACCGACCACGAACCGATCTTGACTAAATTGGTCAAGCAATTGGCCGGCCGCAAGCCACTGATCGGCGTGGGCTCCGTTGAGAAGCCAGCCGATGCCGAAGACGTCTTAGGTTTGGGCGCCGACCTGGTTGCCATGGGCCGTGAAATGATTCGCGAACCACAGTGGGTCGAAAAGGTCGTCGACGGGGATGAGACCAGCATTCGCTACCAACTTTCCCCATCCGAGATGGACGAACTGAAGATTCCGCGTGCCATGCAGGACTATTTGAAGGGCGCGTTCTACTCCGTCATGCACTTCACGACGGACCCGAACACGGCCGTGGATTATCAGAATGAAGCTGCACCGATGGAAGGTTTTGAGAAGAAGATGTAGTTCGGCACTGCGGCTGTTAGGGAGTCCACCTGCTACGATTGAGCATTGACTTTCAATTAGCGAAGGCCACCGGATATTTGAGTGAGGTTCGGGTCATTCTCAACATTGATAAGTGGGTGTCGGTTCATTGCAGACACTTATCAAAAAATTGCTAGTACTGGCCGAGTGTCGGCGGTACTAGCAATTTTTTTGTGTAGGCTGAAATTATGGCTATTGTGTCACCTGAACCTGCCCACTTCCACTGGTAATCGTCAGGGGATGTTGGCCGGTTTCATGATAGTGAGGTCATTTTGTCAAAAAAAGGTCGGGAGCCAGTCCCAACCTTTAATGCGTTAGTCTTCAATTTCTGGCGTCAGAGGGTCATCGGCTAACCGGGCTTGCAACTGCTGGTCGTACTCACGGGCGCTAGGCATCAGCCACATCGCGAGGCCACAGAGGAGCGAGCCAACGCCGCCAATAATGAACAGTTTTTCCACACCAATGGCATCTGCGAGGGGGCCGGCGAAGATCAGGCCGACCGGACCCGCCACGCTGGTCAGTGAGTTCAGCACGCCCAAGACGCGGCCCAACTGGTCGGGTGGAAAACTCTGCTGGATCATCGCCATCAAGAGGGTGCTGTAGAACGGCGTCACGGCACCGGCCAGCACGTTGAGGACGACGAACCAGATGAAGCCGGTCTGATTTCCCGGCAGAAAGCCACTGCCACCAAAGGTTACACCCATGGCCAGTGTCGCCCAGAAGATGGGTTTCATCCGGTCCCGCCATTTTCCAAAGAGGCCGATAATGGCGCCACCGCCGAGCATGCCGACGGAGTAGATGACCTCGATCAGGCCGGCTTGCCCCACGGTGCCGTGGAAGTAGCCCATGGTCATCAGGGGGTAGAGGCTGGCGGCGGGCATGAACATCAGCGTGAAGGCCGCGCCAATCATGGTGATGGCCCAGAGCCCCCGCGTGTTGCGGAGCTTATCCAATCCAAATTTGGCATCGGCTAGCACGTGGACCTTCTCATCGATCACCGGATGTTCCGGAATCATCACGAACGTCAGCAGGCTAATCCCAATGATGGCACCCAGCACGTCGACTAGAATCAGGTAGTTCATCGGCACGATGGCGAAGAGAAACGCCCCCAGCGCCGGTGAAATGATCATGTTGGCGGACTGGACCATGCCCAGCTGACCGTTGATCTGCGTCAATTGGTCGGCCGGCACCATGGTCGGCAGAATCGACTGAATCGTCGGCATCTGGAAGGTCTGCGCGATGGACCGCACGAGGAGTGAAATGAAGATCAGCCAGAGCGGGAAGGTCGTCTGCAGCGTACCCACGATGGATAGAATAATGGCAAAGATGGCCGCAATCACGTCGGGTACAATCAGCAGGCCCTTCTTGTTCCAGCGGTCGACGAAGGGTCCCACGAACGGACTCAACAGCACCATCGGCAACATGCCCAGCAACGTTGCCAGACTCAGTACGGTCGCCGAACCGGTCTGCTTGGTCAAATACCAGATAATTGCGTACTGCACGACCATACTGGTAATCCCAGACAAAAATTGACTGGTCAAAAAGAGATAAATATTACGCCGCCAGTGCGGCAAAAGTGAAGTTTCCAAGGGTCAGCCCCCCTTTGTAAAGTGCGTTAAGTCAACGATAGCTGACAGTCGGTCGATAGCGACTAGCCAGCAGGTATAAATACTTCACAGGCTGTTAATATTAGCATATTAGTAAAGGGGGGACAAGAAAAAGTGCTTGTGAATTTAAGGGGCTTAGTGACGGGGATGGAAACGGATACAAGACAGGCTGGTTGTTACTGGAATATAGACTCAGAAGACGACAAAAAACGGTCGAGCAAGGCGCGCACGACCGTTGTGTCAGGTTATTAAATTGATTATATGAAATGACAATAACGACTAGTCATACTGATTGATGAAACCTAGAGCCGGAGGAGGCCAGACAGAGCACAGTGACGGTCATGTTTGTCGGGCGGTTTTCCCGGCTTACATGACGGGACGTCCTTGGAGACTCACGGGTTGGGTGAGGTTCCAAGGCGAGCCTGAAGACCGCACTTTGGCTTCAGGCGGTCCCCACAGTGCGGCGTCTGGCGTCCGTAGGCGGTTGTCTAGGCGAAATCAAGCTGTTAAGCCGTTTGGTCGGTGGTGGGGTTGTCGCGGAGGTTGGATGGGACGAAGATGTCCGGTTTGTTATTTTCAATAATATCCGCGTAGTGTTCGACCTTAAAGTTGATGGTCGACAAGTGCTTGTTCAGCGCCGTGATTTCACTCAGCGTTCGTTCCTGCTGCGTCTTCATCATTTCATAGCGTTCGGGCACGGTGCATTCGCCCTCCTGAACCAGGTCGAGGTAGTGGTGGATGCGTTCAACGGGCATCCCGGTCGCCCGTAGGCACACGATGATGTTCAGCCACTCGAGGTCGTTGTCGTCAAAAATACGGTTGTTGTTTTCGTCGCGTTTCACGAATGGCAGCATGCCGTGGTCGTGGTAGTAACGAATGGTATAGGTAGAAATGCCCATTTTCTGAGCAACTTCGTGAATGGTATAGGACATCTAAGTTTCCTCCTCAAGGGGTTAGTGTTCGACTAACTCTAATGTAATGGATTAATGATACGTGATTCTCGCGGTCGACGCAAGAATTTTCACTCAAAATGAAGCAAATGGGTTGCCTTCAAGTAGGGCGAAGGGGGTACACTCAATATACTTGAGGGGGTGAGTCAACGTGAAACAGTTCAACGTGCAGTCAGCTGGGGCGGATTTTGTCCCGCTCCTGCCGTGGTCGACCGACCCGCGCGCCAGTGTTCACGCGTTGGCCGCCGGGGGAGTGGACCTCTTACTTTTAGATGAGGAAAATGACTTGATGAAAATAGTGCCACAACGGACGCTGGAGGACTTGATGCCACAGCTGGAAAACTCAGTGTACGGTCGGCTGTTCGACCAAGTGGCGACGCTGATTCCCCAAGCCTCACAGGAGTTGTTGGCCGACTGGTATTTGGCGATCGACCTCGCGCAGGCCAGCCATATCAACGTCGTTACCACGGCTGCCAATCTGGTGGCGTTGGCCGTGTTGCGGCTCAAAGGCGTGCCGGTGACGGCCGATAAGGTGCAGGGCGTGGCGGGTCAGGCGCAGTGTTGGTTGCTGCAAGCTCAGATGACGGAGCACCAGCTCTTTTTGCCGGCCGGCCAAGAGTTGTTACACCGCTTGTTCACACACCTGTTGGACCAGCACACCGCCTGGGATACCTACACGCCGGACCATTGCAGTCCCCACGCCGGTCGATTGGCGCAGGACGTGTACGCGCTGACATGTGGCGACTTAATGGCGGTGCAGCTCCCGGCGGCGTGGTCGTTGGTGCGGGTCGCCGCGTTGGAGAACCATCTCCTCCGCTAATCACTTTAATAATGAATGGTTGTGTGCTCGGGTAAGTCGCGGGCACACTTTTTGTTTGGTTAAATAATAACCGAATTTAATAAAGAAATTAATATGAAATGTTCGTTAAAAGCTAAAAATAGATGGACTTAAAGACGATATTCTCGTATGATGGAATAGAAATACGAATTATCAATTATAGAACCGACAGTAAAGTTAAGCATCTAACTACGATACAGGGAGGAACTTACTATGCATTGGTTGGCCGACTTGCTAGCCGCCATTGGGGTCGTCTTAAACGGGATTCCACAAGGGATCATGGCGATGGCACTAGGGTTTGCTATTTTTCCAACGATGTTTTCGTTCATTTTTGCTTCAGCGGTCAACGGGGTCTTTGGCGCGGTCGCACCGCTCTCATTTCAGGCGGAATCACTGGCGCTGACGGGAAATCTCGGCCGTAACTTGCGGGAACGGACCTCGATTATTCTGGGCGGCTCCGTCATCATGTTGCTGATTGGGGTCACCGGGACGCTGACTAAGATCGTCGACATTCTGGGGAACAACATTATGGCCGGAATGATGGCCGGGGTCGGCATTATGCTGGCCAAAATTGCGGTGGGAATGGCCAAGCAGGAACGGCTGACCGGCTGGATGTCGGTGGCCCTCGCCGCCGCAACCTATTTGATCACCAAAGACCTGGTGTGGACCATCGTGGTCTCCGTGGTCGGGTCCAGCTTGGCGGCCGTCTTCATCGAACATTACCGCGCAGAACTGCCGGAACACGTGACGGCGCGACGGTTCGTCTTTACCAAACCGATGTTGAGCGTGCGGGTCGTGCGGGGCGCGTTGAGTCTGGCCTGCTTGAACATTGGGGCTAACATTTCCTATGGGTTGATCACCGGGCAAATGACGGGCATCAAGCCTAACCCGGTCAACTTAAACCTGCTGACCATTACGCAATCCATTGCCGATATGGGCACGAGTCTGTTAGGTGGGGCGCCGGTGGAGGCGATTATTTCCGCAACGGCCAGTGCGCCCGAACCCGTCGTGGCCGGCATCATGATGATGCTGATCATGGCCGCCATCTTAGCAATTGGCTGGTTACCGAAGCTGGGTAAATACGTTCCGAGCGCGTCGATTGCTGGGTTCCTGTTTATCCTGGGAACGGCCGTGATTTTTCCAGAGAACGCCGCAACGGCCATGCAAGGCTCCGGGGCGACCGTGGCCGCAATCACACTAGTGGTGACGGCGGTGGCCGATCCGTTCGCCGGGTTGATGACCGGTGCCGTATTAAAATTTGTACTGCCACTTTTGGGACTGGGGGTTTAAACCATGATCAAGACGTACCAATTACAGGTCGGACCACTCACACGGCGGTTGCCGGTGATGCCAATCAGCGACACCATGGCGATTGCGTCATTCGTGTTGTTGGGGGATGCCGAGTTGACCGATTACGCGGCCGAAGAATTAGCGAAAAAGGTACCGGCCGAGTTCGATTACTTTGTCACGTTGGAAAGTAAGGGGATTCCGTTGGCGCAGGAGCTGAGCCGACTGACCGGTCATCAGGAGTACGTCGTCTTGCGCAAGAGCGTCAAGGACTACATGCGCGCGCCGTTGACGGTGCCGGTCAAGGCCATTACGACCAGTGCGCCTCAGATCCTGGCACTGGATGGTGCGGATGCGGACAAGCTGGTTGCCAAACGCGTCGTCATCGTCGACGATGTGATCAGTAGCGGTGGGTCGTTAAGTGCGGCCGAAGAATTAGTCAGTCGCGCGGGCGCTACGGTGGTCAGTCGCCTGGCCATCTTAGCAGAAGGCGACGCGGACAAGCGGACCGACATCGACTATTTGGCAGAACTGCCACTGTTTCCCCTATAGCGGTTGGTCAGTCACCTAACATTTTCAGCAAACTTATGGGCGAACCGTCCAGCTAAAAGGTACACTACACCTAGTGAGGCGGCGCGCGTCACGTTGAAATGGTCTGACTATACATCACCCATTTGAAAGCGCTCGTCGCCACACAAAAATCACCTGCAACTCACGCTCTCAGTCGTGACGATGCAGGTGATTTTTTGATTAACTTAAGTTGTATGAGCTGGTCGCACTCCGGCTGCCAGGGATTCCGCCTGCTGTGGGGACGCTTCAGACTGGAAAGGCACCAGTCTTCTCGCTCGATTTGAAGCCACACTAAGACCGTGTGTCTTCAAAGTCGCCCATGCTGTAAACTGGCTGATGAACCGCCAGTTAACACCATTCTCACGGCTGGCTACATCCCTGTCCTCCTCCGGCTTAGGCCAAATCTGTCCAAACGTGACGTCCTAAAATTAGCTGGACGTCACGCTGGTCAACGTGACAATTCTGTAGGTGCAGTCTCATGCTGCCGTAGGGTTGCCGTGTAAGCCGAGAGGTCGGCAGATATGGGCTCAGGCGCGTCGTTCTGCTTAGTCAGTGGGTGAACTTCCCGCTGGCTTAGCAGAAGACCAAGCTTGAAGACTCGGCATTTTCGAGGCTTCAAGTTGTGTCCGCACCGTTCCAGCCCATATCTGCCGGCCGGTAAGGCGAAGGGAAACGCTACCTGGCAGCCGCAGTGCGACCAGCTACCTCAACCATTTACTTAAACAAGTAGACCTTGGATTCGTAAGGGCGGAACGTGGTGCCTTGGTCGTCGGCGTAGTTGCCGATCAGCTTTTCGCTGGCGTTACCCTGGTCGTAGTCGCGGGTCACCGTTTGGTCGGTGAAGTTGTTGATGACCAGTAAGGTCTGGCCGTTGTAGTGGCGATGGTAGGCGAAGACTTGGTCGTCATCGGGGTCGAGTTCTTCGTAATCCCCGAGGACGATGAGGTCGTGGCTGTGGCGCAGCGCAATCAACTGCCGGTAGTAGTTGAAGACGGAATCGTCGCGGTCGACTTCTTCCTTGGCGTTGATCGTCGTATAGTTCGGGTTCAACGCAAACCATGGCGTGCCCGTGGTGAAGCCAGCGTTCTTGGAATCGTTCCAGTGCATTGGTGTCCGGGCGTTGTCCCGGGAAATGTGGCTGAGGTATTTCAGCATGGTTGGCTTGTCGACGATCTTTTCCTTCGTGACGTTTTCGTCGTAGGCGTTCAGACTTTCCAGGTCCTCATACTGGTCGAGGCTGGTGTAGTGAACGTTGGTCATGCCGAGTTCTTCGCCTTCGTAGACGTACGGCGTTCCTTGGAGCATGTGCAGCGTCGTCGCTAACATTTTAGCTGAAACGTCCCGGTACTGCTCGCTGTCATTACCGAAGCGCGAAACGGCACGGGGCTGGTCGTGGTTGTCCCAGAAGAGACTGTTCCAGCCCTTGCCATCGAGGGCGTATTGCCAGTCGGACAAGGCCTTCTTTAATTCTGTTAATTTAACGGGAGCATCGTTCCACTTGCCCAAACGCTTGTCGGGGTTGGCGGACAAGCCAACGTGGGCGGACTGGAAGATCATGTTCAGTTCGTGTGAGTCCAGACCGGTGTAGGTAATGGCCCCTTCGGCAGTGGCGCCCGGCATTTCGCCGACGGTCATCACGTCGTAGTGGGACAGCACCTTGTCGTGCATTTCGTGCAGGTAATCGTTCAGCTTAGGCCCGTTAGCGACCACGGCTTCGACGTCACCATAGACGGCACCCGGTGCTTTAGGCGCATCGGGGAGACCGGCTGGCTTGGAAATGAGGCTGATGACGTCCATCCGGAAACCATCAACGCCCTTGTCGAGCCAGAAACGCATGAGGTCCCAGACTTCATCGTGGACCTTCGGGTTTTCCCAGTTCAGGTCGGGTTGACTAGGGGCGAACAGGTGCAGGTAGTATTGATTCCGTTTTGGCTCAAAGGTCCAGGTTGAGCCGTTGAAATAGGACCCCCAGTTGTTGGGTTCGTGACCATCAACGGGGTCGCGCCAGATGTAGTAGTCGGAATACGGATTATCCTTGGATTGACGGCTCTTTTGGAACCATTCGTGCTGGTCGGAGGTGTGGTTGACGACCAAGTCCATCAGCAGTTTCAGGCCTAATTTATGTGCGGTGGCCAGCATCGTTTCAAATTGGTCCATGTCACCATAGACGGGTTGCACGCTGCGGTAATCGCTGATGTCGTAACCGTTGTCGAAGTCGGGTGACTTGTAGATTGGGTTGAGCCAGATGACATCGGCCCCTAGCTTCTTAATGTACGGCAGGCGCTCGGTCAGCCCGGCCAAGTCACCGACCCCGTCACCATCACTGTCTTGAAAACTCCGGGGATAAACCTGATAGACGACGGCATTTTGCCACCACTTTTTTTCCATGTGAAACCCTCCTAAAATTATCTACTGAATCATCGCTGAATGGGTTGCTTAAAGTTGTTTGCGCAACCGCTTACAAAAATCATTCTAGCATTTTTAGTAAGCGCTGACAATGCTTTAAAACCAATTAAACAAACGTTTGCTTAAATTTAAGGAATTCACTTTTATTTGCTACCAGAAACGGGTAAAATTGAAAACAGAATAACGGGTTACAAGCAGAGGAGGCGGCCAGATGGCGGCGACGATTAAGGATATTGCGCGATTGGCTGGCGTATCACCGGCGACCGTGTCACGGGTATTGGCCAACAAGACGGCCTTTTATGGCCCGGCAACGGCGGAAAAGGTGCAGGCAGCCGCGTTAAAATTAGGCTACCGGAAAAATACGGCGGCGGCCGAACTGGTGACGCAGCACAGCAACGTGATCGCCGTGGTAGTCAACTCGGTCAAGACCAACTTTTCCAGCCAAATCATCACGGGGATTCAGGACACCGCGGCGGCCCACGGGCTAAACGTGATCATTGTTTACGCGGGAATCACGGACCCCGAAGCGCAGCGCAAGGCCCTATTGACGGTGATTGAACGGCCGGTCATGGGCATTTTACTGTTGTCGCTAAATCTGACATCGGAAAACTTGCAGCTGTTGCAGGGCGCCCAGACGCCATATTGCTTCCTGTCGATTGCCTTTGACGACGGCGACTTGCCATCGATCGCGTCGGATGACTGGCAGGTCGGTTATCAAGCAACGCAGACGCTGTTAAAAGCGGGCCACCGAAAAATTGGTCTGGCGGCGGTCGATAGCGATTCGCACACGGGTCGCTTCCGTTTGGCCGGCTATGAGAGCGCACTGCGAGATGCCGGCGTAACGCCACAAGCGGACTGGGTCCAACCGGGTGTTTACAGCTATGTGGCTGGGCGCGAGGCGATGACTGCATATGGTGTCGCGTCTGGACTAACGGGCGTGGTCGCTGGCAGTGACATGGCGGCAATTGGGGTGTTGAATCAAGCCCGGGACCTCGGCTTAGCGGTTCCCACCGACCTTTCCATCGTCAGTATTGACGGTACGGAGATGTGCGAGCTGGTCCAACCGCAGCTGACCAGCGTGTCACAGAACTTCTACGATATGGGGGCGGCTGGCGTGCGGCAACTACTGGCGCCGGGAAAGCAGCTACAACAGGTGACGCCGATTCAGGTAGTCGACCGGCAAACGGTGCGGGTGTTGTGAGTGACCCGAATGATTCGCACTACGGCTGCCAGGGATTCCGCCTGCTATGGGGAACGACTCCAGCCAAAGTACGGGCTTCCGTCTCGTCTCAAAGCCACAGAAATCACGTGTCTTCGAGGTCGTCCCACGCTGTAAGCCGGCAAGACTATCCAAAAGATGATGTGCAGCTAATAACTGCGGAGTTCATGCAAACCGATGAGTCGATTTTTGATTCCTGATTTAGATGTAAAAACCACAAAAAGCAGGCCCCAACCGGAGCGCACTTCAAACGCCGGTTGAGGCCTGTTTCTTCTATTGTATATAAGTTTATTTATAACGGGTGGCAGTTGTCAACGGGGGGATCGACAATCACCACGCTGTAGAAATCGTTGGGTCGGTGAGTTTTTGCTGATTTTACATGGCCGAAAGACCCACTCAAAGGCGCTTACTTAGCGATGTAAGTCGTCTTGAAGTCATAAGGGACACCGGCTGGGTTGTAGTTGATGTTCTTGACCGTGTTGCGTAACAGCTGTGATTTGGCGGATTGATACAGTGGAATCGTGCCTTGGTCGTTCATCAAGACCTTTTCAGCCTTGACCAACTTGGCCCAACGTTCGGTTGGCTTGTTACCATCTTGGTTTTCGGCTTCATCGAGCAATTTGTCGAATTCGGTGCTCTTCCAGCCAGTCGTGTTGTAGCTGGAGTTGGCTTCGAAGACGTCCAGAAAGTTGATGGGGTCGGCGAAGACGGATTGCCAGCCACTCAAAGTGAGTTCGTAGTTCCCATTGTTTTGTTGCGTGATCAGTTGAACGTAAGGAACCGTCTTGATGCTGACCTTGACGTTTGGTAGCTTTTCCAGTGAACTCTGGAGAAATTCAGCGGTTTGCTTGTTGGTGTCGGTGTCGGAAACGGAGAGGGTGACGTTGAGCTTCTTGTCGCCGGTCTGCTTCAGACCCTTTGCCAGCAAGGTCTTGGCTTGTTTCAAATCATAACTGGAGGCACTCTTGACGTAGGCTTCTTGGTTGAAGGCTTCGCCAGTCTTGGGGTTGTTGCCCATGCCGGATGGAACGAACCCTTTGGAGGCCACGGAACCGTCCTGCAGCACGTCGTTGACCAATTGGCTACGGTCGATGGCCAGTGAGAAGGCTTTGCGTACGTCAGTGTTCTTGAAGGCTTTGACCTTGTTTTGGTTCAGGTCAAGTCGTTCGGAACCAGTAGGCAGGCGTTTAACGAAGTCCTTGCTGTTCTTGTTGTTCTTGATCTGTTGCCCACTCAGTAGGGTTTCGTCGGTCTTCTTGGCGTTGAAGAGGTTGTAGCTGGTCGTGGTACTTTCGGTGACGACCTCGTTGATCTTGGTCAAATGAACGGCCTGCTTATCCCAGTAGGTGGGGTTCTTCGCTAAGGTCCAAGACTTGCCAGTCCCGTTCCACTTGGTCAAACGGAAGGGCCCGTTGTAGACGGTCGTGTCGGAGCTGGTCCCATACTTCTTGCCATATTTGTCGACGGCCTTTTGGTTCAGCGGGTAGAAGAGAGGCCAAGCCAGTAGCTTCTTGAAGTAGGAAACGGGCTTGGTGAGTTGAACGGTCAGCTTGTATTTGCCAGTGGCTTTGATGCCCAGTGCGCTCAGCGGCTGCTTGCCCTTGTTGACGGCTTCGGCGTTCTTCACCTGGAAGAGGTAGAAGGCGTCTTGCGAAGCGGTCTTGGGCGCGACGGTCCGTTGCCAGGAGTAAACGAAGTCTTTGGCTTGAACGGTGTCGCCGTTGGACCATTTGACACCCTTGCGAAGGTTGAAGGTGTACGTCTTGCCGCCGTTGGTAACCTTGGTGCTGGTGGCTAAGGCATTGGCTGGCGTGCCCTTGCTGTTGAGGCGGTAGAGGCCTTCCTGCGTGTTCTGTAAAACGGTGAAACTGAGCGTGTCGGTGGCCTGTGCGAGATCGGAAGAGGCCAATTCGGACGACTCGGTCCAATTCAAGACTTGACTGGCGGCGTACTTACCGCTGGCGTTGCCGGTGCTAGCCGCGTTGCCACAGCCGGCTAGAGTTAACAAACTTAATGCTGCAATCGTGAATAGAGTTCCCTTACGTTTCATTCCAAACATCTCCTCGAAAAATATGTAAAAAAATATCGCCCTTATGCTTAAACATAAGGACGATTTCGCTCGCGGTGCCACCTTGATTTATGGGGGACTCACATCCACCATCTCCGTAACTTCTGTTGCCAAAAGTCGGAAGCGGTAACGGGCTTCAAGTCGGGCAAGCAGCTTCCACTGATTGCTAGCAACCAGGCTCATCTTCGCGGTTCCGTTGTAAGCCACCTTTTCAGCTACCGGTGGTCTCTGAACTTAGCGGGAACCGCTACTCTTCCTGGTATTGCGTTCGTGTATTTCTAATATGGCTCTAATACTAATCGGCGGACTGGAGTTTGTCAACAGAAAGATTTGAAGTTATTCAGGGGCGGGGTGACGGCGATTTTGGATAGTCTATAGAAAGAACGGGATGGGAAATGCGGGGAATATTAATATTTTTATCATGGGAATGCCATACATGATGTGAATATTTATGCGGGTAATGCGCTATAAAACTTTTTATTCTGATTATAAATAATTAACTATATGCAAAATCGTAGACTTGTCTTCTAAAACGGCATAGAATGAGATTATCCGTCAGAAATTAAAATCAAAAGTAGAGGCTGACGGAAGAAAGTGGGGACGTTATCGTCATGGGGAAGAAGTATGGAATTGGTTTAGATATTGGAACGAGCTCCATAGGGTGGAGTGTAGTTGATGAGAATGGTCATATTATCCGAGTTAAGGGGCAAACAGGACTGGGAACACGGCTATTTGAAGAAGGTCAGACGGCAGAAGAACGGCGCGGATTTCGAACGACTCGTCGTCGGCTCAGTCGTCGCCGGTGGCGTTTAAGATTGTTGCGGGAGATTTTTGATGAACCGATTTCATCAATTGATCCAAATTTCTTTACGCGCCAGAAGGAATCGAATCTTTCTGCGAAGGATGTACGTTTTCAAACACCGTATCGGTTATTTGATAATTTAGAGGATAAGGAATTTTATACAACTTATCCCACGATTTATCATTTGCGTTGGGCTTTGATGACGGAACATAGGAAATTTGATATTCGGGAGATTTATTTAGCGATTCACCATATCGTTAAGTACCGGGGGAATTTCTTACGTCGTGGGGCACCTAGCACGTTTAAGCCGGGCAAGCTAGACTTTAGGGAACGGTTCGGCGAACTCAATGAGCTTTGGCAATTGATTTTTGGTGAAGAGGAGTCGATATTGCCAACGGAGAATTTGGATGGGATTAGCCAGTTAATTTTGGATACTTCTCGTAGTCGACCAGATCGGCAGAGGGAAATGGTCAAGCAGCTGGTAGCTTTGCCGACCAGCTCAAAAGCGTATAAGTCGGTGTATACAGAATTGGCAAAAGCCATTTTGGGCTTAAAAACGAAGCTGTATGTGTTGATGGGAAAGGATATTGCTAAGGCTGATCAGAAGATGTGGACATTTAGTCTAGCAGACGTTGAAGATAATCTACTAAATATTGAGGATGAATTGGATGTAAGGGATCATGAGCTACTCGAAAAATTAGTTGATTTTCAAGCAGCCATTCAACTCATAGAGATCATACCTAGTGGACAACATTTCTCTCAAGGGATGGTTGAAAGCTATGACAGGCATGCTGAGCATTTGCGGTGGTTAAAAGAATACGCGAAGCAACAGTCTAACAGTGAAAAGCGTCAGGCAATTTACTTGGCGTATGATCATTACATCGATGGTGGCGAAAATGGAAAGGCAGAAATTGCTGACGATTTTTACAAGGAATTTAACAAGGTGCTGAAGGATGACCACAGTGAGTTAGCTGGGAAGATCAGTCGTGAAATTGCGTTGGAACACTTTATGCCTAAACAACGGACTAAAGATAATGGTGTTATTCCTTATCAGATTCATCAACAGGAATTGGATTTAATTATTAATAATCAAAAGCAGTACTATCCTTTCCTAGGAACAGAGAATCCCGTAGAATCTCATCGTAAAGATCACCCCTATAAGCTTGATGAGCTGGTTTATTTCAGAGTTCCCTATTATGTCGGGCCAATGATTACGTCGGAAAAACAAGCACAAACAGCGACAGGGCAATTTGCGTGGATGATACGTAAGACACCTGACGATTCTAGTGAAATTACCCCTTGGAACTTTGAAGATAAGGTAGATCGGATTGAATCGGCAAATGTTTTCATTCAACGAATGAAGACAACGGACACTTATCTGATTGGTGAAGATGTCTTGCCCTTGGAAAGTTTAATCTATCAGAAATTTATGGTGCTGAATGAGCTGAATAACATCAGAGTTGACGACCGCCGATTAAGTCCAAGTCAGAAGCAGCGGCTCTTTGAAGAACTCTTTAAGACACATAATTCGGTTAGTCGTAAGTTACTTCAAGAGCAACTGCGTGCATATGGCGACGTAGCCGAATTGCCGGTAATATCAGGTTTAGCTGATCCAAAGAAATTTAATAGTGGTTTGACGACCTATCGCTATCTGAAAAAAATTTTCCCTGAGGCAATTGACCAGGAAAACCGGCAAGCAGATATTGAAAAGATTATTAATTGGTCAACCGTTTTCGAGGACAAAAAAATATTTCGTGAAAAGCTGAACGTAATTGATTGGCTGACTGATAAGCAACGCGATAAGTTGATTGAAAAGCGGTATCGTGGTTGGGGGCGCCTATCAAGACGACTACTGACTGGAATTAGAGATGAACAGGGAAAGTCGATTATGAACCAACTCTGGGAGACACAGAACAACTTTATGCAAATTGTTAATCAGCCAGATATTTCTGCGCAGATTGAAAAAATCAATGCTACGGGGATGGCCAAACAAGATGTTTTCAACACCATCAATGAGTTATACACTTCTCCTCAGAACAAAAAGGCGATTCGCCAAGTGTTGGCCGTAGTTAAGGACATTCAAACTGCTAATCATGGTGTCGCCCCCAGCTGGATCTATTTGGAAGCTGCGCGTGGAGCTGAACAGAATCCACGGCGGACACGACAACGGCAACGCCAACTCGAAGATCTTTTTGCGGATCGTGCTAAAGAAATTGTCAGCGCGACTGTTAATAGTGAATTGAAAACGCAAATTACGTCTAAAAAGCGAATGACGGACCGATACATGTTGTATTTTCTTCAGAACGGACTTGATATGTATACTGGAGAGAAATTAAATATTGACGATTTGTCTGGTTACGATATTGATCATATTTTGCCACAATCGCTAGTCAAGGATGATTCGCTGGATAACCGAGTATTAGTTCATCAGAGAATCAACCGAAATAAAGGTGACGTTTTTGCTTCTGAAAAGTATGGTGAAAGAATGCGCGGACGTTGGGAAATCTGGCATGCAGCGGGATTGATCAGTGACCGTAAGTTAAAACATCTGCTCATGCGGCCGAGCGAAATCAGTAAGTATGCGACGGGTTTTATTAACCGGCAGTTAGTTGAAACACGGCAGGTCATTAAGCTAGTGACGGATATTTTAAATAGTCAATACGATTCGGAACAAACAAAGCTGGTTTCGGTCAAGGCCGGACTTTCTCATCAATTGCGAGAGGAACTTAATTTACCGAAATTACGTGACTTGAATGACTACCATCATGCGTTTGATGCTTTCTTAGCTGCCCGGATTGGAACGTATTTACTGAAACGCTATCCTAATCTGGAACGGTTCTTCGTTTATGGTCAGTTTCAGATTTCGAAGATTGATCTGCGACGATTTAATTTTATTCATGATTTAATTGGTGATAAGAGAAAAGATAATCCTGATTCAGAGAACCGTGTCATTTATGATCAGGAGACTGGAGAAGTCTTGTGGAATCGAGATAATGAGGTGAAATACTTCCTGAAAATTCTGAGTTGGAAGCACTTGTTGGTGACGCAAGAGGTTGTTGAGAATCATGGTGCATTATTTGATCAGACAATTTATAAGGCTAGTGTAAATCAAAAGAAAGGTAAGAAACATAACAAGTTAATTGCGATTAAGAAGAACCGGCCAACTAATATTTATGGTGGATATTCTGGACAGAGCGTTGCGTACTTAGCTATTGTACGTATTCATACCCCCAGAAAGGATACTTTGAAAGTTATGGGAGTGCCAGTTAGTCTAGCAAGTCAGATTCGAAGCATTAACGGGGAAGAAAATAAAGATGAGAGGGTGATGTTAAAGAAGTATTTCTCTAGTACTAGTAATTTAAAGAATTTCGATGTAGTGGTATCACATGTTTATTTGTATCAAAGAATTAGGGATGAAGTGTTTGGTCAAGTACACGAGTTTGGTTTAAAAACAAATGCTTATTATAGGAATTTCCAGCAATTAGCTATACCACTTGAGACACAGAGAAAGATTAATAGTTACGATGTGACTGACGAAGAATTACTAGCTGTATTTGACGATATATGTGATCAAGTTGTTAAATATTTTCCATTGTATAATTGGAATAAGTTTAGGGAAAAGTTGGTTGTCAGTCGGGAAAGTTTTAAGAAGTTCCCAATAGATGATGTTTTAGATGACAAAGGCAATACAAGTCAAATTGGAAAGAGAACGATAATATCTCGCGTGTTGATTGGATTACATGCGAATGGAACTACAAAGAGTTTAAAAGGATTAGGAATAGATACTGATTTTGGCAAACTACAAGTTAAATCTGGAATAAGCTTAACAAGAGAAGCTGAGTTGATTCATGAATCACCAACTGGATTATATAGGAGCAAGATTAAAATAGCTGATATTAAATAAAGGAGTCAAAAAAGACACCTCACTGACGGATTCAGAAAGGTGTCTCAGGTAAAGAATATGTATTGGCTCGATAACGGGCTCAAAATGTAAAACTTGATGATTTTACGCATCTTGTTTGACTTTAACGTTTAGTAGCAAATCAATAAGGTCAAGTGTAGCAACTCGACTTCAGTAGAATAACATATTAAAACAGACAACGCAAGGGGGAAACTAATGGGGTGGCGAACAATCATGATCAGCCAACACGCCAAGGTATCTCTAACGGCGGGAAACTTGGTGATTCAGACGGATTCTGACCGGTTACACGTCCCAATAAAAGATGTGGACGTGCTGCTAATTCAAACACTTCAAGCGGTGGTGACCACAGCTGCTGTGGCAGCATTAGCGGAAGTTCACGCTAAAATTCTATTCACAGGAAGAGATGGTCAACCAATCTGTGAAACGACCGGGTGTTACCCGAAGTCACGGACAGCGGCATTAGTGACGTCACAGGTTAACTGGGATTTAGGTCGCAAAGCTAATTTGTGGACACGGGTAGTTGCCAGTAAGTTGGCCAATCAAATTGCAGTCGCTCAGCTAATAGGGGCTGAAACTAGCAGTCTGAAAGCAGAGCTGGATAAGTTGGAATTGAATGATGACTCGAATCGAGAAGCAGTGGTTGCCCGACAATACTTTCCGTTATTATTTGGGGATGACTTTTCTCGTTCAGATTTGGTTCCGGAGAATGCGGCGCTTAATTATGGCTATTCGTTACTATTATCGTTGGTTGATCGGTCAGTTGTGAGTCGAGGCTATATGACTTGTTTCGGGATTCATCATGATAATGCAGGGAATGCCTTTAATTTAGGTTCAGACTTAATGGAACCCTTTCGACCGGTCATTGATCAGTGGGTCGCACGCCACAAATTACTAGACCTAACGCCAGATATAAAGTTGGCGCTAGCACGATTACTGGATATGAAGGTTGTTTTCAATGGTAAACAAGAGATTGTCAGAAATGCCATGGACAGATACGTTGCGGAATGCTTGCACTATCTGAATTGTGAGACAGATCAAGTGAGAATAGAGGTAGAATTTCCAAATGAGGTATCGGGTGATGAGACTGATGATTATGTTTGATTTACCAATGCTAAGTAGCACGGATCGACGAAACTATCGTCGATTTCGGAAGTCGCTGATTCAAGAGGGATTTTTCATGATGCAGTTCTCAGTGTATGTTCGGGTTTGTCCGAGTTCACAGAATGCTCGTGCAATTGAGCAGAGAATTGCCGCAATTACACCTAAGAAGGGGTTAGTTCAATCGGTTATGTTGACTGAAAAGCAATATCAGGCCATGCACTTTATCTCTGGTGAACCGAATAAGGATATCCTGAACTCTGCAGAGAGGACAATCATGATATGAACCTAACGTATTATAGTTTTCCGCCGTTTTCTGTTACTAATAGTCGAGTAACGGTCATTGATACGGCGGCGCAGCGCGTTTATCGTGATTTAACTTTAGGATTACAGGACCGAGCAGATACGATTTATTTGAGTGATGATAACTTTGAAGCAGTAGAGCTTAGCAAGGGAGCAAAATGGTATGGTGACCCTATGCTAACGCTGGATTTGAATGCACTTTTCCAAAGAAAGCTACAAGCGAGGCTAATAGCATTGTTGGCAGATGAACAGGTCGTTCAAATGGCAGATGATTTAAGGGAATTATTATCACAACTGCTGACCGACAGTTATTTGATGGATGTTCCATTGGAGCTACCAGAGATACCGGAATTGGCTAAACTAGTTAAATTTAGCAATATCCAATTAACAGCGGATTTGAATGACGATTCTTATGCTATAATTGAGACACTAGTCAAAGTTCTCCTAGAGTTAAATGATCATAAATTAATTGCATTGACCAATGTTAGCCATTATCTCAGTAGCGACCAACTCCAACTGTTGGTGAGATTTATGGCGAATGTTGATTTACCACTTCTTCTAATCGAATTTTCACCTACTAAGCGAACGTCATATTTCAAAGGATGTGACTATCGCTTCATCGATAGCGATTTTGTTCTGTGGTAGAAAAATCGTTATGAGATATTAGTGTGAAAACATCGGCTTTAGATTAGTAGCAAATCAATAAGGTCAAGAGCCCCGTCCTTGTTGACGTAACTACCGGTTTGGCTTTAGATTAGTAGCAAATCAATAAGGTCAAGAGCGGACGAATCCTTTTACTGGTATGACTAAAGGCTTTAGATTAGTAGCAAATCAATAAGGTCAAGAGCATTGAAAAAGGTAACTACAACAAGGTGTTAGCTTTAGATTAGTAGCAAATCAATAAGGTCAAGAGCGCTATGACGTGCAGACAGTGAGAGACTTGTGCTTTAGATTAGTAGCAAATCAATAAGGTCAAGAGCTTCATGTCACAGGCTTGTGACAGTTACTATGCTTTAGATTAGTAGCAAATCAATAAGGTCAAGAGCTTGTCGAACTAAGACCCTATGAGCATAGCCGCTTTAGATTAGTAGCAAATCAATAAGGTCAAGAGCATGCGTCGCAGAACACCCTTGGTTTTACCCGCTTTAGATTAGTAGCAAATCAATAAGGTCAAGAGCCGAAGACCAAGGCGGGGGGCACAACCTGGTGCTTTAGATTAGTAGCAAATCAATAAGGTCAAGAGCGCATTGGGTCTCTGGGGGCACCCTTGGCACGCTTTAGATTAGTAGCAAATCAATAAGGTCAAGAGCGCCGCCTTGATTGAAGCGAATCGTTTGTTTGCTTTAGATTAGTAGCAAATCAATAAGGTCAAGAGCGATGCCCTGGCAATTCTGGTTGTGGTGTTTGCTTTAGATTAGTAGCAAATCAATAAGGTCAAGAGCACAAGCTAGTGCACATCGACGATGACATCCGCTTTAGATTAGTAGCAAATCAATAAGGTCAAGAGCCGGCGGAAAGCTGTTTAGCCTTAGTTTCGGGCTTTAGATTAGTAGCAAATCAATAAGGTCAAGAGCGCTAAAGGCGTCATCGACTGTAACAGGGTGGCTTTAGATTAGTAGCAAATCAATAAGGTCAAGAGCTTTCTTTCTAGATGGGCAGCCATTCCGATTGCTTTAGATTAGTAGCAAATCAATAAGGTCAAGAGCCCGCCGATGATGCCATCAAACTGGCTGTTTGCTTTAGATTAGTAGCAAATCAATAAGGTCAAGAGCGTCAGTAACATTTCGATTGTCGTTGTTTTTGCTTTAGATTAGTAGCAAATCAATAAGGTCAAGAGCTGACACTTACGATTATTGGCAAGTCGTTCAGCTTTAGATTAGTAGCAAATCAATAAGGTCAAGAGCGCTACGCCAACGATTGGAAGCTCAAGCACCGCTTTAGATTAGTAGCAAATCAATAAGGTCAAGAGCCCGATGTAGAAAAGGCTCCTGACGTAGAACGCTTTAGATTAGTAGCAAATCAATAAGGTCAAGAGCATGGTCACGGTGGATAACGTGGACCAGTACGCTTTAGATTAGTAGCAAATCAATAAGGTCAAGAGCTAACTCACGGCTTTACCCTGGTTATCGTACGCTTTAGATTAGTAGCAAATCAATAAGGTCAAGAGCATGGATGGTCTACCGGTTACGGGGATGGCAGCTTTAGATTAGTAGCAAATCAATAAGGTCAAGAGCAACAGCGAATTCAAAATTGCAATTCCTGGTGCTTTAGATTAGTAGCAAATCAATAAGGTCAAGAGCTAGCAATTAGAAAGTTGTGATAGATTCTAAGCTTTAGATTAGTAGCAAATCAATAAGGTCAAGAGCAAAACTACGTGCCGCGCGCATGAACCTATTGCTTTAGATTAGTAGCAAATCAATAAGGTCAAGAGCGCACTAGCGGCGGGTTCGCTCGCAACGAAAGCTTTAGATTAGTAGCAAATCAATAAGGTCAAGAGCCCTTCACAATGGATGGCACGCCATCCCCGAGCTTTAGATTAGTAGCAAATCAATAAGGTCAAGAGCTTTCGGATAAGCTATTATCCCTTGTCAAACGCTTTAGATTAGTAGCAAATCAATAAGGTCAAGAGCTCGCTTCCCGGCTGACTTACCAACAATTTTGCTTTAGATTAGTAGCAAATCAATAAGGTCAAGAGCCGACGCCGGCTGGTGGGAACATCTTTAAGCGCTTTAGATTAGTAGCAAATCAATAAGGTCAAGAGCCATATCGTTGTGCCATAAGGCATCCCCCTTGCTTTAGATTAGTAGCAAATCAATAAGGTCAAGAGCTACTATAGTGTTCCTGGTGTCCAAACGCCGGCTTTAGATTAGTAGCAAATCAATAAGGTCAAGAGCATGGTTGGTCAATCGGCTACGGTAACGGCTGCTTTAGATTAGTAGCAAATCAATAAGGTCAAGAGCTCGGCATTTATCACATCCCCGCACGCTTTGGCTTTAGATTAGTAGCAAATCAATAAGGTCAAGAGCTCACCGAGACCGCGCCGTCTTACTTTCTCAGCTTTAGATTAGTAGCAAATCAATAAGGTCAAGAGCGCGACATCGTTTTTGCCGGTCCCAAGACCCGCTTTAGATTAGTAGCAAATCAATAAGGTCAAGAGCAAACGTTGGAACGTAAAGCTAAGGGCGACGGCTTTAGATTAGTAGCAAATCAATAAGGTCAAGAGCCCGACGAACTGGAACGTCGCATTAAAAAATGCTTTAGATTAGTAGCAAATCAATAAGGTCAAGAGCGGATAGGGGCGTCCGACGACTGCATAGTAAGCTTTAGATTAGTAGCAAATCAATAAGGTCGAGAGCAGAGTGCACCTTTATGATTCGCGGGTGCCAGCTTTAGATTTAGAAGTGAACCAATAGGGAATAGGGTCAAGTTACCAAGTAGCGTTCCACTGTCTCGATATAGATTCTTAACTTGTCAGTAAGCATATCTTTCCCAAATATTAATAATCAAAAAAAGAAGACGATTATTCCTAAATCAAAAACATTAGGAATAAATCGTCTTCTTTTAACATCGCCACAAACCTAGCCACAATAAGGAACAGGCTTGCTGTAATAATACCCTTGCGTTGTTTGTGCATTGTATTGCTGGGCGAGCTTCACATCGTCTTGATCTTCGATTCCTTCAATGGTGAAGCCGAGTTGATACATGTCCGCAATTTTTCGCCAGCTATTGAGGCTACCAATCAGATCGGCTTGCCGGTGTTGCAGGCGGAAATTTTGCATGGCGAACTTAATGTTGTCCATGAAGGGCAGGACATCTTGAATCGCTGGACTCCAAGCGTTGTCGGTGCCAACGTCGTCCAAACTCAGTTTGATGTCGAACGCCTTGTACAGCGCCACGTAGCGGTGTAGTTCCTCTAGTGTCGGGGCTTCGGTCAATTCGACGATCAGCTTTAGATTTTTGATGGATTTTTTCAAATGAATCAGATGGCCAATGGTCGTCCGGTTCGTGAATTGTTCTCGGTTGAGGTTAAAGGAAATTTCGGGATTATTCTGATGATCCTTCAAGATATTCGTAATCTCTTGGTAGGACAACGATACCTGTTGGTCCATTGGTACCGCCGTAAAGTCGGTCGGAGTCACCCAGTAGTCATGGCAATACGAACGTAAAAGTAATTCATAGCCAGCCAATTTTTGAGTTACCGCGTTGATCTGCGGCTGAACAAAGAAACGATACATTTAGAATAAAATCCCCTTCCCGTGTTAGCTACCTTGCCAACATTAGTGATTATTATACATCAATGTCAAATTCATTTACAACCATAATTATCTGGCAATACGGTGTTTTTGCCCCTCAATGTTCGGGAATTGTTACCCATTCACCTGATTAGTGAAAACAAGTTCGCCCCGTTCCGGACTTTTTTCGAAAAATGAAAGCAAAATGGTAAGGTCGCTAGAAGGGGGACCTTACCATTTTTTACAGCTATTAATCTAAATGTAGTTCGTAAGCTCGGCGCGCGTTATCGCCCGGTTCGGCGACGTGAACGATACCGCGGAATTGGTAGCCCATGCTGGTCGCAATGGCCTGCATCCGCTTGTTCATGGCGTGGGTATCGATCCGGAAGTTCCGGACGCCATCGCGGTAGGCGGCGCTGATCAGGTTGGAGAAGAAGTAGTGACTGAGGTGTTGGCCGGCGTAATCCGCGCTCAACGCAATTCGATGGATCGTCGCGTAGGGGTCCGTCGTGTTGGCCCAACCGTCGCCAGTAATTTCATGGTAGTTCGGGTCATCCGCGACCACCTGTGCCGCCGTGCCCGCCACGTGACCATCGACAATCAACAGCCAGCTCTGCAGGGCGTCAATATCTTGGGTAATGCCAGCTTCGTCCGGGTAGCCGTCTTGCCACTGGGGACTGCCATCGGCCTTCAACAGGGCCTTGGCATTCGCAATAATGGGCATGATGGCCGGTAAGTCGGCGCGAGTTGCCTGTCTGATATAAATTAAACTCATAATTTTCCTCCCAAATAGTAGTCGTGGCCTGCCTGATTGAACAAAGTAAGCAGTATTAGCGAGACACTCGCAGCCAGTCCACAACGTGATGTCACTTTCTAGAATACCACTTTGACCAGGGGCCATTGACAGAAAATTCGCCGGGCGGTAAACTAATTCGTATTTAAAAATGACCGCTAGTCAATTTTGAAAATGGAGGTGACCCCATGGCTAACGTCCAAACATCCGCTGAAAAGAACGCCAAGGCTCAGCAAATCGCGGCCGCCGCTTGGCAATTGTTTTCGCAACACGCCTTTAGCGACATTTCCATGGCCATGATTGCCCAACAGGCCGGTGTGGCTAAGGGGACGCTGTTCAACTATTATCAGAGTAAAGAAAGTATTTTCATGACGCTCCTCTTAACTGGTTATCGCGATTATTTCACGACGTTGGCCGCTGAATGGACGGCGAAACCGGTGGCAAATGCAGCGCAATTGAAAACACGGCTGGTGGACCAAACCCGCACGTTAATCAGCGACCATGCGACCTTAGTCCGGCTTAACGCCTTGCGTGGCCCTGTATTAGAATCCCACGCCGACCGCGCGCAAACCGAACAGGGTCGGCGCAACTTGTACGCCGCCAATCTCGCCCTCGGCCGAGTGGTTGCTACCCAGGTGCCGACGACATTGAGCGCGGCCCAAGCCAGCCACCTCTTCGTTATCCAAAGCGCCATTATCAGCGGTCTGATGAACCTCACCGGCCTTGACCAATTTAATCACACGACCCTCAACGTGGACTTTCCCGCGTTTCAAATCGACTTAACTGCCGAGGTCTGCCAGACGTTTGGCTACTACCTCGACGGCATATTGAGATGACCTTCGCCTTACCGGCCGCCAGATATGGGCTGGAACGGTGCAGACACAACTTGAAGCCTCGAAAATCGCGAGTCTTCAAGCTTGGTCTTCTGCTAAGCTGCTGGGAAATCACCGCCAGCTAAGCAGAACGATGCGCCTGAGTCCATATCTGGCGACCTCTCGGCTTACACAGTAGTCTTTTAGCAACTAGGAAGCCGTCGTTATCAGTGGGCCCGAAGATTTAGACGGCACACGGCTTTTAATGGTTGATGTTGCAGAACACAACCAAAGCCGGAGTGCGGTCAATTGACACTAATTTAGCAATATCGGTTCGTATTAACATTGGGCCGAAGTAGGTAATCCATCTCACAGCTTTCAGGAGGAAATCAATGACTCAGAAAAACACGCGTAATTTTGCCATCATCGCCCATATCGACCACGGGAAATCCACGCTGGCCGACCGTATCATGGAGCAGACTCAGACCGTCAACGACCGCGACAGCAAGGCTCAACTGCTCGACGACTTGCAGGTCGAACAGGCCCATGGCGTCACCGTCAAATCACGGACCGTCCGCAACTACTATCACGCCGATGACGGGCAGGAATACACCTATAACTTCATCGACACCCCCGGGCACGTCGACTTCACCTATGAGGTCTCCAAGAGTCTCGCGGCTAGTGACGGCGCCCTGTTGTTGGTTGATGCCACGCAAGGCGTTCAGGCCCAAACGGTGGCCAACTTGCGGCTGGCTCAGGACAACCACCTGGTCGTGATCCCCGTCATCAACAAGATCGATGCTGCCGCGGCCGATGTCGACCGTACCGTCGAACAGATCCGCGCGTTGGCTCCCGAATTTGCGACCACCGAGATCCTCAAGATTTCTGCCAAGACCGGCCTCAACGTTCATGACGTGCTGGAGGCCATTCACACGCGGATCCCAGCACCAGTTGGCGACATGACCCAACCACTCAAGGCCCTTGTGTTCGACTCCCAATACGACGCGTTCAAGGGCATCATCGCCTACGTTCGGGTGGTTGACGGCAAGTTGACGACTGCTGACAAATTGACCTTGATGGCCAACGACCAGGCTGTGGCTGCCAACGAAATTGGAATCTTCGCGCCGCAACGCGTGGCCACCAAACAGCTTAGCGCCGGCGACGTTGGCTACGTGGTGACCGGGCTGAAGGACCCACAGGCGCTGCGGGTCGGGGATACACTGACCAGCGCCGTAACGCCTACAGCAACCGCCTTACCCGGGTACCAACCATCCCAGTCGATGGTCTTTGCCGGCTTCTATCCGCAGGGGGACCACTACCATGACCTCCAGCTGGCCGTGGAAAAATTGGCGCTCAACGACACCTCATTTCACTATCACGCCGAGAGCTCTGATGCCCTGGGTGCTGGCTTCCGCTGTGGGTTCTTGGGCATTTTCCACCTGCAGATCATCCGCGAACGGCTACACGACGAATACGGGTTGGACGTGCTGACGACGGCGCCCAACGTGACCTACCGCGTGCATTTGAAAAATGAAGACGAGCCGGTCGTCGTGAACAACCCGATTGCCTTTCCCGACTATGCCAAGATCGATTTCGTCGAGGAACCGCTGGCCGCAGCGACCATTACCACGACCAGCGAAAGCCTGAGTGACGTGATGAAGTTGGCGACCCAGCACAAAGGGGAGCTCCAGGACATGCACAACCAGGGCGACCTGGTCGTCTTGGTCTACCAGTTGCCATTTGCCGAAATCGCCTACGACTTCTTCAACGCGCTCAAGTCCGTTTCTCACGGCTACGCGACGCTGACGACCGAGCTGAGTGGCTACGACATTGCCGACGTGGTCAAAATTGAGGTCCACGTCAACTACGCCAAGGTCGACGCGCTGTCCTTCGTCGTTCATCGTGAGGACGCACCCAAGGTGGCCCAGGAGTTGGTCCACAAATTAAAATTCGTGATCCCCAGAAAACTCTACCCGATGCCGGTCCAATCCGTGGTCGAAGGTAAGGCCTTGGCCCGCGTGGACGTGCCGCCATTACGGAAGAACGCAGCCGCTAGCGGGGAAAAGAAGAGCACCTCAAAGAAGCAAGCCCTCTTACGGCGGCAGAGCGTTAACAAGCGGCAGGCGGCTCATAGTGATATTGAGTTGCCGCAGGAAGTATTTAACGCGGTGCTGGATTTGGAGAAGTAGCGACTAGCCGATTAGATATGAAGTCTTATTTGAAAATTAATTGACGAGCGTCTATCCAGTCTTGGGTAGACGCTTTTTTGACTTGTTACTAGCGAAAAGATTACCCCACATATTTTCAAATGAGGGGTTACTCCCAATCTGACTTTGGCGACTCATCAACGAATTAAATCCAGCTCATATAAATTGTAATATATAATGTTATCCATATAATTGATTAACGCCAACAAATGATTTAAAATGAAGCCATCAAATAGAAAAGGGGATTTTCGGATGACTGAGAAGAAGGAACCAATTCGCCAAGCAGACCACACAGGTTGGATCGATCAAGGACCACGTAATTACCAACGTGACGGTCAGAACCCTGACCTGTTAGTGCCCCCAATGACGGACCACGGAACGGTTGCTAACTTACGGTTTAGTTTTTCCGATGTTCACATGCGCTTAGAATCCGGCGGCTGGACGCGTGAAATCACCAACAGAGAGTTGCCCGCCTCGCACGACCTGGCCGGGGTCGATATGTGCTTGAAACCCGGTGCTTACCGGGAAATGCACTGGCACAAGGAAGCCGAATGGGCCATGATGCTCCGCGGGAATGCGCGGGTCACGGCCTTGAACGAAAAGGGCGAGAGCTTTATTGACGACATTGAAGCTGGCGACCTTTGGGATTTTGAGGCAGGGATTCCGCACTCCATCCAAGCGCTCGACCAAGGCTGCGAATTTTTGCTGGTTTTCAGTGAACCCGATTTTTCTGAGAACAATACCTTTTTACTGACCGACTGGCTAGCACACACGCCTAAGGATATCATCGCCGCTAATTTCAAGGTGGATGAGGAGACCTTAGCGCCGCTCCCAAGTCATGAAAAATACATCTTTAATGGCAACGTTCCTGGGCCCATCGACACGGTGAAAAAGCCGGGAACACCAATGCAGACGCCACTCACCCTGCACATGAAAAATGTACAACCCAAGCAATTTGAGGCCGGCAAGGTGTGGATCATCGACCAAGCTGTGTTCCCAGCCGCAAAGACGATTTCGGCGGCCATCGTCGAAGTTCAGCCTGGCGGGATGCGGGAAATGCACTGGCACCCGAAGTCCGAAGAATGGGATTACTACATTCAAGGGCAAGCCAAGGTCGGCGTGTTCAACTCCAATACATTAGCCCGGACGTTTAACTTCAATGCCGGGGATGTCGGTGTGATTCCTAAAGAAGCCGGCCACTACATTCAAAACATTGGCGACGAACCGCTGATTTTCATCGAACTCTTTAAGAACCCTGTCTATTCGGACGTTTCCTTGAACAAATGGCTGGCAACGTCGCCGTCACAGATGGTAGCGGATCATCTGAACTTACCGGTCTCAACGGTGGATGGCTTCCCAACCGATGAAGCCGCGGTGGTTTGGTACCAGGATTCTACCCGGCCGGTGACACACCAGGAAAAGCCGGCCCCGAAATCCAGTAGTGCCAACGATGTTTTTGGCGAATAGAAGTGAAAAATGATGCGGACATTTAAGACGATTGTGATCGGTGGTGGCGTTGGCGGTGCCGGCGCTGCCATGCGGGCCGCTGCCCACGGCCAGTCCGTTGCCGTCATCGAACAGCGTGACTGGGGCGGAACGACCGTGACGCGCGGCAGTACGCCGAAGAAAGTACTACTGGGTGGTGTCGAAGCCCATCACGCTTACTGCGAACAGAACGGGCCGGTAAACGTGCCACCGGTAAATTGGTCGCGGCTTACGGCCCATCGCGATGCAGTGGTCAGTCAGACGCAGGAACGTTTTAAGCAACGGTTTCAAGCGAACGGCATCACGCCAATCGAAGGCCACGCCGAGTTCTTAAATTCGCGACAGATTCGGGTGAACGGTGAAACGTTGACGGCTGAGAATTTTGTGATTGCCACGGGTGCCCGCCCCCGCGAGCTTGCGCTTCCCGGAAGCCAACTGATCGACCATTCGGGGAGTTTCTTTAGAAGCCACGCCTTGCCGAAACGGCTGACGATTTTAGGAGCCGGCGTGATTGCCTTTGCCATTGCTGGAATCGCCAGTGAAGCCGGGGCGGCGGTCACCTTGATCCAGCACAATCGCGTTGCTTTACGCGGTTTTGATGCGGAGTTGGTGGCGGCCTTAATTGCTAGCCTAGCGAAGCAGGGCGTGCAGGTGATCTTTGACGATGAATTGACGCAAGTGACGGGTCAACCGGGCGACTTGCAGGTGACGACTAAGGGTGGCCGCCAATGGTCGACGAACGCGATCTACTCGGCGTTGGGTCGGCTGGCGAACGTGGAAGATTTGAATTTGAAAGCAGCACAGGTTGCGGTGACCGCCCATGGCATTCAAGTTGACGAGTACCTCCAGACGAGCAATCCCCATATTTTTGCGGTGGGCGATTGCGCGGTGACGGCGACCCCGAATCTCGCGAATTACGCGGTGTTTCAGGGAAAGTATGTGGGCGACCTCTTAGCGGCGACGACTGAATTTCCAATCAAGTATCCGTTGCAGGCCAGTGCGGTCTTTAGTATTCCACGGTTGGCGCAGGTGGGGACTGGTGTGGCGGCTGCGCGTCAAGACTCCAACCATTATGCATTGCGGTCAGTTAACCTGAGCCAATGGTTGACGTACCAGCGGCACTATGACGATCGGGCTAAATTGGTGATGGTGGTTAACCGTCAGAGTGGCCAAGTCGTTGGCGCCGAAGCGATTGGTTATCAAGCAGATGTGCTGATCAACTATCTGGCGCTCCTGATTCAGCAGCATATTACCCCCGAACAGTTGCATGATACGTTCTTTGCCTACCCGTCAATGGCGGCTGATTTATATGGCATTTGGACGGACTAAGAATTCAAGATTGAACTGAAAGCTAAAAAAGGACGTGCGCCGCGATTTTTCTGCAGGGTCCGTCCTTTTAAGTTGGGGTGTAAAGGATAAAAGATGAATTGTCTGCTCCAGCCCATATCTGGCGGCCGGTAAGGCGAAGGGAACACTATGCCACTATGCTTACCGATCGAAGTAAGTCTTCACAGCGGCCAACATGTCCGTCGTCTGTTGATTCAACAGGGGTGGCAGGTCGTCGAGTGACCAGTATTTCAAATCCAACGTTTCATCCGTCGCTTGTTCCAGCGTGTGGCCGCCGACTGGTTTTACCAGGTACAGTTGAGAAATGACCTGGGTGACGTCGCCGTTGGGGTATTCCGTAAATCCCTGGTCAAAGATACCTAGCGATTTGACCAAGGTGAC
The DNA here is from genome assembly GCF_016861695.1 of Levilactobacillus andaensis. GTDB lineage: Bacteria > Bacillota > Bacilli > Lactobacillales > Lactobacillaceae > Levilactobacillus > Levilactobacillus andaensis. The sequence continues at coordinate 182,392 of NZ_BOLP01000003.1, read as the reverse complement.
GTCGAGGCCGGCGTCTTCCTTGTACTCACGGACCATGGCGGTGGCGAACGTTTCACCGTATTCCAGGTAGCCGCCAGGGAGACTCCAGTTGTGCGTGTCGGTCCGCAGATTGAGCAGGACCTCGTGTTGGTCGTTGGCGATGACGCCGGCCGAAGCATTGAGAATCATTGGTTTGTGACCGACCAGCGCACGCACTTCTTTAATGTAATTTGCCATGTGTCAATAACCTACTTTCTGACGATTTACCCCTAGTATACACGTTTAATCCGAGCCGTTTGTTAGGGAAAACTACCCTTGAAGGGTATACTGGCAAATGAGGTGATGAAGATGGCTGATACAGCAACCACGATGAAATATATTCGCCGGCACTATGGGGTGAGTCAAAGCGAGTTGGCGCAGCTTTTGAACGCGTCAGTCCGGACGGTCCAGCACTGGGAACAGGGCGATTACGAGCCAAGTGGGACCGCCGTCAAATTAATTCAACTTTTGGCAAAAAATGACGCTGTTTTTACGGAGTTAACTTTAATGAAAGAGGATGAGGGCATTATGTATCTTGAACATGACGATCAAGCACTGACGATTATGGGCGTCCAGTTCCGCAATGAAAAGGAATACCGGGCAACGATGAACGCGGTGGTCAGCAACATGTACGAGGGGTTTGAGCCAACGCTGGATGATATTCAGATGGCACGGGACGCCGATGATTTGGAACGGCCAATGACAGCTAAGGAAATTTTGGACCGGGTCAACGCACGAAATTCGGTACGTAGCGAGTGAAGCAATGGGCGGATTACCTGCAGCCAAACGGCGTTTTAAAGAATAAATTGGACATTACTGACGAAGAAAAATTGCACGATGTCGAGTATGAATTTTCCACGCAGCGCTTGAAGTTCCTTGAACAAAATGACTTTCTGCTACCTGATGGCTACCAACTCACCGGCAGGGACGTTACCGAGCTGAAACGCATCAACAAGTTTCTCCTCGGCGAAATCTATGATTGGGCGGGTGAATACCGCGAAGTGGATTTCAACAAGACGGCGAATGGCGTGGTGACGCATTTCCATCCGGTCATGCTGTTCGGTAACGCGGAGTGGGATATTCAACGGCAATTGACCGATTTTGCGCAATTGCCTGCCGACCGTGATGTTGTGGTGGAGGCGTTGGGCAATCTGGTGACCGAAATGAATATGTTTCACCCCTTTCGCGAGGGTAACGGCCGGTCACTGCGGGCGTTCACCGAAGTCTTGGCGTGGCAAAAAGGACTGGCACTGACCTTTACACAGGAGCTTCAGGACGCATACATGACGGCCAGCATCAAAGACGAGCCGAAATTGATGGCGGACGTGTTCCGACAGATTTTGACGGACTGGCAAGAGTAAAAAAAATATAGAGTGGGCCAGAAGGCGGTTAGTCAATGAGCATTAACGTCGATAGACGAATAATCCCGGTTTTGGATTGTTTGTCTATCGGGGTTAAGCGGAGTTGACTGCCTTTTGTCGCACGTTTCTGCAATATACGTTCGGAGCGCAAAATAGGTCTGGGACTTTTGTCCCAGACCTATTTTGGTTGAAGCTATTTTCTTAACTGTTATCTATAAGTTAACTGGATTGTTAGTTGTAAAATTCAAATGCTTTTAGGACTCAACATTATTGTGGCAAAGCCCAATCGAAGCCGGAGGAGGCCAGGGATGCAGCCAGCCGTGGGAATATTGATAGCTGGCCGCTGGCTAGCTATCAATATGGGCGACTTTGGAGACACGTGTCCTTCGTGGCCTCAAAGCGAGCGAGAAGACTGGTGAATTTCCAGTCTGAAGCGTCCCCACAGCAGGCGGAATCCCTGGCAGCCGTAGTGCGACCATTTTAGTCAGTCTTGCAGTCGCTCCTACTTGTTGATCCGCTTGTAGTTAGCGTCGAAGTACTTGCCGGCACGGATGTCGTCTGGCAGGCTAGCGTAAGGTGCCTCACTAATAACATCTTCGTTGTCTTGGCCGGCGTCGCCCATGTAAGTGATCTTGGCGAATTCTGGCACGACCAGCTTAGGATAAGTGTCGTACTTTTCCCGAGCGGCTTCCATCACGTCGATGTGTTCGTTTTGGTAAGTGACCGTGATTTCGGGATGGTCTTGGACCCACTTCGGGAAGAAAATTGTGCCGTTTAACTTGCCTTCGTTGGGCACAAAGTCCAGCGCCACGTCGGTCCCAGTTGGTTCGGTCCAAGCGACCTTGTAGATACCAGGGACCAGCATAACGATGTTGGCAGGTTGGTCGGTTACCCAACGACCAGCGACCATGCCGCCATGAATTCGGTAATCAACGGTGTGGTCGTTCTTCGCGTACCATTCGTATTCCCAGCCGTTGTCGTAGGTGTAGATAAAATGAGTGCCCAAAAAGTCGTCGAGGGTCTTGAATTCTTTAGTCATATGAAAATCTCCTTTAAATTAAATTGATCTATTCTGCCGGTTAAAACATGTAATTAATTACATGTTTTAATTTACTTGATTAGTTTAGCCGCTCACCAACTGACTGTCAAGAATTTTCTTGATGTTTTTGGTGGGAACTGGTTCAATGAAGACAACAGTATCTGAAAAGGAGGCGGTCACCATCGGTCAGCGAAATCGACTACAGTACATTATTTTAGGCTTGTTGGATCAGCGGCCACAGACCGGTTACGACCTCACCAAGGCGTTTGACAACGAAATCGGGGAGTTCTGGCAGGCGCAACATAGTCAGATCTACCCGTTGCTAAAACGCTTGGAGGAGACCGGCGACATCACCCATGAGGTGACCATGACCGGCGAAAAGCTCGCCAAGAAGCAGTACCAGTTGACCCCGGCCGGGCACGAAAAGTTAGTCACCTGGATTGGCGAGCCGTCACCGGAACTAACAGCGTTGAAGGATGAATTCATTTTGAAATTGTACTTCATCAAGACGGCCGATGACCCACGCTTACAGCCGATGCTGCAAGAACAGATCTTGTTGCATCAACGGCAGCTTCAGCACCTCCTGCATCGCCGAGAAACAGTCTTTGCCGACCAAGCGGCCATCGACCAGGCGTACGGGCACTACTTGATCTTGGACCATGCCATCGAACGCGAGCAGCACTACGTCCAGTGGCTGGAACGGTATCTGACACCCCGAAAGGACTCGTGAGATTATGAAGTTAATCGAAACGCCACACGTTGAAGTCACCGTAGAACCGCATCCGTTAGCCATTGCGTTGTTAGTGGCCGGTGTTGTGGGTACCCTGGTTTGGCGGCACAAACGCCATCAGGTGAATTAGGCCTTCGCCTTACCGGCCGCCAGATATGGGCTGGAACGGTGCGGACACAACTTGAAGCCTCGAAAACCGCGAGTCTACAAGGTTGGTCTTCTGCTAAGCCGACGGGAACCCACCGTCAACTAAGCAGAACGACGCGCCTGAGCCCATATCTGGCGGCCTTTCGGCTTACACAGTGGATTTTTGGCACCAAAGTTGTTATCAGGTTGGCCTGTAAAGAGTAGTGTGTTTGCTGACTCTGGGTTGACGTGGATAATTTGTCTTCCAGATTTTAGTTTGAGCCATTGAGTTAGACTTCAAAAGTGTGAACGGATTGCAGTTCACACTTTTTTGATGCGTTATGATCAACGAAAAATGGTTTCTGGGAGATAACAATATAGATTGTTTCATGGCGGGACACATCATTTTGGTAAGTTAACTGTTAAACTGTCTGAAAAAATAATTGGGTGTAATGGGGATCGGTTCTTAACATTTTTTATGGCAAAGAATAATGTGAGCCGGAGGCGGCCAAGGATGTAGCCAGCCGTGGTAATCTTGGTAGCTGGCCGGTGGCTAGCTACCAAAATGGGCGACTTTTAAGACGTGTGATTTCCGCGGCTTAAAAGCGAGCGAGAAGACTGGTGCTCTTCCAGTCTGAAGCGTCCCCACAGCAGGCGGAATCCCTGACCGCCGCAGTGCGACTAAGTTAGAACCACCCCTTCGTTAGATTTAGATTCCAATGAGTTAGTTCGAGTTACAAATTAAGGGTCAAAATCAGTTATCCCCAAAGTTATCGGGTATGATAAGGTCGATAGCGCAGGTTAGTTTGTCAATTTTTGGTAACGAATCACGCTAGATGGGAAAGATGTTAGAAAAGGTAAGCTGCTGGTAAAGAAGGGGGATTATCCGAAGGCTGTCGGTCCGGTATGCTATACATGTAAGCGGTTACAGAACGAGTTATTCAAAATTTTGGGGGAGGTTTTTACCATGGGTAACTGGAAATTATGGAAACAGCGGATGTTCTACGGGTCCACTGATATGGCCGGAAACTTAATCTGGCAAATTGTTGGGTTATACCTGTTGTTCTACTACTCGACGGTTTTAGGGCTGTCGCCAGCCTTCGTTGGGACATTATTCTTAGTCGTTCGGTTTATCGATGCGTTTGATGCCTTATTCTATGGCTACTTGATCGACCACACCCACTCCAAGTATGGGAAATCACGACCGTACTTCTTGTGGTTTGGGATTCCTTTAGGGATTCTGACCATGTTACTGTTCTTCAACCCGACATTTGGCGGGAACAAGGGCATTCAGATGGCTTGGGTATCCGTAATCTACACCCTGTTTAGCCTGGTTTATTCCGGGGCGAACACGCCAATCACGGCCATTCTGCCAAGTCTGACCAGTGATCCCGACGAACGGACGAACTTAGCCAGTGCCCGGATGGTCATGACCAACATTGGGACCGCCGTAATTGGGTGGATCTCCTTACCGATGGTTGCCAAATTAGGGAACGGCAACGCCCGTCAAGGTTGGGCAATCTGGGGTGTCATCATTGGGATTCTGATTATCGTGCTATTTATCGGGGCCTTCCTGAACTTGCGTGAAAAATCGGCGGCTGAGACAGAAACCACAGATGACGGTGAGCAGAAGTCAGAGATCAAGGAACATTTGTCCGTGAAGGAATCCTTAAAGGGTGCCTTTAGAAACAAGCCTTGGGTGCTCTTGAGTATCAGTTTCATCCTGTTACAGACCTTCTGGGTAATGCGGATGGGGACCGCGGTCTACTACCTGACCTACGTTTACCGTCGTCCAGGATTAGTTGGGGCCTTTAACGGATTGGTCATCGTGGCCGTCTTAGGGAACGTCTCCGTGCCGTTCCTGAGTAAGTTCATGAAACACAAGAACGTGCTGGCCTTAGCCATGGTGCTGTTTGCCATTGGGGAAGTTCTGATGCCACTGGGGATGCGGATGAGTTCCGTACCACTGCTGTTTGCGGGTAACGTTATCGCGTTGATCGCCATGGGGGCAGCCTTCTCAATCGCCTTCGTTATGATCGCCGACACGATTGAATACGCCCGCTCCGAACTCCACATTGACGAACCCGGCTTCTTGTCTTCCGTCCCAATGGTTGGTGCCAAGCTTGGTATGGGTGTCGGGGGCGCGCTGTCTGGCTGGATCTTGACCTTCGGTGGTTTCGAAGCGTCTGCTAAAGTTCAGTCGGCAAAGGCCCTGGGTGCCATTAGTTCTAACTTCGTTTGGTTACCAATTATTCTGGCCATCGTGGTCGTTGTGATTCTCCAGATGTACAAGTTGGACGAAGACGAATTGGCTTCGGCGAAGGCCTTACAGGATGCCAAAGAAGGTATCGTGGCTGAGGAACATCATGACGAAAACGAGCATTTGAAGCATGAGGACGCTTAACTTAACGTTGGGGACGCCGGCCGATCCCGTGCCCGTCACGTTCTACCAGCCGGCCGCCATCGCTGATTTTCACACGTCGATGCGGCGACCATTGGTGATTATCTTGCCGGGCGGCGGTTATGAATTCCGTTCTGACCGGGAAAATGAAATCGTGGCGATGCAGTACTTGGCGCAGGGATTTGCCGTGGCCGTTGTGGCCTACCGGTTGCGGGATCAGCCACCGGTGTTGCCGACGGCGTTGTATCAGTTGGGCCACGTGGTCGCTGATTTTCACCGGCGCGCGGCGTTCTACGGGATCGCAGCCGACCACATTTTACTGGTAGGTTTCTCCGCTGGGGGTCATTTAGCCGCATTGTACGCGGATTTGTGGCCACAACTGGCGGCGACCCTGCAACTGCCCGCGAAACGGTTAAAAGTGGCGGCACTGACCCTGGCCTACCCGGTGATTGGGTTGCGCCTGGGATGGCCAGCCGACCGCGCTGCCTTGGCGGCGATTACGGCGGGGTGGGCCGATCACGAAGCCGACTTATTGGTCACGCCGCAGAATCCACCGACCTTTGTGTGGGCAACGGCCGACGATGAGCTGGTCCCGGTGGTCAACACCGAACGGTATGCGGCCGCATTGTCAGCGGCTAACGTGCCCGTTACGAAATTGATTTATCCACATGGCCGTCACGGACTGAGTTTAGCTCGTGCCGTGACCGCCTTTCCAACTAAATATGACGTGACTGATCCGGCTTTTGGGGAGCAATTCATTCGACCGGACGTCGCGGAATGGTTCGACCAGCAGTTACGGTGGTTGGACGAGCAATGGCACTTGGATCATTTTTGGCGCCAGCAATAAAACTTGAGAGGGGTAATCGAGATGTTGAATGACACGACAACGAAACAATCATTGGGGTATGAAGACGAGCTCAGACGATTACAGAGCTTGCGCGTGACCAGCGTTGAGGATGGCGTGACCAGCTGGATCAAGGACCGCGACCCGGCGCACACGTTCGAACCACTCGTTTGGGAAACGGTTGCGGAGATCGAAGAAAATCCACAATTACCAACTGACCTCTTTAGCCTGCGGCAGGGGACCGAAACGTCCGGGCAAAAGGACTTAACGCACGTTGAAATGAAGATTGAAATGCAACAGATCGTGTCGATGAATCGGCGGGTCCGGGTCATCCGCATTGCCCGGATGGACCATTTGACCGCGGACAAGGCACTGATCTATTTCCACGGCGGCGCTTACTACGGCGGCACGCCAGAAGATGTTTTGCTGGCCTTGAAGTTCGTGGCCGAACAAGCAAACTGCGTGGTCTATAATGTGGACTACGCGTTGGCCCCGGAACAACCCTATCCAGCGGGGATTCTCGACGGGTTAGCTGTCGTGGCCGCGATGGTCAAGGACTACCGTCACATCTCAGTTGGCGGTGACTCGGCCGGAGGTTCCATCGCCTTAGCCGTGAGTCAACTTTGCCGGTCCATGGGTATTTGCGCGATCGACAGTCACCTGCTGTTCTATCCAACGTTGATTCAGGGGTCCGATTTAAATGGGCCGCTGTGGGATGATGCCAGCATTGAAATCGTGCCGGAACAGCGAGACGCGTTGCACCGGAGTTACCAGCTGTTTGAACAGCTCGATACCATCATGAGTGGTTACTACGTGGCGGATCAACCGGTTGATTTGACGGCGCCACTCCTGTCGCCGTTATTAGCCAACCCGAAGTGCTTCAGAAATACCACGTTGCTGGTCGGTGAGTACGATCCGTTCCGGCTGCAGGATGAGGCCTTCATCAAACAGGTCGGTCGGGTCAACGACGATGCCAACTACTTCTGCTACGGCGGCATCAGTCATGCCTTCCTGAATTTCACCGGGAATGTCCCGGCGGTCGAAGACGCACTGGCAACGGCGGCTCGGCTACTGTAATTGACCGAATTTAAGTGCTGGCAGGTAGCTTGCAGAATAGAAGAGATATCAGGGTCAACGTTCGAGTTACCGGGGAGCCATTTGGAAAATTAAGTGAGGTGCCCGTCCAGCGCGAGTTGCTATGCTTAATTGGGATGGCTTCCCGGTAATTTTGGTGGATTAGGTGCGTCCCTTAACCCTTGAATGGGATTATGATTGATGGCGGTGGGTGGCAACATGGCTGACGACATGGCGGTGCTTTCGCCTTACCGGCCGCCAGATATGGGCTGGAACGGTGCGAACACAACTTGAAGCCTCGAAGAACACGAGTCTTCAAGATTGGTTTTCTACTAGGTCGGCAAAAAACACCGACCAAGTAGAACGACGCGCCTGAGCCCATATCTGGCGACCTCTCGGCTGACATGGTGGGTTTTGGACAACATGGTTGTAATTCATAAACTCATTACCGGCCGACCTGTCAATACAAGAAACACGTAACGTCGATGAAGAAATTAATCGTATTTAGTGGAATGGCCGGTAGATATTACCAGTTTGTTTAGTTAGTACGCGCAAACATGGCCGAACGGTGAAGTCAGTAGGTATTTCGTGCAGAGTCCCTTAGACTGGGGCCACTGTTAGCGCAAAATCAGTTGGCAGTTAACTATATTTGTAGCTTATGGACTAAAAAAGTTGTGAGTCGAAAAAACTGTGGACTGACGGTCGGTCTTACCGGCCAGGGCTCACGCGGATTTTAATGGAAGATGGGGGAGATTATATTGATTTTACGAGATTATCATTTAACTTTGCGGGACGTCTCCGACCAACAACCGGAGTATTTAGAGACGGTCTTCTCGCTGGCAAACGGCCACTTCGGCGTGCGGGCCAACGACCCCATTAGCGGCAACCCGATTACGGGCACGCTGATCAACGGCTTTTATGAAACCGCCCCCATTACGTATGGGGAAGGTGGCGTGGGGTACGCGCAGAAACACCAGACAATCTTAAATCTGCCCGACCTGCGGCATTTGAACGTGGCGACCAACACCGGCCACCGCTTCAGCGAGAGCACCCGGACGGCGGTGGACCTCGACCTGACCACCGGGACTTTGGACGAGGAGTATGAATTAAAGACCCAACAGGGCGAGACCATCCAGATGGCGGTGAAGTCCGTGATCGGTCAAAATCAGGTCAACTTCTGGGGTGTCAGCTACAGTTTCGTTGCCGGCAACTACGCGGGCGGGCTGCTCGTCAGCAAGGCCATCGCCGTGCCGGCCGAGGCCGAAGCCATTCCGTCGGCCGACCCACGAAAGACCCGGATGGCGGGCTTGCCGATCTGCGAAACGGAATTCATCAACCAGCGGCTCCAGCGGTATCACGTGAAGACGCGGACCACGAAGCAAGCGGTGACGGCATTTTTGGGGATGCTGACGCCGAACGCCAAATTGTTGCAGCAACCGCTCGACTTGGGTGACCGCCAAGCCCATACACTGGAGTATGAAGCCTACGTGGGCGAGGTCGGCGAACAGAATACCATCGACCCGGCTGCTCAATTTATGATCAGCTCACTGTCCGCGTTAATTGCCGACAGTCGCGACTTCTGGCAAGGCGTTTGGCACCGCAGTGAGGTCACGGTCGGCGGCAACGACGAGCTTAATTTGGCCATTCACTACAACATTTTCCAGCTGAATCAGGCGGCTGGACGCGATGGGCGGACCAACATTGCGGCCAAGGGGCTGAGTGGGTCTGGCTACGAAGGCCACTACTTCTGGGACACCGAGATGTATATGTTGCCGTACTTCACCTATACCAATCAACCAATGGCCCGGCAATTGCTGTACTATCGGTACCAAACGTTGCCTAAGGCCCGCGCCCGCGCTCGGGAAATGGGGGTGACCAAGGGTGCCCTGTTCGCTTGGCGGACCATTAACGGTGAAGAGGCCTCCGCATACTTCCCAGCGGGGACGGCGCAGTACCACATCGATGCCGACATCGCCTATGCGGTCGGCAAGTACTACGAAATCACCCGGGACCTTGACTTCATTTTACAGTGTGGGTTTGAAATGGTACTGGAAACCGCGCGCTTCTGGGAAAACTTCGGCGCTTGGCATCAGATTGGGGCGTCCTCGCGGTTTGAATTTCACACGGTGACGGGGCCCGATGAATACACGGCGTTGGTCAACAATAACTACTATACCAATCGCCTAGCGAAGCATAACTTTGAGTTGATCGGTTACCTGGCGAACGAGATTCGGCAACGCTACCCGAACAAGTTGGCGGACTTCGGCATTGGCCCGGCCGACCTGGAGAAATTCCAGAAGTTGGCGGACCACGTTTACCTGCCATACAGCGCGGACCTGCAGATCAACGAGCAGGACGACAGCTTCTTAAGCAAGCCACGTTGGCCCGCGGACAAGTCGACGCCGGAGAACTTTCCGCTGTTGCTGCACTACCACCCGCTGACCATTTATCGCTACCAAGTGGCGAAGCAGGCCGATACGTTGCTGGCGGACTACCTGTTCCCGGAGGACTTGTCGGTCGACCAGTTGAAGCGGGAGTACGACTACTATGAAGGCGTGACGACGCATGATTCCTCACTGTCGCGGTCGATCTTTAGCATCTTGGCGGCGCGGATGGGCGATCCGGAAAAGGCATACAAGTACTTCATGGACACGGCACGCATGGACTTGGTCAACCTGCAAAAGAATACGGCGGATGGCTTGCATCTGGCAAACTTGGGTGGTAGCTGGCTGGCGTTGGTGGCTGGTTTCTCTGGGTTTTACGTCCAGGATGAAGTTGTCCACTTCGCCAATCATTTGCCCAAGGAAATCAGCCGGCTGACTTACCGGATGAAGATTGCGGCTAGTGTCTTGGAAATCGATTTGAGTGCCGACAAGACGTCCGTTAGCGTCATCAGTGGGCCGATTCCAACGTATGGGGTCAGCGTGAATGGCGAACGGATTTCGTTGGTGAAGAGTTCGAGTTACGAAGAATAAAGCCTGGATGCTGATAAAATGAATTAGATTTAGAAAATACCTAGTGGAAAGTTTGCTGGGTATTTTTTATTGGTTTTTTAAAGATGAAATCATACGTCAGACGTGGTTAAAGTAGTGGATTAATATTTTAGGGCATGAGTTTTTGCCGATTTAAGGTTGTACAAGCAATCGGTTTGTGCTAGATTAATACATGTAAGCGGTTCCGTAATGGGGAACAATCGGGTTAAGTAAAACGATTGACCTCGACGTAATCGTCCACAACTACATACATAATCGGAGGAGATTTATGATGAAATTCAGTAAGGTACTTGGCATTTTAGCAGTAACAGCAGGGGCAGTTGCCATGGTGGGTGCACCAGCATCCGCCCAAGCAGCTAAGAAGAAGGCTGCTGCTAAGCCAGTAACAATCTACTTGACCCGGCATGGTGAAACCACTGGGAACGTCATGGGCCGTGTTCAAGGCTGGAGCGACTTCCCATTGACCAGTAACGGTGTTGCCGTTGCCAACAACCTGGGCCGTGGCTTGAAGGGCAAGACTTTCAAGGTTGCTTATGCGGGGAATTTGACCCGGCAACAAGTAACCGCTAAGCAAGCCCTCAAGTATTCTGGCAACTCTAAGGTTAAGGTCAACACGTCGAAATACTTGCGTGAAGGCGGCTACGGTAGCTTTGAAGGGGACAGTATCGCTACTGATAATGCCTTGATTGCCGGCGTCTACGGCTACAAGAACGGTGACGAAATGATGGCCGCTCAAGGTAAGGACTACTGGACGAAGTTACAAGATGCTTACTACACCTTGGACCAACAAGACAGTCAAAAGACAAAATTAGTTGCTGGCGACCGTGCTGAAAGTTCACAACAAGTTGAAGCTCGGATGGCTAAGGAATTAATGACCATCGCCAAAGCTACTAAGAAGCAAGGCGGCGGTAACGCATTAGTTGTTAGTTCTGGGATGTCCATCAACGAATACCTGTCAACGTTGAAGGGTGCTAAGTACACGGGTGCCCCATTGAAGAACGCTGCGGTTACACGTTTGACTTACAAGAACGGTAAGCTCCAAGTTAAGGGCCTCATTGGTTCCATGTACTACGTGGACAAGGGCGCTAAGCTTGCTAAATAATTAGGTCTTAACCGTCACAGTTGCTAGGGGAAGATGAAGATGGCTTGCCCGCACGTGATGTTTAAAATAAGAGTCCTCGCCAGTGATCATGCAGCTGGAGGGGGCTTTTTGCGTAGAGAGTGCTACGAAGGGCGCTTAGCTGGCGAGCATTAACGGCGCTAAGTGAATACCCCTGGTCTTGGGGTATTTGCTTAGCGTTGTTAAGCGGAACCGGCTGCCCGGTAGTAGCACGTTTCGGAAGCCGCCAGGACCGGGATATAGGCAGATGGGAACCAAGCCGAACGGTCTAAGACAGTAGAACTTGAAAGGTCAACTCGGTCCGGTGCTTATTGGGGTTAAGCGGAGGAACCTGAACGCCCTAAAAACACATCAATCTCACATCAATTGACACAGCAACTGATTTCAAAATTAGTAAATTCGACTTATGAACTAAACGTCCGTAAAAAGTCTATACTGAACATATGTAAAAGACGAATAAGTTTCAAGTAACTCACAGACTCAGCAAGAGAGGAGCACGACCCATGGCAGAAAAAGTACTGACATTGCCCAATTTAGCAACGGAACGATTGATCTTGCGGGAACGAACTTTAGCAGACCTGGCAGACAGCGTTGAAATGGATAAGAATCAAGCAGTCACGGAGTTTATCTACGGTGTCTGGGATGGCTCGCCACGCCACGTGACCTATGTGAAACGACGCATTGACCAGCAATATGGTCACGGCCTCGGCTACTGGTCGATTTTTTCGCAAGCTGATCCGGCGGAATTTTTAGGCTGGATCATGTTGACGCCGGTTGAGGGAAGCCCCAGCTTGATCAAGATTGGGTGGCGGCTCATGCGCAATCACTGGGGGCATGGTATCGCGACCGAAGCGGCTCAAGCGGTGGTCCAATATGCTTTTCTCACGCTGAATCTGCCCAAACTGGCCGCGGGCATCAATCCTGGCAATGAGCGGGGGCAACGAGTTGCCGAAAAGTTAGGCTTTACCTTTAAGCAACCAATTTCCGTGGGCGATGAACAGCTGGCCCTTTACATTTTGACACGGGAACACTGGACTGACTTGCAGCAAGAGTAGACTACCTGAGGCTGTAAACCGTCGTGTTCGCCGGGGACAGCCAAGACTGGCCAGCAGCATGATGATGCCAACTGGCGGTAGTGATGCCGAAATAATTGCCTAAATAGTCAACAGGAGTGGTCGATGGACTCCTGTTGGCTTTTTCCTGTCTAGCGGGAGTTTAGTTAGGTTGCCACCATAACAGGGAAATAGGGAGTGGCTATTCTTGGCGGGGGACAAGACCCGTGCAAAAATTACCGCAATGTTATCAAAAATAAGTGAAGTCTTACATGGATTGCGTCGTTAGATTAGCAGAATTTGCCTAATCGACTGTGGTATCGCCAGGAGAAAATGGCGTAAAGAGCAAGGCTAAAAGGGGGTATGGAGGATGGCGGCATTCTATCACTTGGTCACGCGACATCGACTTCGGGTTGGTCAAGTGCTGGACTTTTCGGCCGGCCAGTTGAATCGGCAAGCCACGTTCTTTTTAGGTGTACCGGCTAATTTGAACCTGCGAGATATCCTGAAACAGACACAATTGAGCACGTTGCCGGCTACTGACCGCGGTCGCCACGCCTTACGTGAGCTTGTGTTGGAACGGGTACGCGTGCAGTCATTCCCAGAGTTACCGTCCCGGTTGAGCTGCTTATACGCCGCAACCAGTGTGCAACAGGCGTTGGCGTGGCAGACGTTATTTGAAAATGAGGGCCGCCACGTTCTTCAATTGGTCAAGGGGACTACGACAGGCCCGGTTTTCTATGGGGATGCGGCGAAACTGCCAACGGTGGCTGATGAAACCAGCGCGGTTAAAATCTTGGCGGCGCAGAACTATTGGCGTTACCCAGCCAAGGACCAGCGGCTGAGTGAGGTGCTCGTGAGCGGTCGAGTGACGGTGGATGAAATTGTTAACGAGTTTTAGAAGGCAATAAAGGATGTGCGGTAGCAGTCGCACATCCTTTATTGTTGGGTTAGCATTCTTTATTTTTCTACCCCACCATCCAACTTTCAGGGTATACTAATTTTGATATTAATTTTCAGGAGGTAACCATCCCGTGACACTTATTCAACCCGCACAACCACAAGATTTATCGCAAATTATGACCATTGAAAATGCCGGCTTTTCACCCGCTGAGGCCGCAACCGAAGCCAGCATGGCTGAACGCATCCAACAGATTCCGGATACCTTTTTAGTTGCCAAGCAGGGGAAAACAATCGTTGGCTACATTGTTGGCCCGGCATTTGACCAACGCTACCTTACCGACGATCTCTTTGAAAGGACAACGCCGAATGCGGCTGGTGATGCCTACCAGACCGTGTTGAGTCTGGCTGTCAGTCCGCTACACCGGCATGAGGGCGTTGCTGGTCAGCTACTGGAAGCACTCGCTGTGGTCGCCTTTGACCAACATCGTGAGGCGATTACACTGACCTGTTTGGAGAAGCTAGTCCCGTTTTACGAGCACCACGGGTACGTCAACGAAGGTGTTTCCGCGTCCAGCCATGCCGGTGAGACCTGGTACAATCTGGTGCGGCCGCTTAACTGATCAGCTTCAAGCCCATGACGGCGATCAGAATCACGGCGACCCAGCCGAGCTTGCGCCAATCCTTAGATTCACCGAAGAACAGCATGCCGGTGATGACGCCACCCGCCGCCCCGATACCGGTCCAGATGGCGTAGGCGGTGCCCATCGGCAAGGTTTGTAAGGCCAATTCGAGACCACCGAAACTCAGTGTAAATGCTAGAATCATCAATCCCCACAAACACCATTTTCGTTGGTGCAGGGCCCAGTTCATGAACGTCACGCCCAGCATTTCGCTAAGGCCAGCTAAGACTAAATAGATCCAAGCCATGGTTAGTCAGCTCCTTTCTCAGTGATCGTTTGCAAGCCGCCAATTCCCAATAACAGGAGTAAAATCAGTGCGATTTTTGCCCAGCTAACGGGTTCGCCAAACGCCAGCATGCCAAGGGTGGTGGTGCCCAAGGTGCCTAAACCCACGAAGACGGCGTAGGCGGTTCCGGCGGGAATATGGCGGCTAGCGCGAATCAAAAAGTAAAAGCTAAGGTAGACGGCAACAGCGGTCGCTCCCCATTCGAAGAGGGTGCTGGCGTGTTTGAAGCCGACCACCCAACTCACTTCAAAGACAGCGCCCAGAACAACGGTGAGCCAGTGTTTCCACATCATAAAGTCCTCCTTTAGTTAACCGAAATGGCAAAAAAAGAGCCTGAGAAATTCTGTCGCTAACGACAAAATCTCCCAGGCTTTTTCCCTTCCGTGTCTGTGGCAGTCACCACAGGTTCCCTCTCGGACCAGACCCTTGCGGCGGAACCCTAGAGAACAAAAGTATTCGGTTATTTCGATAGCGCTAGCTTAGCACATACGCTAATAGTTGGTCAAGATAAAGGCTGGTGTATAGCTCAGGACTGAGGAGCCCTTCAATTTAATTGTCATGAATCGTGTAAGAATTGATCTAGGAGGTATTAGTCAGCAGTTCGCTAAAGAAAATATTTTTTAAATCAAATTACCGAGGTGAGCCCTTGAGACAAGCTACGTTCAACCAGTGTTGACATTTGGTCAACCGTTACTGAATCTTGATGTAAGTACCAATCAATCATTTTAACAACTGAGGAAGAAAACATCTCTGCAAAAAAATCATCGTTTGATTGATCACATTGAGACTTTCTTTTTACCTGCTCTGTGATTTCTTTTTTGATCCATCTTTGAATTTCACCTTGAAAATTGAAATCGGGTCCTTGGTAAAAAACTAATGTTAGCATGGCTGGTTTATGATTTTCTACAAAGTCCAGAGCCTCTAAAATTCTCTGATGGTCAATACTTTCATTGTTAATAAGTGCGTGCGATAGCGGGTCCATTAACTCATTAATGATTGAAAAAAGAGATCTTCGAGCCAACTCGCATTTAGAATCAAATAATTGATAGAAATATGTTCTGGTCAGCCCGGATTTTTTCATAATCTGTGCAATTGAGATTTTTGAATAGTTTTCAGTCCGTATTAATTCGAGAAATGTTGAGATGATTTTTTCTTCAGCTGTCATCGTAAACTTCAATTTCCTTTCTAGACACTTTAATGGGTTCGTCTACCTTATGTGTATCGAATACGCTTACAATTAGTGTACCAAATTGTTAAGGAGTGAACAAATTGAATGACTTAAAAACTGTTTTAGGCATGAAATACCCTATCATTGCTGGTCCGATGGCGTGGACTTCAATGGTTTCCTTGGTCTCTGCAGTTGCAAATGCAGGCGCTTTAGGAGTCCTTGGTGCCGGGGGAGCCACACTAGACATTATTGACCAACAGATAAAAAAAGTTAAGGAAAAAACAGACCAACCATTTGGCGTGAATGTTTTACTCGACAGATCTGCGGAAACATATATCGCACAAATGACAGATTTGATCGATAAGGATAATTTGAAATTTATTTATGCAGATGATGCAGAATTTGAGGGTTTTGATAAACCACTCGCTAAAAAATGGTTTGATATCTGGCATGAAATTGGCCTTAAAGTTATCGTTAAAGTGGCTACCGCCAAAGCCGCTATTATTGCTGATGAAAGTGGTGCAGACGTGATAGTTGCCAAAGGTCGTGAGGGTGGTGGACGATTATCCCACGTAGGGACGATTGCACTGGTTCCGGAAGTTGTTGATGTAGTCAAACACGCTGCAGTCGTGGCGTCCGGCGGTATTTCTGATGGTAGAGGATTTGCAGCTGCCAGAGTTCTTGGAGCTAGTGGTATTGAAATGGGTACGGCTTTTCTAGCTGCTAGTGAAGGTGATATTCACTCAAATGTCAAAAAGGCTGTCGTAAATTCAACGGTCGAGAATCTTGTTGTAACTGGGCGTGACACCAATTCACCATGCTGGCAAATTAGCAACCAATTATCGGATCAACTGATTACAGTTGAAAAAGAAAATGCGCCTAAAGTTGCGGTGCCTGAAATTGAGAAGTTAGCTACTGGAACTTTACGGTTAGCTGCACAAGATGGGGACGTTGTAAAAGGGGCGGTTATGCCCGGACAAGGGGTGTCGTTAGTGAATGAAATACGTCCTGTTAAGGAAATCATAACTACGGTTTATAACGAGGGTATGGCAATTTTAAATAAAAAGTATTAGTTAATTACCAAACGGAATGAATAAAGGGAGTTCAAATTATATGTCAAATAATAGTAGCCAATTATCTCGGCACTCAGCGCGTAACTTTAGTGATAAGTCGGTCGATTTAGAGCAGTTAAAAGAAATTATTTCCGAAGCTCAGCATGCGCCGTCTTGGGAAAATGCCCAGCCATGGAAAGTATATTTGGCTGTGGGAGAGACAGCTAAACAAATTCGAAAAGCTAACGCCGACGCAGTTGATCAACAAAAAAAGAGTTGGGCAGAAGTAACCCCTCCACAAGAATGGGCAGCTAAGCCACAGAAAAATATCGATGATTGGCTTAAACGCATGGCTACCTACATGGGTGATGACGTACAATTATTTGGTGAAGCTGGGAAAAATCTATATAATGCACCAGCCATTGCGTACATCACCATTCCTAAAGATTCGACACAATTTAGTGCCTATGACACCGGTGCTTTTGGGTATGGAATTTTGCTGGCAGCTGAAGAACGTGGCATCAGTTCCTTACCAGCATATTCATTCGTTAGATTCCCTGAAATAGTACGTCAATATTTTAATATTTCTGAAGATGAGGTCATTCTGATGGGTATTGGGTTAGGTTATCCAACGGACGCAAAAATTAACAAGATGGAAACGGTTCGGGAACCGCTGGATGCGGCCTTACAAATTAGAGATTAATACTATCTAGCTAAGGGATGAGAGTATTCAAAAATCATCAGCCTTTAGGAAAACTAGACTGAAACTAATAAGTAGGTTTTTATGACATACTTTGGAGTTGTGACAAGAAGATTCTAAATTAAAAAGCGAATCAAGGTTATAAGTTGCAATGCTAAATTGAAAATTGCTGGTTAAGCGCTTTCTGCCAGAGAATTCGGCATGACAACACATCAGTTAAAAACTAGCCGTCGAGCATGTGGTCGCGTCTTTTGATTGCATAATCGACGGCTTTTATGCGACATAAATAAGTTGAAACTAAAATGTAAGCGCTTTCCGAAACGGCAAATTCCACCTTGATTTCCGTCTTTAAGTGACTTATATCACGAAAAATACAAACGATTACATTTCCGGCAACACGTGTTTAAACGGCCTTTTCTGAAAACCAAGAGGTCGAAAATCCCTTTAAATCGCTTGCCGCCACTTGATATACTGTAAGCGATTTAAGAATGACTGTAGCGGTCACGAAGAGGTTCATTAAAAAACTTTGCTGCGGGTCAGCTCGTCGGCAAATATGGAGGTAACAAGTATGCAACTTGGCAGTATTGAAGCTGGGGGCACAAAGTTCGTTTGTGCGGTTGGTAACGAAGATTACCGCACCCTGGACAAGGTTGTGATTCCCACGACCACCCCGGAAGAGACTTTGAGCAAATCAATCGCTTATTTTAAAAAGTTTCCCGAGATCAAGGCCATTGCGGTCTCATCCTTTGGCCCAATCGAACTGCGGCATAACTCGCCGAAGTACGGCTACATTACCGATACCCCGAAGAAGGGCTGGTCGAACACCGACTTTATCGGTCGCTTGAAGCAGAATCTGGACGTGCCGATGTACTGGACGTCCGATGTTAACGGGTCGGCTTACGGTGAATACGTGATGTCCACGCTGTTCAATGAAAAGGTTGATTCATTGGTCTACTTCACCATTGGGACCGGCGTTGGTGCCGGTGCCGTGATCGACGGTCATTTCGTGGGGAGCCTCGGCCATCCCGAAATGGGACACGTGCGGTTGAAGCGTCACCCCGACGATTTGGACTTCCCCGGCATTTGCCCATTCCATGGCGATTGCTTGGAAGGTCTAGTCAGTGGGCCAACGTTTGACGCTCGGCTGGGGAAACCCGGCAAGGACGTGCCGTTGACCGACCACGTCTGGGACATCATGGCGTACTACGTGGCCCAAGCGGCCTTGCAGGAAACGTTGATGTTGCGGCCCGACAAGATCATCTTTGGTGGTGGTGTGGTCAGTGAAGCCTTCTTAGTCAAGGTTCGCGCCGAGTTCGACAAGCTGCTGAACAATTACGTGGATGTTGGCAAGTTGACCGACTACATCGTGATGCCATCGGTTGAGCATAACGGCTCAGCCACGCTAGGCGATTTCGCCTTAGCTTTGAATGAGTATAACAAATAATTAAAAGGGAGCGCTTATTTTATGAAAGCCTTAGTTTTAACTGGAACCAAAAAGATGGAAATTCAAGATTTGCCAGAACCAGAAGTTAAGCCTGACGAAGTCTTAGTCAACACCGCTTACGCTGGTATCTGTGGGACTGACCGGGCGCTCTACGCTGGCCTTCCTGGTTCCGCTAACGCTGTGCCACCAATCGTTTTGGGCCATGAAAACTCCGGGATCGTTGCCGCTGTCGGCAAGAACGTTACCAACGTTAAGGTTGGCGACCGGGTCACCGTTGACCCTAACATCTACTGTGGCCAATGTGACTACTGCAGAACCGACCGTCCCGAACTGTGTGACAACTTATCAGCCGTTGGGGTTACCCGCGATGGTGGGTTGGAAAAGTCCTTCACGGCCCCTTCATCCGTCGTTTACCCAATTCCTGACAGTTTGTCCTTAAAGGCCGCTGCCACCACGGAACCTGTATCTTGCGCGGTTCACGGCATGAGCTTGTTAGATGTTAAGCCTTATCAAAAGGCCTTGGTTATCGGCGATGGCTTCATGGGTCAATTGTTCGTGCAATTACTCCAAGCTTACGGCGTTCACCAAGTCGATTTCGCCGGCATCATCGACGAAAAGTTAGCCTTTAACAAGGAAAAGTTTGGCGTTACTAACACCTACAACACCACTCGCGACAGCATTCCTGCCGATTACGACGTTGTGATTGAAGCCGTTGGGTTGCCACAAACGCAAGAACAAGCCGTTGAAGCCACGAAGAAGGGTGCTCAAGTCCTGATGTTTGGTGTTGGGAAGCCAGACCAAACCTTCTCCATGAACACTTACGAAGTTTACCAAAAGCAATTGAAGATTCAGGGTGCCTTCATCAACCCATACGCCTTCAAGGATGCCATTGCCTTATTGGCTAGCGGCGAATTGGACGTTGAATCTCTGATCAGCCATGAAGTTAAGTTGGAACAAGTCGAAGACGTCTTAAACGGTAAGGTTAAGGGCGTCAGCAAGGCAGTCGTTAAAGTTAGCGACTAAACAAAAAAGGTAAGGGATTAATGTGAGAGCTGAAGCAGCAAGCAAGTTCAACGAAGGAGCAGCACCGATGGAAGCGACAAATGAACGAACCCTTTCAATGTCAAAGGCAATTGCCTTTTTCGCCCTGTCGCTGGTCATTAACTCGGCCGGTAACGTGTTAACGTTGGTCACTAGTGCCAAGATTCACCCCTCATTTTTAGGGGCAGCGTACTGGTCCGCAGCCGAAGCCAACTTGGGGACCGCGTTTCACTGGAATTTATTCTGGGCGTTCCTGATTATGGGCTTCTTGACGGCGGTGCTAAACGCCATCTTGATTCACCACTGGGATTGGAAGCGAATCGCCGGTAACATGATCTTCATGGTACCGTTCTCCGCTTTGATTCAAGTGTTTGAGGATTTCTTTGATGGCAAGTACCCGGCACTCTTTGCGGGCCTACCAGAAGCGCGGGGCACGGGGATGATCATCTTCTACGTGGCGCTGAACTTCTTGGGTGTGGCGTTTATCGCCGTAGCCATCTCCATCTATCAACGGGTCAACCTGGTGTTACATCCGGCTGATGACTTGATGCAGATTTTGCGCTTCCGTTACTTCAAGGGGCAAGCTGCTAAGGCGATGTGGGCGTCCTACATTCCGCCTACCATTATGGCGATCATTGCGTTGGTGATTACCCGTCAATTCACGAACTTTGGGCTGGGAACGGTGTTTGCCTTCCTTGCTCAAGGTGGGATTACCGGGATTGCTGACAAGGTGATCTTCCCGAACCTGAAGCACCAAGCCGTCGACGTTGGGAAATAACCTTTCCGTTAACGTGGTCTAATCCGTAAGGTAACTGGGTCTTGGACCAACGGTTTGAAGAAGTTGTTCTGAAACATTAATGGGTAACTCGTTAATGACGATACCGATTACGTTTAAAAAAGGAGTCAGTTAAACATGTCAGTTCATGATTTTATTACTGGAATTCAACACGTGGGGATTCCCACGGCGGATTTAGACAAGACGATGGCCTTTTACGAATCACTAGGCTTTGAACGGGCCGGCCTGTTCCCCAACGGTGAAAACCGCTGTGCCTTCATGCGGCTCGGTAACTTAACGATTGAGACCTGGGAAGGCGACCCTACCAATCCGACAGCCGGTGCGATCAACCATATTTCGTTGAACACCACCGATGTCGATGCCGCCTTTGCCGCCGCCAAAGAACAGGGCTTAGACCTGGTCAATGACGAGGTGCAATCCATCCCAACGTTCTGGGAAAAGGGCATTCGTTTCTTCAACATCCTCGGGCCGAACCATGAAACCATTGAGTTCTGCCAAATCTTAAAGTAGTGTGTGACTTGGGGCTGCAGTCCCAATGAACCTAGATGATCAGCAAAAAATCAGCTTACCCCTCACCGGTAAGCTGATTTTTTTACGTCTGTTAAGTTTGTGTTAGTGCGAGATTAGTTTGGAGGGGTCGCCTCTGGCTGCCAGGGATTCCGCCTGCTGTGGGGACGCTTCAGCCTGGAAGGGCGCCAGTCTTCTCGCTCGCTTTGAAGCCACGGAAATCACGTGTCTTCAAAGTCGCCCGTGGTGTAAGCCGGCTGAGGAAACGCCGACTAATACCACCTCCACGGCTGGCTGCATCCCTGGCCTCCTGCGTCTTAAATTTGATGTCTACCATGAGAGTTGTTGGAGATTGATTAACCAGTCAGGTTGTAGCCGACCAACCTAAATTAGTAAACTCTTTAGCCGCTCTTGTTGTTCCAAATCAATGCCGGCAAAGTTGAAGCGGAAGGCCGTTTTGGGCGCGCCATATAGCGTGCCGGGTTTGACTAGAATCTGGCGTTCCAATAAGTGGTCGAAAATTGCGGGGTCGGTTTGGGTGACCCAGAGGTAGAAGCCCCCCTGTGGTGTGATGAACTGCCATTCGGGGCGCAGACTGCGAAAGATGGCGACCGTGGCTTGGCGGCGTTGGGCGAGTTCTTGTGTGAGTTGAGCTATGCCAGGATCGAAGGCGGCCGTTGTCAGTGCCAGATTGGCCATGACCTGGGCGAGCATACTGGGGATGATGTCGAGCCGCTTTTGGACCTGCAACAGGCGCTGACCGATGGCGTCCGGCGCAACAATCCAGCCCAGTCGGGTGCTCGATCCTAGCAATTTGGACAGGGAGCTGATATAGATCACGTTCTGGGGTGCGAGGGTTTTTAGCGTAGGGATGGCGCCCTGTTTGGTGCTGAGCCAGCCGAACACGTCGTCCTCCACAATGGCAACTTGGTACTTTTGGCAGAGTTTGATGATGCGCTGACGTTGTTCGAGGGACAGGAGC
The DNA here is from genome assembly GCF_016861695.1 of Levilactobacillus andaensis. Taxonomy (GTDB): domain Bacteria; phylum Bacillota; class Bacilli; order Lactobacillales; family Lactobacillaceae; genus Levilactobacillus; species Levilactobacillus andaensis. The sequence continues at coordinate 160,075 of NZ_BOLP01000003.1, read as the reverse complement.
AGTCCCGTAGGATTTTGAAAGGTGGGGTTTAACAAAAGAAGTTTAATTCGGTGTTGACGAATCGTTTTCTCCAAAATGGCGAGGTCCAGGCCGGTGGGGGTCAACGGGATAGTAAATGGTCGGACACCAAGCGTCTTGAAGACGGCGCTGGTCGCAAAGTAAGACGGCTTAGTAAAAGCCACGGCATCACCAATCTTAAGCAGGCTGCTCAGAATTAGTAGGAGTGCCTGTTGGGCGCCACCAGTGATGAGGAGCGTTTGGCAATCGGTGCGAAATTGGCGCCGCTGGGTGTGGTGGCGTTCTAACGTCTGAATCAGTGGGAGATAGCCCGCGTCTTGTTCCTGACGTTGGGCCAGCAGAAAGTCTTGCCAGTTCAATTGGAGATCGCCTAGTTGCGGGATCAGGTTCATCGGGAGCTCATTGGCGGCACCGTCGATCAAATGGGGATTGAGGGCGCGGGCCTGGGTGAGTTTACGTTGGATAAGGGAGTGACTAGTCGTGGTGTTACGTAAGTATTGGCCCCAATTGATCTTATCGGGGAGAGTGTTCACGGTAGGCACGGGCGCGACAAAGGTGCCACTGCCGCCCTTTTTGACGAGAAGGCCATTGGCGGTGAGCTCCTGAAAAGCCCGACTGACGGTGGAACGGTCGACCTTGAGTTGCTTCGCGAGTTCTCGTTCAGCGGGCAATCGTTGGCTGGGCAATAACCGGTCCTCTTGAATCAGGCTGGTGATCAGTTGGCTAATGGCTAAGTATTTGGGTTTAATATCTGGGAGATCGGCGTACCAATTGGGCATGGGCGGGCCTTCTTTCGTAAGAGTTGTTTGAAGTCCCTCTCAGTATAATAATTGGCTGGATTAAAAACAAGCCAATTGGTGGTTGCTGTCGCCGTAAAGTGCGCGATACTTGAGAGTGAGGGGAGGAGAGCAAATGGAAAATGTTTTGACCATTGCCGGGTCGGATAGTCTTGCTGGGGGCGGGATTCAGGCCGATTTGAAAACGTTTGAGGAACTCGACGTGTTTGGCGTCAGTGCACTCACCAGCGTGGCGAGTATTTTGCCCGGAAAGGTAAATTTAACGCAATTGGCGCCTGAGGTGGTCGACCAACAGCTGACGTCGATTCTGTCACAGTTGCCGGTCCGCTTTGTGAAGACGGGCTTGCTAGGCGATGTGGCAACGTTAGACCTCGTCTGTGACCAGTTGCGGCAGTATCCGGTTTGGTTGGTCGTGGACCCAGTCTTGGTATTCAAAGAAGGGGGCATGGACTTGGCGACAGACTACATAGCAGCATTGCGGCAACGACTCTTACCACTGGCGTACGTGACCACGCCCAATCTGGATGAGGCGGCGCAACTCAGCGGGGTAGCGGCCATCACCACGCGCGAGCAGATGCGCACGGCAGCCCAGCGCATCCAAACGTTGGGTTGTCCCAATGTGGTCGTCAAGGGTGGCAGTCGGTTGCCGGGAATGGTCGCCGTCGACTATTTACGATATGGCGAAGAGGACTATTGGTTTGCGGAACCTAAAATTCAAAAGAAGACGACAGATGGCGCGGGGTGCACATTTTCCGCAGCCATCACGGCGCTATTAGCGACCGGGGTGGCGTTGCCGCAGGCGGTGGCCCAAGCGAAACAGTTTGTCCATGCGGGCATTGAACACGGCGTTGCCATCAGCGAGCAACTGGGGAGTGTCTGGCAGGGTGCGAGTCGTCGACAGGAGTAGAGTAAATGCGAAATGAAAAATTGAAACAAACCACGTTGGCGGCCGTGTTGATTGCGATGACGGTCGGCTTGTCGATTATGTTCGTGATTCCCGTGCCGGCAACCAAAGGGATGGTCACGCTCTGTGAAGTCGGTATCTACACCAGTGCCATTTTGTTTGGTGGCCCGGTGGGCGGCATGGTTGGTGCCGGCAGTGGGTTTTTGATCGATATCTTATCCGGGTATCCGGAATGGTGCCTGTTTTCACTGGTGATTCACGGGATGCAGGGGTTAGCGGTTGGCTACTTCACGCCAGAACATACGAAGTCGTTTAAGACGATGCTACTGCCACTGTTAATTGGAAGCGCTATTATGGTGGTTGGCTACTATTTTGCCACCGCACTTTTATTCGGTTGGCCGGCGGGCTTGGCATCGATCGTTGGTAATTTAGTTCAGGTTGGCTTTGGGATGGTCGTGACGCTCTCCATTGTTGAGAGCCTCGTGAAATTCAAGCCCAACCTGGTTTGAGGAGTGTTAACATGACAATTGATTTGGGAAAAATGACAGCGGAGTTAACAATTATAATTGAAGACGTTTTAGATGCAGCAAAATTACAACCAGGTGACCTATTTGTTCTGGGATGCACGACGAGTGAGGTCGTTGGTGGCCATATTGGCAAGGATTCCAGTTTGGACGTGGGCACCCGCATCGTCGAAACGTTGAAGGCCAAGCTTGACCCGTTAGGCATTCAACTGGCTGTGCAGGGTTGCGAGCACATTAACCGCAGTTTAGTTGTTGAACGCGCCGTTGCCCGGCAACATGACTTTGAAATGGTGTCGGTCGTGCCAGCGTTACATGCCGGGGGGGCCTGCTCGATGGCGGCATTCCAGCAATTCACGGATCCCGTGGAGGTCGAGCACGTGGTGGCCCAAGCCGGCCTAGACATTGGCGACACGGCAATCGGCATGCACGTTAAATTTGTGCAGGTGCCGGTTCGACCAAGTATTAGTGAACTGGGTGGCGCGCACGTCACGGCATTGCGGTCCCGACCGAAGTATGTTGGCGGTCCGCGAGCGGTCTATGACTTAGCTAAGTAGGTCGTTGGAATTTCTGAAAAAAGCCGCTAGAAATCAAATTGGGATTTCTAGCGGCTTTTGTGATGGCTATTTTAAATTTAAGAGTAATCTACGCGTTGAAGCGGGCAGCATAGTGTTGAGCCAAGTCGGGATTGGCATTGTGCAACAGTTGTGCGGCGTCGTTGGTCGTCAACTGGTCGTGCTCCAGATAGCGCATGACATCGGTTGTTAGCCGGTCGAAATGGACCATGTGAAGTGGCCGGTCGAGTGCACTGGGAAAGTTGTGATGGGCGGTGCGCCACACCAGCCAATCGGTTTCCGAACGATATAACAAGTCATCGGGCATCAGCAGATGCAACGCTGCCAGTCGTTGGGCGACCACGTGATAAGGCATGGCTGTTTGGTCGGCCAAGCGTAATAACGCCGTTTCGGGTGAAGTGGATTTTCGTTGAAGGCGATGCCAAGTAGCTACCGTGTGCCGGGCTGGCAACATGATTGCGGTGGTAAAGGTGGTGCGGGCAGTCACATTGCTTTGATAACTCGTGGCGATGAGGTCCCACAGCGTGTGCGCCGCGTGGTAGTAACGTTGTCGGAGCGGTTGTGCCGTATTGAGAATTGCAAAGTTTTGTTGTTTTAGTTGAATCAACGCCCCATAATAGCTGACATCGGCCACGTCGCGGTAGATCACGGTGGCTCGTTCAGCAAGCAGGCGTTCGATATCGGCGCCAATGAAACCGCCATTAGTGGGGGTCGCGCTTAGAAATTTAGCAGCGGTTTGTTCCGCAAAGAGTTCCGCGATGTCCTCAGTCATAGGCAGCCTCCAGTAATAAACACTGGCGAATGTCGCGAAGGACTTTAGCGAGGTCGTCCTGACCAGATATACCGCAAGGAGGTTCCGTGCGGCGAGCTAAATTGGTTCCTGACGGGGTGACCAGCGTTAATTCCGGTGTCATCGTCAAGGTAGTGGCCTGTGGTTGGGCCACCATCAGAGTTGGTTGTGCGCGGTGCTGTGTCTTGCGGGAAAGTTGACTGTGATCCATTGAAAGCCCTCCTAGTCGTTCAAAAGTTATTTTGACTTCTAAGTTGCTAGCGAAAATCGCCAATCAATCGGTGTCACCAAAACCAGTTGCGCGGGGAAACTGCTCCCCAACTCTGAGTATACTGGTTACGTACCGAAATGCCTAGAAGAGTCGTATTCAGGGGGCTAGTGGTTAATTTGGTTGGAGAATTTTAGGGTGAAGTAAAAATGGCCGCCACAAGTCATTGTGGTTGCCACGAGAAGCGTGCTATACTATTTTTACCAAAAGCGAAAGGATGTTCCCCTATGAATCAGCCAAAATTACTCGAATCGACCTTACAACCGGTCGCCTTCGCTGACATTTACTCGGCGGAAGATCACATTTTACAACTCGGTCATCTAAAGCAAGAGGTTCTGGAGAATCAGCGGCTTGAGCACCCCACGTTTGACCAGTGCTTGCTGGAGGGGATGACCTTTCTGAACGCTGACTTCCACCGACTAGAAATGACTGATGTGGTCCTGAAGAACTGTACGTTGGCGAATTGTCAGTTCGAGGCGGCGAGTCTTTATCGCGTCCATTTTGTCGATTGTAAATTGATGGGTAGCACGCTCGACCACTCGGCTTTAAAGGACGTGACGTTCACGGGGTGCAGTTTGGCGTTGGCTAACGTGAACGAAGCAAAATTGACCCAGGTCATGTTTGATCAGAGCGACCTAACGGAATTCAACTGTCTGGCGAGTCAGCTGAGCAAGCTTGTTTTTCGTGGATGTCAGCTGAACAAGGCTGATTTTTCTGAGACCAGCTTGAAGAAGGTCGATTTGAGTACCTGCCAGTTCGATGAGTTGCGGGCAACCACGTTTGATTTGGTGGGGTGCACGTTGAACGAAACGCAGGCGGCCTACTTTGCCAGCCAGTTTCTCGGGATCACTGTCGCGTAATGATTTGGGCGTCTAGGCGAAATTCCTGCGGTGCGAGTTGCGGATCGGCGAGATGGGCCAGCAAGCGGTCCACAACAGTCTGGCCGAGCTGCTTGATAGGCTGACGGGCCGTGACGATGGGGCGCGGTAAGAAGTCGAACCACAGCTGATCATCGAAGCCGCCGAGTTGCAGGTTCGGCAGGTCGAGTTCGGTCAGCTTGCGCAAAACCTCTTCCATGATGGTGTTGTCCCCGACGAAGAGGCCGTCACACTTCTGATTGATCAGAAGCTGGCGGGTCATTTGCTGAACGTTGCTGTTGTCGGTACGGGCGGCCACCTCGATGGCACTGTCGAGGGCGATGCCGCCGTCATGGAGGGCCTGTTGATAGCCGGCGAGGCGTTCGGTCGCAGTAAAGGAGACGGCGCTGTTGATGATACCGACTCGCGTAGCCCCCTGAGCTAACAGCTGTGAAACGATGTGGCAGGTCGCCTTGACGTTGTCGACGATGACCCGGTCATAGGGCGTCTTGATATTGGCCGGGGGCATGCGGTCGACGAAGATGGCGGGGGTGGGACCTAAAATTTTAGCGTAGTCCGTCTGACCACCGGCACTGGCGATGATGACGCCATCGACTTGCTTTTCGAGCATTAAGTTCAGGGCGTGTGCCTCTTTGGCGAGACTTTCATCCGTGTTCATGATGAGGACATCGTAGCCAGAGCGGCCAGCAGCGTCCTCTATTTCCCGGGTTAACTGGGTGAAATAATCGTTGAGAATGTCGGGAATAATCATGCCAAGCGTGTGGGTCTGTTTGACCCGAATGCCGCGGGCCAGACTGTTCGGTCGGTAGTCCAGTTGGTCGGCTACCGTTTGTACTTTTTCACGGGTAGCGCGTTTGACGCGGGGACTGTGACTCAGCGCTCTTGAGACGGTTGCTTCCGAGACGCCGGCTGCTTTCGCCACGTCTTTGATCGTTGGTTTTTCGGACAAAGGACTCACCTCACATTTTTTTAAAACGGTTTACAAATTTTATGGTAGCGTTTTTATGCCGGTAACGTCAACCATTAGCGCTAATTTCAAAATATTTTTTCTGGAGAATCGCGAAAAAGGACTTGCATTCACCCGGGGTGCAATGCTAAAATTATATCCTGTTGGGTCAGTAATGACCGAAATTCTTGGGCTATAGCCAAGTGGTAAGGCAACGGGTTTTGATCCCGTGATGCACTGGTTCGAACCCAGTTAGCCCAATCAGAGGTTTACAGGAAGGAACGAGCTGGTCTCGTTCCTTTTTTGTTACAGGTAAAAAGAGTGCGGCGAAAGGCGGTTAGTCAATGAGCATTAACGTCGATAGACGAATAATCCCGGGCTTGGATTGTTTGTCTATCGGGGTTAAGCGGAGTTGACTGCCTTTTGTCGCACGTTTCGACCATGTATAATTGGAGTACAAGAAGGGTCTGAGACGATTTTTGTCTCAGGCCCTTTTTAAAATAAGTTGTCAATCATGGCTTAGTGCTTCCATCGCCGCTGCTGCGTCTGCTGCCGAAGCCAGACAATCAATGCAACGAGAATAATAATTGGAATCACGACGGTAAAGCCTTGTAACGTTTTGGAAAATAAGCCCACAATGGCGGCGCCCAACGCAAAGCTGCCCATGACGGCCAACGTGTCGGTGGCCTTGGTGCGAGCGGCCTTATCGCGGTAGCGGACGCCATCAAAGAGGGATTCGGCGACCGCCCGGAAGTTACCGGTCATCATGAGTGGCGTGAAGGGGGCGCCCTTTAATTTACGAAAAGCCTGGAGTTCTGCGGCGGCCGTTAAGGATAAGAGCGCCGTAATGGCGATATCCGGCAAGATGCTAGTCGTGATGGCCACGCAGACCAGCAGAACCAGTTCGATCCAAAGAACGGTGGCTTGCAGATTTTTCTGCTTCTTTTCCAGAAAGTGTTGCAGGCCCCGAATGAGCATGGTGCCCACCATGAAGGCAATCATCGCCGTCAAATAGCGACCGACAACGGCCACCTGTAATTTTCCTAAGTTGATTCCCAAGAGGATTAGGTTCCCCGTTTGGAGGCCGGCAAAGACTTCGCCGTGTTCCAGATAGGAATAGGCGTCTAGTGCACCGGCCACCATCGTTAGTCCGCTGCCGAACAAAAGTTGTTCGTGGGCGGGGTAAGCTTGCTGTCTCAATTTTGTTCACCTCGGCGACATATTTTGTCCATTTAGTATAGCGTAATTTATATTGCGGGAAACCACGTTACTAAAAAACGTCACCACTGAGCGGGGTTAACCGTAGTGGTGACGCAGTTTTTGGCGTTAATTAAATGTCTTTAAAGAATCCGTGATCAGTTGAATAAAGGCTAGTCGGTCGACATCGAGGAGGACGTCGGTGTTCTTCGGTTTGCCGGTGAGTTCGTAGTAGTCACAGACGGTTTCGCCGCGAACCAACTCGCCTTGCGTTTCCACGTCAACGTTCATCAGGTCGCTCTTGAACATTTCGGGGCGCAGGAGCCAGGCAATCGTACAAGGATCATGGAGAGGGGCGCCCTGGAAGCCCCATTTGGGATTTTCATGGTACAGCTCAAAGAAGTTCAGCAGGCCATAGAAGGCGTGGGCAACGGGATTGTCGATTTGACCGATGGCTTCGATCTCCGGTTTGAGGATCTGGGCCTTGTGAGTCACGTTCAATGGGGCCATCGTGAGGGGAATTCCGGCGTTCATCACGATTTTAGCAGCCTCGGGGTCGACGTAAATGTTGAATTCGACGGATGGCGTCCAGTTGCCTAAGCCCATGGCACCGCCCATGTAGACGATGCGGTCGATTTTGGCCTTCAGTTCGGGGTAGACGCGTAAAAAGAGAGCGGCGTTGGTCATGGGACCGGTGACGACCAGCGTGACGGGATCGGTGCTTTCTCGCAGCGTCTTGGCGATGAGTTCGATGGCGGTCATGTCCTGGACGGCAAAATCGGGGTCAGGCAACTCAGCGCCGTCGAGCCCTGACTTGCCGTGGACGTTGCCGGCCGTTTCGAGCGGTTTGAGCAGCGGGGTGCGGTTTCCACCGGCAACGGGAATCTCCTGATGGTGCATCAGCGTCAGCAGGCGCATAGCATTGTTCAGCGTCTTCTCCGGCGTTTGGTTACCGGCCGAGGTCGTCACCGCGAGCAGGTCGATTTCGGGATTGGCGAGCGCCAGCATCAATGCAATGGCGTCGTCATGGCCGGGGTCGCAGTCTAAAATAATTTTTGTCATGTCAAACACTCCTCTGGAATGGGTTAGGTCAACGTTTGGTTAATAGGAAACTTAGTCGGTGAATCAGCTAGTTTGTGGTTAAAACGTCAACCTGATAAGTCTAGTTTACCTGAAAATGACAGCGCTTACCAATTGGGCATAAAAACAGGGTCCAACTCAGGAAGAAGAGTTGGACCCTGTGATTTACAGCCTATGGAGACAGCTGTGATAAGGATGTTAGTCGGAGTTCTTTTCCGGTCCCCATAGCTGGCGGAATCTTGGCAGACGTAGGTGGTTACTAGCCTTTATTTCGTGGCGTCAAAGACGTAGCTGGACGTGTAGAACGGTACGCGGTACGCACGGTAAGCGTAGGCCTTAGCCGCGGCATTCTTCATGGTAGCGTTGAAGACCTGTTCGCCGCTCTTGGTGACTTCGATGATGTTACTCTGTTGACCACCGGCCTTGAATCCAAAGTCGATCAGAACGTTGCCGTTACTTTGCTGCTCGGCGTAACCGATAACGCTGGTGAAGTTGGCTTTGCCCAAGGTCTTCCCGTAGGACCAGGTCGATTTGATCGTCATGTTCTTGGTGTTAACGTGGTATTTAACGGCCTGTGAGTACTTGCCAGACGTGCTCTTATCACCGTTAGTGACATTGATGTTGTTGTCATAGAGAATGAAGTCTTCACTGTTGGCAGAGTTCTTACCACCGTTGTTCAGGAGGTAGAGGCCATGTTGCCCACCGGTCGTGATGGTGCCCTTGGTTGGCGTCAACACGTACTTGCGGTAAGCCTTAGGCCAGCTGGACTTCTTCTTGCCGCTGTAGAGCCATTTGATGTGATTGGTCTTGTAATCCAGTTTCAACGTTAAATCTTGATTACGGTTGGAGAGGACGATGGAGTTGTCGTTCTTGTCGTAGTCCACGGCGTTGTTGTGCAGCCAGTCGACCTTGCCATCGGAACCCTTCTTGTACTTGTCCCACATGGACTTCGGCAGAATTTTCTTCATGTCGATGACCTTCACGATTTTACCGGTCTTGTGCGAAACTTCGATCAGCGTGTCTTCCTTGTATTTTGAACCGTCGGAAACGGTCGCTAACAGGTTGTGGTTGGGTAGTTCGACCAGGTCATGATGAATGACGGTCGTTTCGACCCCGCCATCGGTACTGCTGGTCTTGTTGGCAAAACCGTATTCCTCGTAAACGCGGCCGAGGTAGTCGGTTTCAATTAAATCGTTATAAACGTCGGAGTTCACATTCTTCTTTGAGAGAATCATGATGTGACCGCTCGTCCATTGTTCGATGGTGTGTTGGGAATAGTTCGTGTCGTACCAACGAACGGCGCCATCTGCGTCAATGGCAAATGGTTGCTTCGTGGTCCGGTTGACGATGGTCAATTTGTTCTTGCCAATGTCCATCTTGGACTTCTTGACATTTTTAGTGGTGATGGTGGCGTCCTTGATGTATTTTGGCAGGGCGCTGGTCTTCATGGTCAGCGTCTGCGTGGTCGTCTTGCCATCCTTGGTGGTGGCGGTGATCTTCACCTGGTTGCTGTAGTCGGCGTAGAGGCCAACGACGGGAACCTGGTGCGTCTTGGTGTAGCCACCGTTGACCGTGTTGGTGATGGACGTCTTGTCCGTCTTGCCGACGACGGTGTAGGTGACTTTGACCGCGTCACTGGTCTTAAAGATAACCAGTGCGGATAGCGGGGAAGACTTGTAAGGGTTGATTTTGACGTATGGCTCGCTCAGGGTATAGTTGTCGTTTTGTGCAGCAGATTTGTACGTTGCTGTCAAACTCTTCTGAGCGTCTTGCCGCGTCGTGATGATCTTGGTGTCCAGATTTTTTTTGATCTGGGCGGTGCTTAGCGCGACCTTGTTGTTCTTGATCTTATAACTTGAGGATGACGCGTTACTCGAGGAACAACCAGCGAGGCCAACCGTCAGAATTGCCAGGGAGGCTACGGCAAGCGTAACCAACCGGGGGTGTTTGAATTGCAAATGAGCCATCTCCTTCAAAAATAGTAAAAAAGGGGGCACTGGTCCCTAAGTCCCAGTACGCCCCAAAAGTATGTAACAGCTACAATATACACTTCATATAAATTAGTTATGTTAACAAAGTTCGATATTTTAACGAAAAAAATGTGATGAAATTGTGAAAGTTGGGAATGTAACGATAAGTTGGCGGTTATTTTAAAACAACCAATTTGACGGATGTCAGGGTGTTGTAAAGTGCTGCAATTGCCGATGAATCAGCATTTACCAGCTGGTTTTTCAATAGATAATTAGTCATGGAATGTCTTCAAATTACCAGTTTTGACACAGGTCACGTAGCTTTTGGGGCGTGTTACTTGTAGCTGTTCGGATAGTTTTGACGTTTCTCTAAATGAATTAGTCGGCGATGAAAGAATAGAAAAAATATAAATTCAGACTAAAACATATATACAACTAGAATGTCAACAACCCAATGATGTTGGTGACTGTGACACTTGTTCCCTTACTCGGCGGTTAATATTTTCTGTCAAAAGTCAGTCCATAAAAAAACGCCCCAGCTACGGTAAGCAGTTGGGGCGTTTTGGGCATTGAGTTTTAATGTAATAATGTTGGCGTCTTTGGATCGAACGTCCAGTCTGGAATCAGATATTGCATAGCCTTAGCGTCATCACGACCATGGAAACTAAGTCGTTCGTAGAGTTCGTGAGCGGCGGCTAACTTGCTATCATTGATATCGATACCTAGACCGGGACGCTTTGGAATAGCAATTTCACCGTTTCTGATGTTTAAGGCATTATCACATAATTGTTGGCCATCTTGCCAAACGAAATGAGTATCAATTGGTGTAATGTTGCCAGGAGCGGCTGCGGCGACCTGTGCATACAATGCCAAAGTGATGTCAAAGTGATTGTTGGAGTGAGATCCCCAAGTTAATCCCCAGTCATTTAAGATGCTAGCGACTCGCAGGCTACCCTCGATTCCCCAGAAGTGGGGGTCGGCTAAGACAATGTCGACGGACTTCATGAGAAGAGTTGGGTAGAGTTGTTTCCAGTCGGTAGCAATCATGTTGGTTGCTACTGGCTTGTGTGTCGCATTTTGATAGAAACTGAGTACTTCACGACCAGAGAAACCATTTTCTGGCCCACATGGATCTTCAGCGTAGGTTAAGGCATCACCATATTCCTTAGTAAGGCTGACAGCTTCGTCGAGTGTCCAGGCGCCATTCGGATCTAGGTTAATTCGAGCGTCAGGGAAGGCTTCGTGCAAGGCTTTAACGGCCTTCATTTCTTCAGCACCATCTAAGACCCCGCCCTTGAGCTTGAAGCAACGGAACCCATAACGTTCTTTCATGGCTTTGGCTTGTTCGACGATACCAGCGACAGTCAATGTTGGTTTTCGCCGTAACTTGCCCCACGCATCAGAATTGTCGTCATTCTGAATGTAGGGTAGATCCGTCTTGGTATAGTCTCCAATGTAGAAGAGGTAGCCTAGCATTTCTACGGCGTCGCGTTGACGACCGGAGCCGATGACATCGCACATTGGAAGATTAACGAATTTACCGTACAAATCAAGCAATGCGCATTCGACAGCAGCCTCAGCGTGGACAACGTACTGAAGATTACTGATATTTAGTTGCTGAATTCCAGCTCCCTTGTCAGCATCGGGGTGAGCGACCTGGTGTTTCATGTCATTTAAAATAGCCCGGTATTCCGTAATCGGTCGACCAATGATAATTGATTTGAATGAATTAAGTGACTTAGTAATCACATCGCCACCGTGAATTTCACCGATACCACGGTTACCAGAGTCGTCAGTAATAATTACAATATTTCTAGTAAAGTAAGGATAATGAGCACCACTAAGGGTCAGCAACATGCTATCGTAACCAGCAACGGGGACAACTTGAACATCAGTAACTTTTGGAATAACGACCATTTTGAACAGCTCCTCACAAAGTTTAATTTCATTGTAAGCGCTTAATTATCAGAAATAATCAGTCGAATTAACAGGATTAGAAGTTATTCCTTGTGCAACCTGGTCGAATTATTAATTAACTCCTGACGTCGCGGGATTCTTCAAGTTATGGTGGTAACTAGCATCTTTGAAGTACAGGTAGCCGAGGTAAAGCTCAAAGAGTTCAATCGTATTGTGGGGATCAAGGTCAAAATCTTCTTTAATTTTACTGAGACGGTAACCTAAAGTATTACGGTGAATATGCATGGCTTTTGCGGTTTGAACCATATTGCCGCTGTGGCGAATGTACATGCCTAGTGTTTGGATCAGGTCGCTACCAGATTCGCTACCGTTCGCGTCCTGAAACTTTTCGACAATGGGAGTTAGTGAAAGATGACTGCTGAGTAGCGTGTCAATAAAAGCAACCTGGCCGTAGTTAATCTGATCAGGTCGGTTGAAGACATTGCTAATACGTAATGTTTGAAGCGCTTGGTTGACGGAGACACCAATATTAGCGTTGGGCAGACCGATTCCCAAGCCAATTTTCTTTTTCTGACAATAGCTAGTGAAACGGTCGATAGTGACTGATTGAAGGGTAAGAACAATGACTGTATTAGCGGAAAGGGAGATTTGAAAATCAGTTGGATCCAATAGGTTCATTGGCAGAGCTTTTAACTGAACCGCAATCGCTGTGCGTTCTTTGAGAATGTCGATACTCAATTGACTAGCTTCTAACAGAAGGTCAGTCTTATTCTCAATGTGATCCGTAACTTGGGACCACTGGTAAAGGAATCGATTGAGAGCGGTCTCTTTTTTCTTTTCTCGCAAGTTATTCTGATTTTGACTCAGTAAAAGTTCGGTAGCAACGCGGAGTAAAGAAGCGAGGGGGGTAACCTTTTCCGGATCGCCCGTGATGCCAATGACACCTACAATTGCCTTGTCGAAGAAGATGGGCATATTGATACCTGGTTGGCCATGCTGACCAAAGGATTTGGCCATTGGGAGCGTCTTTTTTTGTTCGATTGCGTCGAGAGCGCCGACATGTAAGGTGTTGATTCTGGTCTCGTCACCGCTAGCAATTACGTAGCCGTGTTCATCCATCATATTTACGTTATATGGAATCTGGGCCATCATTTTGTTCACGATGGATTGTGCCAATACGGGATCAATTTTCATAAGTAAATTACCTACTTTCTCAATAATAATCAGGCAGAGTAAAACGAAACGGGGTCATGTTGAAGCAAAAAATGTTTTTGGGGGAGCCCCGTAAAAATATAGAGAAAATACAAAAAATGTACCAGGTCGGGCACTATGTAGGGAGATAGAATAAATGACCCCTTAACAGTAAGTGTACGCATTAATAGCGAATAAGTCAGTAATTAGTTAAGCATTATCTTCAATTGACATTACTTTTTGATTAATGGGTAAATTTTAAACTGTACATCTGAATTCTGGGCAGATGACCAAGCCGTTAGAAAGAGGATTGGTCATTTTGTGGTGCAGAACTTAAACAAAACCAATTGAGGATTAGTGAGCAACCAGGCTTAAAACGTATAATGGTAGCGCTATCATGGTCGTTAATTTGAAGCTTATTCAAGGGCAATACAACCGCTTGTGATACTTTCATCAAACGGATTTGCGACGTTTTCAAGTAAAACACAAGATTTGTTGCGCTAACAGTGAAAGCGCCTGATATCTATTTAAACGCAGATTATTATTTTTTTCAACTGTCGCATAACTACTTTGGTTGCTATATAGGAAGCGCAACCAAAATCACAAAAATCCAAACTGTAATTTGGGCATTATGTCAGTTGTTCGCTCCTGATATTCCGAATAGTATAAGGAGCGTAAGGCATGCTTACTTCGTTTCATTGCTCACTAAATAACATTTTGCTTAAAATATAGTTTTGAGAAAGTTGGCGAGTTCGAATGAGTTATCCGGCAATTATTGGTTTCGTTATGATGATCGTCATTGTCTGGGTCTTGTTGAAACAAAAGACCAGTACGATGTTTGCCTTTACGGTAATTCCAATCATCGGTGCAATCTTGGTAGGTGCATCACCGACACAGATTGGGGATTACCTGACAAAAGGGTTGGGGATGACGACCCCAGTTGCCTTGATCATGTTATTCTCGCTGCCATACTTCTTACTTATGGCAGATACAGGATTCTTCAACGGTATTGTTCGGAGAATCCTGAAACATATTAACTTAAGTCCAGTGGTCTTGACCTGCTTAACCTTGCTGGTTGCCATGATCACCGGGTTTGATGTCAGTATCACATCCATTTACTTAATTACGATTCCACTGTTACTGCCGTTTTACCAGAAATTACACATGAAACCGATTATTCTGGTTTTCCTGACTACTGTTGGGGCCATCAATACATTCGATGTTCCTTGGAGTGCGCGGATGTTACGGAGTGCTTCTCTAATTCCTAATGTTCCTGGTGGCGCGAACCACTTGTTCAGTATGATGTTCCCAACACAAGTTATCTTTACGGTTCTCCTGTTCGCTATGGCAGCCTTCTTAGGTTTTCGTGAACAAAAACGGATCAAGAAGGAATGTGCAACGACTGATATGACTGCCGGCAAGGTCGACATTAGTGATATCGTTGATGATCCTGAATTGGCACGGCCAAAGTTCTTCTGGATCAACGTGGCCTTGACTGTTTTAGTTATCTTGGCATTATGCTTAATGCCTTCTGTACCTTCATATTACGTCTTTGCTTTTGGATTAGTTATCGCGTTAGCTTACAACTTCCCTGACTTGAAGCAACAAAACAAGTTACTGAAGAAATATGCGGCTTCTTTATTGCCAATCATGCCAGCCATCCTTTTATCTGGGGTTGTTGTTGGGGTTATGCAATACAGTGGCATGATGAAGGCCATGGTTAACACTTTGGTTAAAATCATTCCAAGTTCCATGGGACCTTGGGTTTACATTATCATTGCCGTCTTCAGTACACCATTGATGTTCATCTTCACCAACGATACGTGGTACTACGTGCTGATGCCAATCGTTGTTTCCTTGATGAAGGCTTACGGTGTTCCATCAGATATCGTTATCATTACACTGTTTATGAACATGGGGGCTCTGTTAACACCAATTGCTCAACCACAAATTTACATTGGTGTCGATTTGACCCATGGTGCAGTTGATTTGTCACAATATGTCAAATACGCGTTTATCCCAATTTGGGGTATGAGCCTTGTTTGGATTGGCTTAGGGCTACTTACCGGTGCATTCCGTTAAATCTTGTAACCGTTGCCAATTTGTGCAAATGACTAAATAACATGGTCGAACTTAGAGAGTTGCGCCATACACTTTGTGTGGTAATTAACTTATACTTTTAACTGTAGAAAGATAGAAATTGAAAGGGGCACATTTATTATGAAACTTGGATTTATTGGATTAGGTATCATGGGTAAGCCAATGGCAAAGAACTTGGTCAAAGCAGGTCACGACTTGACGGTCTTTGATTTCAAGGAAGACGCCGTTAAAGAATTAGTTGCAGATGGCGCTACTGAGGCTAAGACTGGTAAGGAAGTTGCCGAAAAGTCTGACGTTATTTTCACTATGGTTCCTAACTCTCCAAACGTTGAAGCTGCATTGTTTAACGAAGGCGGGGTTGCCGAAGGGTTAACTGCCGGCAAGACGGTTATCGACATGAGTTCTATCAACCCATTAGCTAGCCAAGGCTTTGCTAAGCGTTTAGCTAAACTCAACGTTGGTTTCTTGGATGCCCCTGTTTCCGGTGGTGAACCAAAGGCTATCGATGGTTCCATTGCTATCATGGTCGGTGGTGACAAAGATCTTTACGAAAAGAACAAAGACTTACTTGAAATCATGGGTGGTTCTGTTACCTATGTTGGTGCCGTTGGTGCCGGGAACACAACCAAGTTGGCTAACCAAGTCATTGTTGCTTTAAACATTGCTGCTGTTAGTGAAGGGTTTGCCTTAGCTAAGAAAGCTGGTCTGGATCCAAAGATGGTCTTTGACGCTATTCACACTGGTTTAGCCGGCAGTACTGTTATGGATGCCAAGGTTCCAATGATGATTGACCGTAACTTCAAACCTGGTTTCCGGGTCGACTTACACATCAAGGACTTGCAAAATGCTTTGGACACGTCACACGCCTTACACGTTGGCTTGCCTTTGACTGCTGAAGTCATGGAAATCTTGCAAGTTGTTAAGAACGACGGTAATGGTAGCGATGATCACTCTGCAATTGCTAAATTCTACGAAAAGATCAATGACTTAACGATCGACTAATTAGTCGAGATGAAATTAAAGAAAATGGGATTAAGTTGATATCCCTTTTTCTTTTACCCTAAAAGTGAAAGGATGAACAAATCATGACGATTCCTAAAATTGTGAAAATGGATGTCTACCCAGTTGCTGGGAAAGACAGTATGTTATTGAATTTAAGTGGGGCTCATGGTCCTTATTTCACCCGTAATATTGTGATTTTAACGGCAGACAACGACCAAATCGGGGTCGGTGAAGTCCCTGGTGGTGAAAAAATCACAGAGATTCTCCTGAAATCTAAAGATCTTGTTGTTGGCAAGACGTTAGGTGAATATAAGGGTGTGCTGCAAGCCATGCGTGCCAAGTTCTCCTACTTAGATGCCGGCGGTCGGGGTCAACAAACATTTGATCAACGGACGACCATTCATGCTGTTACTGCCGTTGAAACGGCCTTTCTGGATCTGCTAGGGAAGCATCTTCACGTTCCAGTTGCTGCTTTACTTGGCGACGGTCAAGTTCGTGAAAAGGTTGATGTGTTGGGCTATCTCTTCTATGTGGGGGACAAGACCAAGACCGACCTTGACTACATTAGTGACGATGACGATTCCGACGATTGGGGTCGCGTTCGTCGCGAACCAGCTTTAACGCCGGAAGCAATTGTTAAGCAAGCACAGGCTGCTTACAAACGTTACGGGTTCAAGACCTTCAAGCTGAAGGGTGGGGTTTTTGATGGTGAACAAGAAGTTGCTGCCATCAAGGCCTTGCATGAAGCCTTTCCAGAAGCTAAATTAGACTTAGATCCAAATGGTGCTTGGTCCTTAAAGGATGCCATCCACTATGCTGAGGAACTTAAGGGGATCTTGACTTATGCCGAAGACCCTTGTGGTGCTGAAGATGGTTTCTCTGGTCGCGAAATTCTTGCTGAATTCCGAAAGGCAACGTTCTTACCAACTGCGACGAACATGGTTGATACCGATTGGCGTCAAATGTCACACGCCGTTCGTTTGGACAGTGTCTCCGTGCCATTAGCAGATCCTCATTTCTGGACCATGGAAGGTTCCGTTCGGGTTGCTCAGATGTGCCACGAGTTCGGCCTTAACTGGGGAATTCATTCCAACAACCACTTTGACATTTCCTTAGCCATGGTTGCCAACACAGCCGCAGCTGCTCCTGGTAACATTTATGCCATCGATACGCATTGGATCTGGCAAGACGGTCAAAACTTGACCAAGAATCCTTACCAAATCAAGGATGGCCAATTAACCGTGCCTGCTTCTAATGAAGGTTTGGGTGTTGAAATTGATCTCGATGCCATCAAGGCGGCTAACCGCGTTTACATCGAAAATAATCTGGGCGCGCGTGATGACGCCAAGACCATGCAGTACTTAGTGCCAAACTGGAAATTTAATCCTAAGCAACCCGCTTTAGTTCGTTAAAGAAAGGTCGAAATAAATCATGGATATTAGTCGGATCAAAGGTATTATCGTTCCATTACTGATTCCCGTAAATGATGACGAAACTGTAAATGAACCTAAGTTACGTGAAGTCGTTGACCGTGTAATCGATGGCGGCGTCCAAGGCATCTTAGCCTTCGGTAGTAACTCCGAATTCTATATGTTGACTGATGACGAGATGGAAACCATCTTCAAGATTATTGTCGATGAAACGGCTGATCGGGTTCCTGTCTTCTTCGGTATGGGACCTATCCGGACCAGTCACGGCGTTAAATTAGCTAAGATGGCCCAACGGTTAGGGGCCTTCGGAATTTCCGTCTTGCAACCAATGTTCTTAAAGCCAACTGACAAAGAATTGTACGACCACTTTAAGACGATTGCAGATACGGTTCCTGACCTGCCAATGTTGCTATACAATAACCCTCGAGTTGGCTACAAGCTGAACGCCTCGTTGGTTAGTGACCTTGCTCATGACGTTAAGAATATTGTGGGTGTCAAGGACTCCAGTGGTGATTTGACCTACTTTGAAGAAGTTGTTCGTTTGACTAGTGACATTGAATTCCGGCCATTTACTGGTAAAGATACACTAATTTTCTTAGGACTATGTGCTGGTTCTTACGGGAGTGTTTGCTCCACTGCCAATGGGTTAGCAGAACAAGTTGTTGATATTTACAATAAGTTCGAAGCCGGTGATTACAAGGGTTCTCGTGAGGCCCAATACGCCTTCAATCCTGCTCGTCTGGTTCAAAACAAGGCTAGTTTCCCGGTTGCAACGAAGGATATGGCTAACTTGCTTGGTATGAATGTCGGCAAGCCAATCCTGCCAAGTCAACCATCTAGTGGTGATGTTTTGGCTGGAATGAAGACCGAAATGGATAAGTTGTTGGGGACTAAAGCCGCGAATTGAGGTTTTTGCTATGACAAGGGTACTAATTGCATCAGACTCGTTTAAAGGAAGTGCAACATCGGTCGAAGTCGCTAACTACATTGCGACGGGGGCCCATCAAGCAGATCCGACGATTCAGGTGACGACCGTTCCCATCGCGGACGGCGGTGAAGGAACCGTAGCTAGCGTTCTCACAGCTGTTGGCGGTGAGATGCGCGAGGAGACCGTTGTCGGTCCCCTCGGGCAATCGGTTCAGGCGCAGTGGGGCATGATCGATGCCACCACGGCCATCATCGAGGTTGCCGAAGCGGCCGGACTCAACTTGGCCAAAAACGACCTGGATCCCATGTTGACCACCACGTACGGGGTTGGCCAACTGGTCAAAGCCGCGCTCGACCAAGGCGCAAAAAAAATTTACATTGGCCTTGGTGGCAGTGCCACTAATGACGGTGGTATTGGGATGGCCCAGGCCCTCGGCGGCCACTTCTACGACGCCAAAGGCCAAGAACTGGCATACGGCGGCAACGGGATGTTGCAGTTGGACCACGTCGATTTGTCGGAACTCGACCATCGCCTACAATCGACCGCCATCGTAGGGTTGACGGATGTCGCCAATCCATTGACCGGACCACAGGGGGCTTCAGCCGTCTTTGGACCGCAAAAGGGGGCGACCAAGGAGACCATTCAGGCACTTGATCGCGGTCTTGACCACTTAAATCAGGTGCTCATGGACTATCAAAAGCGTAGTTGCGGTGACTTGCCGGGTGCTGGCGCTGCTGGCGGGACCGGATTTGGTATTCTGACTTTCTTGGGTGGTCGCCTCGAACCTGGGATTGAACAGATTATGCGGCTGACTAAGCTTGATGACCGAATTGCCCAGGCAGATTTGGTCATTACCGGTGAAGGCCAGATTGATGGCCAGTCTCTCATGGGCAAAGCGCCAATCGGGATTGCCCGGTTAGCGAAGAAACATCAATTGCCAGTCATCTTGATTGCCGGGAGCATTGGCGATAACATTCAAGCCGTTTATAACGCGGGCGTCGATTTAGTGCTCTCGTCAACGGTTACACCAATGTCTGTTGATCAAGCCATTGCCAATGTCCAGCCACTGTTGACACAGGCGGGGTACACGGCATTGAAGGCGTTTAACCTTGACGCGGTAGTGACGAAATAAGGTATTGAATTTCACATTTACTTAGGTAAAACGAACCTAGCTGCTCTCCTCGATTCCAGGGAACGGCTAGGTTTTTAGTTTGGCCGGATTATTTAGCGTACTACGGAACTTAGAGGCTGGACTTAATCAAAAAACAAAAGAGTGCGACAAATGGCGGGTAGGCGATAAGCATTAACGTCGATAGACGAATAATCCTAGTCTGGGATTGTTTGTCTATCAGGGCTAAGCGGAGTTGACTGCCTTTTGTCGCAGTTTCGACCATATACATTCGGAGCGCAATAAGGGTCTGAGACTTTTGTCTCAGACCCTTATTTACAGTTGATAATCGTTAAGTTTACTTCACCTGATTAGCAAGCTTAAGAAAAGCATTGAGTTGGTCAACACTGACCCCAACCATGATGGCGGAACGGAGTGGCATGTTCTTCATCATTTCGCTGTTGGTGTCGTTGCCAGCCAGGGCGTCGAAACTCTTGGCCATGTCGGTTTCTTCCAACGCAGCACGAAGGTCGGGACGGGCCATGATGGCGCCGATGTACGTGTTCGGCGTTACTGGAGCACCGGTTTGGGGGTTCCAAGCTAACGTCACGTCTTGGTGTAGGTCAAGGTCGCGTGATGACCGGCCAACGAAAATGGTGTAGTCACCGTCGTCCATTTGCCAGTTGCTGGTCTCAGCGTTGTACCAGCTGAAGGCGCGCCGTGGCAACGTCCGGGTAATCGTCTTGGTTTCGCCAGCGGCCAGTTCGGTCTTGGCAAAGTCGCGAAGTTCCTTGACGGGCATTTCGACCAAGCTAGCGTGGTTGGCCACGTAGATTTGAGATGTTTCTTGACCAGCTACGTCGCCATCATTGGTGATTTGGTAGCTGATTTCGACGCTTTGATCCTTGTCCGTAACGGTTAAGTCGTGGTAGCTGAAGTGGGTGTAGCTTAAGCCGTAGCCAAATGGAAAACGAACGGCGCGCTGCTTCAGGTCGTAGTACCGGTACCCAACGAAAATGTCGTCGTGGTAGGTTTCGGTCAATGGACTAGCATTGAAGGTCCCAAAGGTTGGGTTGTCGGCGAGCTTGATGGGGAAGCTTTCCGCCAATTTTCCGCTAGGGTTAACGGCGCCAGTCAAGACGTCCCACGTGGCTTCACCCACGGCTTCACCGGCCAAATAGGTTTCGAGGATGGCCGCAACGTCATCGGCCCATGGCATTTCAACGGCGGACCCGTTTTGAAGGACCACGATGGTGTGGGCGTTAACGGTAGCGACTTGTTTGATCAGGTCATTTTGGTTGTCGGGCAGAGCCATTGAAGTCTTGTCAAAACCTTCAGATTCTAAGGCTTCGGGCACACCGGCGAAGATAACGACCTTATCGGCTTGCTTAGCAGCGGCAACGGCCTTGGCGATTTGATCAGCATCGGCTTCCGTGGCGTCTAAGCTGTAAGCGGCTTGGTAATTGGTATTGCCAGCGGCTTCGGCGACTTCCAGCGGCGTTGTGATGCGGTAGGCGTTCACGTGAGAACTCCCGCCCCCCTGGTACCGTGGCTTGTCGGCGAGTTCACCGAGGATGGCAACGTCTTTGGCATTGGCCAGTGGCAAGGTGTGGTCCTCATTCTTTAAAAGGACCATGCTGTTAGCGGCCAATTTACGGGCAAATTCGTGTTGCGCGTCTTTGTCGTAAGCCTTGGGTTGACTGTCGACGTGCCAGTCGTGAACCATCTTGAGGACCCGCTTAACGGCGATATCCAAGGTGGCTTCGGTCAGGTCGCCGTGCTTGACGGCATCAACGATTTCGGTCACTGATTGTGGGCCTTTACCAGGCATTTCCAAGTCCAGTCCGGCGCGCAGAGCGGCCACGTGGTCGGCGACGGCACCCCAGTCGGACATGACCACGCCATCGAAGCCCCATTCGTCGCGAAGAATCTTGGTCAGTAGTTTGAAGTTTTGTGAGTTTAATGTTCCGTTGATGGCGTTGTAAGAGCACATCAGGGTTGCGGGGTGGGCGTTGACCACGATGCGTTCGAAGGCGGCCAGGTAAATTTCACGCAGCGCCCGTTCGCTCATGTTGGAAGAGGACGTGAAGCGTTGGTTTTCGCGGTTGTTAGCGGCGAAATGCTTCACGCTAACGCCGACGCCTTGGCTCTGGACACCGTTAACGTAAGCGGCACCGAGTTCGCCGGCAACGAGGGGATCTTCGGAGAAGTATTCGAAGTTCCGGCCAGCGAGCGGACTGCGTTTCATGTTGATGCCGGGGCCGAGGAGGACGCTAACGCCTTCGTTTTTGGCGGCTTCACCGAGGTTTTTACCCAGGGTGGTCAGGGCGTGACGGTCAAATGAAGCGGCGGTCAAAGCTGAGGCGGGGAAGGTGATGGCCTTGACACTTTGGTTTAGGCCCAAGGCGTCGGCGCTATCGGCTTGTTTCCGTAAGCCAGACGGGCCATCGGTCATCATGATCTTTTCCAGGTTCAACCGGTCAATGCCAGCAGTGAACCAGAAGTCTTTACCCGAAACGAGGCTGGCTTTTTCGGTCAGCGTCAACTGTTGAATGAATTCATTGCTAATTGGTGATGTCATAAAAAAGCTCCTTTTCAGTTATGTAGTGAAACGTTTTCACCACTAGTTTAACAGGACAACCAACCTAATGAAAGCGGTTAATCAGACTTGAAATGACCCAAAGCTGACCTGAACGGGTTACAATGAACACCACTTTAGATGATAGATAGTTTCTAGAATGTGCGGAGATTTAAGGCGAATGAGGTACCGGGTAATATGAAAAGGGCTTAGTCCGAATAATCAGACTAAGCTCACAAGTTTAGTAACGCGCAATCGTGTATTGCTTAGGAAATATCTGTAAAATTAAGTCTTCGCCACGATTTGCCGATAAGTTTTGGGCGACATCTTCGTCCAGCGCTTAAATTGACGGCTGAAATGAGAAGCGTTCTGGTAGCCGAGTGTTGCTGCAATCTCGGCAACACTGAATTGCGGCTTTAAGAGCATTTTCTTGGCCCATTTCAACTTCAACTCAGACAAGTATTTCTGTGGCGAGAAGCCATAAGCATCTTTGAAGACCCGGTTGCCGTAGCCCTCGCTGATACCAATGGAAGCCATGAGGTCGGCGATTGAAATCTGTTCGGTATCGCCATCGACAGGGTGAAGAATAGCATCATTTAACGTGGATTTTAGTGATTCCGCAATGATTTTGGCGTAACGTGATTGGTTAGCGTTGGTTGCGGCCGATTTAGCTGGAATGAGCTCACTGAAGATCATCAGGATCTGCGAAAGGTAAATCTGAATCTGCATTTTATCCTTAAATGAATAATCGGCCGCCAGGGACACCAGGGCAATCAGTTCATGCAAGATAGGGCAGATGTCGCGATTCAGGCCCTCTCCCTTAGGAAAGTAAATTGGCGAGTTCTGAATCAACTGGACAATGAAGTTGGGTTCGTCTAGGTCAAAGTGAAAACAGAAGTAGGTGAGGTGATCGATGGCGTGCGCGGTGTGCCGAAATCCAGGCGGAATCAAAACGAAGTCACCTTGGTTGAGCGTATAGGATTCGTGCTCAATGGAGAGGCGTTCTCGCCCTTCAATCACAAAAATCAGCTCAAAGGCCTGGTGCTTATCCATTGGGACTTGCCACTCATTGGCTACTTTTTGATAATGACCGCCGAAGAAGTTCAGGTTCCAGTCAAGAACCGGGAGCCGGTGGGCGTTTTTGAGGATATCCATGGGGTCTTTCCTTCCTTAAAAAGTTTGATTTGGGTCTTTTTTGGCCGAAGATAGCCATGTACAAGCTTTGCTAAATCGGTAATAATAAGCACGGTAAGCGTTTACAAGAAATGAATGAGGGATAAAAAATGAAAAATATTTTGTACGGAACAGCCTATTATTACGAATATTTACTAGTCGACCGGCTCGATAAAGATATCGAAATGATGACCGCAGCCAACATTAACGTTGTCCGTATCGGTGAGAGCACCTGGGGAACTTATGAGAAACAAGATGGGGTCTTTGACTTCTCCCCGTTGGATAAAGTTCTTGATGCGATGCATGCTGCCGGCATCAAAGTGATTGTCGGCACGCCAACCTACGCCATCCCAACTTGGTTAGCTAAGAAGTACCCAGAGGTCATGGTTCAAATCAACGGCCAGCGCCAGCCTTATGGTGCTCGCCAAATTTTCGATATTAGCAACCCAACATTTCTGCGCTATGCAGAACGAATTATTCGGAAAATGATGGCGCACGTTGCCCATCACCCAGCCGTCATCGGGTTCCAGGTTGATAACGAAACTAAGCATTACGGGACGTCTAGTGAAAATGTTCAAAAAGGGTTCATTCAGTATATCAAGCAAGAATTTAATGACGACTTGGATCATTTTAATCACGAATTTGGCTTAGACTACTGGAGCAACCGCATCAACGCCTGGGAGGATTTTCCTTCCATGGACGGTACCATCAACGGAAGCTTGAAAACGGAATTTGACAAATATCGCCAACAACTCGTCACCGATTATTTAAAATGGCAAGTCGATTTGGTTAAAGAATATCGGCAACCAAATCAATTTATTACCCATAACTTTGACTTTGAATGGCGCGGGTATTCATACGGTGTTCAGCCGGATGTGA
Organism: Levilactobacillus andaensis; assembly: GCF_016861695.1. Lineage (GTDB taxonomy): Bacteria > Bacillota > Bacilli > Lactobacillales > Lactobacillaceae > Levilactobacillus > Levilactobacillus andaensis. The sequence continues at coordinate 135,825 of NZ_BOLP01000003.1, read as the reverse complement.
ACCACTTCGATGCGAGTGAAGCCTTGGATTACGCCGGGGGTGACATTTATCATCCTTCCCGTAAGCACCTCACTGGAACGGAAGTCTCTTTTGCCGGTGATGAGTTGAGAACCCTTAAACATGATAATTATCTCGTAATGGAAACGCAAGCACAAGCCTTTAAGCAACAAGTTCCTTATCCGGGGCAATTGCGGCAATTGGCTTACAGTCACTTGGCTTCCGGCGCCAACATGGTTGAGTACTGGCACTGGCATTCCATTCACAACTCGGCTGAAACTTACTGGAAGGGGATCTTGAGTCACGACTTCCAGCCCAACCCAGTCTACAACGAAGTGAAGCAGACCGGTGCCGAATTGAAGAAGTTGTCGTCACATCTCGTGAACTTCAAGATTAAATCAGAAGTGGCCTTCCTGGTCAGCAATCAAAGCTTAACGGCAATCAACGCCTTCCCATTCTCTGATGAACGAAACTACAACGATCTCTTCCGGTCCCTGTATGACCAGTTCTACCGGTTGAACGTGCGGACGGACATTACCGACGAACACCATATCAAGCTGGACGACTACAAGTTGATCGTTGTGCCAGCACTCTACAGCATCAGCGATGACTTCCTAAAGGCGTTGAACGATTACGTCAAACGCGGCGGTCACGTCATCTATACCTTCAAGTCTGGTTTTACCGATGAACACGTTAAGGTCCGCACTGACCGCCAACCTGGTATCATTTCCGAAGCCAGCGGCGTGCACTACGAACTGTTCGTTGACCCAGATGGGACGAAATTAGTGGGACAAACCCATAGCCTCCAAGGCGTCAAGGATGATTCCTTAAAGGACTGGATGGAGCTGTTAGTTCCGGATACGGCCGAAGTGTTAGCCACTTATGATGACCCGAACTGGTCCGACTATGCCGCAATTACCAAGAACCAATTTGGTAAGGGGTCCGTCATCTATATGGGCTGCTACCCATCCGCTGAGGTCATTACGGACTTGGTTCGCGACTACGTTAAGGAAATTAAGCTGAATACTTTTGCCGAAAACTTCCCAGTCATTGTGAAGCAGGGACAAAATGATTTGGGTAAGACATTGACCTACTACTTTAATTACTCAAGTACAGAACAGACGATTAAACAGCCAGTTTCTGGAAATGAATTGATCAGTGGTCAGCCAACGCAACAACCATTACAGCTTGCACCTTGGGGCGTTGCCATCGTCGAAGGGGATTAATCCTCTTCTTTGGTACATAAATGAAAGCGCAAACATTTGAGGAGAAAACATCATGGAAAATGAAAAAGGCAAAATTACGATGAGTAAATCGCATAAGATTCGTTTCTCGGCTAGTTTCTTTATCTTCGCCTTGTTATGGATGGGTGGCCTGGGAATTGTCTCAGCCGTTCTGTTACCACAACATCTAAAGGATTTAGTTGGTCCCAACGCGTCAACCGCTATCTTCGGTGTTTTGAACGCTGCAACGGCAATCACTTCCTTGGTAGCAAATCTGTTATTCGGGAACCTCTCTGATCGGACGCGTTCACGCTTCGGTCGCCGGACACCATGGGTCGTTGCTGGTGGGATTATTGGGGGCCTCTCACTTTTCTCAATTGGTATTTTGAGCAACGCTTGGGCCATTGGTATTGCTTACTGCCTTAGCATGGTGGGCTTGAACATGATGATTGCGCCCGTCATTGCAACGCTATCTGACCGGGTTTCCGATGATATGCGGGCCACAATGTCTGCCTTCATGTCCGCTGGGACGACCACTGGGACTTCCGTGGGGACCTTGATTGGGGCTCGGTTTATCTCAATTCAAATTCCAGGATTCATTATCGCCGGAATTTTAATGGGAATTGCTGGTATCTGTACCGTTATCGTTTGGCCCCACGAAGAGTCAGCGAAGGATTTACCCGCTGTTGAAGGTGGCTTTGCCGAATTATTAGCGTCATTCCGGCCACCGTTAAAGGGTGCCCGTGACTTCTGGTTAGCTTTCTTAGGCCGGACATTATTAATCTTCAGTTACTACATGATCTTGAATTATCAATTATATATTTTGGAAAGCTACATTGGTCAAGGCAAGGCGGATGCTGCGGCAACGATTTCAATTATGTCCGTGGTCACGATGATTGTTGGATTAGTTGGGTCGTTGGCATCTGGTGCGATTTCTGATGCCATCGGTCGCCGGAAGCTACCGGTTATTGTTTCCGCTGTGCTGTTAGCGATTGGATACTTATTACCATGGGTGATGCGTTCACCATTCTCCATGATTTTGTTTGCTGGGTTCGCCGGCTTAGGTTACGCTGTTTATGGTGCCGTTGACCAAGCGCTTAACATTGATGTCTTACCAAACAAAGAAGAAGCTGGTAAGGACTTAGGGATTTTGAACATTGCGACGACTTTAGGTCAAACGGTCGGCCCTATCGTGACGAGTATCGTCGTGGTCATGGGTGGCTACAAGTTGGTCTTCCCAATTGCTATTGTCTTCGTCCTGCTCGCCTGCATCTTTATCCAAATGATTCGTTCTACGAAGTAAGCAAAAGATAACTTGAACTGATTTCTAAGGAGGAAAAAAGTAATGACCACCTGGATTGAAAGTACACCAGATAATTATTTACAAGAAAAGACACCAACTGCCGCGAACGTGACGGCTTCCACGGATCTACAATTGACCGGGAAGGGGCTCCAAAAATTGCGGGGCTTCGGTGGTTGCTTTAATGAACTGGGTTACTTGCCATTAAGCAAGTTGGCCGACGATAAGCAACAGGAGATCTACAAGGATTTGTTCTCACCGGATGAACTGAACTTTACCTTCAACCGGACCCCAATCGGTGCTAACGATTTCGCCGAAACTTGGTACAGCTACGATGAAACCGACGGCGATTATGACTTGAAAGAGTTCTCCGTTGACCATGATAAGCAAACGTTGATTCCATACATCAATAATGCTAAAAAGTATCAACCCAACCTGCAACTGTTCGCTAGTCCTTGGACGCCACCAACCTGGATGAAGTTCCCTAAGGTGTATAACTTCGGTCGCATTGTGATGACGCCGGAAAACTTACAGGCTTACGCCAACTACTTCGTTAAGTACATTCGGGCCTATGAAAAACAGGGCATTCACATCGAACGCGTTTGTCCTCAAAATGAAGTCTTCGCCGATCAGAAATTCCCATCTTGCTTGTGGAGCAGTGATGACTTGAAGGTCTTCATTCGCGATTACCTTGGGCCAACCTTTGAAAAGGAAGGCATTGACACGGAAATCTTCTTGGGAACGTTAAATGGTCCTGAAGACATGTCGTTCAATGCCTCTGGCATCAAGCTGGACAACTACAACCGGTATGTCGATAACATCTTGTTCGATGACGACGCCCGGAAGTACATCAAGGGAATCGGTTACCAGTGGGCTGGTCAAAACGCGATTGAACGGACCCACAACTCATGGCCAGAAATTGAGCTGATTCAAACCGAATCAGAATGTGGTTACGGTGACAATAGTTGGGTATATGCCGAATACATTTTCCACCTGGTTAACCACTACTTCACGGCTGGCGCTACAGCTTACACGTACTGGAACATCATTTTAGGTGATTCCATTAGTACTTGGGGCTGGCACCAAAACTCAATGTTCTCGATTGATTCCAAGACCCAAGCGGTAACTCGCAATCCGGAATACTACGTGATGCGTCATTATGCGCACTACGTTAAGCCGGGTGCCCAGGTCCTGGAAACGACGGGTCACTTCAACTCGATGGGGAAGGCCTTCCGCAACCCAGATGGGCAGTTAGTGGTTGTCGTTCAGAACGCTTTGGAACGGGCATTACCATTTACGTTTGCTGATCCAGAGGACGCCTCAAAGAGTGTTGAAGCTACTTTAGCACCGAACTCATTTAACACGTTTGTAATTGATTAAGACAGTAAGTTAAAACCGGCAGCGCAGAAAAATTGCGATGCCGGTTTTTCTATTTTGCGTTAATTTTCTCTAATTTCGCAAATAAGGCATCAACGTCCATATCAGCCTGTTTAGCGCGGAGTTCAATGAGGGCGTGGTATCGCTGAACGTGTTGGTGGAGACTGTCAGGGGTGGTCAGCAGGCGTAGTAGGATTTCTTGGTCGAAGGACTGCAAGCAGCCATCATTTTCAATATCAGAGAGCTTTTCGGTAGTCAGTCCTAGGATAAGGGCAGCCTCATCAGGTGTCAGTCCTAAATTTTCGCGGGATTTTGTAATTTCGGCCGCAGTAAGAAAATTAAATTTCTCCCGGTAGAGGGCAAAATCGGCTTCAAAATTGTAGTCGATTTGGTCGAGCGGATCAATGTAGGCGGAGGTGTCATCTAGGTCGGCATCCACGGGAATCCAGTAGCGGTGAGTATTGGTAAGCGGGTCATGCCCAATCATCTGGGTTTCCTTGAGCTCAAGCACATTATAGTAGACGGGCTTACCAAAGATATTTGGAGAACACACCTGATCAATTATTTGCATAAGATTGCCTGCTTTCATTAGTGAAAAAACCAAGTCACATTAAGTGCCTTTTCCTGGGGATGATAGGATTCAAGTTGGGTGTATTCAGGACCAACGTCGAATTTTACGTATAAATTGACGCCATGATTAAGTTCGATGAATTCGTAGACTACAAACTTTGGGAGCCAATGATGGTCTGATGGTCCTCTGTAAAAGTGGCTGGTCGGAAGCTGTGCGATTGCCAGCTTAAGCACTTTGCTAGCGGAGATACCTTCTTGTTTGAGATAGAGTCTTGATTTTTCGTGTAGGTAGTATTTAAGTCTGCCTGCACGGTAATCGTTTAGAATCTGTTGGATAATGAACTGAATATCTGACTCATCATTCACGGAATTTACCTCAGGTCTAAAATTTAGGCTACAAGGTTAACTCCGTAAAACGAAGTCAGATATTTTAAATTATTTACAAAAAAGTTCAACTACACAGTACCCCGACCTTACCATGCCCACCCAGTGATAGCAATCGAAGCGCCTAACAAAAGCGGCCACCCCACAATTGAAGTGACCGCTTAATTGTTTGTTCGATTTAGTTAAATACCCGGGCAATTCCGGCGACGTCTGAGCGTTGGCCGTTCTTGATGGGTTGCACCATAATCCGTGGTGGCCAGCTTTCGATGACCTTGTTGCCGCCGAGGTAAATGGCCACGTGCCAGATCACATGGGTGCCTGGTTGATAGTAGAAGACCAGGTCGCCCCGTTGACGGTTGCTGTAGGCAACGTGTTTGAACTTCTTGCTGGCCCACAGGTTCCGTGAATTCCATTCGTTGCCAGGGTAGGCGTGGTGAATGGAACTGATTGGGGCCGGATTGATGCCACCGGCGTAGAGGGCCTGCATCACTAATCCTGAGCAATCCGTGCCGTAAATTGGTTTGGATGATGACCCCACCAGATAGGGGTTGCCTTTATATTGGTAAGCCTGCTTGATCATCGCGTTGATGTGTTCCGTCCGGCCGTTCCAAGCGTGGGCGCCAAGTGGGGCAACATAAGCATCGATGCTAGTCCAACTTGATTTGGAAAAGCCGAGCTTGACCCACGTTTTTTCGTTAACGTTGCCAGTGACCTTGAGGTGATGGGCCTTCTGGAAGTTCCGAACCGCGTTATAGGTCGCCTGATTATACTTGTTATAACCATTGGCAGTTCCCAAGCGGCGCATGATCTTCCAAGTTTTGATGCCCTCATAGTTCCGTTTGACCGTATAACCGACCTTACCGTAAGGCTTGATCTGCGTGTAGTTGACTTGATAGTAGGCCTTGGGATTTTGATAACCGCTAGTCTTAGCGACAAATGCCTTATTGGCCGTCACATACTTCCCAGTATTCGTCTTTAAAACGGGGGCGTGGCCCTTGACCGTCACGACCTTGGAAATCTTGGCGTAGTGACCAACTTTGACCGTAGAGTCGTGTTTTGTCTTGGCAGCATCCTTGTAATAAGCCACCGTTTTCTTGACGCGAATAATGCCGGGATTAGTTGTGTAATAATTGCCAGCCGCTTGTGCTGGTGTAGCAGCGCCCAGGCTCCCTAAGCCTAAGGCCACTAATAGTCCCATTAACCACTGTTTCTTCAAAATAATCTCCCCTTTTCTAATAACTCAACGCCCGATACCCATCATGACTCCGATGCGTGTTCAAACTGACCTGGGTCATACTGGTCTTCTTCTTGGTCCACGGATCGTTATAGTACACGCGCGTCTTGCTGTAGCCCGACATCGTAATGGCATGATTGACGAAGCCATCAACGCCCGCGACCCAGATCACGACCGGGTGACCCTGATTGATCTGCGTTTTGAGCGTGGCAAACGAGGCACCCGTCATATCTTTCGCCGTGCCCACGTGATTTTTCACAACACCCAACAGGCCCTTGGGGTAGACCCACCATCCCGACTCGGAATAGGGACTGCCCACAAACCCCTTGTTAGGGTTGGAACTACGCGGCATTTCTTTTGCCAGCGTCATCTTGGTTACGTCAGCGCCCGCGTACTTCAGCATCATCGCGGTCGCCGTAATCTCGCAACCGGTCGGTAATTGTGGCCGTTGCGCAATCAATGGGATGTTCAGATACCGATAGCTCTTGACCGTCCCATTACGATGAATCCAGCCAGTCTGAGTATGATTGTATGTAAATTTCAACCACGTGCCATCCGCCATCTTCTGTTCACGGGTGATATGAACCTTTAGATTGGCATACTGCCGGCCGGTCGCAATAGGCTTCATGTTCTTTGCCGCGGACTTGGCGCCACCGGTCTTGTAGACCTTATAGTTGTGCGTTAAGTTTAGGCCGACCTTCGTGTAGTAATTGACCTTTTTTGTGCTCAGCACCGCCCGGTATTCAGGCGTTGCTGGTTTTGTCGTGCTCTCGCTGGTCGCCTCTGCCGTGGATGACGAGCCACCTTTGACGGTCGACGATGAACTGCTAGTCACCGTTGATGTCGATGACGCTGTCATTTTTGCGGCCTGTGCGTTTAGCGCGCCGCCCCCAATTAGCCCCAAGCTCAAGGCTAAAACTCCGATGAACCTCTTCATAAATAGTTGCCATCCTTTTTTATCTCTACCTAAATATAAAACCGCTAATCACTTATTATGGAATTAATTATATCGCGCGGTAGTGCATTCTGCAATGGAGACTGCAGTGCAAAAAAACGGCGTCGTTACAACCATTAGCTCATGCTAAATGCTGTGACGACGCCGTTTTTAAATTTAAAGCTAAAGGATGACCAGTTAGATAATTTCCGCGCCCAGAGCGTTCTTAAAGTGGCTCAGTGCCCACGCATGGCCGGCCGGATCAAAGCTAGCGACCGCATTTTCGTGGATGATCAAGTGGTACCCCAGATTGTAGGCGTCCACCGCGGTGTGGAGCACGCAGATGTCCGTGCAGACGCCAACTAAGTGGAGGGTGTCCACGTGGCATTCGCGCAGTCGTAAGTCGAGGTCGGTACCCACAAATGAACTGTAGCGGGTCTTGTCGAACTGCCAGACGTTCCCATTGGCGGCGTGGTCGTCGTACCAGGTTTTGACCGGACCATAGAGTTCCCGGCCCCAGCTGTCACGGACATTGTGGGGTGGGAACAGCTTACTTTCTGGATGGTAGGGGTCATTGGGTGTGTGAACGTCCGTTGGGAGTAAGACCCAGCCCCCCTTGCGGTGAATGTCATCCGCTAGACTGACGATGGCTGGTGCGAGGACCTGCCCAGGTTTACCACAAGTCAAAGCACCCTTATCCGCAACAAAATCGTTCGTGTAATCGATAATTAATAATGCTTGGTTCGTTGCCATACGACGACCTCCTCAAGAGATTTTTTCCAGTATGCAGGGACAGTGAATGAATGTCAATGACTGTGGTGATAAGGGATTTTATATGGGCTGCGGGTTTATTAATAAAGAATCGGTGAATCCAGTGATCAACGGTCATTAGAGTATTTTCGCGATTTATAAAGTTTACGGCCAAATTAAGTTGACAGATAGTCTTTGACACGGTATATTATTGGTGAATTGATATTATACGTCATATAGCATAGCGGGGAGGCAAGGAAAATGGCCATTCAGGTTCCAACGGAGTTGTTGGACGGCAGTGTCTTGGGGTTACTCACCAAGGGCGACCATTACGGATATACGTTGACACAGGCGGTACGGCAGGTGATTCCCATTTCAGAATCGACCCTCTATCCGGTGTTGCGGCGGCTAAAGAAAAATGGCTGGCTAGAAACTTACGATGAACCGTTTCAGGGACGTAACCGACGCTATTACCGGTTGACGGACAGTGGTCGTGAGCGACTCGCCGAGATTCAAAGCGAGTGGGCTGACTTTAATCAAGCAATTACCAAGTTATTGGGAGGGAACGTAGATGAATGATTACATTCAGGCCGTGAAAAAGCTACTGGGGCAGCTCACAACGGCCGAACAGCAAGACGTCATCGAGTACTATCAGGAGTATTTGATGGACGCCGGCATTGAAACGTACGAACAGGCCGTCGACGAACTGGGGACGCCGCGGTCATTAGCAAGAAAGGTGTTGGCCGACTATTCGATTCGTTCGAGTAGCCAGGAGAGTCAGTCCATCAAGTCACGGTCGGACATTCAGGCAACTAAGAATAATGTGAAGACGGTATGGTTGATTATTTTGGCCCTGCTGTCGACGCCGGTGACGATTCCGATTTTAATCGTTATCGGCGCGCTATTTGTCGCGTTTGCGGCCGTTATTTTTAGTTTAGTCGTGGCCGCCTTTGCCGTTTTCCTGAGTATCATTGCTGTCGGCATCGTTGGCGTCGTGGTCGGGGTGACCACCTTTTTCCAAGCACCCTGGACCGGAGTTTTCTATTTGGGAATGGGCTTAGCAGCGTTGGGGGCCAGCTGGATTGGCTGGTTAATCGTGAAATGGTTCGGGAGTAAGGTCATATGGGCGTTGTCGTGGGCGGCGAAGAAAATTTATAACCGCTTTATTCCACGGAGTCGCGCAGAACGGGGGCGGAAACTATGAAGCGGAGCACGAAAGTTTCAATTGTATTAGTTATCTTAGGGTTAATTTTAATGGGGGTCGGTTGGTGGAATCACGGGAACAAGAGCGTGCTGTGGTCCAATAACCCGCGGGGATTTCGGGTGATTCGCAAGGCCCAGCAGAGCTATCAACCGGGGGCTTACCAACGCATCGTGGTTGACGCCAAGGCGCCCGTTACCATCAAGGCCGGCAATAGTAATCGCGTGACCGTGAGTTATTTAGACAATGTCAAAGGCCATCCGACCGCGACCGTGTCGAAGGGAACCCTCACGATTAAGGGGGGCAATTCCACTGCCCACTTAAGCCAGACGGGTTTTTCCATGGGCGATGGTGGCGATACCAATGGTGGCGTGCTGGTGACCGTGCCGCGGGACAAGCAGCTCGCCGATGTGACGGTAAAAAAGGGGAGTCAGGCGATTTCGTTGCGTAATCTGCAGGCCAAAAGCATGACGATTGCCGCTAGCAAGGATATTAGCCTGATGGACGTCCGCGTCGACAAGCAGCTAACGGTCAACTCCAGTAACGGTGACGTCTGGGCAAGTGATGTTAAAGCGCAGCAGCTCAGCGTTGTCGCTGAAAATGGGGATGTTGGGGTCAGCAACAGTCGCTTGACCGCCAACACTAATCGAATGGTCTCGGAGAATGGGGACGTTCGCGTCTCTGAAACGAAGTTAGGCGGCGGTCGTGTCAGCTCGTCTAATGGGGATGTTCATTTGCAGAATAATCGGTTGACCAAGACGTTGACGGCCTACACAGATGATGGGGACATTACAGCCCACATCGCGAAGTCAGCCGGGGCCAAGGTTATCGGTAAGGATGCGGACATGGACGACATTAAAGTCATGGGGAAGGCGCGTCACAGCGGCTATTGGTTACATCAGAACGCCCAGGCGCAGTATAAATTAACGACCACTGACGGCGATATTACTGTCAGTACAGACTAGGTTTTAGGGGAGCTGTCCGTTGTGGGCAACTCTTTTTTACTGGTTTCGGTGACGAAACGTGGTAGAATGTAGGAACTGCTTAAAACCGGACTAAACATCAAATTTAATGAGATCAAGGAGATTTTATCGTGTCTGACTCATCTTACTGGCAAAATATTGCGGACCACGCGCAGGCCGAAAACCGGCCATTCTTTAGCTTGGCACCCATGGAAGCCGTCACCAACGCTATCTTTCGGCGAGTCGTGGCCCGGGCTGCGGCACCCGATGTCTTTTTCACCGAATTTACGAACGCTATCAGTGTGACCCATCCCAAGGCTAAATTCACCGTTCAGGGTCGGCTCTACGTCGCGCCTGAAGAGGCCCACATGCCAGTCGCCCAACTCTGGGGCAATGAGGGTGACGCCTTTGCGCGAGCCGCAGTGGTCGTCAAGGACCTCGGCTATGAAGCCATCGACTTGAACATGGGTTGCCCGGATTCCACGGTTATCAAGAACCACGGTGGGAGCGACCTGATCCGCAACTTTGATAGCGCCGCTGAAGTCATTGCCGGTGCCAAGACGGCCGGGTTACCGGTGAGCGTCAAGACGCGGCTAGGCTACAGTCGTTTGGACGAATGGCGCGACTGGTTGACGTTCCTCTTTCAACAAGATATTCCTTTGTTGACGATTCATTTACGAACGAAAAAGGAAATGAGCCGGGTACCCGCCCATTTTGAGCTGATCGATGACATCGTCAAGCTACGGGATGAAATTGCGCCGAACACGTTGTTACAACTAAACGGGGACATCGAGAACTACCAACAAGGTGTGCAACTGGCCAAGGACCATCCGGGCGTCGATGGCATCATGATCGGTCGCGGCATCTTCACCAGTCCCTTTGCCTTTGAAAAGGAACCGCAGGAACACGACATCAAGGAGTTGCTGGGGTTATTGAACTACCAGCTTGACCTGTACGACGATTTCGAAAAGCGGTTCGATACGTCACGGTTCCCTTCACTAAAGCGGTTCTTCAAAATCTACATCCGCAACCAGCGCAACGCTGCCAGTCTCCGCAATGCTTTGATGGAGACGCATACGACGGATGAAGTTCGCAAGTTGTTGGTGGAATCGGAATTTACGGATTAGAGCTAAAGGAAAATACAACGCACTGTTGCGGCCTGAGTTATAGGCGGTGGCGGTGCGCTTTTTTATATTTAATTTTATTATTAATAATTGTGGGAATATTTAGGATTTAATAATTGGTCAAACGAGAAAAGGGTAGAACCACTCTGCGTTAGCTTTCGTGGTGTTATGGCGAATAACTACTAGAAGAGAATGACGGATTTCGAAGCATATTAGTGGTAAACCTAATCTAAGCCGGAGGAGGTCAGGGATGGAGCCAGCCATGAAAATGGCGTTGGTCGGGGTTCCTTCCCGACTTACGGCATGGGACGTCCGGGAGACGTGTGGTCTTCACGGCTTTTGGGCGAGCCGGAAGCCCGTTTTTTGGCTGGAGGCGTTCCCCACAGCAGGCGGAATCCCTGACAGCCGTAGCGCGACCAGTTCGCACAATCTGATTATTAGTATTTCAATGAGCAAATGCGCTGGGACCGCCTAAGGAAAGTGGTATCTTAGAGGGAACAGGAAAGGTGGGAACGTCATGGGGCAAGTGACGCTAACAGAAAAGATTGAAGGAAACGTGGCCCGGTCGGTCAATCCAGAAGGACTGCGACAGATGTTGCAATCACAAATCGAGGTTGTGCGCCAAAAGGGCCAGTATACCGGTGCCAAGCGCGCCTTAATTCTGGGTGGCTCCGCCAGTTATGGCTTGGCCAGTCGTGTCACTGCCGCGTTTGGTCAAGGCGCTGCGACCGTTTCCGTAGGCTATGCGCGGCCACCCAAGGATGACTTCTTAGGTGCCGCGGGTTGGTGGAATCAGGTTTTCTTCAAGGAGGCCGCCGAAGCCGCGGGGCTGGTTGCCAAGAACTTTAATGCCAACGCCTTTTTGCCCGCCACGAAGCGTGATGTTATCCACTACATTCAATCCGAGCTAGATGGGCCAATCGACCTACTCGTGTATTCAATTGCAGCACCGAAACGGGTGAATCCGTTTGACTCGGATGAGGTTTGGCGCTCCGTCATCAAACCCATTGGCAAGCCCGTCACCGATTTTACGGTCGACCTAGAACGCAATCAGCTACTCGCAACGACGATTGAGGCGGCCACGCCAAGCGAAATTTCAGCTACCGAACACGTTATGGGCGGCGAGGACTGGGAGTTGTGGGTGCAATCGTTGCAGGCCGCTGGGGTGTTAGCGCCGACCTGCAAAACGATTCTCTTTTCCTATGAAGGTCCCGCGGTCACGGCCCCCATTTATCATGATGGGACCTTGGGCCGGGCAAAACGGGCGGCGGAGGCCAGTGCCCGGCAGCTTCACAAGCAACTCTTGCCCAGTGGTGGGGAAGCGCTGATCAGCGTGAACCGCTCTGTGACGACCAAAGCGTCCGTGGTCATTCCGGGATTTTCGCGCTATTGTACGGCGTTGTACCAAGTCGAACAGGCGCTGGGGACCCACGAGCGGCCCATCGACCAGCAAGACCGGTTGTTCCGCGACATGGTTTATGGGAGCCGGCGTGAGGTCGATACGCTTGGTCGGTTACGCCCAGATGCTACTGAATTGTCGCCAGCCGTTCAGGAGCAGGTCGCCACACTCTTGCCGCAGATCACGCCGGTCAATTTCACGACAGATCTCCCAGGGTATCAACAATTTCGTCGTGAATTCCGTCAGTTAAGTGGGTTTGCCGTTCCGGGTGTGACCAACGAATTTGATGAAAAAAAGTTTGCTGACTTGGCATTCTAGTGGGAGTCCAGTGAGTGGTGCAATGGCATCGTTTACACCCGCCACGATTTTTCACAAGGCCAAGATTATTTGATGTGAATTGCTAGGGGATTTCTGGAAAATAGTCTATAATACTTACCAGTTTACTTTTGGCCGGTGCCGCCAATGTGTGCCGGCTATTTTGTATCGAGGAGAAATTTAACTTATGATCCCATCAATTCAGATTATTTATGCCAGTCATACTGGACGTAACCAAGCCATCGCTGGCCACTTACAGGCCCAGTTGGCAGCTCACGCACAAACGGTCATTACGGAGATTTCACAGGCTGATGCCTTTGACCTGCCCAATACCGATGCCGTGATTATTGCGTGCTACACCTATCATGACGGTGAATTGCCCGATGAAGCGCAAGATTTCTTTGCCGACCTGAAGGATGTTGACCTGAAACGGACCAAGTTTGCCGTATTGGGGTCCAGCTCCAAACAACACCTGCACTTTGGTCGCGCTGTCGATTATTTAACCATGCAGTTAAATTCCAGTAACGGTGAACAGGTCGCCGATTCGGTCAAAATTGACCAGAATCCGGACGATGACGATTACCAACGCATCGACCAATTGGCGCAACGGGTATTAAAAAGTTTCGGAATTTAATAATGAGGTGACCACGACATGTATTTACGGAAAGCAAAAATCGAAGAATTAGACTTAGTTTGTGACATCATTGAAGACGGCAAGCAGCAACTTGCCGATGCCGGTATCGATCAATGGCAAAATGAGTATCCCAACCGCAACGTCATCAAGGGTGACATTGAAGACGGCCGGGCAGTCATTTATAACAGTGACGACCACGAAACGTTAGGTGTGGCCGCTATCATCGAATCACCGGACCACGCGTACGACACCATGGACGGTGAATGGCTCTCGACCAGCGACAAGTACGTCACGGTTCACCGGGTCGCCATCTTCTCCCATCATCAGGGCAAGGGCTACGCGTCCCAACTCTTCCGCGACCTATTCGATTACATCGCAGAAAACCATCCCGATGCCGATAGCATTCGCATCGACACCCACCGGGACAATAAGAAGATGCAACACCTGATCGAGAAATTCGGTTTCCAAAAGGTCGGCGATTTAGTGGGTGTCTACCACCCAACTGACGTTTGTTTTGTATATGAAAAGTTAGTCTAAAAAAGTTAACCAATGACCGTTGCCGGCGTAGCGCTGGTGGCGGCCTTTTTGCTGCTTAGATCAATTTGAATAAAACGGGGAACTGCTGCATAATTAAGAACAAGTTTAGCTATTTATGTGGATGGTCTTGCGCCTTACCGGTCGGAAAATATGGGCTGGAACGGTGCGAACACAACTTGAAGCCTCGAAAATCACGAGTCTTCAAGCTTGGTTTTCTGCTAAGCCGGTGGAAAAACACCACCAACTAAGCAGAACGACGCGCCTGAGCCCATATTTACCGACCTCTCGGCTTACATAGTGGATTACCGATCAATAGTTAATATGTCAATGCTATCGTTGGTTTAAGTAGAGTAAATTTTGTGGTTATTGTAAAGGGTCAATCGCAGCAGTCGGATTTTCTGACAGCTACGGCGTGGAGAGATTCACTCTATTTTAGGCTGTTCGGCTGCAAATTAGTTAAGCAGCAAAATTGGTCATGGGGGTCGTTTCAGCAAAAAAAGATTGCGTTACGGTCGAGAACCAGATAAACTGGTTCTCATAAAGTTTTAATTTATGGTCTGTACGATTTGAAGCAATTTTAGTCAGCCATTGTTTATCGATATTTCAAAAATATATTCAATAGAATAGAAAGAAGGAATTAGATTGCAAAGAAAACTAAGCGCTCGCCAGATGCAAATGATTGCGTTGGGCGGAACGATCGGCGTTGGATTATTTATGGGGTCTGGTTCCACAATCAAGTGGACGGGACCTTCCGTCCTCATCGCGTACATCATTTCTGGTGTTTTTCTGTACTTAATTATGCGGGCCCTCGGGGAGATGCTTTACGTACATCCCACGACCGGGTCATTTGCAACCTTTGCTTCCGAATACATGCATCCCGTTTTCGGCTACTTAACGGCCTGGAGTAATATCTTCCAGTTCATCGTGGTTGGGATGAGTGAAATGATTGCGTTGGGTGGGTACTTCCGTTTCTGGTGGCCCAACCTGCCGGACTGGATCCCGGGGTTAGTCGCCATCACCTTCTTGTGTGTGGCCAACCTGATCTCGGTTAAAATGTTCGGGGAACTCGAATTCTGGTTTGCCCTGATCAAAGTGGTCACAATCGTCTTAATGATTATCGCGGGGTTAGGCGTGATTCTCTTTGGTTTTGGGAACCACGGTCACGCGGTCGGCATCAGCAATCTTTGGACGCATGGCGGGTTCTTTACCGGTGGGGCCAAAGGGTTCATTTACGCGCTGGCCATTGTGCTCGCGTCGTATCAGGGGATTGAGTTGATCGGGGTCACGGCCGGTGAAGCCGAGAACCCGCAACACACACTGGTCACGGCCATTCGTTCGACGGTTGCTCGGATTTTGATTTTCTACGTCGGCGCCATCTTCGTGATCGTTTCCATCTACCCGTGGGACCAACTCAACCAGATCGGCTCACCGTTCGTGCAGACGTTTGCTAAGATTGGGATTACTGCCGCGGCTTCCATCATTAACTTCGTGGTCATCACGGCCGCCTTGTCCGGATCGAATTCCGGGATCTACAGCGCGAGTCGAATGGCTTACACCTTAGCCGAAAAGAGTCAGTTGCCGAAAAAGGTGACGCTACTCAACCGGCATGGGGTTCCGTTCTACTCGGTCATCGCGATTTCCATCGGGATCGGGATTGGGGTCGTCTTGAACGTCGTTTTGCCGATGTACTTCAAGGACGCCAGTCAAATCTTCGTCATGGTCTACAGCTCCAGCGTGTTGCCAGGGATGGTGCCATGGTTCGTGATTTTGATCAGTGAAATTGAGTTCCGTAAGCAAAATCCACAGCACATGGCGAACCATCCATTCAAGATGCCATTTGCACCGTGGTCCAACTACATTACGCTGGTCTTTCTAGCCATCACGTTGATCTTCATGTTCTTGAATCCCGAAACGCGCATCTCCATTTTAGTTGGGGTCGTCTTCCTGATTATCATGACGCTCATTTACTTCAGAAAATATCACGCCCGTGAAACGGCAGAAAAATAAGGTATTGGTCCTGCACAACTGATTTTGTCAGGGACTAATCGCCAACAAGGGGCCCCGTGGAAAATATCCGCGGGGCTTTTTGTCGGGGCTTAGATTGATCAAACTTGGTCGCACTCCGGCTGGCAGGGATTCCGCCTGCTGTGGGGACGCTCCAGCCTGGAGTACGGGCTTCCGACTCGATTTGAAGCCACAGAAATCGCGTGTCTTCAAAGTCGCCCGTGCTGTAAGCTGGCTGAAAAATGCCAGCTAACACCACTTTCACGGCTGGCTACATCCCTGCCCTCCTCCGACTTGGGTTGGTTTTGGACTGTAAAATTTGCTACAGTTCAAGAGAACTATGAACGCCGATCTTATTCGTTCCGGTCGGATATTGGATATTCGGAATGAGTCAGCAACTTTTCTAGCGGTAAAAAGAGGGCTAAATGACGAGGTCGTTCTTGAATGCGGAGGTCAGGGCCACGTCTGTTCCCAGCGATTTATGTTGAATTGAGGATTCCGGGTTTGTAGCGTATATTTGACTAGTCATGTTGTATAATGTAGGTCACACGAAGCTAGGTTCTCTAGTAACGCTGCGTGTTTTGCGTGAGTATTTGGCAAAGCATCATCGTAGCCGAAGGAGGCCAGGGATGCAGCCGGCCGTGGTAATCTTGTTAGCTGGCCGCTGGCTAGCTAACAAGATGGGCGACTTTGGAGACACGTGGTCTTCGTGGCTTCAAAGCGAGCGAGAAGCCCGCTCCACAGGCTGAAGCGTCTCCACAGCAGGCGGAATCCCTGGCAGCCGCAGTGCGGCAATTACCTGTGCACCTAGCTAAGCATTGAACAAAACAAAAAAGAAACGGAGGGCGAATCCATGAGTCGTCCAGGAAATTACGGAAAATCAAGCCGTTTAAAACAGCTACGTCAGCTCAAACGGCGGAAGCAACAACAGGCCAGCCGCACCATTGACTGGGACCAAGTCGAGGACTTTTTACTCGGTCGTTACCATTTGGTCCAGGGCAGTAAGTTTCCGCCGCTAGTCGACGCCACGGTCCAGCGCTTTTTTAGCGAGTGGCTGCAAACGGCATTGGCGCAGGGCCAACAACGGGTTCAGTGGGACGTGGCTGCCATCACAGCGACGACCCTCAAACGCATCGGTAATCAGGTCCCCTGGCAATTCTATGGCGTGTTGCTCGGTCAAATTATGAATTGGCAACGGTTATTATTGCGCGAAGGTCCGGTCGTCCCATTATCGGTTCCGCGGCAAATCGTGAAGCCCCTGACAGCAACGGCTTACGCGGGTTTAGTGGCCGATCAACTGGCCGTAAACTTACTAACGACCATGGCGACACCCGTCACGCCCACACAGCGTGAACAATTGACCGCCAGCTTCTTTGTGGGGGGACAGGTCCAGTGGTCGGCAGTTGGTTCGTTGTTTTCACCGCTTGGTTTTAAGATTTCAGCAAGCGCTGATGACGCGACACATCAATGGTTAAATGAGTTGTTAGGCTTAAAGGTGGGGGACTTTCACCACTAAAGGTCTAGGTACGAAAGACTGGCGAAAAGCTGGTCTTTTTAATTTATAGCGGTTATCATCTTTATTGAATCAAGCGTATGGACACTGAAAGGTTAATTCGGTCAGATAGTCGGCGAACAACGTGGCCGGCACGGAACAATTTAGGGCGTCAGCTAGCGGGGGGCTTAGCCATTACCGAGGCGCCTCGTTTACTCTAATACTGGTAATCATGATATTAGTATGAAGGAGTGAGTAAAATGACTCGTAAATTGAAGGTTTCACTGTTCAGCGCCCTAGCCGTTTTGGGCCTAGGCACTGGTTTGTTGGCCGCCGCACCAGTTTACGCGGCAACCACTGATACGAGTAGCAGTAGTTCTTCGACAACGACCACCACAAGTAGCAGCGATTCGACGAGTAGCAGTTCGGCTGTAACGACGCAAAGTACCACCACGTCAGCCGAATTTGACACGAGTCCTAACGCCACGATTTCTCTGGATACGGCGCCAAACATCAGCTTTGGCAAGAATGTCACTCCTAACGGTAAGACCAACGGCAGTTACTTTGCGGTATCGGCCGACAATCCTGTTGAAGTTTCCAACCCCGGCTTAGGCAGTGGTTGGAACGTTCAGTTAAAGAACACGCCGTTTACGGATGCAGCGGGTGACACGTTAGGCGGTGCCCAATTGACGCTGGGGACACCAGAAGTGGCCGCAGCGAACACGGGGAACCCGTCCACCGCACCAGTGGCAACCAACTCACCTTTAAATGGGACCGGGACGACGCAAATCGTTTTGGCGGCTCCAACTAAGGGTGGTTTGGGGATTTGGGATTCCGAGTATAGCTTGGCCAACGTCAACTTAACGGTTCCTGCTGGGCAAGTCAGCGGTATCTACAGTTCAACGCTGACGTGGCAGTTAAGCGACACGCCACAGTAATTTTGGAAAGTTGCCGTGCTGATGCTAAATGGGTTTCCTAAAAGCGACGACTAGGCCGCCAGCAAGCAAGCAGCACAAGTCATTTTGACGGTGTCATGTCCGTGGCACCGGTTTTTCTGGCGGTTGATGGGGGGATGACAACGATGAAACGAGGATGGCAACTTTTACTCGCATTGAGTCTAGCCTTAGTCGGATTGATATGGCAAATGCCAACGGCCTATGCGGATAGCGTGGGCTACACGGTGAGAGCCGAGCTCCCAAGTAACCAAGATGACAAGCAGGTGAACTATTTTGCCTTGCGGGTCAAACCGGGGCAAACGCAGGAGTTGGCAATCGTCATCACCAATACGAGCGATCGGCAACAGAAGTACGTGGTCAGCATCAATCAAGCCGTGACAAACGATAACGGGGTGATTGATTACAGTCAGGTCAAGCCTAAGTTGGACCCTTCGTTAAAAGTGGGGACGCGAGACATCTTCACTAAGGGGGCCGACCAAAAGGTGACGGTGGCGGCTAATGCCCAGAAAAAGGTGACGTTTACCTACACCATGCCTGCGAAGAAGCTACCGGGAATTATTTTAGGTGGGGTGTACGTGGAACAGGTCCCAGCCGCCGCGAAACATACGACGGCGAAGATCACGATTCAAAACGCGTTCGCTTATGCCATTGGCTTACGACTTCGCGAGAGCGCGCAGACGGTCTTACCCGACCTGCGCCTGCACGAGGTCAAGGCCACGCAGATCAACCGGCGGAATTACGTCACGGCTAATCTGCAAAACCCGCAGCCTGGCATTATGCAAAAACTCACGGTCAATGCCCGTGTGACGAAGTTTGGTTCGGTCAAGACCCTGATTCGGCAGCAACAAAGCGGGATGGGGATGGCGCCGAACAGTAACTTTAACTTTGGCATTCCGTGGGGCAGCCAGAACCTTCCCGCCGGCCAATACACGCTCTATCTAACGGCCAAGGCGGGTGCCCAGACCTGGCAGTTTACCCGTAACTTCACGATTGCAGACCAGACCGTTAAGCGATTGAACAAGACGGTCTTGGCGCCAGCTAAACGGCCAAATTACTGGCTGTACGCGGCGTTAGGACTCCTGATTGCCATTCTGCTTGCCGTCATCGGTTACCTGCTCTACCGCAACCGGCACCGCGACGATGATGATGTTGACGAGTAGTGTGATTGTACGTGTTCTCCGTCTGCGGCTGACAGGTTCTCCGCCCCTGTGAGGCAGACCTGAAGCCTGGGGAGCGGTCTTCAGGGCGCCTTTGAGCCTCCTAGACCGAGTCTCAAAGACGGCCAGCGTTCTAAGACCGGGTGGGGCTTTCCGGTCTAAGATCGCTTTCACTGGGCTCCGAATCTGTCAGCCTCCGACTCCGGCAACGTTGTGGATGATCGGTCGTGCTGATTATAGTTGTCGCGCTATTGAGCTATGGTTATATTTTCCGGTGACTGTAGCCGGTAGCAGGCAAGTCGACTGTGGTCGGAGCACGCAACCTATACAACTTAGCACCTGGTTCGTCAGTTAGTTTAGTCATAATTTTCCAGAGGTCTCCACCAGTCGTGTACGATTCATTTCGCCCGCACGACTGGTGGCCCTCACCCGCGGCTGCTTTCGTAAGTGAATAGGGGGGATTTCCCATGTTCAGACGGTGGTTGGACGCTGGCTTGATTCTGCTGGCCCTGGCCTGTTGGGGTGGTCCGGTCACGGCGCGTGCGGATAGCGATTATCCGCATGCTTTGGCGACCGCGCCGCAGGGGATTCTACTCAACAAGCCCAACGCCATCTTAACGGTGGCAACGGCTAGTAAGAGCTCTGCTACCGTCGTGAATACGACGAATCCGGAAGCACCCGGAACGCAAGCCGCGGTGGTAACAAACAGCGCAGATCAGTTTGGGTCAACTTGGTCGACGGATGACAATAACTTTGATTTAACCCACAACGAGACCCTATCGCTGTGGCTCTACTTTGGCGATCAGGGGACCGCTGCAACCGCTGGCATGGCTTTCGTGCTGCAAAACGATCCCCGGGGCGTGCGCGCGATGCCTGACTGGGGGAGTGCTGGCATCAACGCTGAAACGCTAGGTGTTTGGGGTGTGGCGGCCGACACCACGGTCAGTTCGGCAAGTGGCCTTGCCGCAACAGCGATTCAAAATAGCTGGGCACTGGAGTTTGACACAAAGGTCAACGACAAGTCCCCGAGCCTGACCACTGACCTGAATGCTGGTCGCACCACCGCACACATTGCTTCGGCCTATCCCGGGTTGGCAACGAGTTATCTGCCGCTGACAGCGACCACCAAGGATGCCGACAATGCACCAACCGTTTACCGCTTGCGTCACGTGGGCGTGATCAGCGACCCGACACAGCCAAATTTTTTGGCTAACGGGTCGTGGCATCATTTGACGTTAACCTGGGACGCCACGGCGCAGACCATGACGTACGCGTTTAACGACAAAAACCCCGTGACCGCAGCCCCCGAACCGGGCGTGCGCCGGACGGTAACAATCGACCTGAATCAGATCGACCCGAACCATACCGGTCGCGCACGGTGGGGGGTCACCGGCACCACGGGCAGCCACGATGGCAGTAACCTGGTCATCCTAGAAAATGCGCCCGGACTAGTGGTGGCAAAGACCTCAGCGCAGTTGACCGATCTAACGCAGGACAAGATCGTTGACCACGACGATGAGGTCGCCAGCCACGACAAGGTTCAATTGACGTATCACCTGGATTATCAGGCCGGTCGGCAAGCCTGGTCAGACATTGTCGGGCATTTGCGGTTGCCAACGGGCATTGCGTATGATGGCCAAGCAACGGTTACCACTGCCAACGGGCAAACCGCCACGTTCGCGCTAGCAACGGCGCGTGACGGTCAGCTCGTGATGGCGGTCAAGTCAGCACTGTCGCGCCAGAATCCGTCCACCACGGTTCAAGTGACGGGGCGTGTTCTGCCCGTCAGTGCCCGCCAAGTAGTGACCGGCGCCACCAGTATCTTTGCGTCATCAGCGTTTGTTGGCACGGCAACGACACCGACCTTTAGCGTCACACCCGTCGTTGATCTCAATTTGGCAGTGACCAGTGCTGATCCACTGGCGCTGCCGGACTTACAGAAGACGACGGTGACGGGAAAGATCGGCGGCTTCACCAGTGCCAACGTGCCACCAGCATTGCGCGTCACAGCCAAGCTGAATGGCGTTGCCCTGCCCAGGGTAACGCCGCAAAGTAACGGCACGTTTGCTCTTCCTTTGGCTGCCAGCCAGCTACAGCCCGGGGCGAATGTGTTGAAACTGACTGCAGTTACAGCTAACGGTGACGCGTCAAAAACGGTGACCGTGCCCATCACGGTTGCTGGCGAGCTGAAATTTGACACGGTTTCCAGCGAGGAAGGGTTCCGGGCCAGTACCTTGACCGGTAACAGCCAGTTAGTCGGTCGGACCGGCGATTGGCGGCTGGTTGTTCAGGATACGCGCGGAACGGGGGCTCGTTGGACGCTAAACGCACAAGCCACCGCATTGACCACTAGTGACGGGCAACAGCTGGCCGGGCAACCGGTCTACGTGACCAGCCACGGGTCGCTTCCGATTGGGACGACCCCGACGCCGGTCCTAACGCACGTTACGGACGATAGTGAAGATGCGGGCCGCTTCGATGTGGCCGGTAGTTGGACGCCCAAGACCGGGATCTTACTCGCGGTCAAAGACGGATCAGCGGTAGGCAGGTATTCGGGAACGATTATCTGGACGCTGAGTGACGCGCCGAGTTAGGGCGAGTGAGTTTCGCAGTTAAATCAACCGTTGTGTCGTCCGGTAATCCGGCGGCCAACACACAAGCTGGATGCTAATAAGTGCCCAGTCTACCGCGGGTGAACGCCCACAGCGGACTGGACACTTGTTTTGTTTTGAAAGAGATGACAATTGGTTAGAAAAGAGTATGGGGGAGAAACAATGGGAGCAAAACGATGGTTACGTTTGGCGTTGGTAGTGATGATGGCTGGTTTGAGCTGGCACGGCTGGGAAGTGGGGCACGCCAATGATGATTTAAATACGGCTTTGGCGACAACACCCCACGGCATCGTGCTGGACAAGACGAATCCGTTTGTGACAACGGATACCACGACCAAGAGCGCATCCACTGTGGTGGATAGCACTAATCCGAACGCTCCCGGGACGCAGGTTGCCGTATTGACGAGCGGGCCGGATCAATTTGGCTCGATGTGGGCGACGCGACAGGGACTCTTAGACTTAAAGCATGACCAGACCATTTCGATGTGGTTGTACTTAGGAAACAGTGACGCCTCAGCCGGGGAAGGGATGGCCTTTGTCCTGCAAAATGATGCGCGCGGGCTAGACGCCATGCCGCTACAACGAAAAGGTCCCATTGCGGGGGAAACACTAGGGGTATGGGGCGTTGATGAAGATCCGCATCAGTCTGATCCCAAAAAAATTGCATATACGGCAATTCAAAATAGCTGGGCGCTGGAATTTGATACACAATGGAACGGGGAGGCGACTAACTCGTCTTCGGGGAAAGCCAACTCGTTTGACGCCAGCTATCCCGTGATGCATATTGCATCGAATTATCCGGGGAAGGAACACACTTATCAACTAAACGAGATCGACCATGGCTTTTTTCACAATCTTTTTGGTGCTCGGCACACGTACTACTACAATATGTGGCACAAAAACGTCTTGAATAACGTCAACGACCCCAACTTCCTGTCGAACGGCCAGTGGCACCATTTGACGGTAAATTATCAAAAAGGCGGCACGTTGATTTACAGATTTGATGACCGGAATCCGCAGACCCATGCGCGCCAACAGGGGATGGGCCGGACCGTTGCGCTTGATTTGCGGCACCTCGACCCCCAGAACACGGGGCGGATTCGTTGGGGACTAACTTCGGCCACGAGTGACCAGTACGAAAACCATTTGGTCGTGTTGGAGAATACACCGGGGATGGTCGATGTCGATGCGGCCACGACCATGACCGACTTGGAGCGACAACGCGTCGTGAATTCAGGGGGACAGATCAAGAGTAAGAGTCGCGTTAAGCTGGACTACCAATTAACTTACCGTAACGGACAGCAAGCGTGGGCCGACATCATGGCGCATTTGAAGGTGCCTAAGGAGATCGACGTGAAAGAAATTGAAATCGCCTATAGCAAAGGGAAAAAGCAGCGCGTGTCGCTGACGGACTTCGAGGATAACGAGCTGTCGGTGCGCCTCCAAAGCGCGTTGAGCAAGCAGGAGCCGACGGCCGTCATTAGTGTGGTCGGCCAGGCCAAGGAAGTGACCGCGACCACGACAGTTGACGCGTTCACCAGTAAATTCACGTCTTCGACCCAGGTTAGCGCTGCGGATACGCCGAACTTTATTATTAACCCGAATGCCCGGATGAGCATGGAAGTCACCAGTGAAAATCCAGTAGCGTTGCCGACTCGTCAGGATATTGTGGTCGAAGGAACGGCCCGCTTGAAAGGCGTGGATGCGGCGTCTGCCTCAAAAATTTGGATAGAGTCACAATTAAATAATAACGAGCTCAAACGAGTGGCGGTCAAAAAAGATGGCACCTTTCAGCTACCCATTGCCGGTAAGCAAATTCGGCGTGGTGCGAATCAAGTGACCTTAACTGCAGCGACCGAAAATGGGGACAAATCTGAGTCGGTATGCGTTCCGATTACGTTGGCTGGGACGTTAAAGTTTAGTACCATTTCGTTGCGGAGTACGTTTAAGGACGCCACGCTGACTGGGTCGACGCAAAATGTCCAACGAGAAACGGACTGGCAATTGAGTGTCCAAGATGAACGGGGAACCGACGAACCCTGGACGTTGACGGCACAAGCGGAATCCTTTAAAACGGCGGCCGGACAGAAGTTAGCCGGTCAGCCGGTCTACGTGGATACCTACCGGACGATTCCGATTGGGACCGAAGCCACGCCGATTTTGACTCGAAAGACAGATGCCAGTGTTCCCGATGGCGTCTACGACGTGACCAAGAGTTGGACGCCGGAAACGGGGCTCTTGTTGGCGGTCAGCGGCGGGGCAACGGCTGGCGAGTACCAGGGCGTCATCACCTGGGGCCTCACCAACGCGCCGGGCTACGCGGTGGACGATGACTAATTTCTTTTGTGGCTGACGAGGTGTGGTCGCACTGCGGCTGCCAGGGACTACGCCTGCTGTGGGGACGCTTCAGCCTGTGGGGCGGGCTTCTCGCTCGATTTGAAGCCATGGAAAACACATGTCTTCAAAGTCGCCCGTGATGTAAGCCGGCTTAAGAAACGCCAGCTAACATCACCTCCACGGCTGGCTCCGTCCCTGGCCTCCTCCGGCTCGGATGGATGATACCACAGTAAAATTGGTCTTGAGTTCAGCCGGTTGTCCGGGACTGTTGGTGAGCTATGATAACGATATAGTCAGGTGATAGGTCACGGGCGAAACGAGCAGTTGACGGAACGTTGTCTCAGTCGCCATTGTTTTTGGTATGGCCGACATCGTCGATTCACCATGGCATCAGTACGCCGCGTCATGATACACTACCAGATAGAATAGAAATGAAAAAAGTTGACCTCATCTGCAATCAGACGAGATCAACTTTTTCATTTAGAGTAAACCTATTGTTTTCATTTAACGGTCGGTTGCCATAGAGCACAACCCTAGCCGGAGGAAGCCAGGACGAAGCCAGCTGTGTCGACGATGTTAGCCGGGGTCCTTTCCCGGGTTACATCGTGGGACGACCTTGGAGACACGCGGTTCTGGCGTGGCTTCAAGTCGAGGTGGAAGACTTGCAAAGGCTGGAACCGACCCCATAGCAGGCGCAGTCCTGGAAGCCGCAGGCGGCCACTTTACCACTATCCATCTCTAGGTTCGAAATCTTACTTCAACAAACGCGTAATCAATTTTTCGTAAATCGTGATGAAACGGTGGTACATGTCGAGGTCGACGTACTCGTTGACCTGGTGCGCCGTGATGTTGCCGGGCCCGAAGACGATGACGTCGATGTCGGGGTTGAATGCCAGGAACGAAGAAGCGTCGGTGCCACCGGGAACACCAATCAAAGGCAAGGCTTGTTGCAGTTCGGCTTGGCCGATTTCCTTAGCGGCCTTAACTAATGGCGCGTCGTCCATGGTGTGCATGGGACGGAGGTCACTGAGAATGTCCAACGTTAAGTCGGCACCGTCAGCGTTCAAATCAGCGATGATCTGCTTGATAGCGGCCGTGATGTCGGCGTTTGGCAGTTCGGGGATGGTCCGAATCTTGACGGAGAGGTCGGCACTGGCAGGCACCGTGTTGATCTGCTCGCCACCCTTGACCATGGTAACGACGGGCGTCACTGGTCCGAGGACGGGGTTGCGGTAGTCCTTAATGGAAGCGAAGTAGTCCTCTTCCTTTTGGTAGAAGCGCATCAGCGGGGTGATGGCGTTCTTGCCGATTTCTGGCATGGAACTGTGCGCAGCGACCCCCTTGGAGTGGACCGTGTATGTCAGGGAGCCCTTGTGCGCCAGCTCGATGAAATGTTGTTCGTTGGTTTGGTTGGCGTCGAAGAGCTTCTTGGCTCCCACTTCGTCGCTTTGGAGCATGTATTGAATCTTCTTTTGCAGCAATAATTGCTTGTGGACCCCACTTGGTTCGCCGACAATCAGCGTGTCGAGGTCCTTGGCATAGCCCTTTTCACCCAGTTGTTGGGCGCCGTATTGGCCGTATTCCTCACCAACGGTGGCCATGAAGCGCAAGGTACCGTGTAAAGGCACGTTTTGGTCCTTCAAATGGATCATCGCGAGTGCGCCAGCCATCAAGCCGGACTTCATGTCGGACGTTCCCCGGCCAATCATATTACCGTCCACAATAGCTGCGGAGAGGGCGTCGGCCTTCCATTTAGTCGCGTCACCTAAGGCTACAATATCGGCGTGGCCGTCAAAACCAACGACGGGACCGTTGCCATCGCCAATTTCGGCGACCAGGCTGACCCGGTTGGGGGCATATTCCACGGCGGTGCTGTCGATACCGTGTTGCTTAAAGAGGTCGGCCAGATAGTCGGCGACCAATTTTTCGTTTCCATTAACTGTATTTAATTTGACAATGTCGCTAAGTGCTTGTACCACTTCGTCCATGTTAAGACCCACCTTAATTTTAAATGTAAACTCTGATACTGTGACTAGTTAAGTAAAGTAATCGTTTGTTATCAACTTGATTACAGCACTTTTTGCGGAGCCGGTCAAGAATCCTGGCGCGTTTCATTGGTTCTCGTTTTGAATTTGGTATTGCAGGGAGACTAAATCGGAAGCGCCCTTGCTGGTGAAATTCTCATCGCGGTTCATTTGCCACAACTGACCGTTAATTTTGAGCTGATTTTTTTGAATGTATTCAGCAAGGATTTTCAGCGCGATACAGATATTTTTAGTGTCGTTGGTTGTCGTGATGGCGACGTATTTGCCGGCTGGTTTCTCGATTCGGGGGAAGTCACCGGTGTCTGTTTGGGCCGTGACGGCCTTGAGGATGCAAAATGAAGCTGTGGGGTAGCCGTTGGCATCGCTATTAGGCAACCGCGTGAGAAAGCCGGAATCCTGCTGATTGACCAGTTTGAGCTTCCCTAACCGCTCGTAGAAATCGGCGTAAATTTCGGCAATTTCGGCTTCGGTACAGGCCACGGACTGCTTGGATTGGCAGAACAAAGCGGCATCCATTTGCGCCATGACCGGTTGATTACGAACATTATTTTCGGTGGCGATGGGTTGATTGAAGCGGGTGTTCAGGGTCGTCTTAAGCAGGCTCAAATTGTCCATCTGCTGGTTGATCTGCGTGAGAATGTGCTGGAGATTTTTATCGAGCGAATTAGGATTGGTCGAGGTATTGAGGGCCTTGATTTCACTGATCGACAGGCCGAGACGGCGCAGTTCAAGGATGAACGTGGCGGGGTATAATTGGTCGTAATCGTAGTAACGATAGCCGTTGGCCGCAACCTTTTTAGGCTTGAATAGGTCCTTTTGATCGTAAAAAATCAGTGTCCGCCGTGTCGTTCCGGCAAGTTCCGCAAATTTTTGAATAGTGAGCATTTTTTCGATCCTTCCTGCTTGACTGTGACGTTACGTTATACTCTATACTGGGTTTATTGATTAAGCAAACAAAAAGAATGGAGCGATTAACTAATGAGAGCAGTTGTCATTGATGAACCAGGGGACGTTAACGTCATGAAGATCGTCGACCGGCCAATTCAAAAGGCGACGGACCACCAGTCCGTGATGCGCATCCACGCGTTTGGCGTGCACCGCTACGAAGTCTTGACCCGTGCCGGTGGGTCGCCATCGGTTAAATTTCCCCGGGTGATCGGCGTTGAGGCCGTCGGTGAAATTGCCGAAGCCTCCGCCCAGAGTAAGCTGAAGGTCGGCCAAAAGGTCGTGACCATGATGGACGGCTTCGGTCGTGAAGTGGACGGTAGCTACCAGGAATACGCGCTGGTCGATGACAGCAATCTGTTCCCAGTAGACTTTAACGGCGACTGGGTCACATTGGCCGAGTATCCAGAAAACTTCTACACGGCGATTGGCGCCATCAAGTCGTTGCACCGTAAGGCGGGCCAAACGTTATTGGTCCGTGGCGGGACAACGGCGGTCGGCCTGTCAGCCGTCAAGTTGGCCAAGGTGATGGGCCTCAAGGTCACGGCAACCACGCGGCGCAAAGAAATGTTGCCAGAGCTGATTGCCAACGGCGCCGATGATGCCATCCTGGATACGGATAATAAATTGGTGACGGACAAAAACTATGACGGCATCATTGACATGGTCGGTACGGTCACGTTAGCCGATTCGATTGCCCACCTGAATCAGGGCGGCGGTGTATCTTTGATCGGGTTACTAGCCGGCGAGTGGGTTGCCAAAGAGTTCAACCCCTTCACGCTGGGCGGCAAGTTCTTGACGATGTTTGACTCCACCAACGTTCAACAGGACTTGGTCGATGAGATGTTTAACCTGATTTCGGAAAACCATTTGGAAATTCCAATCGCCAAGGTGTTCAAGCTTGACCAGATCAAGGAAGCTCATACTTACGTGATGGCCAGCCGGGCGCTGGGTCAGGTGATCGTGGACAACGACTAGCTTTTACACTTGTCGAGAGCTGGTCGCACTGCGGCTGCCAGGGACTGCGCCTGCTGTGGGGACGCTTCAGCCTATGGGGCGGGCTTCTCGCTCGCTTTGAAGACTCGAAGAACACGAGTCTTCAAAGTCGCCCGTGATGTAAGCCGGCTTAAGAACCGCCAGCTAACATCACCTCCATGGCTGGCTCCGTCCCTGGCCTCCTCCGGCTTAGATAGTTGGGGACCAGCATAACTGTTGAAATCTGCCCAAAGTGCAGGCGCTGTCCAATCGCAGCGTCGGTGTTTACAGTTGATCTGAGTATGATTACTAGTAATGAAAAAACGTCTCCCGCTATCAGCCGAAAAAGGCTGTGAAGGGAGGCGTTTTGAATTGGCATTGATTTTTGGCAATGTTGTCGAAATTCAGTGGGAGTGATTGCTGGCATAACAGGGTACCAACTTTGACTAAGAGTAATCAGGACAGTAACGCACCAAACCCACATTAAATATCGTCGATCACGTCGATGACCTGATACCGGGCTACTTTTCCCAGAGCCAGTAGGAAATCGTTCAGCACGTGGCGGTCGTGAAACGCCCCCTCCAGCATGTAGTCGTAGCTACCAGTCGTGCGGTAGTGATGGCGGAAATCGTTGTGGTGGCTCTTGATCAATTTCAGATAAGCCGCGTGTTGGCGGTCCTGAACGGCAACCTGGATGAAGACCTGTCGGGGCAGATCAACCTTGTCGAGGTCGACTTCAATGGTGTATTTTGTAATAACGCCGGTATCCTCGAGCCGCTGAATCCGGGCGGCGACGGCCGGCGCGGACAGGTGGACGAGGTCGGCCAAGTGACTAGTTTTGATGCGACTATCGCGATTAAGCTCCTTGATAATGGCAATATCAGTTTCGTCTGGCACAGTAAACACCTTATTTTCTAAGTTTTTAGGACGGAAACTCTTTCTTTTTAATATTAACAGCCGGCGGGGAAACGTGTAAAGTGGAATACTGTTGCATCAGAAAATTCGTAAGGCTTCTGCCTAGGTAATTGGTGGAAGATTAGTATAATTGAAGACAGTCATGTGAAATGTGAAGTTGGATGCCTGGCGTTTTGATTTTTGGCGAGTCATCCTGAAAATAAACCAGCGTTATTTGAAAGTCAGCAGTGGGAGGTCACGAATGATAGAATTTAGAAACGTCAGCAAGCGTTACGCCGGCAACCAGGCGATTGACAACCTCAATCTGACCATACCGACGGGAGATTTCTTTGTGTTGGTCGGCCCCAGTGGGAGTGGGAAAACGACGACGCTAAAGATGCTGAACCGCTTGATTGCGCCAACCAAGGGTGACATTTACTTTGAGGATAAGCGCCTGATCGATTATGATTTAACACAATTACGACTCCAAATGGGTTATGTGCTGCAAAACATTGCGCTCTTTCCCAATTTAAACATTCAAGAAAACATCGCCATTCAGGCGGAATCGCTCGGCTGGCCGCGTAAGCAACGGATTGAACGGGCACGAGCGTTACTGAAACAGGTCGATTTGGATCCGGACCAGTACGCCACGCGGATGCCCAATGAGCTGTCCGGTGGGGAACAACAACGGGTCGGCATCATCCGCGCGCTCGCCATCAAACCCAAGGTGGTCTTGATGGACGAGCCGTTTAGCGCGTTGGACCCGATTTCCCGTAAACAGCTACAGGACCTGGTGTTACAGCTGCATAAGGAACTCCAGATGACCTTCGTGTTCGTCACGCATGACATGCACGAGGCGCTACGGCTGGGCCAACACATCGCCGTGATGCGGTTGGGTCAGCTCCAACAAGTGGGGACGGGTGAGGACATCATGCAGCACCCGGCCAATGATTTTGTGCGCGGCTTTTTTGAAAATGAACACGCCCCGCGTCCCGACACCGTCCAGTCACTCTTAAATGAGGGCTACGGTGAAACGACGACCGCACCGGCAACGTTAACGGCGACGGCCACCATCAACGAACTGGCGGCGGCATTAAAGGGGAGCACGCCGGTCGTGGTGGGCACGGGCGCGACCGCCCGAATGCTCAGTACGCCGGATCTCCTCGACTATTTGGCAAGTAAGGAGGCGAACTAGTTGGCACAGATCATTCATATTCTCCAAACGCAGGGCGGCGACATCGTCAATTCCATCGGGCAACACATTGGATTGTCCCTGATTTCGTTGCTGATTGCGGCCGTCATCGCTATCCCGTTAGCAATTTTACTGATGAATCATGAGCGTTGGGCAAAAGTCATGCTCCAAATCACCAGTATTCTTCAAACCATTCCGAGTCTGGCACTGTTGGGAATCCTGATTCCCATCGTTGGTATTGGGACGATTCCCTCAATCATTGCGTTAGTCATCTATGCGGTGATGCCGATCTTTCAAAACACCTATTCTGGGCTGACCACCATCGACCCCAATTTAGAGGAAGCGGCGACCGCGTTTGGGCTGTCGCGGCGGATGAAACTTTTCCGAGTCGAGTTGCCATTAGCCTTGCCGATGATCATCTCCGGTATTCGCATCGCGATGGTCCTGATCATTGGGACCGCTACCTTGGCCGCCCTGATTGGGGCCGGGGGCTTGGGGACCTACATCCTGCTGGGGATTGAGACCAACAACAATGCGCTCCTGATCATTGGGGCCGTGTTGTCGGCCGTCCTCGCGCTAGTCTTTGGTGCGGCCATCGACTGGCTGGGCAAGTTGTCCTTTAAAAAGGCCGGCATCGTCCTGTTGACGCTGGTGGTGTTGATCGGTGGCTTTGCCGGTTATCGTAAACTGGCGAGTCCCCAGGCGACCATTACGATTGCTGGGAAAATGGGCAGCGAGCCCGAAATTTTAATCAATATGTATAAGGACTTGATCGAGCACGACCATCCAAATACCAAGGTGACGACCAAGGCAAACTTTGGGGGAACCTCGTTTCTGTTCAAGGCCCTGCAGTCGGGGTCGATCGACATCTATCCTGAATTTACGGGGACCGTCTTAGAGTCCTTGGTCACGGGCGAAAAGTCGGCGAGTCACGATCCGGCGAAGACGTATCAAGTGGCTAAACAGGCCCTCAAGGCGCAACATCAGCTGGCCTACCTGAAGCCGATGAAATATCAAAATGGGTATGATTTGGCGGTCACCAAGCAATTTGCTAAGAAGTATCATTTAAAGACCGTTTCCGATTTGGTCGCGATTGAGGGCAAGGTCCACGCTGGTTTCGACCCCGACTTTTACCAGTTGAAGGATGGTTATCCTGGGTTGAGCAAGGCGTATGGCCTGAAGTTTGCCAGCGCCAAGACCATGGAGCCATCGATTCGCTACAAGGCCATCGCCAACGGTAAGGTCAATCTGGTCGACGGTTACACGACCGATCCCGAAATTCAGGAGTACCATTTGGTCGTTTTGAAGGACGATAAGAATTTCTTCCCACCATATCAGGGGGCACCGTTGATGACCGAAAAGCTGTTGACGGAACATCCCGAACTGCGGACGACGCTGAACAAGCTCGCTGGCAAAATCTCCATGACCGATATGCAGAAGATGAACTATAAAGTCACCGTCAAACACGAAAAGGCGGCGACCGTGGCGCGTGATTATTTGAGAAGTCATGGCCTGTTAGACTAGAGAGGAAGTCAGATGATGCAAGCAGTTGTGGTTCGCCACTCCGGTGGTCCAGAAGTTTTAGAAGTCGTTGAGGTCCCGAAACCGACAGTCCGGCCGGGATGGACGCTCATTCAAGTGAAGGGCAGAGGTGTGAATCACTCCGAGGTCTTCACCCGCGAAGGCAAGTCGCCTAGCGTCAAGTTTCCCCGGATTTTAGGCATCGAAGCGGTTGGCCTAGTCGTTGACACGACCGACAGTCAGCGGTTGCCGGTGGGCCAAGTCGTCATTACTTTTATGGGCGAAATGGGGCGGGCTTACGACGGGAGCTATGCGGAATACGTCTTGGTGCCCAACGACCAGTTGCTTCCAGTGACAACGAGTCTATCCTGGGAAAACCTGGCTGCCGTGCCAGAGACCTACTACACGGCGTATGGCGCTCTGCTGGGGTTAAATCTGGCGGCGGGTCAAAGCTTGTTGATTCGTGGCGGGACCAGTGGGGTCGGTGTGGCGGCAGTGAAGTTGGCGCACGCCATGGCGGCCGATGTCACGGTCATTGCGACGACCCGGAATTTAGCAAGTGAGCAACAGCTCAAGGCGGCGGGTTACGATGACGTCATTCAAGAACAGGATGGCCGGTTATTGACGGATGAAAAATTTGACCGGATCCTCGACTTGATCGGCCCGGCGACGGTTCCAGACTCACTGCAACGGATGAACTTGGGCGGAATCGTTAGCTCAACGGGCCAGCTAGGCGGGCAGTGGACGCTAGATGATTTTGACCCCATCATGGCAATTCCTAACGGGGTATATCTGACGTCATTTTACTCGGGAGATGTCGACAACCAGCGCGTGCAGGCGTTGCTCGAGCTGATTGCAACGCGCCAGATCGACGTTCGACCGGTTAAAACGTATCCACTAAGCGACATGCGTGCTGCCCATGAGTTCTTGGCGAGTCAGCAGGGCTTTGGGAAGGTCGTTGTGCTGTCGTAAACACTTCGCCTTACCGGCCGCCAGATATGGGCTGGAACGGTGCGGACGCAACTTGAAGCCTCGAAAACCGCGAGTCTTCAAGCTTGGTCTTCTACTAAGCCGGCGGGAAAACACCACCAACTAAGTAGAACGACGCGCCTGAGCCCATATCTGGCGGCCTCTCGGCTTACACAGGCGTTTTCTGGCCAGCATAAGGCGTATCAAAATCGTTATCGACTATACCGTAAGCGGCGGATAACATAAGATTTTTAACGATTGTTGCGGTTAACCACAACCAGAGACGGAGGAGGCGGAACCCCTGGCAGCCGCAGTGCGGACAGGTAAAACCGCAGATAAAAGTCTTACAACAAATCTACTCTTGACAGTCACCAACAAGAGCCTTAAACTTATCACTAATTTCTAATCGGTTTGTCATAAATAAGGCTAGGAGAAGAGTAGTGGCGTTGTCGTTGTACAGTGAGCCCGAGCGAGTGTGAACGGGTCTACGACGAACCATGAAGATGAGCTCCCGATAGCTACCAAGTGGTTCACGCTGCTTGGTCGGTAGGAACCGTTAACTTTCCGGGTATCAACTGGTACCGTTGAGGCAAGGTCTGCGAGGATTTTGTGAACTAGGGTGGTAAAACGACACGTTCGTCCCTTGAACTAAGTAATTAGTTCGGGGGAGGAGCGTGTCGTTTTTTACTTATGCTGACCGATTAGAAAACGGGTCAACCTATATCGCTGGACTGGCAACGGTCATTTCGCCGCTACCAACCCCTTGAGAGTCCCTTAGCGGTGCACGCTAGGAGAGTCACGGGCGACGTGTTCGCCAAATGAGCGCTTCACGTTGCCAGTCGAACGGTCTAGGGTCAGCCCAATCTAGGAGGAAATTAATCATGACAACGACGACAGAAAATGAGTTCCCTTACCGCTATGACGTTGTGGGCAGTCTCTTACGCCCCGCAACCTTGAAGGACGCCCGGGCAAAATTTGCGGCGGGTGAAATCGATGCTGACCAACTGAAAACCGTCCAACGTGCCGAAACGAAACGCGTCGTCGGTGAACAGGTGGCCCTCGGTTTGAAGGCCGTTACTGACGGTGAGTTCAACCGGAGCTGGTGGCACCTGGACTTCTTATGGGGGTTAAACGGGGTCGGCCACTATGACTATCAACAAAGTTATAAATTTCATGGCAGCAAGACGCGGACCGACAACGCCGACCTGGTGGGCAAGATTGCGTTTAACCCGGACCATCCGTTCTTTGAGAGTTTCCAATACCTCCAGTCGCTGGTACCAGCAGATGTGCTGGTGAAACAGACGATTCCGTCACCAACCATGTTGTTCCGGGACAACCGCAGTGACAACTGGCACGAATTTTATGAGACCTGGGACGCCTACCTAGATGACTTGGCCAAGGCTTACCATGAAACGATTCTGCACTTCTATGAACTGGGTTGCCGTTACCTCCAACTGGACGATACGACGTGGGCCTTTCTCATTAGCAAGCTCAACGAGACAATCGACGATGCCACCGCGCATCAGACCTATGTGTCCTTGGCCGAAGACGCGGTCCGGGTCATCAACGATCTGTTGACGGACCTGCCAGACGACTTGACGGTCACCACCCACATTTGTCGGGGCAACTTCAAGTCGACATACCTGTTCTCTGGCGGCTATGATGATGTGGCGGACTACCTAAGCCAGTTGCACTATGACGGCCTGTTCTTGGAATACGATAGCGACCGGGCCGGTGATTTCACGCCGCTCAAGAAGATCTGGAACAACGATACTAACAAGAAATTAGTCTTGGGATTGATCACATCGAAGTTTCCCGACTTGGAAAATGAAGACGACATCAAGACCCGCATCAAGGACGCCGCGCAACAAGTGCCGTTGGCCAACTTGGCGCTGTCCACGCAGTGTGGTTTCGCCTCGACCGAAGAAGGCAACCAACTGACGGAAGACCAGCAGTGGGCCAAACTGAAATTGGTTAAGCGCATCGCTGACGATGTTTGGGGATAGGTTAGAGCAAATTAGTCGCATTGCGGCTACCAGGGATTCCGCCTACTGTGGGGACGCTTCAGACTGGAAGAACACCAGTCTTCTCGCTCGCTTTTAAGCCGTGAAAACCACGCGTCTTAAAAGTCGCCCATGATCTAGGCTAGCAAAGGACGCCAGCCAAGGCCATTACCACGGCCGGTAAGGAGAAGAATGGACTGAGTTGCCTAATTTCACAGTAATATCGTTGTTATATCGGGCTTAAGCAGTATTTGAATATAAGAATAGAACTGAGGCGTTGCCAGACAAACTGGTAGCGCCTTTTTAGATGGTCGAAAGGAAGATTTTCGTTGAGATATTAAGTTAATTTACCTTTTAAGCTAACATAAATACAGCGGGTAGAATAACGGTCAGACGGTCTAAAGTGGTTTAGTGGGAGATGGTGAATCCAGCAGAAAGGGATAGCTCATTTTAATCAGGATAGTGGCCGTAACTAACGGAGGTCGTGTTCCAAACACACCTCTCAGCTAAAAACTACCAAAGCCGGAGGAGGCCAGGACGAAGCCAGCTGTGTCGACGATGTTAGCCGGGGTTCTTTCCCGGGTTACATCGTGGGACGACCTTGGAGACACGTGTTTTTCGTGGCTTCAAGTCGAGGTGGAAGCCTTGCAAAGGCTGGAACCGACCCCATAGCAGGCGCAGTCCTGGCAGCCGCAGGCGGACAATTTATCACTGCCCCTAAATCTCTTGATTTGAACGGTTCGCTAAATAACCCCCTAAATCAAGTGCCATTGAAACGACTATCCCGACCCGTCACTTACGAAACGTAATCGCTTTCAAAATAAAGTGAGGATGGTTTACAAACTATTTACATGGACAACACAACCTCGTTACATGGGCCGCGTACACTTGCCTCATACTTAAGTAAGGGGAGTGGCGAGATGTCGATTGAGTTAAACGCATTGGGGAAAGCGTACACCGCTGATAATTGGGTTTTGCAAAACGTGACGGCGCACATTGAGAGTGGCGAATTTTTCGCGATTGTCGGGCCTTCTGGGTGTGGGAAAAGTACGTTGTTACGGATGATTGCAGGGTTGATTCCGATTTCGACCGGTGAACTTCAGATCGACGGCAAGGTGGCAACGGATTTGCCCCCTAAGGACCGCCAGTTAACGATGGTATTTCAAAGTTACGCGTTATTTCCATTCTTATCGGTCACCGATAACGTTGCGTTTGGATTGAAGGCCCGGAAGTTTCCCGCCAAGGAAATCGAGGAGCGGGTCACCAAGGCCATCAAATTGGTCAACTTGGAGGAATTCAAGGACCGTCGTCCCCGGGACCTGTCCGGTGGGCAACGGCAACGGGTGGCTTTAGCCCGCGCAATCGCCAGTGACGCCAAGGTTTGCTTGATGGACGAACCACTATCCAACTTGGACGCGCAACTTCGCATCAAGATGCGCACGGAATTGCGGAATCTCCAGCAAGAGTTGGGGTTGACCGTTATCTACGTTACGCATGACCAGGTCGAAGCGATGACCATGGCCGACCACATTATGGTGCTGCACGACCACAAGATTCAGCAGATCGGCACGCCACTCGACATTTACAACCGGCCAGCCAACACCTTCGTGGCAAGTTTCTTTGGCACACCGCGGATGAACCTCTTGCCAGCTCGGGTGACCGCCGACCGCGAATTGACCTTGGCGGACACATTAAAATTGGCGTTACCAAAGCCGTTACCAGTTGCCGATTACATCGTGGGAATTCGGCCAACCTCGCTGTACCTGCTCCCCCAAGGAGAGGGTGAGCCCAACGCGCAGGTCAAGACCGTCGAATACCTCGGTGCTCAGATTTTATTGGAAGCCGAACTCAGCGACGGCACGCCAATCGAATTGACCGCCGACCCCGATGAGAATTACCGGGCTGGTGATTGGTTGTCCGTCGGGATCGATGGCAATGCTTACATCTTTGACCATACCGGCGAGGTTCAATTTATGGTGGAAGGGGGTCGCCAACATGCAAGCAGAAGTCACGCCAGCGCCCAAGCCTAAGGTCGATCAGTCGGCTGCGATTAGTCACAAGCGAGCCAAGGGGTACAACCTGCATGCTGGTGATAAATACTACGCGTTCGCCTTTCTCGGGCCATCACTCTTGGTTCTCGGGACCTTCGTGTTCTACCCCATGTTGCGAACCCTCTATCTGAGCCTATTTTTAACCAATAACGTCGGTCGGCCCACGGTATTTGTCGGCTTGAAAAATTACATCGGCCTGTTGACCTCCAGTGCCTATCAGGCCAGCCTCCAAGCCACGGCCATTTACGTGATTGGGGTCGTCGCCTTGACCTTGATTTTGGGACTGTTGCTGGCCCAACTCGCGGTCAAGAAACTCGCCGGGATCCAATGGTTCCGGACGATTTTCTCCGCTACGATGGGGGTCTCCGTCTCCGTTGCCGCCATCTTCTGGCTGTTCATCTTCAGTCCATCGATCGGCCTGTTTGACCAGATCGGCAACCTTCTTCATTTGCCGATCGTGGCCTGGTTGACGCAACCCGGTCCCGCCATGACCGCCGTCATCATTTCCACGGTCTGGATGAACCTGGGCTTTACCTTCTTGATCCTCTTTGGGGCCTTACAAATGGTGCCACAACCGCTCTACGAGGCGTCCGCCATCGAGGGGGCGTCCGAGAGCTACCAGTTCTTCCACGTGACCATTCCGATGATCTCGCCAACGCTGTTCTTCACGTCGACGGTCACCTTGATTGGCGCCTTCAAGAGTTTCGGATTGATCGACCTGATGACGGCTGGGGGGCCCAACAACGCCACCAACTTGATGGTCTATCGAGTTTATCAAGATGCCTTTTTAAGCGGTAACTATGGGATTGCGAGTGCCGAGTCCGTTATCTTGGCGGTCATCATTGCCCTGTTTACCCTGTTACAATTCAAATTCCTTGAGAAACGGGTGACCTACTAATGATGCTGACAAAGACTCATAAAACGTTGCGTTACCTGGTGTTGGTTATCATGGCAATCATTATCATTGGTCCGTTCATTTTGGGCTTCTGGACCAGCCTGTTACCCACGGCCGATATTGCCAAGGGGACGCTGTTTAGCACCCATATTTCCTTTCAAAACTACGTGGACGCCGTTCAGCAAACGGCCATCATGCGCTACTTACTCAACAGCTTCGTGATTTCCCTGTTGACGATGGCGGCGCAGCTCCTGTTCTGTTCGTTAGGCGCGTACGCGTTCGTCTTCCTGTCCTTTAAGGGCCGCGACTTCCTGTTCTACGTGATTTTAGCCACGATGATGTTGCCCTTTGAAGCTGAGGTCATCCCCAACTTCGCCACGGTCCGTCAGCTGAACCTGCTGAACCACTACGCCGTCATGGTCATTCCATTTCTGACGTCGGCCTTCGGGATCTTCATGTTGCGGCAGTCCTTCCGTCAGATTCCACCGGAGTTGAAGGAAGCCGCCGACGTTGAGGGCTTGAACCACTGGCAATTCTACTGGCGCGTCACGTTACCTTACGCCCGCATCAGCCTGTTCACATTAGCCGCTTATAGCTTCCTGGAAAGCTGGAACCAATACCTCTGGCCAATGTTGACCACGTTTAGTGACAAGTTCCGTCCTGTCCAAGATGGGTTGCGGCAGCTGCAATCACAGGAAACGTTTAACAACTGGGGGATGATTCAAGCCAGTGCCGTGATTGTTGTGATTCCCACGCTGATCGTGCTGTTTGTGGGACAACATTACTTTAAGGATGGCTTGAACGAGGGGGCCACGAAATGAAGAAGCAAACTGTTTCCCACAAAATGTTCGCCATTGTGGCCAGCGTCCTGGTCGTCTTGGCGGCGATTCTGGGATGGACCGCGTTCAGTCATCCGTCCGCGTCAGCGCAGAGCAATGGCCGGATCAAAGTGGTCTTTTGGCACGAAATGACTGGACCGGCGCAGCAGCAATTGATTAAGTTCTCGAATGAATTTAACCAGTCGCAAAAGAAGTACGAGGTCGTCCCCGAGTTTGAAGGGAGTTATAATGAGGCCGTCCAGAAGATTATCAACACGCACGGCACCGACGCGTCGCCCGCGGTCTTTCAATCCATGGACATCTCGACGAGTCAGATGCACCACACCGGGTACACGACGCCGGTCCAGAAATTTATCGACGCCGACAACTATGATGTGAACAAGATCTCTGCGGGTGCCCGGGCGTTTTATTCCAACCAAGGCACGCAGTTATCCATGCCATTTAACACATCGCAACCCGTTCTCTTTTACAACGCGACGCTGCTGAAGAAGTTGGGCGTCACGCCACCGCCCGTCAACCCGTCCTACAGTGACATTACGAAGGTCGCTAAGCAGGTCATGGAAAAGTCCAACAAGAAGGTTCAGGGGATGTCGGTCGAAATTTACGGCTGGTTATTTGAACAGTTCATGGCGAACTCGGGTGCTTCATTTGCCAACAACGATGATGGGCACACCAGCACGCCAACGGCTTCTAACCTGACCGGTCCTAGCACCGTGAATACCATGAAATGGTTGCAAACGAACGTCAAGGATGGCGTCTTTGCCAACTATGGCGCCGGTGGAAACGCGTTGAACAACGAAATCGCCAGCTTCTTGTCTGGCCGACTCGCCATGTTCTTACAAAGTTCCGCGACGACGACTCAGCTAACCAAGGGCAATAAGGATCAAGTGGGCATCACCTACTATCCACATCCTGATGGCCAGAAGAGTAACGGTGTCGCCATTGGTGGCGCATCACTGTGGATCTCAAACGACAAGTCCGCGGCCGTTCAACGCGGGTCATGGGACTTCATCAAGTTCTTAATGACCGCGAAGAGCCAAGCAGAATGGCAAGCAGCGACCGGCTATCTGGCCTTAAACAAGGATTCCCAGAAGCAACCGGCCCTGCTGAACATGTACAAGAAGTTACCAGAATCGAGAGTCCCTGGTGAACAGTTGGCCGCAGCTAAGCCAAACAATACGAACTCCGGGATCTTCATGCAGGGCTTGATTCAAGCGCGGAACTTGACCCAGACCGCCATGGAGCAGATCTACGCGGGGAGTAACATTCAACAG
Organism: Levilactobacillus andaensis; assembly: GCF_016861695.1. GTDB lineage: Bacteria > Bacillota > Bacilli > Lactobacillales > Lactobacillaceae > Levilactobacillus > Levilactobacillus andaensis. Next base: position 95,723 of record NZ_BOLP01000003.1, on the reverse strand, counting down.
GCGTTGCAGACGGCGCAGTCGTCGCTCAACGGCAACATTAAAAATAACAACCGTGCGAACGGCTATTAGTAGGAGAGCGATTTTATGACAGTGAAAACGTTAGTATTTGGACACCGGGGTTACCCGGCAAAGTTTCCGGAAAATAGCATCGCGGGGTTCAGTTATGCCCTGGAGAACAACGTGGACGGTTTGGAATTCGACGTGCATTTGACCAAGGACCAGGTCCCAGTCATCATGCACGACGAACACGTTGACCGCACCACGAACGGCAGTGGCTTGATCAACGACTTCACCTTCAACGAGTTGCGGCATTTTCGCCTGTCCAACCAAGAATCCATTCCAACGTTAGCGGAATTTCTGGCGCTGGTCGATGACGCGGATGTCCAGTTGAACTTGGAGTTGAAGACGGACAAGATCCAGTACCCAGAGATCGAGGCCATCGTCATGGCCATGGTCCACGGGGCACCGCTCAAGCATCCGGTCATCTTCTCGTCGTTTCATTTACAGACGTTGAAAAACTGTCAGAAGATTGCGCCCAATGAGTCTTACTGCTGGCTGACGGATAAGCCGGTGGTCAACGCCGCGGCCTTCGTGGCCAACGAACACCTGAGTGGCCTGCATCTGAGTCACTACCAAGCCGACGTGCCAGTCGCCGAACGTATCTGGACGGTCGATAAGCCGGAGTTGGCGACGGAGCTGTTCCAGAAGCACGTGGCGGGCATCTTCACCGACGACTTCATCACCATGATGCGCCTCCGCCAGGACCTGATGCGCGTGTAAAATCAGGTGGCGGGCCACCGCCTGTCGCCTGCGATTGCCAGACGCCACGCTGTGGGGCAGACCTGGGGCCTGAGGTACGGTCCCCAGGGCAACTTTGAGCCGCAAAAAGCGCGTCTCAAAGATTGGCCCGTCGACTAAGGCTGAGAAAATCGCTCAACCTAAGACGACCGACACAGCGCTCTGTCTGGCAATCTCCGGCTGGGGTGGTGTCACAGGTTTTAAACGTGCGGTTCCTTGGCAATGGCGGTCATGGTAGTAGGCGGAAAAGTTGTCAGTTGTGCTGATTAAACTAGAAGTGATTGTATGTCAAAACGGACGCTGACCGATATTGGGTAGCGTCCGTTTTTTGTGCTGATTGTGAACTTCAAGACACTTCGATGACATGTTAAATAAGGTGTCCTACGAAGTGTATGTTGTGATAGGATAGTCGTACCAATCTCGGAAAATAGGCGTCGTTGCAGTATTCGTGCTGACACTTTGGTTGCCTAGTCGGAGGTGGTCAGGTACGGAACCCGGTGTCGGTGTTCTTAGGTCGGCCGATTTTGCTGGCCTTAGAACACGTGCCGAGCTTGAAGACTCGTTCTTGGAGGCTCCAAGTCGCCCTGAAGACTCATGATTTTTGAGGCTTCAGGTCTGCCCCACGGGGTGGAGTACCTGACCACCGTAGACGTTAAGGCCAGAGTTAAGACAAACGGTGGAGAAATTCGGCGCCCATTTGATTGGCGTTGAAGGAGTAGGGCGCGAGAGCTTGGGCCGGATCAATGAATTGTTCATTGTCGTCCAAATCCGGTTTGCGTAGCGTCAATTGGAGGTTCGTTGCCATCAACTGCATTTTGAGACCGCGGACGACCAGTTGCATGCTCAGTGCGGCTTGGAAGCCACCATGACCGCCGTAGGAAACCAGACTGACTGGCTTGCCGCGCCATTCGGTGTACAGGTAGTCGAGGGCGTTTTTCAGTGGCGCCGGGTAACCCCAGTTGTATTGGGGGAAGAGGAGGATGAAGCCATCGTAGCCTTGAATCAGCTGACTCCAGGCCTTCGTGTGGGTCAGCGTGTAATTGCCGTCTGAGGGCTGACCGGGTTCATCCAAGAAGGGCAGGTCGATCTTGGCGAGGTCGATTAAATCAACGTCCAGGCCATCCTGGGCAACGGCGGGTTGAAGCCAACTTGCGATGCTGGTGCTGATGCGGTTGGGCCGCGTCGAGCCGATGATCAAACCAATTTTCTTTGTCATAGGTGGTGTCTCCTTAAGTGACTAAATTTTTCCGTGCATTGTGCACACATCTTAGCATTCTTCTGGTATAATAACAAGTATGGACAATCAAATCTTTGAAGCATTATTTGAAATCGTAACTTTTTTTAGTCAAACGGAAGAGGACCGCAAGTTACTGGCAGAGGCCCATGTCAAGCTTGATGCGCCGACCCTGCCAATTATCATGCGGGTCGATCATACGCCTGGCATCAGCATTGGCGAGTTGGCCGACCAGATTGGCCGCAACCATTCATCGATCAGTCGCCAGGTCGACAAACTGATTGAGACGGGCTGGTTAGAAGAGACCGAACGCCGGGACAAGCGCGTTCGGCAGGTTATCTTGAGCCCCAGCGGTCAGCAAACGGTCCAACAGATTAAATTAGCCCGGGAAGCATCCATTCGGCGTCGACTAGCGAAGTATTCAGATGCAGACCGCGGCGAACTGCTACGGGTCTTACAACGCCTATCAGCCGTCCTAAACGGCAACGACGATTACGAGGAATAGGGAGGAAGACGAAAATCCCGTTGAGCCTAGTGGAAGCTGGCTTGACGGGATTTTTTGTGCTTGCAAAGGAAAAGTCTCTAAATGACAGTTATTTCTGATATAGCAACGAGATTGACATCAGAATTAGGCAGCTTGGTTTCATCAACTAGTGAAATTTAGAGTACATAGGAGCTTCAACAATTGTCATGGTAAAACACAATCGGAGCCGGAGGAGGACAGGGATGTAGCCGGTCGTGGAGGTGGTGTTAGCTGGTGGTTTTGCCAGCTTACAGCACGGGCGACTTTGGAGACTCGTGGTTTTCGAGCCTTCAAATCGAGTCGGAAGCCCGTACCTCAGGCTGGAGCGTCCCCACAGCAAGCGGAATCCCTGTCAGCCGGAGTGCGGCAAATTTACGAAGTAACCATTTCAGCGCAAAAAAATTAACCCCATTGAATCGAACTGGGATTTAGTCTGATTCAATGGGATTAATATTCAATTGGGGACAGTGACCAACGAAGCATTTTCCGGGTACTTCGTTGACTGTTACCAAAAAAGCTTTAGTTTGTCGTCAGTTTGTTAAGCAATTGTTTTACGACATCTTTATAATAACAAAGAAATCAAGGGCTTTGGGCGATTCTGGCAATTTGTAATATTACAATTTTCCAAATTAGTTTTAACGAATAGTTATACTATAAACGATTCCTGCGTTTTGATGGAATAATTGCATTTGAGTGGGTAGGCGGGCGTATAATTATTCATAGTAAAACATGGCCGGTTAATTTATTTATTGACTAAACATTGTGGCTGGACACGTTTTCGGATATGCAGCGAGTTGCTCATTTCAGCGGACGCGCGGCAGGTCTAATACAATTGGAGGTTTTGCTATGTCAGTCTTAACGGATACGTTCAACTTAGCTAACGGAACTCAGATTCCACAAGTTGGTTTTGGTACTTGGCAAATTCCTGGTGGCGATACGGCCTATAATGCGGTGGCTAATGCATTGAAGACGGGGTATCGGCACATTGATACGGCGAAGGCTTATGCCAACGAGTCTAGTGTTGGGAAGGCCATCCGCGATTCCGGAATCGACCGCAAAGAAATCTTTGTGACGACCAAGTTACCGGCCGAAGTGAAGACTTATCAAGGTGCTTTGGACGCATTTGACACGACCATGAAGAACTTGGACGTGGGCTACGTCGACCTGTATCTGGTGCACGCGCCATGGCCATGGGCAGAAATTGGTAAGGACTGCGATCAAGGCAACCTTGATGTTTGGCGCGCAATGGAAAAAATCTACGCTAGCGGCAAGGCCAAGGCCATTGGGGTCTCCAATTTTGATGTGCACGACCTGCAAAACGTCTTGAACCATGCCGAAGTAGCGCCAATGGTCGACCAGATTCAGTACTACGTCGGCTTCACGGAACCAAAGATCACGAAATTCGCCCAAGACCACAACATGCTGGTTGAAGCCTACTCACCACTCGCAACCGGTGACATGCTAGAAAATGCCGACATCAAGGAAATGGCGAATAAATATCACGTTTCACCAGCGCAACTGGCGCTACGGTTCGTCCTGGAGAATGGCGTCTTGCCATTGCCAAAGGCCACGAGTCAAGCACACATTGAAGCCAACGCACAGTTGAATTTCTCAATCAACGCGGCCGATATGGCCAAGCTGAATGCGATGGCGGATACGGCCACGGATCACGGGCATAATGCGACCCAAGGTTAATGTAAATGAACAGTAAATTTTAAACAGGGAGCCAACGCTTTTGTCATCCATTAGGGCAAAAACGATGGTTCCTTTTAGTCACTTTTTGGCTAAATGATGGTGCCAGTCTAGTAGTGAATCGAAGTTTTAACGGAAAGACCAGCAAGATACATTAAATAATTAAATTAATTAATGTTCAGGTTTTACGTTTTACTTTTTAACGAATGCCGCTGTTACTCGTTATAAGTATTTTAATAACGAACTAAAAATAATAAAATCATTGTAAAAGTTCGCTCTTCTGATAGAATGAAAAGTGTCCTAATAAAGAGCCATACGACATAATCTGAGGAGTGAGTTCGATGCACTTAAAGGGTAAGGGGAAATTACTCTTAATTGCAGCAGCATTATTGCTACTGCCAGCTGGTTTGGCTGCCTGTGGGAAGGCAACCAGCAGCACGAGTTCAAGTTCCAAGCAAGGCTACACGCCGAAGCAGTTGACGGTTGAATTTGTACCGTCATCTAACGCGGGTACGATTGAGGCGAAGGCCAAACCGTTAGAGGGTCTGTTGAAGAAACAATTGGGGATTCCGGTTAAGGTTAGCGTCTCGACCGACTACAATACGATCGTTGAGGCCATGGGGTCAAAGAAGGTCGATGTTGGGTTCCTGCCACCTGATGCCTACGTCCTTGCACATAAGCAATATGGGGATAAGGTCCTCTTGCAGGCTGAACGGTTTGGCGTCAAGGAACCGAACGACCAACCAACGAAGAAATTGGTCAACTACTACCGCTCCCAGATCTTAGTTCGTAAGGACAGCGGTATCAAGACGTTGAAGGACTTAAAGGGTAAGAAGATCGCCGTTCAAGATACCACGTCGACCGCCGGCTGGATCTACCCTGCCGTTGAATTGCTGAAGCATGGCATCAACATCAACAAGGACAAGATCCAAACGGTCACGGTCAAGGGTCACGACCAAGGGGTTCTTTCCGTTTACAATAAGAACACCGACGCGGCCTTTGTCTTCCAGGGCGCCCGGAACTTAGTCAAGAAGGACGACAAGGATATCATGAGTCAAGTCGTGCCAATCTACACGACCGACAAGATTCCTAATGATACCATCACAGTTCGTGGCGACATGAGTGCTAAGTGGCAAAAGAAGATTGCCGAAGCATTCAAGGCCATTGCCAAGACCAAGAAGGGTCACGACATCATTTCTAGCGTTTACTCGCATGAAGGCTACGTGGATGCGAAGGACAGTACCTTTGATATCATTCGGGACTACGACAAGCAGATTCAAAAGCTCGACAAGTAGGTTTTAGCTACGAATGCACTCATGATTTTAGTTAAATCTAGTGGTTAGCAGAATTAGTGGATCTTGTTCTGCGAATCAAGTCGTGGGAACATTTGCAGATAAAGTGATTAACAGAAGATTAGACAGCAGAAGTAGTGAGGGCAGCGACACCGTACCTCACTACTTTTTTAATAACGGGGGAACCAACTATGGAGCAAGCAACACCGATTATTTCATTTAAAGGCGTCAACAAGATCTACAGCAACGGCACCGTTGGCCTCAAGGATATCAGTTTTGACATTCCCCGTGGTCAGTTTCTGGTCGTCGTCGGGCTTTCCGGAGCCGGCAAGAGTACCTTGCTGCGGACCATCAACCGGATGCACGAGATTACGTCTGGCGAGATCACGGTGGAAAATGAATCTGTCAGTGACTACAAAGGCAAGGCGTTACGGCTGTTGCGCCGTAAAATCGGCATGATCTTTCAGGGGTTCAACCTGATCAATCGGTCGAGCGTGGAGAAAAATGTCCTGTCGGGGCGGGTCAGTTATTATCCGACCTGGAAGACGATTTTTGGACTGTTTAGCAAGGCAGACAAGGAAAAAGCCGTACATTCCTTGGAACGGGTCAACTTGGCCGAAAAACTCTACACCAGAGCCGATGAGCTCTCTGGTGGGCAGCAACAACGGGTCGCCATTGCCCGAACTCTGATGCAGGACCCCAAGATTATCTTAGCCGATGAACCAGTGGCCTCACTGGATCCCTTGACCACCAAGACGGTCATGGATACCCTCAAGCGGTTGAATCAAGAGGACGGCATCACAGTCATTGTGAACTTGCACTCGGTCGCCTTGGCGCGAGAATACGCCGACCGCATCGTTGGGCTGCGGGCCGGTCAGTTGGTCTATGATCAGCCAATTGCCAACGTTGCCGAGGGGGATTTGGACCAAATCTATCTGGCACCTGAGGGGGAAAAGGCATGAGTACACCGACAATTCCACAGCGCTCGTGGGCGCAACGCTATCACGTGAAGGGCATCGGTTGGACGGTCCTACTGCTGGTCTTACTGGTGGCTTCTGCCCAGATGACTGGCGTCAACGTGGGGATGTTTTTTAGCAACCTGGGCCAGTTTACGAACTTGCTGGTACGGATGTCTAATCCGGCTTGGGACTACACAACGGTCATTATCCAACCACTGCTGGAAACCATTCAAATGGCAATTTTAGGGACCACGATTGGGGCGGCCTTTGCCATTCCTTTTGCCGTGTTGAGTGCTAGCAATTTAATTCATAATCGGTGGTTGCGCGGGTTGACGCGGCTGTTCTTGGACCTGGTTCGGACCTTGCCCGACTTACTGCTCGCCGCAATTTTCGTTGCGATATTTGGTATTGGGTCAACGGCCGGGGTCATCACCTTGGCGATCTTTTCCTTCGGGATGGTATCCAAGTTATTTTACGAAGTCATCGAAACCATCGACATGGGGCCGTTGGAAGCCTTGGAGTCCGTGGGCGCAACAAAAATCACCATTATTTGGTACGCGGTGCTGCCACAGATTCTGAACCAATTTATCAGCTACTTTCTGTATACCCTCGAAATCAATGTGCGGGCGTCAACCGTCTTGGGATACTTGGGTGCCGGTGGGATTGGGGTCTTCTTACAACGGTCGTTGAATGAATTCAACTACAACCAAACGGCGGTCATTATCCTGGCAACGCTGGTTGTCGTGTTGGTCATCGACGGCGTCAGCAACCATCTAAGGAGGGTTCTTCTTTAATATGCAAACAACAATTATGCCTCCTTCGCGGCAACACTCCCTGTGGCGACGGTGGAGCTGGCTGCTCTGGGTCCTGCTTATCGGAATCATTTATTTCTGGACGATCAATGGGCTGAAATTCTCGGGATTCCAAGAGTCCGCGGCCTCAGTCTCCAAGTCGATCTTGCACGGACTAGTTCACCCAACGTGGTCTTACGTCTATGACGGCAGTGGCGAGGACCTGGTTTCGCTGATTTTACAAACGTTGGCGATTGCCTTTCTCGGAACGATTGTGTCGGCTTTGATCAGTGTGCCATTTGCCTTTTGGGCAGCGCGTGGACCCAAGGAACATTACTTCTTGCGTTCCGGGAGTGGGAAAGTTGTCCTGACCTTGATTCGGACTTTTCCAGAAATCGTCTTGGCCATCATGTTCATCAAGGCAGTCGGGCCCGGCTCTTACGCCGGGGTGTTGGCTGTCAGCGTCCACTCGGTCGGAATGCTGGGAAAGCTATTCGGCGAGGCCATTGAAAATATGGACCGCGGTTCGGAAGAGGCCATTACCAGTGCAGGCGGCCGTTCCGGACAGGTCTTTGCGTTAGCGACCGTGCCGACGATTATGCCGGAGTTTCTGTCCTATACGCTGTACCGGTTTGAAATCGCCGTGCGGTCTGCCTCCATCTTGGGGATGGTGGGTGCCGGTGGGATCGGGACCCCGTTGATTTTTGCCATTCAAACGCGGGATTGGTCTAAGGTCGGCATCATTCTCTTAGGCATCGTGGTCATGGTGCTCCTGATTGATTCGCTGTCCGAACAATTACGAAAGAGGCTGATTTAACCATGCATATCCAAATCTTATCGACCAGTGACGTGCACGGTTACGTTTACCCCACGGATTACAGTACGCCGACGGATCGGCATCCGTACGGCATGTTAAAGGCAGCCACGGTGATTCGGCAGGCCCAAGCGACGGCGGGACCGGATAATGTGGTGATCACGATTGAAAATGGTGACTGGTTGCAGGGCGCGCCATTTGCAACCTATTTGGCCAAACGCCCAGCCGCGGAACAAGACCTGTTCACCCGCATCACGGGTGCCATGCATTACGATGCGGGGGTCCTTGGCAACCATGAGTTCAATTACGGCTTGGCTTATATTCGTGCGGCGGAGGCCAAACGGATCTATCCGCTGTTGGGCGCCAATATCGTCGGTGGTCAAAACCAGCGAATTCTGGATGCTCCCTATAAAATTATCACGAAGCAAGGCATCAAGATTGCCATTCTAGGGTTGACCACAGCCTATGTGCCGGTCTGGGAGCGGGCCAGTAACATTGCTGGTCTGACCTTTGAACCGGCTGTTGCCACCGCTCGCCGCTTGGTTCCCGAACTACGGCAGCAGGCCGACATCGTCGTGGTCGCCTATCATGGTGGTTTTGAGGCCGACCCGGCGACCGGCGTGCCGACCGAACGCCAGACCGGGGAAAATGAAGGCTATCAGTTATTGGCCGAGGTTCCCGGCATCGATGCGTTGGTCACCGGTCACCAGCACCGCCAGATTGCCGGCGTCTACCAGGGCGTGCCCACGACACAACCCGGTGACAAAGGCGTTGCGGTGGGGTGTATCGACCTTGAGTTGGATGCAGCGCACCGAATAATTGATCGGTCAGCGCGATTGTTACCAACGGCTGGGGCGGAACCAGACGTGGCTCTCACTCAACTCACGCAATCCGTTCAGGACAAGGTCGAAACGTGGCTGGACCAACCAGTCGGTCAGATCACCGGCACTAGTTTGGCGGTCACGGACCCCATGGACGCCCGACTCCACGGCCACCCGTATCTTCAATTCATTAACCGCGTCGAAATGGCCGCGGGTGTGACGGACATTGCGGCAACGGCACTGTTCAACGATGAGGTCCACGGCTTTGGCTGCGACGTCTCGCTACGGCAACTACTGAATAGCTATCCGTATCCTAATACGCTGGTGGTCGAACGGCTGACTGGAGCGGATGTGAAGCTCGCGCTGGAACGATGTGCAAGCTTCTTCGAGGTGCGGGATGGCCACCGCGTTGGGGTTGCTACAGCCTTTACGACGCCCAAAGTAGAATTGTATAACTACGACATCTACAGTGGACTGGACTACCGCTTTGACCTGACCCAACCGCGTGGTAGTCGCGTGGTATCGCTGAACTACCACGGCCGTATGGTCCAGCCGACCGACCAACTGGACGTTGCCATGAACCAGTACCGCGGCAACGGTGGTGGCGACTACCCAATGTTCTCGCCGGCTAAGGTCATCCGCGAGGTCAACGTCGATATGGCCGAGCTCATTATGCAATACTTCGAGGCCCATCCGGTCGTGACCGGGGAACCACAAACCAATTTTAGAGTCGATTATTAGGTGAGATTAAAGGCGATGACCACAAATGGTAATCGCCTTTTTGTATACATATGGTTAAGTGTGAATCACGATTTTTCCCATGTCTTCACCGCGCACCAATAAGCAGAGATGTACCTTGCACCGTTACTTATTTACTCCCAGTATTAAATTTAGATTGCATTACCCTCTAAATGGATGCAATTTTCATGAAAACTTGGTAAAATAAATTAACTAAAAATGAGATTTGGAGGTGGACGTCTTGCACCTATCGTTTGCAGCACTCCCAATACCGGACCGCTAATCGTTAGTTTTTATCAAGAAAGGAAGATTTATTTATATGGCACAAGAACCTGAAGCAACCGTTTCAACCACAACCGAAGCAGAAACCACTGACCCTGGACCCAGCCAGCAGCCGCCACTATGGCAACGCTCGACTGAGTCCTTACTTGTTGCGTATGCCACCGATGAAGAAGCGGGGTTGACGACCGCCGAGGCGAAGAAACGTCTCGCGCAAAACGGCCCCAACGAACTGACCGCCAAGAAGCAATCGAACCTGTTGCGCTTCTTGAAGCAGTTCAACAACTCCATCATCTACATTTTGGCGGCTGCCGCCCTGATTACGCTGCTGATGCACCACTATTCCGACTCAATCGTTATCGGATTGGTCATCATCGCCAACGCTTTCATTGGCTATTTTCAGGAACGTTCAGCGGATAACGCTTTGGACCGTATCAAGGCGCTCTTAGTCTCCGAAGCCATCGTCATTCGGGACGGTCAGAAAATTAATTTGCCCGCCCGTGAACTGGTGACCGGGGATATTGTTCAGTTGGAAGCCGGGGATACCGTCCCCGCTGACCTCCGATTGATCAGCGCGGATAACTTAAAGATCCAGGAGTCCGCCTTGACCGGTGAAACTGATTCGGTGCTTAAGGGAGAAGATCCCTTACCCACCGCAAATTTACCGTTGGCCGAACGGTCGAACCAGGCCTTCGCCTCAACGGCCGTTACCAATGGGTCTGGCCGCGGTATCGTGACCGTGACCGGTGCCCAGACCGAAATTGGTCACATCCAACAAAACGTTGCCGAAGTTAAGCAACAAGCAACGCCATTGATGAAGAACCTGAACAGCTTAGGCCTTGGGTTATCCATCGCAATTTTAGTTGCGGCGGTCCTCCTATTTATCTTAGGGATGATCACCAAGGTTTACAGTTTGCCCGTTCTGTTAGTCGCCGTCATCACGATGGTCGTGGGGTCCATGCCTGAAGGGTTGCCGGCCAGCACGTCGGTCGTCCTCGCCATGGGGACCCAACAGATGACTAAGCAAAATGTGATCGTCAAGACACTGCCTGCCGTGGAAACACTGGGGGCCGTGGATATCGTCAACACCGACAAGACCGGGACGCTGACGAAAAACGAAATGACCGTGACCGACATTTTGACCACTGCCGACACTTATACCGTGTCTGGTGTGGGTTACGATGCCGCCGGTCAGGTACAAAATGATGAGGGTCAAGACGTCGACTGGCAAGCTGACCCCGACCTCGAATGGTTGGTCCAAATCGCTGGTCAGACCTCTGACGCCGAATTCCATGAGGAAGAGGGCCAGTGGGTGCTGACTGGGGAACCGACCGATGGGGCGCTGACTGCGCTCTACCACAAGCTGGTGGGTGCCGACCCTGATCCTCAAGAGATCGACTCGCTACCATTCGACTCCGCCATTCGTTACTCCGCGCGGTTAGTCGACCACAATGGCCAGCGGTACCTGTTGGTCAAGGGGGCACCGCAAACCTTGACGCGCTTGATGCGTGAACAGGGCGAAGCAGTTGACGAAGACGCTTGGCAACAACGTTTGTCACAACTGACCCGCCAAGGAAAACGGGTGGTGGCCTTGGGGTACCAACCGGTCGCTGCGGACGCCGTTGAAGTTGACGACATCGCCGTGGGCCAGAATTTCCACTTAGCCGGAATGGCTGGCATCATCGATCCACCACGTCCTGGCGTGGCCGACGCCGTGCGTCAGCTACGTTACGCTGGGATCAAGGTTAAAATGATCACTGGTGACGACCCCGAAACAGCCGCTGCGATTGCCCAACAGTTGAACCTGTCGGAGCAAGCGCGCGCCATTACCGGGCCGGAATTGGCCGAGTTGAGCGATGAAGAACTGACCAGTCAGATCGACAAGTATACCGTGTTCGCGCGGACCACACCAGCCGACAAGCTGCGAATCGTGAAGGCCCAACAGGCCCGCGGTCACGTGGTTTCCATGACCGGTGATGGGGTCAACGATGCGCCCGCCTTGAAGCAGGCTGATATCGGGGTCGCCATGGGGATTCGGGGAACCGACGTTGCCAAGGACTCCGCCGATATGGTCTTAGCCGATGATGACTTCACGTCGATCCTGGGCGCTGTACGGGAAGGGCGGCACGTCTTCGATAACATTCGTAAGACGATTCGTTTCCTCCTGCCAACCAGTTTCGCCGAAGGTTTGATCGTGGTCCTGAGCATCTTGATGGACCAAGAGCTACCACTGTTCCCAACGCAACTGCTGTGGATCAACATGGTGTCCGCTTTGACGATTCAATTTGCCTTCATCTTCGAGCCGGCCGAAAGCGGCATTATGAAACGGGGACCCCGGGACGTGACACGCGGGATTTTATCCAAGCTGGACGTCTTCGAGGTGACCTACGTTTCCCTGCTGATTTCGGGGCTGGGGATGTTTGCCTACGACTTCTTGACGGCGCAAGGACTCTCGGCCGTTATCGGGAGCACGATGACGCTGAACGTGATCATCTTCGGGAAGGTCTTCTACCTGTTCAACCTGCAAAATGACCATCCCGTGCTGTCGAAATACTTCTTCAGAAATAAGATGAGTTTCGTGATTGTCGGCATCCTGTTGTTGCTGCAAGCCATGATCATCTACTGGCCAGCCATGCAAGGCGTCTTCCACACGACCAGCGTCAACTTCCATTACGGTTGGGGAATCCCAATCGTGGCGGGGGCCATCGTCCTGATCGTCACGGAAATTGCGAAGGCGATTCGCCACCGTATCGATGCCAGCACCATTTCACGGGAGCAACGCAACTTCTAATCAGTTAAGCGAAGATTGGGCAACCTAGTGGTCCCTTCGCCTTACCGGCCGCCAGATATGGGCTGGAACGGTGCGAACGCAACTTGAAGCCTCGAAATGCACGAGTCTCCAAGATTGGTTTTCTGCTAAGCCGGCTAAAAAACGCCGACTAAGCAGAACGACGCGCCTGATCCCATATCTGGCGACCTCTCGGCTGACGTTGTTGCTCGCTGGCAACTTTGCTGGGGCGTGCAGGTTGCTTCTCAGTATTTCAATCGTTAATTTAACTGAAACGGAGAGACTGGACAGAAATTGTCTGGTCTCTTTTTTTCGCCAAACTTGGCAATTCACACGTAACGATTCATAAAGGGTTGCCAACAACGACAACTAGAATACAGCTAGCACTCGCAAAACCACGGGCAATCCAGCGGTTCAAGTTGCGGTCAAGCACGGCCGTAGCCGGAGGTGGTCAGGGAAGAACGCCGTGTCGGTGGTGTTGGTCGGAGTTCTTTTCCGACCTACAGCACGGGACGAGCTTGGCGACCGTGGCGCCAAGTCGAGCCTGAAGACCGCTCCACAGGCTTCAGGCGGTCCCCACAGCGTGATTCCCTGAACCACCGCAGGCGCAGGCCAGCCCTTAACCTCGACTTTGAACCGCAAGATTCCAAGTGAATTTTGCGAAATCCCTAGCTCTAATCAAAAGTTAATCTTATACTAGAATGAAGAAGGGGGCGGAACATCAAATGATGAAGAAGAGTTCCGATTGTACTGAGATTTTAGTGGGTAAAGCCGCTAGCATGGACGGTTCCACGATTGTGGCGCGTAACGAGGACGGTTACGGCCCCATCAATCCCATCAAGTTTGTGGTCCACCCAGCAGTAGACCAACAGGGGGCATCGTTCACGTCAATTACGACTGGCGTCAACGTGCCATTGCCCGACCACGCCTACCGCTATACGGGGACGCCACAGGCTGACCAGAGTGACGGACAATATGAAGAAGCCGGCATTAACGAATTGAATGTCGGCATGAGCGCCACCGAGACCACGGCGACCAACGCCCGCGTGTTGGGTTACGACCCACTCGTCGATGATGGGATCAATGAAGAAGCCATGATCACCTTGGTTTTGCCATACATTAAGAGTGCTAAAGAAGGGGCCCAACGCCTGGGTGCCCTGATTGAAAAGTACGGGACTGGCGAAAGCAACAGTATTTCCTTTAACGACCACAATGACATCTGGTATTTGGAAACGGCTGGGGGCCATCACTGGGCCGCAATGCGGTTGCCAGAAGACACCTACGCCATCGCACCTAACCAGACGTTGATGCAAGAGGTCGATTTAAACGATACCGACAACTTCCTGGTTGCCACGGACTTAGTGGACTTCGTTGAGAAGCACCACTTGAACCCAGTGCCAGGCACCTTTAACTTCCGCGAAATTTTCGGAACCCATGGTGAAGATGACGCGTACTACAACACGCCACGGACCTGGTACGGTCAAAAGTTGTTTAACCCAGAAATTACGGACCAACAACCAACCGACCAAGACATGCCATTTACCCGGAAGCCAGCCAAGAAGCTCGCCATTGAAGACGTGCAATTCTTCCTATCTTCCCACTATAACGGCACGCCTTATGATCCGTTTGGCACGTTCGCTTCCGGCAACGCCGATGACCAGAAGAAGTACCGGTCGATTGCGATGGACCGGAACCAATGCTCATCCATCTTGCAAATTAGAAACGATGTGCCAGCCGACCACGCTGCGATTCAGTGGGTCGCCATGGGCTTCTTTGCCTACGCACCTTACATGCCGTTCTTCACGAACATCAACGACACACCAGAAGACTACAAGAACACGACGACCGAAGTTTCTGTCGACAACGTGTACTGGTTGAACAAGACCTTGTCCGTACTGATTGAACCCCATTTCCACGAGTTCGTCGCCACGGTCAACGCCTTCCGCGACAGTTGCCAATCCTATGCCCGCGGTCGGGTTGCGGCCACCGATGACAACATCACCGGCGATGCCACGACTTATCTGACCCAGAGCAACTTGGAAACCGCTGGCGAAATTTCTAAGCGGACCCATCAATTATTTAACGACTTGGTCAAGCAAGGCCTGTTGTTATCTAAGACGGTTTGGGAAAAGGGTCAAAACCTGTAACTAGCCGTGAATGGTTCGATTAGTTTTTAGATTAAACGTTTTAAAATCAAGCCAGAATTCGTCTAAATAAAGCCTAAAAGACAATTAGTTGTTACGGATAGCAATTATCGCGTACAATTAATTGTCTTTTGGTGTATACTTCAGTAAAGCTACTTTAATGTTTTTTCGATGAATTAGTGGGACGGTATGTGACTAGGACGAACCGTTTCGTTAAAAAGACGATTGAGTTGAGGAAGAGATGTTGGCAAGAAACTTCTGAGGAGGAACACACATGAAGAACTGGATCAAGTTAGCAATGGCAGGGAGTCTGGGACTGATTTTGTGGGGTGGTAGCACGACGGCACAAGCGGCTAAAAAGGTCACGCTGCCAGAATACCCCCAGCAACGGATTTTCACGTTTAAGACCAAAGGGACTAAGGTTTACAGTTATCCGCGCGCCGCTTACGCGAAGAGCACGGTCTTGGGGACCGACAAGAGCACCACGAAACAGTGGACGGTCGACAAGGTCATCAAGGTCAATGGCAAACGCTACGTGCGCCTGGCCAAGGTGACGACGAAGGCGCTGCCGCATGGGACGGCTGTACCGAACCCTAGCAAGGCCAATACGACCTTAGTCGGCGGTTACGTCGCTCTGAGTCAATTGAAATTTCATCAACAGATCAGCAAGCTGACGAGCGTGAAGAAGACGGCTTACTGGACGCCAACCACGAACAATGACTTCTGGAATATGCCTAAGAAGACGTTGGGCACCACGGCGGCCAGTCACTACGGTCACTCCTACGGCTACCGGACGGTGTACGCGATTCAGTCGTTGACCACGACCAGCAAGAAGCAGTACCTCTACTTCGAAACGGCTGCCGGGAAAGCGATTGGCTGGTTACCCGTGAACGCCGTCATCAAAGGAACTTACCCGAACCTGTTGCACCGTGAATTGACGCGGGACTTGTCCGCAACTACGGCCAACACCACGGTCGACCAAGCTGGTCACGTCAAGGTCGGGGTCGCTACGGCGAATGGTGAGGTCAAACGGGTCGTCCTGTTACAGCAGGATAGCCAAACGGCCATTTACGATTTCCAAGCGGGCAAGGCCGTTAAATTGACGAACCGAAATGCCCACGGTAAAGTTGTCAGCACGCAGGCATTTACACAGAGTACGAAGAACCTGAATATCAAGGCGCACGCCGACTTCGATATCCAAGGGTACCGGTACACGGTCAAGGTGACGCCGACCGGTAGCGTGAGTGTGCTGAGCACCGGTGGTTGGATCGCTTAAATTTAAAAATTAAAGTTAAAAAGGTTGTGTCGATTACCCGATGAGTGGGTGGTCGAGACAACCTTTTTTAGTTTGTGGTAGGTTAAATGGAAGCTTGCGAGTTATGCGGTCAAAAAAAGCGAGTCGGTCTACCAGAAAGTAGAGCGACTCGCAGTGCGCTTAGATTTAGTCGTTTTCAGGAACGTTCTCGCGAATCACGCGGGCGGGGCTGCCGGCGATGACCACGTTGTCATCGAAGGACTTGGTGACGGTGGAGTTGGCGCCGACCACGACGTTGTTGCCGAGTGTGACGCCGGGAAGAATCACGGAACCGCCACCGATCCAGACGTGGTCGCCAATCGTTACTGGTTTGCCGAGGCCGATGAAGGCGTCACGGCCAGCCGGGTCAAGCGGATGGTAGGCCGAGTAGATCTGAACGTGGGGAGCCATCATGCAGTGGTCGCCAATGGTTACTGGGGCGATGTCCAAGATGACATTGTCGTAGTTACACATGAAGTAGTCGCCGACATGGATGTTGTAGCCAAAGTCACAGCGGAAGTTGGGTTGCACCCAAGGACTCTTGCCGACGGAGCCAAAGAGCTGGCGAATGAGGCCGTCCTTTTCCGCGGTCGCCGTATCGTCTAGGTCATTCATCAGTTTACAGAGCCGCCGCGCCTTGGTTTCGTCAGCAGCCAGTTCGGGGTCCATGATATTGTAGGGTTCACCAGCTAAAAATTTTTCCTTTTCTGTCTTCATGTGTCGATCTACCTCCAGAGTTTGTTTACCCGTATTTTAGCATAGAAAGCGCTTTATTTATACGGATTAATTATCATATGTAAAATTTATTCAATAACAAGTTCTGTGGCCGGGCTACCAATTGTTTGGGCGTTAAGTAGTGAGACCCTTTAATTTACTGGCCGAGCGAACCAGTGGGTTTCTACAGCCATTTGCGCTGTCAGTTGTTAGAATAAACTTGAGCCACGCAGGCCGGTCGGCGCGACTTGTGCTCAGCTAGCAGTGAATTTTGGATGATGTCAGACGACTACCATCAAGAGTGACTGACATGAGTCTAATGCTGGTTCGCTGGGAGAGTTTGGGAGAGATTCCAGACTCTCTTTTGTTTTTGAATGGTCGCCTTACCGGCCGGTAGATATGGGCTGGAACGGGGCGAACGCAACTTGGAGCCTCGAAAAACACGAGTCTTCAAGATTGGTTTTCTATTAACTCAGTAGGAAAATCGCCTACTAACTAAGTAGAACGACGCGCCTGAGCCCATATCTACCGGCCTCTCGGCTTACACGGATGGTAACGGTGGTGTTGGGGGTTACTAACAGCCAAGCTAGGAGCATGGGATGTCTAGTAGGTTTAACAGTTACTATCAAGTAGGAGGTCAAAATCCCTGACAGCCGCAGTGAGACGATTTTATACGATCCTTGTCAGCCTCCAAATTTTAATGTATACTACCAATTACTTTAGCCAACTTGGCTGAGGATGAGGAGATGATGATGCGATGCCACAATTAGGATCGTTATTAGTACGGAAGAGTGCTGTCTGTTAGCGACACTTTTCCTAGTGGACCTTTCGGAGAAGTGTCAGGTTTGAAATCTGAAAGGACGTCACAAAAATTATGGAACCAACAATTACCACTTACGAATATAGTTATATTACCCAGCAGGTCAACAACCTGGTCAGCGCCTATCTGTCGGTCAACGATGTCAAAATGCGTGGAGTGGTTCGCGCCACAACGCTAGAACGCATTGAACCGTTATTGCCAACGGAGGAACCGCTAGCTCAAGCCTTTGTGCATGGACTACAGCCGGACAAGCTGACGCGTGAAGCCGCCGCAAAATTGATTGGGATGATCGAACCGCTAGTCATTCCATTTCCACAGCTGACGACGAAACAAATGAGTAAGCTATTTCGAAAAGTGAAGAAGCTCAAGCAACCGGAATGGGGCAGCTTGAACTTGCATCAACTGACCTATCTGGGCTGGAACGATGGCGGTAACCAGAAAAAGTATCTGGTTGCGCCGTACGATGGTCGTTTGATTGGGATTCAGGGGCAATTTAACCCCGAGACCATCAAGGGACTCTGTGCGATTTGCCATACGATTGGCAACGTCTCGCTCTTCGTTTCCACGACGAAGACGTCCGGCCTGGGCACGTACACGCGTAACGGCAATTACATTTGCCGGGACAGCGCGCAGTGTAACCGGCAGTTGACTGAGCCAGAAGCACTCACCGATTTTCTCTCGGTGGTGCGGCCAAAACGTTAATATAATAAGTGGGCACGGCCAAACTTGGTCGTGTCTTTTGTATTGTCTAAGAATGAAACCGCTTCAAACTAATAATTCGATGATGAATCACTCAGAGTTGTCCGGTAAGGGGAAGACGTTTGGTATACTTGACTCTTGCGCCTAGTGTTCGATTAGAAGATAGACTTAGGTAAAGATAGAAAAGTTAAGGTAGTCCCGATAGAACGGGGCTACTAGCGAGATTAAGTGAGTATTAGACGTGATTAGCTTCAAGCAAGTTGTCAGTCTTTAAAAACCAGTCGTAGTCGAAGGCTGGCAGAGACGTAACCCTGTGTCGGTCCTCTTAGATTGAGCGGTTTTCTCAGCCTTAGAGGAGAGGCCGAGCTTGAAGACTCGTTCTTTGAGACTTCAAGTCGCCCTGGGGACCGCTTCTTAGGCCCCAGGTCTGCCTCACAGGGTGGAGTCCCTGCCAACCGAAGACGGAATCATCCAGCAAACATAATTTTAAGAGAAGTGGGAAGTGGCAGTAGTGATACAACAACAGCATCATTTGCGCGGGGTCCTTTTGGCCAGCGCGGCGTGTATTTTATGGGGGATCTCGGGGGTTGCGGCGAGCACACTGTTCACGTTAAATCCCCACGTCACGGCATTATGGCTGACGCAGGTGCGGATGATCACGGCGGGCTTCCTCCTGCTGGTCATGGGACAGGTTGTCGGCGTTCATCCGTTTCAAATTTGGCACGATAAAAAGGCCGGTATCCGCGTAGTCAGCTATGGCTTGCTGGGACTGGTTCCCGTGCAGCTGTTCTACTTCGAGGCCGTTAAATTCGGTAACGCCCCGATTGCGACCATCCTCCAGTTCTTGGGGCCGTTTATCATTAGCATTTATTATTTCTTATTCAAACACCTCACGCCGACCCGCCCAGAGGCGATTGGGATGGTGATGGCGTTCATTGGGACGCTGTTGATTGTGACCCATGGTCATTTAAATAGTCTGGCCATTTCACCAGTCGTCCTGTTCTGGGGCGGCTTGTCGGCCATCGGGGTAGCAACCAACACGCTGATTCCCCGGCCACTCCTGCCGCGGTTTGGCGCAATTTCCGTCACTGGTTGGGGCCTGTTCATTGCCGGCATCTGTCTGAACGTGTTTGGGCCGCTGTGGCGCGCAACGGTGACCCTAACGTTGGGGGAATGGGGACTAATCGCGCTGATTATTATCTTGGGCACCATCTTCCCCTTCTTGATGTTTGCCCACAGTCTGGCGTACATTTTGCCAACGACGGCCAGCTTGCTGGATGCGTTCGAACCCCTGTCGGCCACGGTGTTCTCGGTAATTTTTCTGAGCGTTCAGTTGACCGGCTTCGACCTGTTCGGCGGCCTGTTGATCATCTTGGCGGTCATGGCATTATCGCTGAATGGCCATAAGATGTTGCGCTTTATCTTGCGGCGCAAAGTAGATTAAAAGCGAGGCCCCACTAGTGTGTACAGCGCTGGCGGGGCCTTTTACGTCTCACCGAGAGTGGTATACTGATAACTATCGGAGGAGATTATATGAATAAATTTGTAACAGGTACCGTTGTCGTTCTTGGCATGGTTGGCAGTCTCGGTTGGGGAACCACTGCTCAGGCCAAGACAAAATGGACGGCTGGGTCACCCAAACAACTCGGGGGAGCTTGGGTCCAGTTACGGGTCAAGCACAGCGGGGAAGACACCGATATTTCGGCTAATTCTTTGTTTTTGAGCAAGACTTCAGTGATGGTCATGACTGATTTCGGGGATCAAGCGTACGGTGGCAAGCATTTGGCGTACCATGTCAATCAAGGCACGTATTACTTGCGGGATTACTTTGCGCCGGAGAAGGTCTGGAATTACACAAAAATCACCCGTCACGGGAAGAAAGTCACCTTACAGGAATATGGCAAACGCAAGCCGGGTAAGGCTTTTAAGCAGGTGACGGCTAAGGCGGTCCACCTGAAATACCACGCTGAGGCTAGTGCGGCATTATTAAAATAGCGTATAGAAACGACTTAGCCACCAGAATTAACTTTGGTGGCTTAAGTTTTAGATTAGGAGGACTATTATCGTGGGAATGACGAAGGCAGAGCTAATCGAATTCAGCAGTACGGGCAAAGAGGTCACCGTTGATCGACCGTTCAATAACCCCGCGCATCATAATCAGATTATTTTTGACGCGCTCCGGCACCAGAAAAGCAAAAAAATATTTGGTCTGGCCTATGAGAAGGACGATGGCTTATACCTTGACCTAAAGTGTGACCCCGCGCGGATTGACGAGCTAGTTGAAACGTCCGCCTACATCTTGCCAGGGCAACATTTTACGAAGCAAAACTGGATTACGGTTGCTGTTAACGAACTGCCCGCAAAAGAGGTATTGACGAAATTAGTCGATGCCAGCTATCAGTTAACTAATTAATTACGATGAGTCTAAATAAGTGATTCAATCTAGGCACTAAAAAACTCCGGTAGAGATTCCACTCTATCGAAGCTTTTTTAATACAATTCTATTCTGTGGTTTAGTCTTCAACCGGTTTGATCTTCAACGTCATCGCATTGATGGCCACGATAATCGTACTCAAGGACATCACGATGGCCCCGGCCATAGGGTTAAGCATGAAGCCAATTGGGGCTAAGACGCCGGCGGCCAGTGGGATAGCGATTAAGTTGTACCCAGCGCCCCACCAGAGATTTTCGGTCATCTTGCGGTTCGTTGCCCGGGCCAAGTCGAGGAACTGAATGACATCGGCGGGGTCACTAGCGACCAGGATGATGTCGGCGGATTCAATCGCCACGTCGGTCCCAGACCCAATGGCCATCCCAACGTCGGCGCGGGCCAGACTAGGTGCGTCGTTGACACCATCACCGATGAAGAGGACCTTGCCAGTTTGCTGGTATTTCTGAACCAGTCGTTCTTTGTCTTCCGGTAACAGGCGGGCCTGAACATCGTCGATACCGATGCTGGCCGCGACCTTGTTGGCCGTTTCCTGGTTATCACCGGTCAACATGACGGGGGTGATGCCTTGTGCCTTGAGTGACGTGATCAATTTCTTCGCGTTAGGCTTGATCTGGTCGCCTTCAGCCACGAGACCCAGCACCTTTTCACCAGCGACCAAGAAACTGATGGAGTTTCCTTCGGCGGCAAAAGTGGTGAATTGGTCGTGGTCGTAGTCCAGCTTGTGTTGGTCCAAGTAGGCTACGGAAACGACGCCGTATGTGGTGTTATCAAGGGTCCCAAATTGACCTAAACCAGTTTCCTGGTGCGTGTCAGCGGCGGCAGTCACCGTCAGTTGTTGTTCCTTGGCAGCGGCTAAGATCCCGGTTGCCAGGGGATGACTGGAGCCACTCTCGAGACCAGCCATCAGGCGCAGAACGTCAGCTTCACTGAACTGGTCGTCTAAACTAACCAGATGGTTGACCTTGAACTTACCCATCGTTAACGTCCCGGTCTTATCCATCAAAGCAAACTTTAAGTGGTTAACTTGTTCCATGGCGTCGCGGTTACGGATCAACAAGCCGTTTTGAGCGGCGAGCGCCGTGCTACGAGAAACGACCAGGGGAACGGCCAAGCCTAAAGCGTGGGGGCAGGCGATAACGAAGACCGCCACGGCCACGGGTAAGGCCACGGCTAAGTTCGCCACGGTCAGCCAAACGATGAAGGCGAGAATCCCAGCGAAGAGGGCGGCGTAGAATAACCAGCCGGCCACCCGGTTCGCCAAGTTTTCCGACTTGGACTTCGCATTCTTGGCGTTTTGAATCAGGTCCATGACTTGCGCGAGATAGCCGGAATCCCCGGTCCCCGTGACTTTAGCGGTGAACGTCCCGGTCCCGTTGACCGAGCCGCCGATGACTTTGTCGCCAGCCATTTTCTTAATGGCCTTGGATTCGCCAGTGACCAGGGATTCGTTGATGTCGGAGGTCCCAGTGAGAATGACCGCGTCGGCTGGAATTTGTTCTCCAGCACGTACAGCCAGCGTTTGGCCGACTTGGAGGTCGCTCAATTGAACATCTTTGCTGTTACCTTGGTCATCGATAACGTGCGCGGTCTGTGGTAATAATTTGCCCAGCGCGTCGACCGCGGACCCGGCGTTCATGACGGTGTTCATTTCGATCCAGTGCCCCAGCAACATGATGACGATCAGAGTCGACAGCTCCCAGAAGAAATTGTTGACGGTCGGCGTCACGTGCAGCAGGTCATTGGCGATAACGGCGTAGATACTGTAAACGTAGGCCACGCCGACCCCCATACTGATCAGGGTCATCATGGCGGGCTGTTTCAGTTGCAGTTCAGCCTTGGCACCACTGAAGAAGGGGCCGCCGCCGTAGAAGAAGAGAATTGAGCCGAGAATCGCAACGACCCAGTCACTTCCCGGGAAAATCAGTTGAAAGGGTAACGTCATCCCCATCATGGGGGACATTAGGACAACGGGGATGGTCAAGATGAGGGAGACCCAGAATTTTCGTTTCAGATTTCCCATGTGCATCATGTGCCCGTCGCCCATGTCCATATCCATGTGGGCCATATCCATATTGCTCATGTCCATGTCGCCCATATCGCCGTGGTCCATGTCCATGTTGCTCATGTCCATATCGGCGTCGTGCGGTGTTTGCTTGGCGTCATCCGCCATCTTCATGCCTTTCATATCCGCCTGCATGTTCATGTGCGACATGCCAACGTTTTCGCGTTCTTTCATGATTCACAACTCCCCTCGCAACCGTCTGGCAGGCAGTCACAGTCGACCATCTCGGGGGCCGTCGGTAACTTCTTTGCTAAACAATCGATTAAATTTTGAACATCAGCCTTACTCAACTCGGTCTGTTCCATCACGTGGACCAGTGACGTTCCGCGGTGCATCGCACACATCTGGTCGAGTTCATTTAGGAGGGCCCCGTCCATGGCGGCTTGTTCCTTAATGAGTGGGGTGTAGATGAATTGGCGGCCGTTCTTGGTGGTCCCCAGCGCCCCCTTCTTCACTAGGCGGCCAATCAACGTTTTAATGGTTGGCGCCTTCCAGTCGTGTTGTTGTTCAAGTAAGTCAATGATGGTGCGACTATCCGCTTGGCCCAACGTCCAAACGATGCGCATGACGCGCCATTCTGCGTCGGAAATGGTAACGGCTAATTCTGTGGTGGCCATCTTAACAGCTCCCTTCGTTTACAAATGTAATCTTAATTGATGACCTCAGTCTACCGCCTCCCACGCCCCCTGTCAAGCAGAATATATTGGGGGATTATATTTTAGTCGTTGCCTTGCCGTCAACCTGCGGCTACCAGACGCCACACTGTGGGGACCGCCCTAAGCCTGAAAAGCGGTCTTAGGGCTCGACTTGCAGCCTCAAAGGACGAGTCTCCAAGTGCGTCCCGTGGCGCAAGCCGGCCAAAGACGCCGACTAACGCCACCGACACAGTGTTCTGTCTGGTAGCCTCCGGTTGACTCGACTGCATAGAAATCGCTCCAACTTTACCAATTGTAATTGCTGGTTAGCATAATTAATTGCTCGGCAACGCCAGATTAAATTGTTCGGTCAGTGACTTGTCCAAGCCATCATTGCCATTAACGAAAACTGGCATATAGCGGTTTCACAAATTAATCAGTTAGAAGTTAAAATTTTGGCAAGAATCACCATATTCACGCTATCTCTTGGTACACTTTGTATAATCAAAGTTAGACTATGTTAACGGTCGTTGTTGATTTGCTGGGACTTTTGCCGGCGCAGGGTGACGACTAGTGGTTTGGCAGAAGGCTGTAACGGAAGTTCGGTCACGTAATTAAGACTTGTCAAGCCAGTGAAAATAGGCTATTTTTATAATTCCAGTGGTGAATTGGCAGTGTGCAATGACCACTAAGTCGATAAATGAATTTACATGTAATCCTGTGGAGAGGCGTGCCAGTCTGCTCACAGATAAGAGAAAAGTTAGGTGAAAGGAGCGTTCGCGCTTGTGGTTAGAATAAAACGCTGGTTGTGGCGCGGGGCATTGTTGGCCCTGGTCATGACCATCTTAGGAGGTATCGGGGTGACCGCGAAAGCCGTCACCGTGACCAAGGTTCCCGCGCGGGCGGCCTTTGTCATGGACGCGACGAGTGGTCAGGTCCTTTACCAGCAAAATGCGGACAAGAAGTATCCGATTGCCTCGCTGTCAAAGTTATTAACGGTGTATTTAACGGTCAAGGCTATCAATGATGGTCAGATTGGTTGGGATGACCAGGTGCCAATCAGCAAGGACTTGCTCAAGCTCAGCCACAGCTACGCTTACTCCTCATTGCGGATGAAGAAAAGCGACACCTTTACAGTTAGACAACTGGTGGCAGCGGCGATGATTGCTTCGTCAAACAGTGCGGCGACCGCGCTAGGCGAATACGTGGCCGGCAGTAATGGCCAATTTATCCAGCTCATGAATCAACAGAGCGAAGACTGGGGCATTGAGGCCCACTTCATCAGCTCGTCGGGGTTGGACAACACCGACCTGAAGGATTACAACTTGGTCTTGCCGGGCACCGGTGAAAAGGAAGAAAACTTGGTCTCGGCCAAGGCAATTACCATCGTGGCGCAGCATTTACTCACTGCCGACCCGGATATCACGGCGATTTCCAGCAAGACGAAGGCGACCATTAACGGCACGCAGATCTTTAATGAAAATAGTTGTCTGCCGGGACAGCCACAGTATAAGAAGGAAAGTCAGATTGACGGCCTCAAGACCGGGTTCACGGAAAATGCGAAGTTGTGCTTTACCGCGACGTACACGGTCAATGGCCAACGCATGATCGCCACGATTCTGGGTGGCGACACGACGTTCTCGGCCATGAATAAACTGATCAAGCAACTGAAAAAGAAGTATCAGTTGGAGACGACACCTCTGACCAGCAAGCAAATCTCCTTGTCCAATGGGATTACAACGGTCACGGCGGCGCCAATCGTGAGTCAGGCGGGCGTGTGGTACCTCAATCAATCGGCTAATTTGACGACTAAGGTTCAGACGAAATTGACGCCGGCACAATTGTCGTCCGGTACCGTGGATGCGGGCGAAACGGTCGCCCAGGCCACGGTCACGGACACGACCACGGGTGCCAAACAGCAGGTCATGTACCGCTCACAACAGAATGCCACGTTGTTCGCCGACCGGGTCGTCTTCACGACCAAGACGAAGGCGGATCACTTGTTGACGGCGTTGGTGCAACCGATGAATGTTGCCTTTAAATAGAATAGTCTTCGAAAAACTACCATCAACAATCAAGAACGATTGCTGATGGTAGTTTTTTTGAATGCTAGCTTTTTTCAATAATGGGCTCAGCATGTGTCAAAACAAACGACTATTTTAAAAGCATTAAAATTGCAATACCTAAGTTACCGACAACTATGATAACAGCTTGAGCCACCATGGAGTGAATGACTGAAACTGTATCGTCTTTTTTATTGAAAAATTTCATGATTTCCACCTCTTGTCTGATAGTACTGTTAAAGTACAAATTTTGTGGTTCAATTGAAGCAAATGCATACTAACGAAAATCCACAAAAAATTGCAAGTCTTCATTTCGGTCTGCCCGTTTTTTATTTATTTTGTGGTTAAGCCCTACAGAATTTAAAGGAAAGGATGCTTTGTTTGACCCTTCAACTACAAGGTGTACGATACAATACGAGAAGAGGTGACGACAATGCCTAAAATGATGGCATGGGTTATACAACAAGAATCAATCCAATAATTAAAGAGCAGGCGAGTAGAGAACTTGCTAAGTATGATTTAACGTTGTCTAAATTCTTGAGGATGATGATTACAAATGTTGCAAATAATGACTTGCCATCAGAATTTGAATCACCAAATGAAGCTGTCATGGCCTCGCTAAAGGAAGTAGTTGCTGATATTAAAGGTGAAAAATAGCCTTCAGCGTCTCTTCACGAAGAGGATTAGAAAAATTACTCAAATAAAGTATTAAGGCGGTAAAACTCGTTCTCCACATGAGTTTTACCGCCTTTTTTGTGCTGTGGCCTAACTACGGCAATTATCCGCCACTTGGACAACTAATCCCCAAAATAGCCACCCGCGCGATGGCGACAATGTTTATAGGAAATAACGACATGGGCACGTTACCCAACTACCAGTCGTTGACTAGTGGCCACAACTTTCACGGTTCCTGCCACGTTACCGCTCAGCCAGTAATTGGTTAGCAATCGTTTTCGGCTCTAACCGAATCAAGAATCACTCGCCAAGCATCAATCGTTCGCGGGCCTGATCACGCTAGGGGGTAACACGAAAGTCTGCACCAATATCACAGCCCTTTACCCGAAAAAAGGTGCAAAAACTGAACAAATTAATGACCCACGACATGCCGATAATTTCCCGCCGGTTGATCTCTTAGGGGTTAAGCAAACAAGGACGTAATTGAATTTATCGCAGCGGGTGCCCGTTTTTAGTGGTTCGGTCGTTTTCTCAACGGCTGATAGGTTGGTGCCTGACCATAGCGCTATGGATCATCAAAATTGAGAGGATGATTCATAAAATGACCATCGATAACGCCGCCGCGTACCAGTTCCTGTTTACCGGCGATCACGAAACCATGCTGTATGCCGTGTTGAAGAAACTCAATCTGAAACCCGGCCACCCGGACTACGAGGACTATTTCCAAGAGGCCCGCGTGCTATTTCCCGACATTTATCACGCCTTTCCGGAAGATCCCGAGGAGAAGCCGCACCAGTTCTTGGCCTATGCCCAGCAGAAATTGTACTGGACGTTGATGGACCAACGCCGCCACGACTTCCGCGATAACAGTCATCAGGAGAGTGGGGATGGCGACACGTTACTGAGTGGCCTGCCCGGCGACGATGACGTGTTGGCCGCAATTGGCCTCGCCGATTACCGCAAGTACCTGCTGAAATTAATTGGTGCGTCCGGCAAGACTGGCGAATGGCACTTTCTGGTGGGGACGCTGGTCGATCAGTTGACGGTGGATGAAATCGCCGAGAAACATCAGGTGAGCCGCAACACGGTTTACCGCTGGCGCCGCTTACTGACTCAACGACTGATTCACCATTTAACGGCAGAGCACGACATTTTTTAAATTAATTTCGCAAAACGCGTTACAAAATCGGCCCGGATTTCGTTAGTAAGAGTGTAGGGGTTGGCCAACACTTACCAAAATCGCACCACGAAGGGAGCACCACCATGCAAACAAATTGGAAGAAAACGACCATTACCTTTATCCTCGGGACTGACGTTGACCATCCGGTGAAGATCGTGTTACAGAACGCGATTGCCGATCCGGCAGCCAAACAAGTCGAGGATTTCGGCGGCTACCTTTCCGGTTTGACGGGTTTACCATTTAACAACGCCGTCATCGCCACCCAAAATGCTGTTGCCTAACGTCGCTTATTAATAGAAAGGAAGTCATTCAATGAAAGCATTAGAATTGAGTTTTAAAGGTTCCGACAAGCGCATCAAGCACCTCCGCCTGAAGTACGTCAACACGGAATTGACGCCGACTGAGGTCGAGGGCCTCATGAAGCAGATGGCCGCTGCCAAGCTGTTCGCCAAGGACGGCATGGAACTCTACGCCGAACCGCACACCGCCAGCATCGTGGAAACGACCAAGACGGCCTTGGTCACGGCTAAGCCTGCGGTACCAGCCGTCTAACGTCCTGATCCATTAGTCACCAACAAGTAACGCAACCTAAAACAGCCGCCATCCGTAATGGGGTGGCGGTTGTTTTGGGTTTACATAGAGGATTATGCGTAAAACAATTGGTGAACGATTAGTGGGAATAGACAACCTAGTAATAGGCTTAGGATACTTCCTAACAGGTAGTACTCCGCGAAGTCTGAGTTGTTTTCTAGAGTTTTAAATCGAGTCACTGCCTTGATAGCAACCACGATTGAGATGCTGGGAATACTGTTTGAAAGGAAAAAGATGGTAATCATGATTCGTTCTAGATTGCCAATGTAGCCGCCTAAATGGTATTTTGGGCTATCGTCATTACTGCTCGTAGTTTCAGCCGTGGGAATAACACCGGTACCAGTTAGAAATTTCTTGATGAAATATTCCGAGAATTTAGTTTCAAGAATCAGTAAAATTAGAATCCCTTGAAGTATAACGATGACGTTGCCACCCTTTAATGACGTTTGAAGTTGGGTGTAGGCGGCGGCTAACCTACTGGACCCCAGGATGATGGTAATCGCTAGAAAGATGGAAAACAGATGTAGAATTTGATCTAAAGCGTACGTGACGACATCGGACTGTTTCGTGAACCAATGCTTTTTAAGCCAAAGTTGAATCGGATGCTTCATTGCATCCAGTACAAAATGGAATCCAGATATCCAGAGGAGAATCAAGAAGTAATCAAGAAGATTGAAAGCGTCATGATTGCCGCCATAGATAAATTGCTGGCTTATCCAAGTGATGAAGTATAGAGCTAAACCGATTACTAAGTTCGAGATGACGGCGTGACCAAGCAAACATTTTGTTTTCTGCCAAGACATTTTTCCGGATTTGATTTCAACGGTAGTGTCGCGCTGAAAGATGAAATCCACTAACAGGTGGGTCAGGTAGGTCATCATGATGATAGTCATAGTTGCTGTACCAGCTCTTCCTTGATATTGAGGAGTCCATTTACGATGGCATTTTGAATGAGGAGAACGGGTTCTTTTTTTACGGGGGCTAGCATGACAGAAACTTTTGAGGAGACCTGCGACCTTTGAATAGGGTCGCTGTAATCAACATTGAAGGATGACATCTTATATTTTTCGGCTAATTCATGTGCCAAATCAATATTTGAAATCTGTCGTTCGGGGTAAAGTAGCGCATAGCCAAATCTTTTACTTTTGGTGTTCAGAATTTTCTCGTACAACAGATAGAATAAACCGGTGATGGCGTCGGCACTAGGCTGTGTGTTGAGTTCAGATGTTGTGTTGATAAGAAGCTTAAATGGCGATTTTTTAAAAGAAAACTGTGGCGTTGGGACTTGATTGGCGACGATTCTTTTGACCAGCATGATTCCTTCAGTAGCCCGCGAGATTGAAGATCCGTTGACAACGTCGACATTGTTTAATTGGTTAATGTTGGTATCAACAGTACCAATCCCGATAGAAAAGTAGAATGCTATGTGTTTTCCTGGAATCATTTTTGTGACGGCAACTTCTTGAAATTCAGAGCGGTAATATAATGAATTGCAAAATTGATAAATGCGGTAGACTAAGGCCTCCATTCCCTCTTGGAGCACAATCATAATTGAATCCCCATCCTTTTGCTGGAAGGTGGATTCTCCTATGTCCATAATAAACTCGGCATTTAATTTGCGGACGAAGTAGGAGATAAAACTATTGGTTGCTTCTTGATCTACAAAATTTGTTCGACTTCCTTTAAGGTCGATAATAATCGTGAAATAAATAGGTTTTCTGTTTGGATTCCGCAACATTGAAAATCACCTTTAATCTATTGACGTATTTTAATATCGTGGTAAAATGCAAAAAATCAGCGAAAATGTATGTTTATTTTTAGCATATTGACTTAATATGGCTAAATTATAGCATAATTATATGTTTAAAAATAGCATGAAATTTTAGGAAGTTTAGTAATTGGATTTTTTTGAGTGAGTCCAGAGAAGAAACAATCCATTTAAGGTGCGATGCTAGTAGGGACGTATTTTAGTCATTACAAAAAACGGTCATCCTTATTAAGGTGACCGTCTTTTTGTAATGTGGAAACCTGATAGGGACATGGCATTTTATACAGATTTCGATAGCCGATAAGAATAAATGATCGTCACCACAGCCATGAAGATAGAGCCGGTGATCAGGGCGCACGCCAGCCAATCGGCACTCAGCTGAGCGAAAAAGCCGCTGATAATGCCGGTAGCGAGCATAAGTTGGGCACCAAGTAGGTTCGTTTTTTGCCAAACGATGGGCGAATTGTAGGTCCAAGGGACGCGAATGCCGATGAGATGATTGCGCGAAACGTAGGGGAGGCTAAGCGCAAGGAGGGAAGCGGCGAGGGCAATGCCGCCGAGGTTGCGGTTCAGCGTTGTCGCTTGAAGTACTTTGGGGAAGAGTAGCAGGATTACCGCGTAGATGGCAAAAACCAGGTTGAAGTCCAGCAGCATTTTGGCAAAGGTGGTCGGTTTATTGATAAAATTGGCGGCCAGTAGCAACAGAAAAATGGCGGTAAAGGCCAACAAGTCAGCACTAGAGCGAACGGGTCGAAGATAACCCGCTTGGAAATGGGTGAGTTGTGCCAGCCAATTCAGAAGCAAAAGCAGTGCATTGCCGAACAAAAACAGTCGCGTTTTCGCAGGCGTGTAGTGGGGAAGTAGCATTGTGATCAGTCCAATCTATCGCCCATGGATGAGGGGTTAAGGTATTTTAGGGCTGGAGCGGGTGTCGGGAGGCGTGAAGGGCGTTAGATAATTAGGTGACTGAACGGAATATAAATAAACTTGTAAGATGTTCCAGTTGTTGAGCGGAACAGTAACAGTTAGACTGTGACTAAAGATGGTCGGAAAGATAAGATGGGGTGTAGTTTATGGGACAGTATCAGCAACTGGAAACTGTTAAATGGCAATGTTCCTTAACGGGAAAATTGGAAGAATTTAGCATCATCAAAATTGTGGAGATGGTCAATGTTCTTGGACGGAATGTGAAGGCCGCACATATTTATTGGGTGCCTGTTACCGGTAACTTAAGTTGTGATGATGATTATTTGGAACCACTTGATAATCCAGATTATAATTTGCAGCAGGATTTTCGAGCATATCGTCAGAAGCTTGGTCTTTTAACCCCAGAACAAGTTCATCAGATTCGGCAGAACTATAAATTGAATCAAGAACAGTATGCGTTGGTTTTAGGAATGGATTGTCAGCAACTAGTTGATATTGAGAATGGCCTCAGGCTCCAGTCGGATCAACAAGAAAGTCTCTTTCGGCTCTCTCAAGATGAAGTGATATTTGAGCAATTGGCAAAAAGTAAGAGACCGGTACTTGCTACCGATCAATACCAGTCAGTTCAGAAGATATTGAACGATATAGGAAAACCATAGTGGATACCCTAGTACGCAGCTAAAGTTAGCTACTTGTTTTCAGAGAGCCTGAAAATTAGATAATCTTACTAGTTAGAGTTGCTACTAGCTTCATTCGCTAGGAAAATATGTAAAACAGGACCATCGCTATCAGAACTTGATGGCGGTGGTCCCTTATAGTTTCATGAAGTAATATATATTTGGAAATAAGGATAGTTAAGCTATTAGTGTAACTTATGGCAGACGCATTTCGGCCAGTTTACCACTAGCTAACTCTCACCCCACATGCGGATGCTCCAGCACCTTATCCGGATAAGTCTCCGCCACATATCGCGTAATGGCGGTAATCATCTTCGCCGTCGAAGGTGCCTTGGCCTGTTCAGAGTTGACGACCAGACAGATGGTTCGGTAGAAGCGCGTGTCAAATGGATAGACGTTAACGTTCCCGCTGACCCGTTCTAATGCGAGTTCGGGCAGAATGCCCATGCCCATGCCGGCCTCGACCATGGCGAGGATCGATTGATCGTCAATGGAGAAGCGCAGGGCGTTGGGGCGAATCTGGTAGTGATCCAGCGCGGCCTTCGTATCCTTGTCGTAGTCGCCGCGTTGCAAGATGAAGTTCTGGTCGACCAAGTCCGCCGCCGTGACCGTGGTACGGTTGGCGGGGATGAAGTCGCTCGGTGTGATGCAGTAGATCTCATCCTTGATCAGGGGGAGCACGGTCAATTTTTCAGCGACCGGCAGTGCGGACAAGCCGAGATCCAGCCGGCCCGTCTTCACGGCCGAGGCAATTTCGCCAAAGCCAGCCTGTTCAAGGGTAATGTCAATTTGTGGAAAGTCTTGTTTGAACTGCCGGATAATCGGCGGCAACCAGGCGATACAGACGGACGAGAAGGCGCCCATGCGCACGGACCCGGCGTTCATGCCGTTAATATTGGCGGCGGCCTGTTGGAGCCGGTCTTCGGCGTTGATGACGCCCTGAATCAGCGGCAGGATGGTCTTGCCGTCCGGGGTGAGCTCCACGCCGGTTCGATTCCGAATGAAGAGGGGAAACCCGAGTTCTTTTTCCAGTTGATTGACGGAATGGCTAATGGCTGAGGGCGTCACGTTCAGCGTTTGCGCGGCCCGGTAAAAGGTTTGTTCTTGGACGATAGCTTGGAAGACGCGATAAGCAAAGGGTAACATCGGGGACACCTCCTTGGTAAAGATGAATAACATTCACGCTATTTCGAGATGGTTGAAATAGCTTTTCTTTCAAAGGTATTCTATCATACTCTCAGGTTAGCAGGAAGCCTCAGTCGGTAGTTTGGCCGGTCGGTAAGGTAACGGCCAAATGCGATGCTGATAGTGAATGATGGATAGTGTCGGCGAGTCTGGCTGGGGGCTGGATTCGTCAGAAAGGTGGACTCTTTTATGAAAAATTTGTTAGCACAACGCGCCAATCCCGACGTGACCTCGGCCTTAAGTGGCCTGTTTCCAACTGATACGCACCCGGATGCCATTTCCTTTGCGGCGGGTAGTCCTAGGGAAAGCCTCTTCCCCGTCAAAGAGATGCAGCGGGCGTTTCACGACGCCATTGATCAGCAGGGGGCCCACCTCTTCCAATACCAATCGGCACAGGGGAACCCGGAGCTACGGGCGAAGCTGGCGGCGCGAATCGGCAAATGGGGCCAGGTGACGACGACCGCGGACAACGTTGTCCTGACGGTCGGCGGGCAACAAGCCATCGAACTGGTGGCCAAGGCTTTACTGGACCCGGGCGATGAAGTGGCCGTGGAGGTGCCAACGTATGTGGGGGCGTTGGCGGCGTTTGACCTGTATCAACCGACGTATCACGCGGTGGGGCTCCAGGCGGATGGCCTCGACCTCGATCAGTTGGAGGAAACATTGCGGCAGCACCCGGGCATCAAGCTGCTGTACACGGTGCCGGACTACCACAATCCAACCGGAATCACGATGAGTGTGGCGAAACGGCGGCAGTTGGTCGACTTGGCGAACCGCTATGACTTCGTGATCTTAGAGGACTCGCCGTACCGCGACTTGGGCTACACGCAGTCGCCACTACCGGCGATCAAGAGTTTCGATACACAGGACAGAGTCGTCTTCGTGTCGAGCATGTCAAAAATCTTAATGCCGGCGTTGCGGACGGGCTGGCTGGTGGCCGATGGCGACTTATTGGCGGCCATCATGAAGGTGCGTTTCGGTAGTGACTTGGAAGCGACCGGCGTGACCCATGCAGCTATTAATGTATTTATGGAAGAAAACGATTTGGATGCGCACGTCAATGTGCTCAAAAACCACTACCGCGAGCAGTGTGCAGCGATGGTTGCGGCGTTGCAGGCGGACTTCCCGGATGAGGTCGACTTCACGACGCCACAGGGCGGTTTCTTCGACTGGGTCACGTTACCAGCAGGCATCGATGCGGGCAAACTCCTGACGGATCAAATCATTCCGCAGGCGCACATCAGCTACGTGCCGGGAACCAACTTCTATCCGAACCGTGACAGCCACAATGGGCTGCGTCTGTGCTTCACGGGCATGACACCGGATGAAATCGCGGTGGGGATGAAGCGGTTAGGTGACCAGGTGAAAGCCGCGGTGCGGGAGACCCGACCGGTATTTTAGAAAAAGAGCACACAAAAAGGCCCGGCGACTAATAGTTCGCCGGGCCTTTACCTTAAAGAAGTTAATCGTTTCCGTTCTCCGCGGAAGCGATCACTTTAAGGTAACAATTTCCTGTTGCCAAAAAGCATCACCCCCTTTCATTTAATATCTGCAGTATGGACCGTCAGGGGATGTTTTGCAAGTAAGTTGCCTTACCTTAACGGTGCATTAAGCTTTATAAAATTAAAAGCCCTTTGAAAAGCATTGCATGCAGAATCTTTAGTTGGAAAACTGGCAGTAGTATTGACGTCACATGACAGGAATATTACAGAACACGGAAAATTATTTCATTCCAACGACAAAACAGGCATATTCCTTGTTTCTTAGGGACTATCCAGCTATAATCAACTTTGTAGTTAAGGAATGGTGGAAACGAGTTAGCAAGTTAGGGAATAAATTTCTTAACAAAGGCGCTAATTTCGGTTATACTATTGTTGCTTGATAAATTACATATATTATGTTTGGAGGAAGAAAAATTATGCAATCAAGTTTAAAGAAATCTCTTTACTTGGGTCTGGCTGCTTTAAGCTTTGCCTCAGTTGCTGCAGTCTCAACTACTGCCTCAGCTAAGTCATATGCTACTGCCGGTGCCTACACTACTTTGACCACTGACGCTACTACTCGTAACGTTGAAGCAACTGGTACTAACGCTTTATACACTAAGCCAGGTACTGTTAAGGGTGCTAAGGTAGTTGCTTCTAAAGCAACTATGGCTACGTTGGCTTCATCAAAGAAGTCAGCTAACTACTTCCGTGCTTACGGTGTTAAGACCACTAACCGTGGTTCAGTATACTACCGTGTAGTTACGATGGATGGTAAGTACCGTGGTTACGTTTACGGTGGTACTTCGGCTACTGCCTTTGCTGGTGGTATCAAGTCTGCTGCTACTACTACTGATGCTGCTTTGCCTACTC
The DNA here is from genome assembly GCF_016861695.1 of Levilactobacillus andaensis. Lineage (GTDB taxonomy): Bacteria > Bacillota > Bacilli > Lactobacillales > Lactobacillaceae > Levilactobacillus > Levilactobacillus andaensis. The sequence continues at coordinate 60,754 of NZ_BOLP01000003.1, read as the reverse complement.
AAGTTAACAATTACTACATTGCTAACGCTTCAAAGAATACTATCTGGACTGCACCTAAGAACACGCAGTACAAGGCAAGCAAGGTTAACCTTCAAAACACGACTAGCAACGGTACTTGGAGCATTTCTAAGGCTGCAACTAAGACTCGTGAAGGTTCATTATACTACTACGTAACTTCAACCCAAGATCCTTCGGTTAGTGGTTGGATTTACGCCAAGGGCTTGACTACTACTGCTCCAGCAGCTGCAGCTACTGTTAACAACAGTATCACTGTTAAGTACGTTGATGCTAACTACAACACTGTTGGCACTGCTCAATCATGGGTAACTACTACTTCCGATACTAAGGAAAAGGGTAGCTTGTCTGCTGATGACTTAACTGCATTCAACAAGTTTGTTAATGGTGGGGCACCTACTGGTTACACCTTGACTAACACGTATGCTGCAACTTCTGCTACTTACGGTAGCACGGTTCAAGTTCAAGTGACTAAGGCTGCTACTTCTAAGGTAAGCTTTAAGGTTGTTGGTAACTCAACTACTGCACCTGCTGCCTTGACTGCTGCTGATCTTGCTGCTAACGCTTTCCCATCCTTGACTGTTGCTGAACAAAGCGCATTCACTGGGAAGACGACTGACAACATCGACATTTCTACTGCTGATGTATTTGCATCCGGTAAGTTGAACAAGTTGGTTGGTAAGACTTTGACTGACAAAGATGGTAACCAAACACACAACGTTTACACGTTCAGTGCTGCTGACACTAAGTCAGGTAACGCAACTGTTGTATTTGGTTCCCCTGTAACTGCTTACTACACTGTTGAAAGTGTTAAGGGCGCTGCTCCTACGACCGCTACTGACACTGGTAACACTGATTACCTTGGCTAATCTTTGATTAGTTTAAAAAGGACCCCTTTTGAGGGGTCCTTTTTTTGAACATTAAATTGAGATTAAATTGAGTTACAACCAACTTCAACTCGTTAGGATGACTTCAGAGGACCAATTCATTTTTAAATTGGTTCTCTTCTTTTGTAAAACTGAAGTTGGAAAATGTTTTTTTAAGAATTGACGCTTATTTTGAGCAATCTAGTCGGTCTATATTTGATGGTGCAATTACAAATTGGCTGTGATCAGGAATTTGTTTAACATTATACGTTGATTTTGAGTACCGTGATTTAAGCTTGTTTAAGTTTATCTAAATAGCGGTATTCTAAAATAAAATTTGGTATACTGAGTGACGTTATTAAAATAACTAATTTCAGAGGAGAAATGTAAATATGCAATCAAGTTTGGTAAAGACACTTTATCTTGGTTTAGCAGCATTGAGTTTAGGTGCAGTTGCAACGGTTTCTACAACTGCTCAAGCAGCTAGCAAGGCTAAGGTGGTTACGAGCAAGACTTTAACCACTGATGGTACAACGCGTAACGTTGAAGTTACGGGGAAAAACGCTTTGTACTCCAAGCCTGGTACGATTAAGGGTGCGAAGAAAGTTGCTTCTGTAACGACGATGAAGAAACTGGCTGCTTCTAAGAAGTCTGCTGATTACTTCCGTGCTTACTACATGAAGGTAACGAATAAGGGATCTGTTTACTACAAGATTGTTTCTATGAACGGTAAGTACCGTGGCTACATCTATGGTGGTAAGACGCAGGATGCTTTTGATGGTGGGATTGTTAAGGCTTCTACGACAACGGATCAGACTGCAACTAACACCATGGTTGGTAAGACTGTTTACTTTACTAATCCAGGCAAGTCTAATGTTACGTGGGATGCACCTCAATACACGCAATATAAGGCTTCTAAGCAAATTAAGAGTACGGCAAATTACGCTAATGATAGTTTGAAGGTTACTGCTGCTGCAACAAAAACGCGTGAAGGTTCACTTTACTACTACGTCGAAGACTCAGCTAACCCAGCTATCAGCGGCTGGATCTACTCAAGTGCTGTTACAACTTCTAAGAGTGACACAGCTAAAGCAGAAAACGGAATTACTTTTAACTTTGTCGATAAGTCATCTGGTACTAAGGTTTCTTCTGCTGTCTATGAGTTTGCCACTGGCACAGCTACTTTAAAGTTAGCAGATGCATATACGCAGGCTAAGGGGTTAGTTCCAACTGGCTACACAATCGCCGGTAAGGACGCTGCTTCTTCCTTTGGGTCAACTACCGCGACTTATGCTAAAAACTCTTCAGTGACCGTCTATGTGACTGCTAACGATGCTGTTTCTCTTGGGACGACCCTGAAGGTTTACAATTCAGACATGGACGCCGCACAATCATCATTGGCCTTTCCAGCTGATGTTCAAACCAAGATTAATGCTGATACATTCTTCAAACAAGCTAAGGGTAAGACTGCTTCAGCTGCTGACGTTGAGGCACATTTGCAGGCTGATGGTGCTGGATCATTCGTCGTAGTAACGAAGACAGCCAATGCTGATGGTACTTATGTAGCTTATCAGTACACCTTGAAGAGTGCTACTGATGGTACTTTTGGTGGAGCTAACTCAACCGTCTACTATACAGCAGTTAAAGGTTCAGTGAAGTCTACTACTACAACTTCAACTAGCGACTTTATTGCTGGCTAATTTTTCCGTGACAAAAAAGGACTGCGATTTTGGCAGTCCTTTTTAATATATGTTATTAAAGTTATGCGAACGTTGGTTAGTTCACCACACCTTCAAAAAGTGTTAAAATGGTGTGACAATTAATCATTATCGAAAATAATTAATAAACCCACTAACAAGTCGATTTCTTGCTAGTGGGTTTTTGAAATTCAGTGTCTATCGCCACTCATAGGTAGGCGTAATTGGGTGGGGATGTCCTGTTGTGACAAGTTTAAGTGCTGACACAACGTGGTGTATAAATCCTCAGCATAAATAAACACATCCAAATTGGTCACGTTTAGCCGTTGACAGAGAATCTGAATGACGGTGTCTGTGACGGGCAACTGGGCGGCTTCCATTTGCCAATAAGCCATGGGTGATAGTCGGTAGTAGAAGCTAGTGATCAGTAGGGGACACCACTCGATGCGTTCCCGCACGCAACGCAAAATATCCGCGTAGCTGTTCCGAGCCGCGGGGTCAGTCATCTTCACAACGGGATATGCCGTAGCGTACAGATCACTACTAGGCCACTTGAACTTGCTTTGACGGCGGTAGGTTTGGCCAGTGGCTTCTTTCGCCGTGATAACGGTGGTGATGGCCGCTTTTAAGTCGGGGGCCATTCGAAATTGCGCAACCTGATCCGCCGTTATTTGATAACAGTCGTAGATCAGCATTAGGGTGTCCGGGTCGGGGCACGTGATGTGGCCCCGTTCCAATTCAAGTAAGTACCAGGCCGGCAGATCGACCATGGCCAAGATTTCGTCGGGCATCGCGCCATCTGCTAAAATCAGTCGTATCTGACGGAGCGTTTCGCCCAACGGATGCCGATATTCTTGCATACGCACGTCGCCTCCTCATTACTTTGAGTATAGCAAGTTAACTAACAGATTGCATGAAATTTAGGTAATAATCCCGACCGGATTTATGAGAAAAATCGAATAAATCTGATATTAATATATTTATAGTTCGGGATAATTTTACTGATAGTTTCCACTGAAACCCATTAATATCCGCAAAATATAGACGATATAGTGTAAAAATTATTTTAAAAAAGCAGGCTGTCTTTCTTGCTATTATTCGGTTTTTGTGAGAATCTATAGCTGGGCAAACAAGGGGCCATGCTAAGTTATCACACACCTCAATCGTCCTGAGGAGGAGATAGTCGATGGCTAATTCGTTGACCCATGGTTTAACGGCGGAGTACCAGGAAAAGGTGGCCGCGACGCAGGTAGTCGATTTTACAAAGTTACAACCGGCGGACGTGGTAACTTTTGTCCCTGGTGATCAGGTCGAGATTGATTGGTCGACGCTCTTGTATTTGAAAAATTATAGTTCCAGCGACCGTGCCGCAGATACTGTCATTTGGACGACGGCTGGTTTTTATCGCACTGAGCGAACACCCCGTGCACTGATTCAGTCGTTGAGTAAGTGTGTTGGGGTCGACTGGTTTGATTGCCGCATGGAAAAGGACTTTTTGCAGCTGACAAGTCCGACGCCATTTGTGCTGGGTGATCTGCTACTGTTTGCAACGGAACGCTCTCAAATTGGCAAATACTATAGCTGGCTGAATGGCCGCTACCTGCAGAGTGTCAACACAACTGCCCGCAAAGAGGAGAGCCGGATCTCCTTGACAGTTAGGATGGAGATGATTATCCGGGACTCGACCACCCGCCTGAGCAAGAGCTGGGATGAAGTACTTCAAGTACAGCGGTCACGGCAAAGATGGGTTACGCAGTTCATGCAGACGCCACAGGCTGGCCCGCTGATTACACAGCCGGCCCGAGTGGATGAGCTGACCTACTGCCAATATTTTGCCAAGCAATTATTAACCGCTTACATGAAGAAGACTCAGCCTAAAGCTACCGGTGCGGTCGACGAAGAGGCCCTCTGGCAAGTTTTACGGGACGATCAACGTGGCATGGAGCCGCCGCTCGATTCCTGACGAATCCCCGTTAAACCAAGGCTGGCACCATTAAATATAAGTGATATAATAGCAAATTTGGCCAAGATGTGATTTGTTTATAATATAGTCGGTTATCTATGATAGGATAATTGGGGAGGGCCACTTAGTCGCTGTGACATTTAGCCATTAAGCGACCAATATGTATGATGACTATGTTAAAGACGAACTGGGGCCCACGGCATGGGTGTCAGTGGTCACGAGGAGGAAGAGTGTCATGATGGAAGCCAATAAACTGGCCGTGGACGTGGAGCGAATCCACCAACTGAATTCGCTGCTACGACCCTTTATTAAACGGCCCAGCACTGGAGATGCAATTACGTTTGAGCAGTACCGCATCTTACACGAGCTTGCGTCTGAGAAAATCAGCACGAGCGAACTGTCTCGTCGCCTAAACGTTGGGCAGTCGATGGTCTCCATTCAGATCAGTCGACTGTTGAACGGGGGGTTCATTCAAGATGAAACGCTGCCAACCGACCGGCGGTATCACGTTTTCCAGATTACGCCGCGGGGACGGCGCGTTGAAGAACACGTCAGCGATGTCTTGTCTGGCGAACTACCGGAGTTAATGCGGCAACTGGCAGGCATTATTGAGACGTCAGCAGAGTAGGAGTTCACGCCACACCGGATGACCGCGTAACAATACGCGACCAGTGATGATGACGTGAGACATGGCGAACGGGCCTGAGATGGAAGTTGTCTCAGGCCCGTTCGTTGTGTGGTGAAGAGAAGCAAATGCCAAAATACTTCTCGTCCTGGTTAGCAGGCGGAAGCCCTGGCAGCCGCAGTGCGACCAATTTGCGCTAATTTACTATTAATAATTAATAACAAAAAAATCAGCATCCACAAAGGGATACTGATCATTCAAACCATTATAAGAATTATTCAGCCGCTTCAAGTGGTTCTTCTTCGACTGGTTCTTTCAGGGGCTTACCTGCGGCGTCGACTAGTTGCAGCTCGCTTTGCCGGATGACAACTAGGTCGCCGAATGAATCAATCTTATCGGTTTCCTTCTTGTTCAGTTGTTTAGGCTCAACTTTAACTAGCGCGGAGTGTTCGTAAATTTTGGTGATAGTGCCGTAAAAAGAATCAGAGAAGAGTTCCGTTTTTTCACAAAACACCCGATTATTTTCGTGCAATGCCATAAGCAATCGTCCCCCATAAAAGTAATTTATAACAGAGTAAAGGTCGAGTGCCTAAAAGTCAAGGAAATTTCGTGAAAAACGTCAAAATGGTTAAAAGAATTCGCTAATTAGTTAATAAGCTGACGACTTAATGCCGCAATTGGTCAATTCGTGATTGCGTGGTGAAGGTCTGTAAAAGTTCAGCTTGCTTGGCGACTTGTGAAGAAAAGGCCGTCAGAAAGTCTAATTCCAGATCGGTTAATGGCCGTTGTTGCTGAGCAGCCGTCAATAGGGCGTTCAGGTCAGCAGTTAATTGCTGATTGCTGGCCTGGATTCGCGTGAAGGCATCGGTCGCCAGTAAACCAGTGGCGGCTGGTGCGCTAACGGTCGCTGACTTAGTCACAGCTGCTGCCGGTGTCACAGCCACGGTTGCGGTAGCCAGCGTTCTAGTAGGCGCTTCCGTGTTGGCGTCAAAATAATAGTAGACTTCGCGCGGCTTCAACGCGGCCTTCTTGATGCGCCGGTCGATTGACGGTGCGGCGGAGACGGCGCCCATGACGACTGAGGACGCAAAGCCCAAGGCCCCTAGCATTTGACGGAGCTTGACTGCCCGAATGCCGCGGATTCCGGGAAATTTGGTTGCGGAGACGACTTCCGTTTCTTGATCATCCTGTAACCACGTGATAATTTGTTGTCGAATCTTTGCTGCCTGACTGTTTTTGGTGTTTGCCATGTCAGTGCCTCCAGTGCATTAATTATTATCCAATTAATAATTGAATCTTCTAGTTATTAATATTGCGGCATTTCTCCCGGAAGTGCAAGGCAAAACGTTCAGAAATCATTTAAAATTCGGCGAGTTTTGGCCGCCCCTAATTTTTTCGGGGTAAGTATGGTACAATCAAAGTACATAGAGGACTTAATTCTGGTGATACCAAACGAAACGTGGTTTGGTGAGGCTGACATCACTGTGCGCATTTTTAGCTGATCATGGGTTTAACGGACCGTGGTTGTCGAAAGTCGCGGCGGTTGCCCTAAATCTTTGATCGCTTAAATGACGATATGAGGAAGGGACGCGCTGGCGGCTCTTCCTTTTTGTTTTAATTTGCCACGCACCAGTAAAAGTTTTAATCAATTTAGGAGTGAACAATTTTGCATATATTTAGAGATGAAAACGGGATTCGCCTGGTCGTTTCCCACCAACTCGGCCACTACGCCGTTCGTTTTGCGGATTATGCGCCAGAACAAGAATTCGTCAACTACGAACTCTCGCGTGACCGGCATGGCCGTTATCATCTGACCATTGAGAAGACGAACCTGACTGAACTTGACCAACCCGTCTTTAAGCAGGAATTGGTCTTCGGTGACCTGGGTGACAGCTTGACCCCAATCAAGGGTGTCACGTTGATGTTAATCTAACGACTTAAAGAAAGCACTGTGGCGTGACGCTGTGGTGCTTTTTGTTTTGGCTAAAAATGGCGGTGGGCCAGCTTCGGTCACATTAAGTGGTGTCCGTAGAAAATCGTTTGGCTTGCTAAATGTAACTGTGAGTATTACAGTATAACCGTAAACTAAAACGAAACGAGGGATTTTTCATGACAAATGTTGTAATTTTAGGTGCCAACGGGAATATTGCTAAGTTAGCCACGATTCAATTGCTAGAAAATTCGGAGAACCACTTAACGTTGTTCCTCCGTAATGCCAAGCGGTTAGCCAATGCTGCTAGTGATCGGGTGGATGTCGTCGATGGTGATGCCAGCAAGTCAGCCGACATCGAGGCCGCAATCAAGGGCGCCGACATCGTCTATGCCAACCTATCTGGTCGTAATATCGAAGCCGAAGCCAACGCGGTCGTGACCGCCATGGACGCTGCTCAGGTCAAGCGGTTGATCTGGATCTCCACGTTAGGCATTTACGATGAGGTGCCTGGCAAGTACGGTGAGTGGAACCATTCCATGCTGGATGGCGGCTACCTGGAGACCTACGCGGCCGCTGCTAAGGTGATCGAAGCATCCGACCTGGATTACACGATCATCCGGCCAGCCTGGCTCACTAACCACGATGAGGTGTCCTACGAGACCACGCAGAAGGGTGAGGCCTTCAAGGGGACCGAAGTCTCACGGAAGAGTATTGCCACGCTGGTCACTAGCCTGATTGCTGACCCAACGCAGGCTGTCCGTGAATCCCTAGGCGTCAACAAGCCGAATACCGATGGTGACAAGCCAGCTTGGTATTAGAAATAAGAATAAAAATTTTTCTTCCTATAAAGGCCTAAACTCCGGCATTTGGTCGTTGCCCATACCGAATTGACCGGACAAAAAGGGTGCAATTCGACCCGTTTCGCGGTATAATTATGGTGTGCGTGAGAAGAACTCCGCATAGGCTCGGGGGAGTAAAACCTTAATTTTGGAATCAATTTTATGACGCTCATTCTGTGAAACTTTTCCTCCAAACAAGAACCCATGGATTTGCCGGAAATTGATTCATATGTTGCGGAAATATCGTTAGCGGTCGTTTATCGCCAGCGGTATTTTTTTTGCATAAATTTATTAACAGACGAAGAACCGCGGTACGAGTGGACTTTGACTGCTGACTTAACTGGTAAAATAAAATATGTTCAAAAATGAGCAAAAAAGTTAAGTGTTTCTATTGCAAACGCTTACAGCTCATGGTACTATTATGTTGCGGAAAGGAATTAAGGGTTGTGATTCAAAGCTCCAGTTAATCTAGTTGATACAATGTTAATGAAACCAATTTCCGTTTTCAACGTAAGTTAGGTTTTACTAGTAAGTAGCACCGAGAAACTGAAAGATTTAATGACAACTCCGATAAACCTTCTAACGAACTCTGGTAAGAATCAAGTATCAAGTATCAGGTTTCTGGCAACAAGACAATTGAATAATGTTTTAGCTTAGTGCTTCAGGTAAGCATACTTGTTTTAAGACTTGTAAACAGTTCCAGGTAATAGCTAGAGCTCGGATGTTGCGTTAGCATGGTCGCACAAGGATTTCAAAAAGAATCGTTAAAGTGTCGATCAGTTGAGGTAATGAAGGAATTAAGATTTTGGAAACGTGCTGAAACGACAGTCTGAAATTACTCAGAATGAAAAAACGGCTGTGTCAGTCAGTGGGAATATCTAGTTATGAGGCGATTAAGAATTAAAATGATTACGAAACGGAAATTTAGTAATCACAACCTCCTTTCCGAGAGTTAGCGGACTTCAAGTGAGTTGTCATCCCATACTTGAAGCCCGTTTTTATGACGTAAGGAGCCTTAGTCGTTCGGGTCAACCGAGTCACTTGCCATTTTAAATAGGATTCGCTCAGAAACCGTTTGGTCATCTTCAAGGTGAGCTGGTAGGGCTACCAGCAACCATTTAGGGGGCGGCCAACGGAGATTATTTTTAAAGGTAAATCCTTTTAGCAAATAAAATGGAAAGTTCGGTGGCTGACGGACGGGTTAGTAGTTTGACAACCATTAACACCCGCAATGTTCGGAAATAGAGTTTTTACGATTTTCTTAAATCGGCCATTTACAGGGCGGTTCGGAAAAGGTATATTATTACTAGACCGAAAAAATATCGGGGCACTTCATTTTCCGATATTGACCTAAGGAGTGAGAAATGGTGGCCTTTCATCGCATCTTCGTGATCGATTTTGCTAGCTTGGGTCTGGGGGAAGCCCCGGACGCAAACCGCTTTCAATCGGTAGGCGCCGACACGCTGGGTCATGTGGCGGTTAGTTGGGCTGACAAACTAAATCTTCCAACATTACAGCAGTTAGGTCTTGGTAATATTCGGATTGACCACCCTTTGCCCGGGATTGACCCCGTGGACGCCCCAACCGGCTTCTTCGGTCGCCTGCACGTGAGCGCGCAGACCAACCGACGGGCAACCGGACTTCGTGAGATGTGGGACTACAACGGTGCCACACGAACGGAGAGCGTCTTCGACACCTTACCGGCTGCTGGTTACACGGTGACTGTTGCGGGGCCGTTTCTGAGTTATTTGGAGACCCAGTCCTTAGCAGAACGTGTTCAGTTGGGAGACAACAAGGATGCATTTCGGATCCTATATGACCGTCTTTCTCAGCCAGCTTCCGGATTGACCTACGTGTTGCTACCGGAATTCCGTTTTGCCGGTGAGCATCAAAACACGCAAGCGTTTGGGGAAGCACTGATGTTAGCGGATCGCTATTTAGCACAACTCGTGCATGACATGGGGGCCAACGATCTACTCATTATTACCGCGACCCATGCCGATGATCCAACCGTTGCGGTTACACCGACCCGCGAGTATTTGCCCTTGTTGGCTTACTCCCCGTCGCGACCGAGTACCCACGCGTTGGGAATTCGCCGGACGCTAGCCGATGTTGGCGCAACGGTCTTGGAAAACTTTGGCTTAGCGGGACACGCGGCCGGACATAGCTTTTTAAATGAAATTACGCAATAGGAGTTAACCTTGAAAGGGGGTGGGCAAGCATCAGTCTCAGGGGGTAACCGTTGGGTTGCAAAGGTCAGCGCACATCAGGAACCGTTTCATCAATTATTCACCGCTTAATTTCACCATTCCCTGGTGGCCGCTGAAATCCAACTGTTACGAACTGTTATCGTTCGTTCGTAACAGAAGTTATGCGTTACATAATTTCTGCATCAACATCGAGTCAACTTTTGTATGGCAAACGTCCATACATCAAAGAATAATATCGGAAAGAGGTATTTTGACCAATGCTAGTCGCAGTCAATATTTTAGGGGTAATTGTTTACCTCGCAATCGCTTTCTTGTTCTCAAAGAACAAGAAAAAAATCAACTGGAAGTCAACTGCCATTGTCTTAGTTCTTAACTTAGTCTTGGCTTGGTTCTTCACTAGTTTCTCACTCGGGCAAGACATCGTTAAGGGTGCCGCCGATGGTTTCAACTGGTTAGTTCAAGTGGCCTACCAAGGTATCGTCTTCGCCTTACCTAACTGGGTAACGCCTGACTATGGTGGTACTGCTAAGTCAATGAACTTCGTTACCAGTTCATTGCTTCCAATCTTATTAGTTGTTCCAATGTTTGATATCTTGACTTACATCGGGATTCTTCCTTGGATCATCAAGTGGGTTGGTCGTGGCCTTTCCTTCATTACTGGCCAACCTAAGTTCGAATCATTCTTCTCTGTTGAAATGATGTTCTTAGGTAACACTGAAGCCTTAGCCGTTTCACAATTACAATTAAAGAGCATGCGTAAGGAACGTAACTTGACCCTTGCCATGATGTCCATGTCATGTATCACTGCCTCCATTCTGGGTGCATATACCCAAATGGTTCCTGGTCAATTCGTATTGACGGCCGTTCCAATTAACATCTTGAACGCCATCATCGTGACCAACATGTTGAACCCTGTTGAAGTTGCTCCTGAAGAAGACACCATTGCGCGTATCGGTGGGTCTAACTCAGCTGCTGCTGAAGACGGCGACGTTGAAGATGACGGCAAGAAGGAACCATTCTTCTCATTCTTGGGTGACTCTATCTTGGGTGCCGGCCGTTTGATCTTAATCATCGCTGCTAACGTTATCGCCTTCGTTGCCTTAGCTGCCTTGATCGACAAGTTGCTTGGCTTGTTCAACCCATGGTTATCCTTGGAACATATCTTAGGGATCATCATGTTCCCATTTGCTTGGTTAATGGGTCTGAACGTCCACGACGCTTTCGGTTTTGCACAGTACATGGGTACTAAGCTGGTTACGAATGAATTCGTTGTTATGGGTAAGATTTCTTCAACCATCAACACCGGCGCATTCTCAGCTCACTACCGTGCCATCTTGACTGTCTTCTTGACTTCATTCGCTAACTTCTCAACTACTGGGATGATTATCGGTTGTTTCAAGGGGATCGTCGACCGTGAAAACAACGAACTTATTTCTAAGAACGTTGGTTACATGTTACTTTCCGGGATCTTGGTTTCCTTACTTTCTGCCGGGATCGTTGGTTTGTTCGTTTGGTAAAATGATTGCTCGCGGGTAACTGTGAGTTTTAAAATTGATAGCCCAGGGGCGTTTGCTTCCTGGGCTATCTGTGTCAAAAAATGCGGAACTGCCTCAGACTGGGGTGGGCCGCGATGGCCACTTCACTGGTGGCTTGCGGCTGACGGGATAACCCGTTCGGTCCGTACGGGTGCCGACCTTCCTTAGGGAGTGAAACCCAGCCGGGTGTTTGAGACCATCCGGTTGCAAAGCCCGTGAAGTCTGTGCGTCGAGAATTGGCGCACCGAAAGATAGGGATTTTTATGGATAAGCAACAAACGCAGGTGGACTTAGCCAATGACATGACGCTAAGAGAAGCGCTGCGACATAAGGATGTCGTCCGCAACGAACTGATCGCAGGTGTGACTGGCTTCTTCGCCATTTCATACATTATCATCGTGAATCCGCTGATTCTTAAAGACGCCGGGATTCCGACCGATTTAAGTGTCTTTGCTACCATCTTTTCGTCCGTGATTGGCTGTTTGATTATGGCCTTCTGGGCAAATGCACCGGTCATCTTGACTCCCGGAATGGGCGTCAACGCCTTCTTCACGTACACTATCGTCGTGAACATGGGTCTGAGTTGGCAAGAAGCGTTGGGAATCGCGGCGGTCGCCAGTTTCATTTACATGCTGATCGCCTTCACCAAGATTTCCACGATTCTTTCCGAGGCCATTCCGGAGTCGTTGAAGAGTGGGATAACTGCGGGGATTGGGCTCTTCCTGGTCGAAATTGGCCTGGAGAAAGCGGGCCTGATCGTCGCGGGGAAGTCCTCCTTGATTGTGTTGGGAGATTTGACCAAACCAACGCCGCTACTGGCACTCTTTGGCTTAGTCCTTAGCTTGATTCTGTTCATTCGGAAAATTAAGGGAAACTTCTTCATCGCGATTATCGCAACGAGTTTGCTGGCGTTTTTCTTAGGGGTCAAGGATTCCGACACGCCGACCGTTGATCTGGCGCGGCTGGGTCAATACCACAAGATCGTCTTCCAAAACGACTTCTCTAATTGGATGACGACGCCCTTTATCCTAGCCGCCTTCTCCATGACCATGATTTTGGTCTTTGAGTCGATGGGGCTGCTACAGGGGCTGTTGCCGAACCAGAAGAAGTTCAAGAAGACCTTCGAGGGAAGTTCAGTGACCACGTTCTTGTCGAGCTTCTTAGGGACCAGTCCTACTGTGGCTGCTGCCGAAAGTGCCTCGGGAATTGAAAGTGGGGGCCGGACCGGGATCATGGCTTTAACTGCCGCCGTTCTGTTCGCACTGTCACTGATCTTCGTGCCACTGCTGGCATACGTACCATCCGCCGCCATCGCGCCCGTGATTATTATTACCGGGGCGTTGATGATGGCTGCCATTGGCAACATTAAGATGGCTGATTTCTCTGAATGGTTCCCAGCTTTTCTGATCATTGTGCTGATTCCGTTCACGAACAGTATTTCGACCGGGCTAGCGTTTGGTTTCGTTTGCTACCCGATTATGAAGCTGGCTTTGGGCAAAGGAAAAGAATTGACCTGGCCAGTGTACTTGTTAGGTGTTTTGTTCCTACTCGACTTGGTCTTCAGTGCCATGCTCTAGTAGGAGCTTGACCCAGGGTTAAACGTAAGCGGTTACTGACCGCACTAAAAATTGAATTCATTTCATTGGGAGGAAATTAACATGACTATTAAAATTCTTATGGATACAGACCCAGGTATTGACGATGCAGCTGCTTTGACGATGGCAATCAACGACCCTAACATCGACTTAAAGTTGATCACTACGGTTGCTGGTAACGTGACTGTCGACAAGACCACCATCAACGCCTTGAAGATCGTTCGGTTCTTCAACCAAGACATTCCAGTTGCTTCAGGTGCCGAACAACCATTGTTCAAGGACTTCGAAGACGCAGCCCGGATTCACGGTGCTTCAGGGATGCCTGGCTACGAATTCCCAACTGATTTACCAACGCCATTGCACAAGACGGCCGTTGAAGCCTTACATGATGAAATCATGGCTAGTGCTGACCCAATCACGTTGGTTCCAACTGGTTCATACACGAACATTGCGTTGCTCTTCTCAGAATACCCAGAAGTTAAGAGCCACATCGACCGGATCGTTGCCATGGGTGGTGCTTTAGGTAAGGGTAACATGACCAGTGCCGCTGAATTCAACGTCTTCACCGACCCAGATGCAGCCGCTATCGTTTACAAGTCTGGTATTCCAATCGTGATGGTTGGCCTGGACATTACCATGAAGGCCCTCTTGACTCACGAAAGCATTCAAGAATTGCCAAAGATCAGCGAAACCGGGAAGATGTTGCATGACATCATCATTAACGATGGTGACAACAGCGACAGCGGTATCGCTATGCATGATGTGAACACTATCTTCTACCTGCTTCACCCAGAAGCAATCAAGACGGAAGACATGTGGATCGACGTTGTGACTGATGGCCCAGCTATCGGTGAAACTGTTGGTGATATCCGTGGTGCTTACCATGATGGCAAGACTAACGCCAAGGTTTCTGTCGACATCGACGCCGCAGCCTTCAACAAGTGGTTCCTTGAAGAAGTACGTGCCATTAAGAACTAGTTTTAAAAATTAAAATGAAGTCGCCCTCACTAGCAATGGTGGGGGCGATTTTTGTCTGAGATTGGACGGATAACTGTAAAATTTGACCGCATCATTGGCGGCGCCGAAAATCAACGAACCGCATGACTACTGAGACGCGGGCAAGTCTGTCGTCTGTGTAAAGAAACCTTTACATGTTCTGGAGCATTTTTATACAGAAATGACACACGGACTTGCTATGATGAGAACATATCAAGGGGAAGAGGATGATCGTATGTCTGCCATGGATACGGATACGTTGATCTTACTTATTATTACTTGGTTACCGATGTTATGGTTTTCCCGACCACCTAAGCATCCATAATGAATCCTCTGGTAGGCCGAACTGTGATTCGGTTACTAGGGACGGTTGAAATAGCGTTGCGGTTCCGCTGGGGGCTGTGGCGCTATTTTGTTTTGAGCCAAATAACGAGGTGAGTAGTATGGCCCAGCTAAGGATAAATCAGTACGATTTCTTAAAGCCGTCTTTTGCTCATCCTTTGCGGAAACTTTACAAGATGTTGACGCAGACCACACCAATAATTTACAAAACTTCGCTATGCTAGAACTAACTTAGTGATAGTAGGGTTTAACTGTCGCCGGGTGGACCGTTCCCGGGGACCATGAGTCTATTTTGATGGGGGCAACGGGGGCATGAATAAGTTTACAATTGTTCATTTATCAGATCCGCAATTAACGGCGCCGGCGCAGTCACCGCAGTATCATCAACAGATTGCGCCGATTGCTAAGTTACAACGTATTTTTGACGACATCGTGACCCATCAGGTAGAACCAGACCTGATTGTGGTGAGTGGTGACCTTTTACAGGGCGGAACTAGCGATGACTACGCACGGCTCCATACTTATTTCCAGCAGCAAGCACAGCGTGTCGGGGCACCCGTGCAGGTGATTCTAGGGGATCAAGACGACCGCGAAGCCTTCAATGTCGGGTATTTAGAGCAAAAACATCAGCCCTATTATGCCTATAAACAGGTGTATCAGAACATGGATTTTTACTTTTTGGATTCTAAATGGGAGCCCAACAAGGAGGCCGGCTGGTTAGAGCGCGAACAGCTCGACTGGCTGAACAAGAACCTCCATTTGGCCCCCCGTCGTCGGGCATTTATTTTCCTCCATCATCCGTTGGATACACCTGCATTACGGGGGATGCGCTATGCCATTCTCCAGAATAACCGGGAGTTGTTGGCGATTCTGCATGGGCACAACATTGGCGGAATTTTCACGGGTCATCTTCACTTTGGCGCGAGTTACTTGGTGGATAATTCAATTCCGGTGACTAGCGTGGGGTCGGCAACGACCTACATCGACTGCCAAGACCTGCACCGCCACGAGGTTCACGATGGGGTGAGCTACAATATCATTACCATTCAGCGGGGGATGGCCAGCGTCACCAGCCATCCGCTCTTCCTCGGCCAACCGGTAATTGATACGATCACCATTGGCAACACGGGCTTCGCCAAACACCGTCCCCGGTTAACCGGCCAGCACCGAACTAGCGATAGCGTCCCATTCTAAAAATGATAAATCACGTCATGGTCACCAATTCAATCGGTGACGATGGCGTTTTTTTAGGAATCGAATTCTTTTGGCGAATTTTGATAATGATATGGCATTTAAAACTAGCCAATTCAGCGGTACATAAAACAGTGATATGAGAGGCTCAATTTAAAATACAGAACACACCTAGCAGTCAATATTTGTTATGGCAGAGATCAATCAGAGCCGGAGGATGCCAGGGATGCAGCCGGCCGTGAAAATGGCGTTGGTCGGGGTTCTTTCCCGGCCTACACCATGGGCGACTTTGAAGACGCGTGTCTTTCGCGGCTTCAAATCGAGCGAGAAGCCCGCCCCACAGGCTGAAGCGTCCCCACAGCAGGCGGAATCCCTGGTAGCCGGAGCGCGGCCATTGAGCACTACCATTACCGCAATCTATCATTTAGCCAGACTAGTTTTGTCTACATCTAATTTAACTCCGGAATAAGCGTTTCATGTGACGCCGGTTTTCGATATAATAGGAAACGACGTCACAACGAAAACAATCGCACCCCGAAGGTCACAACCCGTGGTGGTTCGGTTGCGTTTCGCTAGTAAGTAAGGTAAAGTATAATCAAACGTGAAACAATTGTGTTTCACAGAAGTGAACTGGGAGAGTGTGTATGAATCCAGAAGAGTTTCGTGCCGCGCTAGCCACGCAGGGCATCCAATTAACCACAACGCAGGAACAACAATTCGCTGACTATTATCATTTCCTAGTTGCGACCAATGAACATGTTAATTTAACCACGATTACCGCGGAGCCCGATGTCTACTTGAAGCATTTCTACGACTCGTTGACCCCCGCTTTTTACGTGCCCGCTATGCGCACAGAGCCACTCAGCATCTGTGACGTGGGCGCCGGGGCCGGGTTCCCGTCATTACCGCTCAAAATCGTCTTTCCACAGCTCCAAGTGACCATCGTTGATTCCCTGAACAAGCGGATCACGTTCTTAAATGATCTCGCCGCTAAGCTCAACCTGACCGGGGTGGCCTTCCATCACGCGCGGGCCGAAGAATTCGGTGGCAAACGGGCCGCAACTCGTGAGAGCTATGACTTAGTCTTGGCGCGCGCCGTGGCCCGCATGTCCGTGTTAAGCGAACTGTGCTTGCCACTGGCCAAGGTCGGCGGTCAATTTGTCGCCTTGAAGGCTGCGCAAACGGAAAATGAACTGGCAGTCAGTCAAACGGCCATCACCACTTTGGGCGGTCAGCTCAAGGCGGACGAAGCCTTCAACCTACCAGTGTCCAATGATCCACGGCACATCGTGGTCATCGACAAAGTACGCAAGACGCCCAAGCGGTATCCGCGTAAAGCCGGCACACCCAACCGGGAGCCGTTAGAAGATTAATGGGATGGGGGTAAGATAATTGCCATTTTCATTATTTGGAAATAATCGGGAGAAGGCCACGCAACCGGCCCATCCCGTGAAACAAAACGTGGTGATGATTCCGGTCGCCCAAATCATTCCGAACCGCTTCCAACCACGGCAACGGTTTGACCCGACTGCCATCGCGGAGTTGGCCCAGACCATTGAAGAACACGGCCTCCTGCAACCTATCGTGTTGCGGGAGTACGAACCGGACCACTACGAAATCATTGCCGGTGAACGACGCTTCCGGGCCATTTCCAGTCTCAAATGGGAAACGGTACCCGCTATCATCGAGGTCATGAACGATGACGAGACAGCCTCCATGGCGTTGATTGAAAACCTCCAACGCGAAGAACTATCCGCCGTTGAAGAGGCGCACGCCTACCGCCAACTGATGGACTTAAACCACATGACGCAGGCGCAATTGGCCGAGGGTATCGGCAAGAGTCAGGGGTTCGTGGCCAACAAGCTGCGCCTTCTCAAGCTCAGTGAACCGGTACGCAACGCCATTTTGAATCGCCAGATCAGCGAACGCCATGGTCGTGCGTTGCTGGCGGTGCCGGCAGACCAGCAAGCCGAGTTCGTTAAAAAGATCGTTAACGATAAATTGACGGTCAAGGAGACCGAAGCGCTGATCACCAAGCAGCAGAAACCCAAGAAACACCGGCGGAAAGTCACCAAACACGGTGTTTCCGGCGATACCCGCGTGGCCGTCAATACCATTCGTCAATCGGTCAAGATGGTCACTGATGCGGGGATGGCGCTGACCACGAAGGAAGAAGAAACGCCCAACGGTTATCGCATTACAATTGACATTCCAAAAGAAAGCTAGAGGTGAAACGACATATGGGCTATATCATTGCTTTGGCCAACCAAAAAGGCGGCGTGGGTAAAACCACGACCGGCGTTAATCTGGGGGCTGCATTGGCGAGTGCCGGCAAACAAGTTTTGTTGGTCGATACCGATGCCCAAGGGAACGCAACCAGTGGGGTTGGTATTCAAAAGGCCACCATTGAACGCGAAGTTTACGACGTTTTGGTCAACGAAACGCCGATTCAAGAGGCCATTATCCACACGGAACACCCGGGATTGGATATCGTTCCCGCAACCATCCAGCTTTCCGGTGCTGAAATCGAGTTAACGCCAATGATGGCGCGGGAAACGCGGTTAAAGGCGGCGTTGGATGAAGTCCGCGACACCTACGACTATATTTTAATCGACTGTCCGCCTTCGTTAGGCTTACTGACGATCAACGCGTTCACGGCCGCCGATTCCATTTTGATTCCCGTTCAGAGCGAGTATTACGCGCTGGAAGGGCTGACGCAATTATTGAATACGGTCAAGTTGGTTCAGAAACACTTTAACCGCGACCTGAAGATCGAAGGCGTGCTGTTGACGTTGTATGACGCCCGCACGAACCTCGGTAAGCAGGTCAACGAAGAAGTGAAGAAGTATTTCCAAAACAAGGTTTACGCCACGATTATTCCGCGCAACGTTCAGTTAGCGGAGGCACCGAGTCACGGCATGCCGATCATTGATTATGCGCCGAAGTCTAAGGGCGCCGAAGTTTACACCGAACTCGCAAAGGAAGTGCTAGCTGCCCATGGCAAGTAAGAAAGAGAAAAGTTTAGGTCGGGGAATTGATGCGCTGTTTGCTGAAAATGGCGTGGACGCCGGTGAAGAGACCGTCGTTGACTTGACGTTGGCTGACATTCGGCCCAACCCTTATCAACCCCGGCAGAAGTTTGATACTAAAGGCTTGAATGATCTCGCGGCTTCCATCGAGAAGACCGGGGTCTTTCAACCGATCATCGTCCGTCAACCTGACAAACAGATTCAACGTTACGAGATTCTTGCTGGCGAACGGCGTTTCCGGGCGTCGAAGATTGCCGGAAAGAGTACCATTCCGGGCATTATCCGGGAGGTTACCGAAGAACAAATGATGGAAATTGCGGTCCTAGAAAACTTACAACGAGAAGACCTGACGCCTTTGGAAGAGGCCGAAGCCTACGATACGTTGATGACCAAATTGACGTTGACGCAAGCTCAAGTTTCCGAACGCTTAGGGAAGAGTCGGCCTTACATCGCCAACTACCTGCGTTTGCTCGGCCTGCCTAAAGCCGTCAAGGACATGCTGCAACGCAACGAATTGTCCATGGGGCAAGCGCGGACGTTACTTTCCTTGAAGGACAAGACCAAGTTGGTCGCCTTAGCGAAGCGCGCCGTCAGCGAAGGCATGACCGTCCGGGCCGTTGAAGCCGAGGTCAACAAGCTGAATGGTGCTGCCAAGAAGCTCGCCAAGAAACCCGCCAAGAAGAAGTCACCATTCCTGCGATCAACCGAAAACCAGCTGCAGGAACGCTTCGGCACGCAAGTTTCAATCAACGAAGGCAACAAGGATCATCAAGGACACATTGAGATCGAATATCTGTCGAACGATGATCTGAACCGGATCTTAGACCTGCTGAATATCCAGTCGGACTAGCACCGGCCGTCAGCCCTGAAGGAGGACCTGCCATGTATGATTTAGGTGATTTGGTTGAAATGAAGAAGCCGCACCCTTGTGGCACGAACCGCTGGGAGATTACCCGGATGGGTGCGGACATCAAGATTAAGTGTACGAATTGCGGCCACGTGGTCATGTTGTCACGCCGCGAGTTTGAGAAGAAATTAAAAAAGGTATTGGTGCACCAAGCCGATGCCGATAAATAGAAAGAGTGAATAATTGCTATGTCATTAACTGCAGGAATCGTTGGTCTGCCGAACGTCGGCAAGTCAACTCTATTTAACGCGATTACCAAGGCCGGTGCCGAAATGGCGAACTATCCTTTCGCCACGATCGACCCGAACGTCGGGATGGTTGAAGTCCCAGACAGTCGCTTGGACCGGATTCAAGCTTTGATTCCAGCCAAGAAGGTCGTGCCAACGACGTTTGAATTTACCGACATTGCCGGGATCGTCAAGGGTGCCAGCAAGGGTGAAGGTCTAGGGAACCAATTCCTGGAAAATATTCGCCAAGTCGACGCCATCGTTCACGTTGTGCGGGCGTTTGACGACGATAACATCACCCATGTTTCCGGTAAAATCGACCCAATCGACGACATCGAGACCATCAACTTGGAACTCGGCTTGTCCGACCTGGAAGCCGTTAACAAGCGGTTGGCTAAGGTTGAACGGGCTGCCAAGGGGAGCGACAAGGAAGCCAAAGCCGAATTGGCCGTCTTGGAAAAGATCAAGCCAGTCCTCGAAAATGGTGGCGCTGTGCGGTCCATCGACTTTGACGAAGACGAAGCCCCAATCGTGAAGGGCCTCTTCTTACTGACGTCCAAGCCAGTCCTGTACGTGGCCAACATTGCTGAAGACGACATGGCTGACCCCGAAGACTCCAAGTACTTCGGTGCCATCAAGGACTACGCCGCTAAGGAAGGCGCCGAAGCCATTGCCGTTGCCGCCGAAGCCGAAGAAGAAATTGCCCAGTTGGATGACGACGAGAAGCAAGACTTCTTGGAAGCTGAAGGCGTTGAGGAACCTGGTTTGAACCGGCTTATTCGGGCCTCATACCACCTCTTAGGCCTGCAAACGTTCTTCACGGCTGGTGGTAAGGAAACGCGTGCCTGGACGTTTAAGACCGGCACGAAGGCCCCACAAGCAGCCGGGATCATTCACTCCGACTTTGAACGTGGATTTATCCGTGCCGAAGTGATGGCCTTTGATGATTTAGACCAATACGAGTCCGAAGCTGCTGTTAAGGAAGCCGGCAAGCTACGGGTCGAAGGTAAAGATTACGTGATGGAAGACGGCGACATCGTCGAATTCCGCTTCAACGTTTAGAAGGGAAACAGATAAATGAGTGATAACAAAAAGCAACCGCGTAACGCGGGCGTTCACCAAAAACGCAATGATGTTGCGGCGAACGAACGGGCGGTCTTCGACAACGTTGGGTTAACCAAGCGAAATGCCGATTACATGTTCCGTTTCAACCGGGCCTTAGACAAGACCAAGCTCTCGCCTGAAAAGAAGGCCGAAGCCGTGCAAAACATGGTCAATGAATTAGTTGAAGGCCAAAAGAGTGGGAAGACCGCCAAGAACCTTTACGGCGACATCGACGGCCAAGTTAAATTGGTCGTGGAAGGCCCACAACATCCTGATGCCGTTATCGGGGGGCCAGATTACTGGCCAAACATGGCGTACAACGCTTTGACGTTCTTCATGATCTTCAACTTGATGTTTGGGTTGATGTACCTCTTCAGTCCTAAATTACTGCAGACGAGCAGTCCAGTTGGGATTACGGCCATCTTGGTCAGTGCCTTGGTTGCCGGTTTCATTTTGCCGATCATGCCACGGATGTTCGATCCCAAGATCAAGCACAAGTACAATGGCTGGATTCGTGCGCTGTTCGTACTGTTAGGGTTCGTGGTCTGGATGTTGCTGTTCTACGCAGCCCAACTCCTGCCACCAATCATCAACCCGGTCATCGGGGCTTGGCCAAGTATCATTCTTGGCGTTTTAGCCATCGTCGCCATGTTCTTGATGCGCCGTCGCTACCCAATTCGTGGGGGCTTCTTCGGGTAGAACTTACCTTGGTCGTCTCCGGCTGGCGGGAACTCCACCCTGTGAGGCAGACCTGGGGCCTGAGAAACGGTCCCCAGGGCGACTTGAAGCCTCCGAAAGCGAGTCTTCAAGTGCGGCCTCTCCTCTAAGGCTGAGAAAATCGCTCAGTCTAAGAGGACCGACACGGGGTTCCGTTCCCGCCATCCTGCGACTTGGGTTGGTTTGACCCACATTTAAATTTGATATATTGGGCATCGTCTGAGTTTTCCATTTGGAGAATTCTGGCGATGCCTTTTTGGTTCGAATTAATTTTTAAATGACCATATTTAAAATTTCGTGAGCATATTTGTTTCTCCTGAAAAACAAATATGCTATCATCAGAGCATAAGACACGATTTGGAAATTGGGTGTAGTGAGTAATGACTGAACCAGATGAAATTCGTAAGGTTGTATCTAGTATAAAAGCTAGACGCAATGATTGGATTATTTCTGAGCGAAGAAAAAATGATACACTTCCTCGTATGTTGGCAATTCCTAAATCAGAAATTTTAGATATAATTTTTAATGTCCTAAATTGGCGAGATTACAGTTCTGGACCAGAGGATGATAAAAATAAGATTCCTGGTAATATCTGGATTTTCGGACTAACAATCTCAGAGATTGATTGCTATTTAAAATTTCAGGATAGACCAAGTGGTGTCATAGTCTGGATTTCAGTGCATCCAGCAGAGTATCCAATGCGATTGCCATTTAGGTGAAAAAGGCTACTCTAGGGTTTCTAGGAGGTTATTTAGAGATGCAAGAAAGAACAAAGAAATTTTATAATGCAGAGCTCGAGGCAACTGGAATCTATACAGAAGTTTTTGAATTAGAAAAGGTGCAAGTTCGAGAAATAAAGGATATTATCGTCAAACATCACTACTGGAAAGATGAGGATGGCGAGTTTTGGGTAGATTTTGGTGATCCTACGGAAAATCTTAGAGTAGACTTTGCAGCGTACCGTAAACGTAAGGGATATATTACACCAGAGGAAATAAAGAAGTTGCGTGAAGATACTGGGTTAACGGTACGTGTATTTGCAAATTACTTGGGTATGGGTTCGTCAACACTATCCCAGCTTGAGAATAACCAGCGTGTGCAGACGAAAGAACAAGATGCGTTACTACAGTTAGTCGACGCTTACTTTATTAAAAATCAGGTACTTCCAGTTTTAGGTGTTGAGGATTTGGTGAGTACGTTAAGCATTAACCTTAAAAAAGGTAGTAAAGTTAGCAAGCCAGAGTATACCTATCAAACGCAAGAGTATTCAGTGAGTGCGCATGTATATGATAAAGATAGTCTGATAGTAAAAGGAGTAGCAGCCTAATGAGTGTTTTTAAATTTGATCATTTTGTGGTAGATGATATGTCGTACGCGCGTAACCCAAATTATGATAAGAATTTGAAGAAGATTGATTTGAAGCCCCAAATCAGTGCTGACAGTGATATTGAGGGTATGAATGTCATAGTGTCCTTGAAAGTAGTAGTTGGGGCGCTGGATGTTAAAAGTATTCCTTTTCAGGTTAAAGTTTCAGTTAGTGGTTCTTTTGAATATGATTCAGAACAAGATGAGGCTTCATATGGAATAGATACTTTTATTCGGAACAATGCAGTCGCAATGTTATATCCATATGTGAGGTCACTGGTTGCTAACTTAACAATGTCTTCCGGTGAGTATCCAGGATATAATTTGCCAACTATCAATGTTAGTAAGGCCCTAGAGAAATCTACAGATAATGGGACAGCATGAGTTGATATTTGAACCGAAATTTGTTTTGTAGAGAATAAGAAAAAATTAATTGAAATAGTTTTTAGCAATGCGGCTCTGGAAAAGGATCCGCATTTTTACGTTAGACGTAGATAGGAACTGTGATTTGGTCAGGGATGGTCGCAGAAATCTGGCAACCGTTAACCAGCCACAAAGTCCTACCCAGCAATCGTTCAGCACATTAAGCAGTGAGTGGATTAGGCCTGCCAGATTCAAGCTTTACAGGGACTTTGGTTAGGTTAGGCACACAAGCTAAAATTTCACCCGTGGTTAGATTTGGTAAGTCTATACATAAAATGAATAAAGACAATGTATCGGCAGACGACAATCGCCAGAGCTTGTTTGTTATCTAGCCGTGTACAAAAAATGGTTATGCAGACCGCTATTTCCAAAAATTAACCGGTTTATGAAAAGAGCCGTCTTGACCCGTATTACCCCCGGACCTATGATGCCAACAAGTAGTCAAGTTTCTCAGCAATTTGACGAAAAATCATGATCTGTGGGGAGGATTTTGTATGAAACGAGTTTTTGGATATGTTTTAGGGTTAGTCGCTGCACTGTCAACGGCCGGCGTCATTGCGACTTCGGCGAACGCTGACGGCGGTGGCGCCAACGCCTTGAGCGGTAGTGGCAGTGGTGCCGTCAGCGCCGTGGTCAACTCAACCAGTGGTTCTGTCGCTCCGGCTGACAGTAGTTCTGCGACCGTCGCTGAGAGCGGTGGCCGGACAGCCCCTGCAACTGACACGACGGGTTCGAGCAGTTCCGCTGATTCCACGGCCAGCAGCACGCCAGCAACCGATACTAACACTACCGGTGCGGGTACGCCGACTGACAACGGTGGTGCCGTTACCGACACGACTGACAGCAGTGCAGCTAGCTCGACCGCAACGTCAACGTCTGCTTCAACGACTACGACGCCAAACAAACCAACGAAGCCCGCTAAAAAACCGGCTAAGAAGCCTGGTAAGAAATTAGCTGCTTCCAAGAAGCTTCGCGGTCGCAAGCACTATGCTCGTTACAGCCGCACTCTCTTGTTCCAAAAGGGGCGTAAGGGCGCTGTCGTTACCCTGTTGACCAACAAGGGCAAGAAGGTTTTGACTTTCAAGGTTAAGAAGACCGGTCGTTTCGAGATCAAATTGACCAAGAAGGAAGCCGACAAGTTGGCTGCCAAGAAGGCGAAATACTTTAAGTTTGCCGTGGCCGAAAAGGGCTACAAGACCTACACGGTTCGTTACACCATCTACAAGAAATAATCGGCAATTGTGACGCAGTGAAAACGTTTAGTCTGGGATGGATAGCACGTCTTTACCGCGCGACAGTTGATTGCGAATTAGCACTGCTAAGTCTAATACTGGTAGTGGACTGAGAAACCTGCTGGATGCGGGGGTTAGGGCCGCTACTCAGCGTGAGGCTTGGCGCCGACCGGCAACAAATTTTATAAAAGCAGCACTTGAAAAGGCGTGGCGGGGACCACGTCTTTTCTTATCCCCACAGATTGATTGTTTACGAAACAAATTAAGGAGGCACACCGATGAGAGGATTAGGCCAAAAGCTACGGAGTCGTGACGCCCAGCACCTCGCGTTACTGACCATCGTTGGCACATTCATCATGCTGTTCTGTTCGTACACGTCGCCCGCCTTTTATGTGGACGATTCGCCGGACAACAACGCGTTCTTTACGGTCGGGAAGGCGATGATGAACGGCATCGTGCCCTATAAGGATATTTTTGAGCAGAAGGGGCCTTACGTGTACTTCCTACATGGTCTGGCGTACCTGGTGTCGGCGCGTAGCTTTATCCTGATTTTTGGCTACGAGGTGCTCACGCTGGTCGCGGCGATGTACCTGACGTATCGGTTTGGAAAATTGTTGCGGTTGGCGCCCCTGCCGGCGTTGTTAGTGGCGCTGCTGTCGCCGATGCTGTTCCTGTATCACCCGTACTACGATTACGGCGACACGGTCGAGTTCTTCACGCTGCCGTTCCTGTTGTCGCTGATTTATCTGCTGGTGCTGTTGGACCGGCACAATTTTCACGCCAATCACTGGTGGTACTTCGCACAGGGGGCGTTGGTCGGCGTGGTCCTGTTGTCGAAATACACGCTGCTAGGTGCCTGGATCATGTTCTATCTGGCTATGGGTGGGTACTTCCTGGTGCACAAGCGCTGGCGGGACCTGGGAAAATTGGTTGGCTGGAGCGCGGCGGGATTCGCGGTGACAACGGTACCGTGGCTGGTCTACTTCTTACTGACTAAGTCGTTGGGCGCGTTCATCAAGGTCTACTTCCTGTTCAACACGCACGTCTACCTCACCTCGTCGGTCGCGTTCTTCGCCAACCTGATTCAGTCGACATCGATTCTGGCGCAATTTTACTTGAGTAACATCCTCTTCTTTCTGCTGGGCGTCTTGGGCACGCTGGCGATTTTATTTCAGCCGGCGGTCTTTCATCACCATTTCACGCGGGGACTCTACGTGGCGGTCGGCCTGGCGAGCGCACTGCTGGCGTTGTACGGCTACCAGTCGGGGGCGGTCTATCAGTATTATGAATTGATTTATTTTGCCTTCTTCGTGCTGCCACTGGTCTACTTTGGACAGGTATTCTTCAAGCGCGTGCCATTGCCAAATGGGGATGAGCCGTTTGCCATTTTGGGGACGCTGGCGCTGAGCCTGTTCTTAGTCCTAGGGGTCAACAATAACGTGACCAATTCGCGGGTATTCCCGAACAACGCGTCGATCACGGAAGAGGCGACCACCAAGCCGCAACAGCCCGCGCAGGTCGTTTTCGGCAAATTAATGCGGCAACGGACGCCGGTCGACCAGAAACTGACGCTGTTAAATTACGGGTCAATCGACATGGGCTTTTATACTACGTCAGGTGCGGTGCCATCGACGTACTATTTCCAAAATTACAATATTGCCCAGTCAGCTGATCCACAGATTCTGCGCGACCAGACCGACGTGATCAAACGGCATCAGGTCGAATGGGTCGTTCTCAACACGCCGGCTGGCAAGTCCATCAAGCAATGGCAGGGGGGTAGCGGCCGCATCACTAGTGGCAACCTGAATCCAGGGACGGCCAAGCTGGCGAAGACGCTGGACCATAACTACCGCGCCATCGCGTACCACACCCAGCTCTTCGAGGGCACCAACGTCACTTACTGGCTGTTCCAAAAGAAAGCGTAGTGGTTCCGTCTTCGGCTGGTAGGAACTCCACCCCGTGAGGCAGACCTGGAGCCTGAGAAGCGGTCTCCAGGGCGACTTGAAGCCTCTAAAAGCGAGTCTTCAAGCTCGGCCTCTCCTCTAAGCCTGAGAAAGTCGCTCAGCCTAAAAGGACCGACACGGGGTTCCGTTCCTGCCAGCCTACGACTACGATTTGTTTTGGAAGCAAGTTGGCGTTGCTAATAAGCATGAAGGTTAGTTGCTAGTAACCGCTACGCCAGTCACGTACGCCGTCCGGTGGGGACCGGTCACAGCCTGAGAAGCGGTCTGTGACCTCGCCTTGAAGCCTCAAAAATCGAGTCTCCAAGGCGTCCCATGCTGTAAGCCAGCTGAAAAAACGCTGACTAACACTATCGACACGGGACTCTGTACGTGGCTTCGCTGTGATGGCCTTGACGGTGAGGTTCAGTGTGGCTGGTTATGTTGATTTCGCAAGACCTGGTCGGGTATCTTATGGTGGTATGTCATGCCAGTTAGGTAAGCAAGAATGCTTTGCAGACGTAAGTATTTACGTGACTGGTTTTACTATGGCTACAGATTGAGATTACGATGGGCGTAAAAATTTGTGATGAATTAGAGACAGTTGTTTTTTAAATGTAAATTGCGTTGGTACTCCAATCTAACCGAAGGAGGGCAGGGATGTAGCCAGCCGTGGAAATCTTGGTAGCTTACAGCTACCAAGATGGGCGACTTTTAAGACGCATGAATTTTGCGGCTTAAAAGCGAGCGAGAGGACCGCCCCTCAGTCCGAAGTGTCCCCACAGCAGGCGGAATCCCTGGCAGCCGCAGGTGTCCACGTTTAGCGAGTTTAGCGGTGGTCATCATAGCTGGTATCGCCTAGGTTTTGAACTTGATTTTGGGCTTGAATAGACGCCGTGGCATAAGACACGTAACACCAACTATTTTCAATATACCGTTATAGTTTGATGAGAGCCCTTGACCAAAGTGGCCTAGACTGGTAAATTAAGAAACAATATCTCCCAGGATTCCTAGCCGAGCCTGAGACTGAAAAATAAGAGGAGCGATATCAACTATGTCTAATTGGGACACGAAGTTTGCTAAAGAAGGATTTACTTTTGATGATGTTTTGCTAATACCAGCCGAAAGCCACGTTTTGCCGAATGAAGTCGATCTGAGTACCCAATTAGCGCCAAATTTGAAGTTGAACGTTCCATTTCTAAGTGCGTCCATGGATACCGTTACGGAAACGAAGATGGCAACTGCCATGGCGCGTAATGGGGGCCTGGGGGTCATCCACAAGAACATGAGCGCCACGGACCAAGCTAAAATGGTCGCTGACGTGAAGACCATCGAAAACGATGCCAGCCAGTACCCACACGCCGCTGTGGACGACAACAATCACTTGTTAGTCGCCGCAGCCGTTGGGGTTACTTCCGACACGTTTGATCGGGCCAACGCCTTACTCGCCGCTGGTGCCGACGCCATCATCATTGATACGGCGCACGGTCACTCCGCTGGGGTATTGCGGAAGGTTGCCCAGATTCGCGAACAATTGCCAGACGCAACACTGATTGCCGGTAACGTTGCGACGGGCGAAGGCACACGGGCTTTATTTGAAGCCGGTGTTGACGTGGTTAAAGTGGGTATCGGCCCTGGTTCTATCTGCACGACGCGGGTGGTTGCCGGTGTTGGGGTGCCGCAACTGACCGCCATTTACGATTCGGCGAAGGTTGCGCGTGAATTTGGCAAACCAATCATCGCTGACGGTGGGATGAAGTACTCCGGTGACATCGTGAAGGCGATTGCTGCCGGTGGGAATGCCGTGATGTTCGGCTCCATGTTCTCCGGGACCGACGAAGCCCCTGGCGATGTCATTGAAGAAAACGGTAAGAAATTCAAGACGTACCGAGGGATGGGGAGCTTGGCTGCCATGTCTCACGGCTCAGCCGACCGTTACTTCCAAGGTGGCGTCAACGAAGCTGACAAGCTCGTGCCAGAAGGAATCGAAGCCCGTGTGGAATACAAGGGTAGCGTCAACGATATCATCTTCCAAATGGTCGGTGGCCTGCGCTCCGGGATGGGTTACACGGGGAGCGCAACGATCCAAAATCTGATCGACAACGCCCAATTCGTCCGGATTTCCAACGCCGGATTGATTGAATCGCATCCACATGATGTCCAAATCACCAAGGCAGCACCTAACTACAAGTAAATTAAATTTAGCCGACTCAGAAGTTGATTCTGGGCCGGCTTTTTTGAATGGGTTTTTAGCAGCAGACCGGGCATACATTTTAGCCAAATTGGAAAGTAGACTATGGCAGAAAAGACAAGGGAGAGTTTACTCTAACTCCGTGTCAGCCGAGAGGGCGGGAAAAATAGGCTCAGCCGTGGCACTGCCTTGGTGAAGCGATTTTCTTCGCCTAGGCAGAACCGAGTTTTGAGGCCTGAATTTTGGGCTCAAAATCGTGTTCACAGCGTTCCAGCCTATTTTTTCCGCCCGGTAAGGCGCTGGTAAACACAGTTTGACCCGTTAAGTCACCGTTAAACTTGAGGTTGGCTAGACGGGGATAAATAGTGTAAGATTAAGGAATGGTAAAGTGCCTTACGCCCGACTAAAGGTTCGGGTTTTCCGGTCGCACCGCCAGGGTTATTTGTTAAAATAGAATTAAACCCACGGGGAAGACGGCTAGTGGAATTGCCTAGCTGGCAAAGGAGATTAGCACAATATGAAAATTTTAGTTGTCGATGATGATAAAGAAATTGCACAATTACTTGAAATCTACATTAAAAACGAAGGTTACGAACCCCTAACCGCCTACAACGGTAAGGAAGCGCTGACCAAATTACACACCACGCCCGACATTGCCCTGATGATTTTGGACATCATGATGCCCGAAATGAGCGGAATCGAAGTTGTGAAGGAAGTACGGAAAGATTCCCAAATTCCAATTTTGATTTTGTCTGCTAAGACTGGCGACATGGATAAGATTCAGGGCCTGATCACCGGTGCCGATGATTATGTGACCAAGCCATTTAACCCATTAGAGGTTATGGCACGGGTCAAGTCGTTATTGCGGCGGAGCCAAGACCAGGTGACCGATGACAGCCCAGATATTTTGGACATCGGGACGCTGACTATCAACAAGGATTCTCACGAAGTTAAGACGATTGCTGGTAAGACGATTTCACTGACGGCGCTGGAATTTGGAATCCTTTACTTGTTGGCGAGCCATCCCAACCGGGTCTTTTCGGCCGACGAAATTTTCGAACGCGTTTGGCGGCAGGAAAGTATCGTTTCCGCAAAAACCGTCATGGTTCACGTGAGTCATTTACGGGATAAAATCGAAGATGCCACGAACGGTGAAAAAGTCATTCAAACCGTTTGGGGTGTGGGGTACAAGATTGAATCGCACTAATCACTGTCATAAGTTTAACCGCTGCTGGGGGGCCGCAATATGAAGTTAACCACGCGTGAGAAGAGCGCGCTGTTCATGGAAGGCGTCGTGACCGTCATCCTATTGTTCATGCTAAATCTGGCGTTGCTGGTCCTGATCATTCAGGCCATCGAGAGCAACCCCGGTTTGCGTGATGGGATTTTTATTATCAAACGGTCCGTGGTCTTTGGCCCCAATCACTTTCAGCTGTGGAGTTGGGAAAACCTCTTCATTGGCCTGATGGTGATTGGCGATGCGTTGGTCGTCTGGTGGCGGCTGATTCGGCGTTACCGGCAAATGCAGCTGCATCATATCATTGAAGAACTGCATTACATTGCCAACGGTCACTTTGATCACCGGATTCCATTCCGGGTCAGTGGCGACGTGCAACGCGTGGTCGATTCCGTCAACGCGCTGGTCGATTCCGTTATCCATTCGATGGATGAGGAGCGGGCGATTGAGAAGTCGAAAGACGAACTGATCACCAACGTCAGTCACGATATCCGTACGCCATTGACGTCGATCATCGGTTATTTGGGATTGATCGAAGACCAGCAATACCACTCGACGGATGACCTATTGAAATACACCCACACTGCCTTTTTGAAATCAAAACAGATGAAGTCGTTAGTTGATGACCTCTTCGAGTACACGAAGGTTCGGCAAACGGATACACCGTTGAGCCTGACTAACATTGATTTGGCAGCGATGCTGGAACAATTGGCGGCCAGCTTCGAATTGGAAGGCCAGAAGAAGGGCATGACGATTGGTGCCAGCAGCACCCCCGAGACGTTGATGATGGAGGCCGACCCGGAAAAATTAGTCCGAGTATTTAACAACTTGGTCTCTAACGCATTGAAATACGGGGATGGCGGTAAGCATATTAATTTGATTGCCAAACAAGTCAGCGATGCCGAACTAGAGGTCCGCGTCACCAACGACGGCCCCAAGATTCCAAAGGAGTCGTTGTCGATGATCTTCGAACGGTTCTACCGGGTCGAAGAATCCCGTTCCAAGGAAACTGGCGGCACCGGATTAGGCCTAGCCATTGCCCAGAGCATTGTGGCCCTGCACGGCGGCTACATCTACGTCGAGTCCGACGATGCGCTGACCAGCTTCGTGATTCATTTGCCGGTCAAACACGATGCCCCATTACAGATACCGCAACGGTTGAAGGCACCGGGGAGTTTGAACTAGGGAACGATGGGCGACTTCTAAGACGCACGAACTTTGCGGCTTAAAAGCGAGCGAGAGGACCTCTTCTCAGGCTGAAGCGTCCTCACAGCAGGCGAAATCCCTGGCAGCCGCAGTGCGACCAGCAACATCAATTTAATTTGTAACAAACGCCGGTTCGCCGGTGCTACATAAGCATAAGATAGAGGAGTTTTCGAGAATGAAACGTTTAAAGCAAGTTGTGATGGGCCTGGTGACGGCAGTAACGCTGTTTGCCGGTGGCCTGAGTACCGCTGTGACGCCAGCAATGACGGCGCATGCGGCCAGCACCAAGAGTACCAGCACCACGGTCAACTTAAAGGCCAAGGCGGGGATCGCCGTTGATGCCCAGACCGGTCAGATTTTATACAGCAAGAACAGTGACCAGACGTTGCCGGTCGCTTCCATGACCAAGTTGTTATCCATCTACATCGTGCTAGATGCGGTGCATAGCGGCAAGCTGAAAT
Organism: Levilactobacillus andaensis; assembly: GCF_016861695.1. Taxonomy (GTDB): domain Bacteria; phylum Bacillota; class Bacilli; order Lactobacillales; family Lactobacillaceae; genus Levilactobacillus; species Levilactobacillus andaensis. The sequence goes on along the minus strand of NZ_BOLP01000003.1, from coordinate 28,908 downwards.
GGAACCAAAAGATCACCATCAACAAGGACATTGCTAAAGTGGCAAAGAACACAAACTTGTCCAATGTCCCATTGCGGGCCGGCCACAAGTACACGGTCAAGTCCCTGTATCAAGCGTCCTTGATCTACTCAGCCAACGGGGCCGTTGAAGCCCTGGGGGTTGCGGTAGCAGGAACGCCCCACGCCTTCGTTGACTTGATGAAGACCCAGGCGAAGAAGTTGGGCATGACCGATGTAAAGATCTACAACGCTTGTGGGTTGACCAACAAGCAGGTCGGTAATCTCGGTTACAGCAACCTCAAAGGGTCCGCCGAAAACGAATGGTCCGCAGCCGACCAAGCCAAGTTGGCCGTCGCACTGTTGAACAAGTACCCCGAAGTTTTACAGACCACGAAGATCAGTAAGATGTGGTTTGAAAAGGGCACGCAGGACGCGACCAAGATGGACAACTGGAACTGGATGTTGAAGGGGCTAACTGCTTCTTATTCCAAATTGCACGTTGACGGTCTGAAGACGGGGACGTCCGATGCCGCCGGCGCTAACTTTACCGGGACGGCCAACAATGATGGCAACCGGATCGTGACCGTGGTCCTCCACGCATCTCACAAATCGGAGACCGATGCTGCCCGTTTCCGACAGACCCAAAAGATGATGTCTTACGTCTACAATAACTTCAAGACGGTGACCTACAAGGCCGGCGATCAAGTTAAGGGCGCCAAGACCGTGAAGACTAACGATGCCAAGGAAAAGACGGCCAAGACGGTCTTAGCGGATGGCGTTAAATTGTGGATTCGTGATGACCAAGTCGCCAGCAATATTTCCGCAACGACCACGTTGAAGTCGAAACTGACTAAGAATAAGGCGTTGGAGGCACCAGTTGCCAAGAATGCCGAGGTGGGGACCGCTAATATTTCGTTAAAGGGCGATCAACTAGGTTTCTTGGGCAGCACCAAGACGACCAAGGTTCCCGTTAAGGTGACTAAGGCCGTTGAGAAAGCCAACATCTTCGTTCGCATGTGGCGGGCAATCGTTTCGTTATTCTAACTTGAATTTTGGAAGTCGCTGACCGATAGTGGGCAGCGGCTTTTTTAGTTATGCAACTATAATAGAAGAAAGTGTTGTCCCAACTTGATTTCAATCAAAGCCAAGCATGGACCTCGCCGCTATACTAGGACATATCATCAGAACATTAGTTGAACTTGATACGCAATAAAATTTAAAAATAAATTTCAAAGTGGTCCAAATGCATGTGGGACAAGGCTGGTGACGCTTTCTAAAGATTGTCTATGGCGTGTTATTGTTTTGACAAGTCAAGTATTAATGTGCGAAGATACTTTTAATATTAGCCTAAGACATGCATTTTTAAGGATATTTTGAGGATAAAGGGAGTTGGCATTCGTGAACATGGTAAAAGGTGAATGGAAATACATTCGGCACAACCGGTTGATTTTAATCTCCGTCTTGGCCATTATGTTTATTCCATTTCTCTACAGTATCTTCTTTCTGAAGTCAGTCTGGGATCCATATGGCGAGACTGGAAAGTTACCCGTTGCGGTGGTCAATCAGGATAAACCTGTGACCTACCAAGGGCAAACGTTAAATGTTGGGGACCAGACCATCACCAATTTGAAGAAAAACAAACAATTGGGATGGCGGTTCGTTTCTGCCAAGACGGCAGCGCAGGGATTGAAGGACCACAAGTACTACACGGTCATCACGATTCCGAAGAACTTCTCGGCCCACGCAGCAACGGCCTTGGACAAGCACCCCAAGAAAATGACCTTCACTTATAAAACCAACGCGTCTGCAAACTACATCGCGAAGGTGATGAGTGATGTTGGTTCTGACAAGTTGAACAGTGAGATCCGTGCTAAGGTGACGAAGGCCTACGCCCAAGCAACCTTTAAGCAGATCTACGCGGTCGGTAAAGGGATGAACAAGGCGGCCAAGGGCTCGAGCCAGTTGAAGGACGGGACGGTCACATTGACTGACGGCCTGAACACCTACACGACTGGGGTCAAGACGTTGAACAACGGTCTGCAACAAATGAAGACCTCCGTGACGCCTTTGGCAACTGGTATTCAAAAGTTGTCGTCTGGCTCTAAGACACTGCAGAGTGGGTTAAGCACCTACACGGCAGGGGTCGGCCAGTACGCAACTGGGGTCAACCAGTACACGTCCGGTGTTGGTCAATATAGCGCTGGGGTTAACCAGTACACCAGCGGAACTGGCCAATATGTCAGTGGTGTCAACCAATTCACGAGTGGTGTTAGCCAGTTAAGTGCTGGGATGCCACAACTGACGGCTGGGACCAAGAAGCTCGCCAATGGTGCGAACTCACTGAACTCCGGGGTCTACAAGTACGTCGACGGGGTTTACACGTTGAACACGGGTGTTAAGCAATTAGGTAGTGGGGCAACCTCACTGGCTAGTGGCGTTTCACAGTTGTACGACGGGAGTTCTTCATTAAATTCTGGGTTGTCTACATTGAGTGGCAATTCAAGTGAATTGGCATCAGGCGCAGATACCTTGGCTACGCAAGCACAAACGTTGTCAGATGGCGTTAGTCAATTAGGCACAGCAGCTGATACTATGATGAGTCAACTACAGGGTGACGGCACGGCCGCTAATCCTGGTGCAGCAGGTCAACTGACTACTTTGACTCAAGGATTAACTGAAATCAGTAGTGGTGCTAAGCAGGCTGCGGCTTTGGCTGAACAGGCTAAGGATTTAGCAGCAAATCAAACTAAACAAGCTGCTCCAGCTCAGTCAAGCACGACAACGACTCCTGGTGCCAATAGTGATTCCGTTAATGCTGCACAAACTGCCGCTGCAGAAGCTTCAAGTACCGCTGCTGCTTTGAAGGCTGCGCAAGGTAAGGAAGATAATAGTTCAGAGGTTTCTGCGTTAACAGATAAATTAGTTGGTGAAACGGCGACCGCTAAGAGTTCTGCGGATTCAATTTCAACCAAGGGTACAAGTACAACCACAACGGCAGCGGCTCAAGCGGCTACGCCAACTACTAAAGATGCGCAGTTGATTGCTGTTACAACTGGTCTTGCTAAAGCTACTGCCCAAGTATCTGATGGACTAACTCAAGTCATGGCTGAACTTGGCCAGGCTAATGTTTCAGGAACACTTGCACAATTATCTGCATTTGCTCAAGGCGTTCAATCACTTAATTCCCAAGTCAACGGTGGCTCAACGACCTTAACGTCTGGCGTCAATACGTTAGCTAACGGTGTTAAGGCGTACACGTCCGGTGTCGACCAAGCCTTCGCCGGGTCAACGACCTTGAAGAACGGTTTGAACACGCTGAACAGCCAAGTCCCAACCTTAACCAATGGTGTTACCCAAATCTTGAACGGGACGGCTGAATTGGCTAAGAACGGTGGCGCATTGAAGAGCGGTTCCAAGCAGGTGTCTAGCGGTGCTACCACGCTGAACAGTGGTTTACAAACGGCTGCTGCCGGTGTGAACAAGCTGAATGCCAACACGGGTAAGCTGAACGCTGCTGGATCTAAATTAACTTCTAGTGCCGGTCAACTTTCCGCTGCTGGTTCGAAGCTTAACGCCAACACGCCTAAGCTGACTGCTGCCGGCAATAAGTTGACGAGCAACTCGAACAAGTTAAACCAAGGTGCAAGTCAATTGAGCTCTGGTTTGACCACGTTGAACGACAGCGTACCAACCTTGACCAGTGGGGTTAACCAACTGGCTGCTGGGTCCGCTAAGCTTAACGCCAACAGTAGTAAATTGGTCGACGGTGCTGACAAGCTTAAGGACGGGAGCGGTACCTTAGCGAAGTCCTTGAAGAGCGGTGCTGATCAACTCGCAGCACAACCTTTGACGAACAAGACGGCTGACATGTTTGCCGCACCAACGAAGCTGAAGCATGAAAACTACAGTTACGTGCCAAACTATGGTCACGCCTTAGCACCATACGTATTGTCCGTTGCCCTCTATGTTGGGGCCTTGGTCTTCAACTTTGCCTTCCCAATTCGGAAGGTCTCACGTGAAGACGGGACTGCTACGGGCTGGTTCTTCAGTAAAGTTTCTATCGGTGCCTTCGAAGCACTGGCAATGGGGCTTGTTGAACCCGTACTGATGATGTTAGGTGGTTTGACGGTCGACAACCCAGGTCAAATGATCCTGGTTTCCGTGTTCTTCGCGGAGGCGTCGATGTTTATCGTCATGTTCCTGTCGATGCTGCTGGACAACCCTGGTCGTTTCATCGCCATGGTTCTCTTGATGCTGCAACTTGGTGGTTCCGGTGGGACGTTCCCAATGGAAGTTACCAACCACTTCTACAACGTGGTGCACCCATTCTTGCCAATGACTTACTCGATCCTCGGATTCCGTGAAGCCATTACGTCAGGGATGGCGGGTGAAGTTGGTCAGGCCATTTGGGTACTGACACTCTTCACGATTCTGTCATTAGCGCTGTTGTGGCCAACGATGGTTTGGTTGCAAAAGAAGCACTTGATGGGCAAGTCACAGTTGGACGACAACCAGAAGCTCCAAGAGGTTGAAGACCCAACGTCACACTCTCATTCATAAAATGATTACCGAGAAGTCTGGATGAAAATCCGGGCTTCTTTTTTTTGCAAGAGTGGGACAAAAGGCGGTTAGTCAATGAGCATTAACGTCGATAGACGAAGAATCCCGGTTTTGGATTGTTTGTCTATCGGGGTTAAGCGGAGTTGACTGCCTTTTGGCTCACGTTTCCACAATTTACGTTCGGAGCGACAAAATTTGGTCGTGGCGAGGGGGAAAATTTTGCGTATAATGGAACGCAGTAAGAGAAAAGAGGGACCGTTATGGCAGTGACATTTCGTTTGGCCACGACTGCTGATTATCCGCGGCTGGTGGCAATTTATAACGAGGCAATCGCCACGAAGGGAAGTACGGCTGATTTGAAACCGGAGACGGTGCCGCAGCGTCAGGAGTGGTTCGCGGAATTTAGTGACGACCATTTTCCGTTATGGGCGATTGAGAGCGCCGGTAAGGTCGTTGGTTATGTGGGCCTAGAACCTTACAGTAATCGGGCAGGTTACCGTTACACGGCCGAAATAGCCCTTTATTTGGCACATGAGGCACAGGGCCAGCACATCGGCAGCCAGGCAGTGGCTTGGGCGGATGAACAGGCACCGAAATTGGGGCTGACGACCATTATTTCCAGAATATTTGGCCATAATCGGGCGAGCCGCGGCCTGTTTGAGAAGGCTGGGTACGCTCACTGGGGTCATTTGCCAGCGATAGCCGATATGGCTGGTTTCACGGCAGATTTAGAGGTGTATGGGAAGCATTTCTAGGCGAAACGGGCACGATGAAAATCAATCGCAATTTTTCACAAAGCGGGAAACAAACGCGGCGAAATCCGGGATACAGCTTGATAAATATTAGACTTGTTATATGAAAATGACTTGAAACATGTTAAAATATCATCGTGTGGTTTTATGGCTAATGGGTAAACCCGTTAACCTGATTCATATCTCAGAGTATTCGACGGAGGCAAACATTCTTGAATAAACGACGGCCAAACCCCAAGCAGGTGGCAGACCCGAATGAACCCTTATGGCGGTCTACACTGCGGGTAGCCATGCCCCTTAATTTGAGTTACATCCCAATCGGGCTGGCTTGTGGGATTTTGCTACACGCGGCAGGGTTCAATACCTTACTGACTGGATTAGTTTCAATCTTGATCTTTTCCGGTGGGGCACAATTTTTAATTGCCACGATGTTGACCATTAATTCCCCATTACTTTCAATTGTTTTGATGCTATTCTTCTTGGAATTACGGTATGCTTTACTGAGTTCGAGTTTATCGCCTTACTTAAAGGGGGAATCCAACCACTTTTTGTTTATGTTCGCGGTATCTTTAAACGATGAAAACTACGCCATTAACTACTTAAAATTCGCCACCGATAAAAAGTGGACGGGTAAGGAAGCCTTGATGGTGGAACACTATTCCTTACTGTTCTGGGCTGTCAGCAACGTTGTTGGGAGCTTGATTGGGAGTACGTTGAAGATTGACCTGGGGATTGTAAACTTTGCCCTGACGGCGCTCTTCTTGTACATGATCGTGATGCAGATCAAGAACCGTTTGACGGTCGTGATTTGTTTGATCTCTGGTGTGCTGGCGGCGGTATGTATGATGCTGACCAAGAGTACGTTGGGATTGGTGATTTCGACGATCATTGCCTCGCTGATTGGCTTCTATTTAGAAACAACGCTGCGGAAGCATTTACCCGACAGTCATTGGCTGTGGAAACTACGGGGGCCGGGCGCTAAGAAGTCGGTAGTTGAAAATACGGACGAATAGGATACGGGAGACGCTATATGAGTGCAGTTAATACGTGGAACAGTACGCAACACTTTTGGTTGATTATTTTGGGCTTTTGCGTTGCCTTTGTGCCGCGGTTTATACCCTTAATGTTGTTCACCAAACGGGCAATTCCCGAATGGTTCAACGAATGGATGAAGTTTGTGCCGGTGTCGCTGTTTACGGCGCTAGTCGTTAAGGATATCTTCATCGACAGTGCGAGCTATGCGCTGATCTTAAACCATTTCTCAGAGATGTTGGCGGCCGTCGTGGTGGTCATCATCGCCTACAGAACGCGGTCAATGGCGATTTCGGTGATTACCGGACTGATTGCGGTGTTCCTGTTGTCGATGTTTATTGCGTGATTGAATTTAATAATGAGTTGAAAGACTAGGCGGATGCTTGGTCTTTTTTTAGTTAATAACCATTTACGGTCGTTTTAATTGACCTGCCCCATGAAAGAGCCTATGGTTGGCCGCAGAAAAGAGGCACCATGCATCATGGCAGAAACAATTTCGATTCGTTTAGATAGGAACACAGAACGACGGTTAGAAAACTATACGCGCCTGCACCGCATCAATGATGAGGATTACATCAAGCAGGTCGTCGCAGCTAGCCTGGAGAGCCGGCCAACTGAACGCGTAGCAAAGCGGCCAATGACGAATCTGTCGTGGCGGGATACTTTGAAGGAATTGGATTTGGACTAAAATAGTAAAGGAGAGCATGGCCGGTTGGTGGCTGTGCTCTCCTTTTTTGAGTTAATAGTGGTTGATTCCTTCGTAGGGTGCGTCGGGTTGGAGTATGTGTAGTTCCCTTGCCAATTTATTAACTTCATTGGCAAAAGGGCGAATCTTTTCTCGTAGGGCATAAAACTTTTTATCTACTGCTAGATAGAGAGGTAAGTATTTTTCATATTTTTCTTTGGCCAGTTCTAGGTTCTTTTGGGCGGTAGCTATTTCATCTTTATTTCCAGTAGCTAATTTTCGCTGTACTTCTAGTCGTGCCCGTTCGATGTCAAGCTGGTAGCCAACAAGAAATTCTTCATCATAGTCCTCGAGAGATAACTCGGCGAATGCAGGTTCAGTTTCAACAACTATTTTTGCGTAGGCATTTTTTGCGATCTCCAATTGGGCCTTCTTTTCTCTAATGAGTTGTTCTTTAGATTTTGAGGGCGTTGTAGGTGCTGTAGGTCTTGGACGACTGGGTCTGACAGGTCTACTAGGTCTGTTAATGACAAGCTGATTGTTTCCAGAAGTTGTGAAGTTGGAAACAGGGGTACTAGGTTTAACTACGTTTTCTGGTTTAACGGTGTTCTGCTCAGTAACTGCCGCGTTATTAGTAACTGGCTTTGTCACCTTAACAGTATGCGTATAGGTCTGTCCCTTAAACCCATGCTTCGTTGCTTTAAGCTTGAACTTCAGTTTCGTCAGATTATTCTGCTTAACCTTAATCACAAATTTTCCATGTTTGTCAGCTTTAGTGCCGACCTTTTCACCATGCTTCAGGTGAGTTAGCTTCACGTGAGCGTACTTAGTCGTCTTCCCCGAGACGGTGCGCTTAGAAACCTTCACGTGCGTAAATTTACTAATCTGCTTAGTCTTTGCCATAGCAGAAACTTCCCCGCCTGAAACAACGGCCGTCAGAAACACTGCCAACATGGCTACTTTCTTAATCCCCATAATATTAGTTCTCCCCTTACACTGTAATTAGTGCTGACTATATCCAGCAATCACCAATATACCATGGCTGATTTATCAATAGAAGGGGAACGAAAAATTTATATTTTTATAGCTAGTTATGACGCAGGTATTTCGGGGACTTTGGTCGTTTTGGGGGTCAACGTTACAATATGGAAGGGTTCAGTCTGAGCCGGAGGAGGACAGGGATGGAGCCAGCCGTGGAAATATTGGTAGCTCACAGCTACCAATATGGGCGACTTTGAAGACACGTTTCTTCGTGGCTTCAAAGCGAGCGAGAAGCCCGCCTTTTGGCTGAAGCGTCCCCACAGCAGGCGTAATCCCTGGCAGCCGGAGCGCGGCCATCTCTAACCAATGTTTATCCAACGCAAAAAAAGCACCAACCAACGGTGATCAATCCGTCAGTTGGTGCTTTTCTCGTCGAGCAATCCGCGGTCGCTCGACTTCATTTGAATTAGTTGGTTACCTCAGCATGACTGTCCGTGTACATGTAGTCACGAGTCATTGGCAACATCCGGGCTGAAGGGCCCTTAGAAATCAAATACTGAATCACGTCAATATTACCAGATTTGAAGGACGCTGCGCAAGCTTGTAAATAAAGATCCCACATGCGGACGAACCGGTCATCGAACATCTTGGTCACTTCATCGCGGTGTTCGTTGAAATTCTTGTCCCAAATTTCAACGGTCTTTTGGTAGTGACGACGAAGAGGTTCCATGTCGTCAATCTGCAGACCGCTTTCGATGATGTGCGTGGTGTTTTCAATCAAGCCGGGTACGTAGCCACCGGGGAAGATCCACTTGTTGAGCCAGCCGTTGTTGGCACCACCCTGTTGCCGGGTGATTCCGTGAATCAAAGCGACCCCGTCGTTCATCAAGTACTTTTGAACGCATTCGAAGTATTGGCCTAAGTTTTCTTGACCAACGTGTTCGAACATCCCAACGGACGTGATGTAATCCCATTGTTCGTTACCGAGTTCACGGTAGTCTTCCAAGCGAACTTCGGCGACGTCTTCGAGACCTTCGTCCTTGATCTTCTGGTTGACGTAGTCGTACTGTTCCTGACTTAACGTGATCCCTGTCACGTGCAGGTCGTATTCCTTTGCCGCCGTCAGCATCAAAGTACCCCAGCCACAGCCAATATCTAAGAGGGTCTTCCCAGGTTGGGGGTTAAGCTTCTTAATGATATGGTGAACCTTGTTCATTTGTGCCGTGTAAAGGTCATCTTCAGGCGTTTCAAAGTAGGCACAGGAGTAAGTCATGGTGTCGTCCAACCACAGATTGTAGAAGTTATTCCCAATATCGTAATGGTTTTGCACATCGGTCTTGCTTTCCTTTTCCGTGTGCTTTTGCTTTGGCAGGAAGTTGATGAACTTCTTGTTGTGGAAGAAACTGTCGGCGTTTTCGTAAGCGGCCGTCAGTAAGTCTTCAATGCTGCCATCGATTTCGATTTTGCCATCCATAATGGCTTCTCCCAGCGCAATAGACGCGTTGCGGGAGATTTCCTTGACCGGAATGGCCTCGTGAATGGTGATGGTAATCTCGGGAGTGCCAGTCCCATAAACATCGCTACTGCCGTCCCAGTAGTTAACTCGGACGGGGATGTTGAAGGTATGGCTTAGAAACGTTTTGTAAAATGTTTTTTCAAGCATGTCAGGAGTCCTTTCCGGTTTTCTTATTAAATTTTGGACACAAAGAAAACGAATTATACTCAGCCATTATACGCCTCCTAGGGGAGATAGTGTAAGAAGAGGTTTTGATGTAAACGCTTAACATTTCCTTTGGCCGATTCCCTGTGGCTAAAATCGCCGATTCCGTGATGAGGCATGGTATAATGTACCTACAATTAACCAGTGGGGGTCTTTCACTTTGAAAAAATGGGTATGGGTCGTGGCAACAATCGTTGTGGCACTGCTGATTGGTGGTTACGCGTATTCAAATCACCACGCGACAACCAAAGAGTACCAAGCGGCAATGGCCAACGGGCGTACTGCCATTGAAAGTAAACATTACACACAAGCCGAAAGTTATTTTCAGAATGCTTTGAAACGGCAATTGAACGATAAAACGGCGCAGACGTACTTAACGCAGACGCAACGCTACGTTTCCGGTGAAAATGCACTGGATGCGCGGCACTTTACGGTTGCTCAAAAGCACTACCAAGCAGTCAAGGACACGACTGGCGGGTCCAGCGTCTTAGTCACGCGGGCAACGAAACAAGTCAAGAAGGTCAAGTTGATTCGGGCCAATTACAAGCAGTTCAAGAAGATCCTGACGAAGGCGCAAGGGCAAAACAAGGCGCTGAACTACGGGCAATCCAACACGACGCTGGATGAACTCTTTACGAACGCGAAGTTCCGCGAAGTCTACTACAAGGGTCTTTATGATCAAGCATTGGCATTACGGAAGGCCAATAACGCCGGCCAAGCTAGTTCAGTTACGGAAGCCAGCAGCAGTGATTCATCGACGAGTAGTAGCAGTAGCGATGACTCCAGCAGCAACGCAACCAGCGGTAGTTCCAGTGCATCACTGACGTCTTCCGAACAGTCCGCGGCTAGCGCCTACTCTGGAAGTAACGAGTACACGGTTACGCAGAGCCAACAAGAACTGAACGGTAAGACGATTACGGCCGCGCAGATCAACAATGCACGTAAGACAATCAACGCCGCCGGTGGCCAAGCCGACGCCATGAGTGACCAAGACGTTCGAGTTGCCATCCAACAGGCTAACAAAAAGGACATGTCACTGACGAAGTACACGGCACAATATTTGAAATAGTAATATAAAGGAAAGGCAAGTTCGCTGAGCAGGTGGGCTTGCCTTTTTTATTCGGAAATTTTAAGTGTGGGGGTAGTTCAACGATAGTTTTTCTAAACTGAATAGTCTGTTTGTGGAGAGCATGCTACTACAACGCTCCTCCACTTATGCCAGCGGGAAATGAGGATACCTATGTTTTACAACAGCTGTCATGGAAAAAAATCACAGCCGGCGGAATCCCTGGAATCCGGAGTGCGGCCAATTTACACATAGACCTATACTTAAAAGATGATTGCCCGCAACATAAATCACCCCTAAAAGTCCAGCTAAAGTTGTAATTAGGAAGGCGAACTAACCATATTGAACGAAATGGTCACAAAATTTGACACGAAGGTAAAGTCAGCAAACAAATAGATTAATAATCTTAACAAGAAAATTAATTGGTATGTGTATGATTTTGACGGGAGAAAGCCACTAATAGCAACGATTTCCCGAAAATTCGGGCTAAAAACGGCTAAAAAATACGCGAGTCATTATTTATCCCAAATTGGTAAGGGTGATTTACTATATAAGTAGAATCAGAATTTCTACTAAGGGGGGTCAGGTAACGCAGCCTTCCTGATGGCGGGTGAGCACCAATCTTGGGGGATGGGGCGACCTAAAACTGATTTGATTCCCGAATCACCACGAAGCTGTTGGGGGCGTGGCGTTACCAAGAAAATTATGATTATCAACAAACACATTATGCGTACAACCAATGAGAAACAAGTTTTACAGCAGATTGTCAACGCCGGACCCATTTCGCGTAGTCAGATTTCGCGTAACTTGAGTTTGAACAAGGTAACGGTTTCCGATATTTATAGCCAGTTACTGCATGAAGGGCTGATCCGTGAGGTTGGTCACGGTGTCAGCACACGTAACGGTGGGCGGAAACCAGTAATGGCATTGCTAAACGTGGGGTATGGCTATGTCATCAGTATCAACATTTTACGGTCACGGTTTTCAATCGTGACAAGTCGCTTGGACGGCCGGTCGGAAAATTATGAGAGTGTGTCGACCCGTGATGTGGATCTCGCGACGGTGCTCGACATGATCGACGAACGAATCGCCAATACCATGGCGGCCAGTGAATCACGGCTGCTGGGAATTGCCTTTGGACTAGACGGTGTCATTTATGAAAATCAGATTCTAGCCGCCTCACTGAAAGGCTTTAAGAACTTTGATCTCGCAAAGTACTTTAGCGACAAGTTCCAAGTTCCAGTTGTCTTGGAAAATTTAGCAAATGAATCCGCCATTTACGAACGGGATTTTGCGGGTGAAGGGGTCTATAAGAACCTCATTTCTGTAACGATTCGCGACCAAGTCTCAGCCGGAATCATTACGGAAGAACACCTGTACCGCGGGCATAACGGTGAAGCGGGTAACATTGGAACTTGTCCAATGGCTGACCGCTACCGTGAGGAAAATGTCGAGACAGTCAATCATTATGTGGCTGAGGGACCGGTACTCCAGCGGATCATGGCCTATCAAAAGCTAGATCGCGTGGACGTCAACAGAATTCGCCGGGACTATTTAGGCCACCGACCAGAATTATTGTCCATTTTGGATGAATTTACGTACTATTTGGCTAAAGTGTTGGGCAATCTCTCCAACACCTTCGCGCCGGATGCCATCGTGGTCAACGCGCCAATCCTGGAGCTGTTGCCTGAACTGATGGACAAGGTCCGCGACTACGTGAGCCAAATGGCCATTTTGCGGAAAGCACCCCTGCTCTTAACGAAGAATTCGAAGGAAGCATCCTTGATGGGTGGGGCTTCGGCCATTATCCACAAGGCCCTGGGACTGGACGACTTACAGCTGACATTCGGCAATCAGCGGTCGGCAATTTTAGAGGGAGTGGAATCATAGTCAAACATGCGGAGAACCTGGCGGTGGCTGGGTTCTTTTTTGTTCTTATGTTGCGCCTTGCCGGTTGCCGGATATGAAATGGTGCGAACAGCGCGTCTGAGCTCATACCATTACATGGTGTTCGCGGGTAATTATAACCATAAAAGTTGTTATCGGCTGGAATTCAAGGACGCATAGTACACAAGTCTTTCAGCGGTTGTAGTGACAAGAGCACAGTCAGAGCCGGAGGAGGACAGGGATGGAGCCAGCCGTGGTAATATTGGTAGCTTACAGCTACCAATATGGGCGACTTTTAAGACGCGCTTTTTGCGGCTTAAAAGCGAGCGAGAAGACTGGTGTATTTCCAGTCTGAAGCGTCCCCACAGCAGGCGTAATCCCTGGCAGCCGGAGCGCGGCAATCTAATACAAGCTTATATTTAACTGCCCGATGAAAACACTAAGGAAAACGGGCGGCATAGGGTATAATAAAGCTATTGTTGAGATAATTGGATGGGGGAGATTCACAAGTGAGTTTATGGCAACGCTTTGTTGAAAATGTTCAGCTCCGACGCTTTACCGTGTTGGCGCTGATTATCTTCGTGTTGTGGCTGATTCGAGCCGAAATGAACATGATTCTGTTGACGTTTATCTTTACATTTTTAGTCCTGCAATTGGTTAAGGGGATTCGAAAGTATGTGAAATTGCCACCGACGCTGATTGTGGCGGTCACGTACATTCTGATTCTGGGCCTCCTGTATGGTGCAGTGACGACGTATTTGCCGCAGATTTTAAAGTCGTCGATCAGCGGGATTGAAAGTCTGTACAAGTTTTATCAGAATCCGGCAAATGATGGCAACGAGGTCATTAGTTACGTCACCAACTATATCAAGACGTCAGATATTGTGAGCCAGCTGCAAAACGGGGCGAAATTAGTGCTGACCTACATTTCGACGATTGGGTCGTTTGGGGTCACGCTGTTCATGTCGATGATCTTGAGTTTCTTCTTCACCATTGAAAGCAAGCAGATGGGCGAGTTCTCCAAGCGGTTCCTGACCAGCACCTATGGTTGGTTCTTCTCCGATGTGAGTTTCTTTGCCACGAAATTTGTAAACACGTTTGGGGTCGTGTTGGAGGCGCAATTCTTCATCGCGCTGTGCAACACGGTCATTACGACGATTGTGCTGGCGATTATGGGGATGCCACAATTGGCAACGCTGGCCATCATGATTTTCGTGCTGAGCCTGATTCCGGTGGCCGGGGTCATCGTGTCGATCATCCCGTTAGCCATTCTGGGATACTCGGTCGGCGGCCTGCGTTACGTCATCTACATTTTGATTATGATCGTGGTGGTCCACGCGCTGGAAGCGTACGTGCTCAATCCGAAATTTATGGCGAGCCGCACAGAATTGCCGATTTTCTATACGTTCGTGGTCTTACTGGCGGGCGAGCAGTTATTTGGCGTCTGGGGCTTGATTGTCGGGGTACCGATCTTCACGTTCTTCCTGGACATTCTGGGCGTCCGGCCGGTCCATGGCCTGCATCCGGCACCACACGTGGATGTGCAGAAGCTCCAGAAACTACGGGAATACCGCAAGAAACACGGTCAAAACGACGAAAAAGACGAGTAATCAACGAAACGACTTAGCCAATGCGGTTAGGCCGTTTTTGAGTTTTAAATGGGAGTCTTCACAGAAGAAAACGGTTACATGTAAAGAACCGCACAATTGAGCTGAAATTTACCCGCAGATGGTGTAAAATGACAAGGTATTCTACGACAGAAAGAGGTTATCAGTGATGGCAAAATTAGTATTGATTCGCCACGGCCAAAGTGAATGGAACTTAGCAAACAAGTTCACTGGCTGGGTTGACGTTGACTTAAGCGAAAAGGGTGTTGAAGAAGCCAAGGCTGCTGGTCAAAAGATCAAGGAATCTGGCTTGAAGTTCGATTACGCTTACACGTCAGTTCTGAAGCGGGCAATCAAGACGTTACACTACGTTTTGGAAGAATCAGACCAACTCTGGATTCCAGAAACCAAGACTTGGCGTTTGAATGAACGTCACTACGGCGCTTTACAAGGTTTGAACAAGAAGGAAACCGCTGAAAAGTACGGTGACGACCAAGTTCACATCTGGCGTCGTTCATACGACGTTTTGCCTCCACTTTTGGATGCAGACGCTGAAGGTTCAGCTGTTAAGGACCCACGTTACGCTAACTTGGACCCTAACATCGTACCCGGTGGTGAAAACTTGAAGGTTACCCTGGAACGTGTTATGCCATTCTGGGAAGACCAAATCGCACCTAAGTTACTTGACGGCAAGAACGTTATCATCGCTGCCCACGGTAACTCATTACGTGCCTTAAGCAAGTACATCGAACGGATCTCCGACGATGACATCATGGACCTCGAAATGGCTACTGGTGAACCAGTTGTCTACGACTTCGATGACAAATTAAACATGACTAGCAAGACGAAGATGGGCAAGTAGTCCTTCTGACTCGGAGCCGCCTCGCACATGGGGGGCGGCTTTTTCGTGGGAAAAATTGTCACTAGTTGGGCGAAAGTCGGGTGTAAACTTGGTGGATTTGAAGGCATATTGCGCAGATGATTTGGATTCGGTGTTGTGTCTCTTTCGGGAGACGGTGACCAGGGTTAATTGCCGTGAATATTCGCCAGAGCAGATTGCAGCGTGGCTAGGGCCAGTTACCGATGATGTTCGGGCAAAATGGCAGGCTTCCTTGTTGCAGCACCAAACTTATTTGGCGTGGCTGGGAAATACAGTGGTTGGCTTTGCGGATATGGCGGCAACGGGGTACTTGGACCGACTGTATGTTAGTGCTGATCATCAAGGCGAGGGGATTGCCACGAAGCTAGTGACGACGCTAATGCAGGCCGTCCCGATGGCTGTGTATACGACTGATGCTTCGATTACGGCGCGCCCGTTCTTTGAAGCGCAAGGCTTTCACGTGACCAAACAGAACGTGGTGGTTCGAAATGAGATTTCGCTGATTAATTTTACAATGAAAAAAAACAGAAGAGAAAAGAGATTGAACTTGGCAGATAAAGAAGTAACGCAACTTGAAAAGATGAAGATTATCGGTTTATTCCGCAAAGAGGGTTTCACTGGCGAGTACGAAAGTTTCCAACGGGTCAGTGGCACTGATCGGGAATTTTTTGTGGTCATGAGTAATGAACAGGGCATCAAGGCTTTGTTCCGGGCAAGCTTGATGTTGAACGCTGTAGAGTTCCAGTATGTGTTGGATGACAAGCATACGTTTGTGATGAAGGATGACGAAGCTAGCTAGTCGCGAGTTGCTGGCGCAGATTATAGACCATGTCTG
Source organism: Levilactobacillus andaensis (assembly GCF_016861695.1). Lineage (GTDB taxonomy): Bacteria > Bacillota > Bacilli > Lactobacillales > Lactobacillaceae > Levilactobacillus > Levilactobacillus andaensis. The sequence continues at coordinate 12,904 of NZ_BOLP01000003.1, read as the reverse complement.
TTATACCGAGCTGGTGTATCAGCGGGTGAATAAGAAGCTGTCAGTTGACCTGTCGCAGGCAGAGGTAGAAGGGCTAGTCGTTTTGGTGTTGGATGATAGTGCTACTAGCATCGAGAAGCGTGGGAAGAACTACTATGTGACTAACCAGCCTCGTCAGGTACAGTTAGTGATTAATTCATTTAATTACCGTTTGATCACTGTGAACCGCGTAACTGAATAGAAATGAAGATACTGTCAGACCCAATCGGAGGGACTGACAGTTTTTTTGTTTGGGTTGTGAAAGTCCCTCACAGAATAGTTTGTGGCAGAGACTAGTTGCAACTTTTGATGGGAACCTACGTTTGATGAACCGTGGTGTAAGATGTATTATTTAAGTTAATTGATGAGTAATTGCCTGAGATTACTAAGGTTGGAGAAAATATGCGTAATGAGAAAAGCTATATTTTTATGTGTGATTAATATGCAAATTGGAAAGGACCTATCTAGCCAGTCAGCTTAATCAGAAGGGTGATTGGCAGGTAATTCCAGCTTCTGTGACACTGTAATTGCCTCGAGTGGTGGGTTTAAGACGCAAGTCGATGAAAGGTTCGAAAACTTTCTCAAGATGTAGATCTCTTAATCTTGATGGTGGCAATTCTTGATTATAAAATTCGCCATAGCAAAATTATCCAAAATTAACAGCGACAATTCGAACCTATCTGAAGAAGAAAAGTAGTTGGCACAATTTGTGGTGCTGTCGATTACTTATCTCGTAATGGGTTTATTAACAGGCTATCAGTATACGAGTAACGTTCAATTTCTTGGAGCGATGATCAATAGTATACAGTAAGATGGTTTATTTGATGAAAATGAATTTTATTTTAAAGATACAGGTCAACATGCTTTCTATAAATATGGCCATATGAAACATGCATAGATGATTTTACTAATAAATAATTTTTTATCTATTCTTGAAGAAACAGAACATGAGTAGTCATTGTGAGTAAGGAGAGATGTCTTATTATGAACAAAAAGATAATTGAAAAGAGTGCAATTGGATCACTAGATAATAAATTGGGAAGAATGCATGTTGAATCTGATATTGATTTTAATGATAAGACTCCGGTAGAAGACGGTGCGGTCTTTTTATATAGTTCTGATAACAAAGCAGAATTTGCTGTGAAAGATCTTGATGGAAGACTACCAGTTCAGGTTAAGGGAACAACTATAGTTTTTAAAGGTGATAGAAAATATTCAGCATCTTATAAAATGTTAGACGGAATTAGAAGATATGGTGGTTTGTTTCTTTTTGTCGTTTATGTAGATAATGATTACACTAAGAATAAAATCTATTTTCGAGAACTATCGAAGCTGGTTGTTGAAAGAATTCTTAGAAACATGCATGGAAAAAAGACTAAGAGTATCCGAGTATACAAATTTCCGGAAGACGATCATGCAGCGCTTCTTCAGTTGTATAGGTCGGCTGATCAAATAGAAAGACAAGGAACAACGATTAAAGTTAAATCAGGTGACAGACCTAAACAATTACAATTAAGAGCGTATGGAGATGAAAATCTTGAAGACGTTTTAACTCGATCAGAGGTTACAATGTATGAGGTAGTTGATGGTACACCCGTTCCTTATTCAACGATTGATCCAGACACTGTAGAGGTGTATGGGTTGCAATCGGCTAAAATTAGATTTGAAGGAAGTACTGAAGAATTCGTCTCTAAAATTAGAGGTCGTAAAGGGTACTTGGAAATTAATACTGGTTTGGATAATAAAATCCAGATTATTGTGAAGGATAATAAAGTTACCATAACTTTTAATGATTCGGACGAGTTTTCAACACAAGTTGCAAATACAAATACGTTAATAGGATTTTTGAATACTGGTGGTGACTTTTTCTGGAATGGTAAGAAAGAAACCTTTGGATGGAGTAAGGATGATCCAAAGGTTGTGAGTCTACGCGATACAATGCTTAAGCTTCAGGAAAAGCTTAGAATTATTCGAGTATTAGAGAGAGATACGCATCTTCCATTCTTCATGAAAAATCCTTCTGTAGATATTAATAAGTTTCTGAATGCAGTGATACACAAATATAAGCATCCTAAAAAAAATGAACGTGGTGTATATAGAGTTGAAGTAGCCGAAAAGATTTACTATCTTATGATTATTCCGGTGGAAAGTCAGGATAAGAAAGTAATAATACGAAGTGTTTTTCAGCAGGAGACGGCTGATTCTCTTTCGATGGTTTATAGTCATGGAGGTATAAAATTCAAAATGAATCCGTATACTTATGGAGACGACCCAATTGAAAGTATTGGTGATTACAATCCTAAGTTGGTACAAAAGTGGTTCGAAGATAACGGGATTAAATCTGAAGTTGAGGCAAAGTATGCAAATGATTACAGTTTTAGATTGTTACGGGCTTACAAAAAAACAGGAAGAGAATCGTTGAGGGATCTGGCTATCTATATAACTAAGACAACATTTGAGTACGATTCATCAGGTAATGTTTCATTTTTAAACTACATGCAGGCTCTCTTAAGGCGTGATAAGATTGACTATTCAGAAATGGTAAAATTAATTAAAATTTCAGAGACTGGAGAATTAAGAGAACGTTTTGCAGCTAAATTATTATTAGGTGTGTCAAACGATGATATTTTGACCGATTGGAATAAGTTAGATGAAGTTGAAAAAGAGAGTCTGCCCAAGTATCCTATTTTTGATTTTGTTGACGATGATTTGAAACAAATGCTGGATTAGCACTATATAAGTCTGAAATTTATGGCAATAATATTAGAACAAGTAACTTAGATTCTACAAAATTTGTCAAAAATAATTAGGGATAGTATTTTTTAACAAACACTTTAACCTTACGTTAAGTGCTTGTGTTTAAATACTTGATTGATAGAATTATGTTATCACCAACTGGTAACTAACCGCGTGAAATTGGGAAGACCTACTAGGTCATACGATTTTTGGTACTTTCTGGGAAGACCAAATCGCACCTAAGTTACTTGACGGCAAGAATATTATCATCGCCGCTCACGGTAACTCATTACATGCCTTAAGCAAGTACATCGAACGGATCTCCGACGATGATATCATGGACCTCGAAATGGCTACTGGTGAACCAGTTGTCTACGACTTCGATGACAAGTTCAACATGACTAACAAGACGAAGTTGGGCAAGTAATTATCTGATTGACTCGGAGCCGCCTCGCACATGGGGGGCGGCTTTTTCGTGGGAAAAATTGTCACTAGCGGTCACTAGAGGGGTCGCTGTTGACCGAAAATTTAGTATAGAGAAAAGAGATTGAATTTGGCAGACAAAGAAGTAACACAACTTGAAAAGATGAAGATTATCGGTTTATTCCGCAAAGAGGGTTTCACTGGCGAATACGAAAGTTTTCAACGTGTCAGTGGCACTGATCGGGAATTCTTTGTGGTCATGAGCAATGAACAGGGTATCAAGGCGTTGTTCCGGGCAAGTTTGATGCTGAACGCCGTTGAGTTCCAGTATGTGTTGGATGACAAGCATGTGTTTGTGACGGAAAAGGCTGAATAGAAAAAATTTGAGGTGGTTAGCTCTTATCAATGGAGCTAACCACTTTTTTTGTAAAATTTGTGAGATGTCGTAAGCGTGTTTCCACACGGTTTCCCCATAGCAGTTATCTATTTTGGCTACTGCAAAAGTAATTTCGCCAAATAATAGCACATTGCAATAATATCAATAGTTAATTTAGTGTTCAAACAAATAGTAGCTGTAAGTGTTTAATTGTATGATTGATTATTCCCACACAAAAGTATATGATTAAATTAAGTTGAGAAAGCGCTTTCCTAATCAAAAAGAGGGAAGCAGGTTTTAAGCACGAGGGGAGCTAGCATCATGAAATTTTATCAAAAAGCAATCACAGCAACAATTTCTATTCTGACATTATCGGCGCTATCACTGACAACAGGCCATGCCCAAGTACTGACTCACGCTTGGAAAAATGGTGAGGAATTACAATTAATTGCGCCGGGTGATTATAAATTAGATGATTATACAGGTAACAACGACATAAGTTCGACTTCAGCATGGGTCTTGAAACAACCCATTAGAATGTTTACCAATGACACACTTTCGGGATTGAGTGCAACCGGTGAAACAATCAACACAATCCACAAACCGGGGGCAAATACGTTAAGTAGTAACATTTTTCCCTGGGGAATATCTTATGCTCAAGATGCGTTTAGCTTAGCAGGCAACAACCTAGCGGAACCTTATTCAGTCAAGCTTTTTCACAATTATGGCGACTGGGAATTATTACAGGCTCAGATACCAATTTTAGTGTATCCGCAGCCGACGATTAAAGAAACCGGGCCGTTTACGATTTACCAAGGTGGTCAATTTATTAGCGATGATTACGACGTTATTCAAGACCCTTGGATTAAGCAGGCTTGGACAGGCAACTCTTATTTAAACGAAACCACGTTTGACAATGACGGGGGCACCATTACAAATAATGGGGCGACCGTTTTAGGAGAGCAGAATCAACGCATTACCGCAGCGCCAGGTGCCTATCAAGTAAACTACGTGGAAAACATCTCCAATGAGTTGGCGGATACGCTGGCGGTGAAGTCATCCGTTGAGGCTAATGAAAAATGGCAAGTTCTCGCTACGCCAGATGTGACCGCATCGTCCGCAGTTGAAGCTGATACGAATACGCCAATTGATCTCACCCAAAACGTGGCCGTTACAGATGCTAATCATAGCGACGGCAAGATTAAGTTTGGCGATGCTGAAGTTACGAATAAGCCGGACGATACCGACATGACAGTTCAAGTTACTGTTTTAAATGATCAACACCAATTGGTTTCCTTAGACGATTTAGCTGCACAAAATTTCAAAACACCGGGCCAATATACGATTCAATACAGCTACAACTACACTGATCAATTTGGCACGCAGTATGCACCGATAACTGCAGCCACAAAACTTATTGTTAAAGGCTCTGATGAAAGTTCGTCAAGCTCCTCGAGTTCTTCTAGCTCGTCAAGTTCTTCCGACTCATCGAGTTCATCAAGCTCATCGAACTCCTCCAGCTCGTCAAGTTCCTCGAACTCTTCCAGCTCGTCAAGTTCCTCGAACTCATCGAGTTCATCAAGCTCATCGAACTCCTCCAGTTCGTCAAGTTCTTCCGACTCATCAAGCTCATCGAGTTCATCAAACTCTTCCAGCTCGTCAAGTTCTTCTAACTCAACAAGCTCATCGAGTTCGTCAAACTCTTCTAGCTCGTCAAGTTCCTCGAACTCCTCCAGTTCGTCAAGTTCTTCCAACTCCTCAAACTCGTCTAACTCTTCCAATTCATCGAGCTCTGTAAGTTCTTCCGATTCTTCCAATTCCGCAAGTTCTTCTAGTTTGCCGGGCTCATCAAGCTCCACGAGTTCGTCAAATCCGTCGAGTTCTTCCAGTGTGCCAAGCTCTTCCAGTTCAAGTGACACTGATGCCAACATTCCTGTAGTTAGCTCCAACAACAACCAGAACGGTGGAGATGGTGACGTCATCGACAATGGCGGCAACCAAACTGAAATGTCACAGGCGGATAAAACTGCCAGCAAGCCAGTAGCTACTAGCTATGGAAAGGGATCATCTGCTGACCAAATTAGTGCGCCAGCCAAGGTGACCTCTGCTAAGTCAGCAGCGCAGTCCGCAAAGAGTAGTCGGCAAAACTCACTGATTCCGCAATTAAATGACACGACTAGCCTCTCATTACTATTTGGTGGGCTGGTTCTACTGATTGGCACGGTAGGAGTCGCTAAGCTGTATCGCAAGAGTAAATAACCAGATGTAAGATAATTTATTGATTTGGAGCCGTCCTCTGTTTCGGGGGCGGCTTTTCGTGGTTAACGACTGATTTTCGCATGAAACTGCCCGGTAAACGGAACAGGGATACCGGCCAAGAAGAATACCTAATTTTCGGTCGCCTGACTTGACTGTAACGTTGCAAGACAGTGTAAAATGAAAACTATCATGAACGGAACTAAATGCAAAGGTGGGCAAGTATGACAACGAGTGAAAAACAACGTGAACATATTAGTGTACGTGGTGGGAACGTCCATAATTTAAAAAATATTGACGTGGACATTCCGTTGAATCAGTTTGTGGCGATTTCAGGTCCCTCGGGCTCCGGGAAGAGTTCACTGGCCATGGGGATTTTATATGCGGAGGGGTCGCGGCGTTATCTGGAGGCACTATCGACCTATACCAGACGGCGAATCGGTCAAAGCAAGCGGTCGCAGGTCCAGGAAGTGCGGCACATTCCATCCGCTATCGCCCTGCGGCAACGGCCGGGAGTCCCTTCCGAACGCTCAACGGTGGGGTCGATGAGCGAGCTGTTCAACGTTGTACGGCTCATCTTCTCACGCCTTGGCTCGATGGTTTGTCCCAACGGGCATCGGATTGCGCCCAGTCTGAAAGTTGCTCAGGCCATGGATCTACCGGGTGGCACAGACAGCAAGATGGGAATCGTGACCTGTCCGGAGTGTGGGGTCGAGTTCATGGCGAAATCCGCCGAAGACTTTGCCTTCAATTCCGGTGGTGCCTGCCCAGAATGTCATGGGACGGGGACGGTTCAGACCTTAGACGAGGACAAACTGATTGGTGATGAGAACCTCAGCCTGGCAGAAGGGGTCGTGGCCTCATGGCATTTGCCCGGCCGAAACTTTATGCCGACGGTGGCGGAAACGCTGGGCGTGCGCATTGACGTGCCCTACAAGGACCTCACCGACCGGGAGAAAGACATTGTCCTCAACGGGGCCAAGAAGCAGTATCCCGTGGACTTTCGGACCTCGACCGGGCGGGTTTTCCATACCGATAACACACTCTACGAGAACGCCCACGAGGCAGTCTACGATTCCCTGAAGACGGTGAAGAGCGACCGGGCCATCAAGAAGGTCAACGAATTTTTCCACTTCTCTGTGTGCCCGACCTGTCATGGGACGCGGCTGAATCCGGAACTCTTGACGCAATTAGTTGGGGGTAAAAATATTGCGGAGGTGGCTGACCTGACCCTGGGGTCACTGTCAGAGTGGCAAACCGCGGCGCAAAATGAATTGCCCGCCGAGATGAAAGCCATGGCTGACGTGCTCTTCAAAAATTTGACGGATACATTGCGGCCCTTGCTGGAGCTGGGGCTGGACTATTTGACCTTATCGCGGAACGGCAATACGCTGTCGACCGGAGAACTCCAACGGCTTCAATTAGCCAAGACCATCCGGACGGAGACAACGGGCGTTCTGTACGTGTTGGATGAACCTTCCATTGGGTTACATCCCGACAACGTTAAGGGACTCATTCGTATCTTTAGAGAACTGATTGCTCAAGGAAATTCTTTGGTCGTGGTCGATCATGAAGTCGACATCATTGCGGCAGCCGATTGGGTGATCGAGATTGGTCCCGGGTCGGGGGATGCCGGTGGTCAGATCATTGCCGAGGGCACGCCCCAGGACTTAACGGAAAATTCCCAATCACTGATCGGCCCTTACATTTCGGGGCAGGCTAAAATCATGCACGACAAGGTGCCCACTAGTCGGCAGGCCAACGAGCTCACCACGCAGTTTGAGGTGCAGAATTACTTTAATCTACACGACATCGCCGTGACCATTCCTGGGAACGAGATCACTGCCGTTACGGGGTTCTCTGGCGCTGGTAAGACGAGCTTGATCTTGGACAGTCTGGTTCCAGCCATTCAGGCAGCCAATGCCAAGGCCGCCCTGCCCAAACAGGTGACGACCCTGGAGACCCATTTGAAGGACGTGGTGTCCGTGGATGCCAAGCCAATTGGGAAGAATGCCCGTTCGACGATTGCCACCTACACGACCATCATGGATAATCTGCGCCGGATGTTTGCCAATTTACCAGAAGCTAAGGCCAAGAAATTCAGTCTCGCCTACTTCTCGTACAATAACAAGCAGGGGGCGTGTGAACAGTGTGGCGGACTGGGCACCATTACCCTAGATATTCAGTATTTGCCGGACATGGAGGAGGTCTGCCCTTACTGCCACGGCGCGCGGTATAAGGACGAGATTCAACAGATTCGTTGGCACGGCTACAACATTGTCGACCTGCTGAACTTATCGGTCCGTGAGGCATTAGGCGTCTTTGAAACGGTCCCTAAGATTGAGAAACAGCTCCAATTGCTGGATGAAATGGGATTGGGCTACCTGCATTTAGGCGAAAGCACGCCGAGCCTGTCCGGTGGGGAAGCGCAACGGCTAAAGCTCATGAGCCACTTGAACAAACGGCAAAGCAAGACCCTATTTATCTTCGACGAACCTTCCGTCGGCCTGCATCCGCAAGACGTGCAAACGTTACTGGGCGTGATCAACAGCCTGAAGGCCAAGGGAGCCACAATTATCATCATCACGCATGACCTTGATCTGATGGCCAACGCCGATTATCTGATTGATCTCGGCCCCAAGGGTGGGCAAGCCGGTGGCCGGTTGATGGCTAGTGGTGAGCCGCAACAGTTGATCAAGACGACCAAGAGCTTGACGCTGGATTACCTGAAGGCACATTTTGAAAAATTTCATTTGGTTGACGAAAGCTAGTTGCACAAAAAATACGGTCAGTTCCGAATTGGGACCAACCGTATTTTTTGCGTATCAAGCACTGAATCACTAGTGCTTAGGTGTTCCACAGAAACCGTCACAAGCACACTTGCGGTCAGAAATCATTGGGCAGTGGCAAAGACCATCGGCACTTGCACAGCCACAACCAGGAGCACAGGTCATTCCGGCATGGCAAAATGGATTGTCATCAGTTTTAGTCGCGTTCTTTTTAATATTTTCGGTCATTATTCATGATGGACTCCCTTTACCTGTACAGGTTGGACTTTCAATACGTGAAGGGTGTGTGAGCCTCCTTGCAAGTGGCTATGTGAATTCTGTGTGCATGGCTTGTTCTAGTGAATTAGTAAGCAGTCTTACCGGAGGATAGCGGGAGATGCCGGGAGATACCAGGAGATACCAGGAGATAATAAGCCACTACCAGCACCAATATACCAAGCTGGCTAATAATGAGCGCGTGAGCCTTCGACATGTCAACGGTACCGGCCGGGGAATGATTGGATGACGTGGTTGCCAAATCGTTGCGTTATTGAAGCGGAATCTCTAGATGGTTATGTCTTATTTTTTAGGCATAGCCATTTTTTATTTCAAAATTTTATTGGACGGTTTATACGAATTTGGCGCGGCAAAATATCTGGTCGTAAATTCCAGCAACACTATATGAAGGAATTTTAGTCAATAGAACAACACGCGACTGCGATTACTAACAAATAATATGCAACGGATTGCATAAACTTTGGTGACATATAAGATTATTTGTGACTATTACCGTCCGCGAAGAATTAACGCCTTGAATGTTAGTCCCATCACACTTATAATGTGGTTATGATTAAAACAGCTACGAAAAGGTTGGTAGACGAAACGGTTTTGGTCGCCAATGCTTTGTGCTTGAAAAGTTAGCTGTAAGTCTGATATAGTAAGCTGATATGCAAATCCGGTAGGCAAATGACTAATTGCTAAAACCTTTTAACTTTGGCGGAATGCCAAAAGTGGATAAAGAGCCGGACGATACATAATAAAGAAGCCAAAAGGACTCCTTTAAACGAACAAATCGACTTACGTTAACACTATCACTGGTTAACTGCAACGCTTATATGCATTCAGGCCAATGATAGGTAATCTTACTAACTGGCTGTCGTGGGTCGTGTTGTGGCAATTACACATAGGGATTGAGGATTGGAATTCAGGACTAGGCGAATCGGTTCTTGAGCACGTGAGGGTTCATCACCGTTGAAAAAGGAGAGGTCAAATTTGAGACAAAAAGCGGCAAATCAAATGACAAAGAAAAACTTCATTTTATACAAGGGGCATACGGGCTGGAAAATCAAGACCCGTTTATTTGGGACGCTATTGGTTAGTTTATCCGCAGTAGCTATCGCAGAAAGTGCCGGAACGGTTGATGTCCACGCGGCAACGGAAACGCCATCTTCTGAGATTTCTCAGTCGCCGGTTCCAGCAGCGACTAAGAGCTCAACTCTGAGTAAATCTTCAGACAGTGTGACGCCAGCAGCTTCAACGCCAGCTGAGACTGGGACACCAACTACACCAGCACCGACTACGCCACCAGCAACGACGCAGACGCCAGTTGTAGAATCGGAGCAAGTTACCGAAAAAGCACCGGCTGATACTCCAGAGCAAAACGTTCCAGCAGCTAAAACGCCGGTAGTAGAATCCACATCTGTTACACCAGATACAAATGCTGGACAACAATATCCAGTATTAACACCCGGTCAACAGGTTGATGTTAGCAAGGTTGATGGTACGGATGGCACAGTCAAACTTACAGCCGACCAGATTAAGGACCATTTCAAAGGTACTCTTGTGAATAATAGTGCCAATGATTCGAACAGCAAGCAGGGTCTTCCAAAGAACACATCCAATATTCCCATTGGTAATGATGGTTCAGTTGCGCTGACCAGCACCACCCCCCACGATTTTTATAATTCATTTGGTGAGCTTCAGAGTGGCCAAGTCACTGGTCACCAAGCAGCTCATGTTTCCTTTGAACACGATATCGACTTTAGCCATGACTTTTCAATGACCGGGGCTTTGGGAATTGGAAACAAAACTGATGGAGCAGATGGTGTTGGAATTATCTTTGCTCCCGGCGACCCTGCATATGCGACTCATGGTGGTGTAGGCCAAAAACTAGGATTAGGTAACCTGCCGAATGCGTTTGGTTTTGTTTATGATAATTATCATAATGAGGCCGATGATGATGGTGACGCTGCTGATCCTGGCACAGCGGCCTACTTTGGCTGGCGGACAACAGATAGTAGTCAATATGGATTGTTACAAGCGGATACTGGTGCCGATATGACAGTGGCGGCGAGTTCCCTAACATTGAATAAGAGCAATCCGTTAAATAACTTTACAATGACTTATGTTGCTTCAACTCAAGAATTAACAGTTAGCTTGGGTGGACACGACTTTATACGAAAAATCAGTGATACCGCCTCTGGATATTCAATCTCAATCGCCGCTTCTACGGGTGCTCAAACAAACAACTATGCGGCTAGAATTGATTCGTTTAATTACACACCTAAGACGGCACAAGTCGATGTTAGTTTTAAGGCACCAGCGACAACGCCCTTAGAAACGGAAACGGCTACCACTGCTACACCAGCACATGTGACTGCTAACATTGGGGATACTGTTTTAGTATTTTCTTCGGTGGCTGCTGCACAGCGGGCCATTGCGGCAGATCCTACAATAAATCCTAATTTGGTGACGGTAGTTCCAACAGACGCAGACGGTAATGTGTATGTTGTTGATGGGAGCCAGGCGTCTACGAAGTATATTAGTGATGACGCAACCGCATCTGATGGCGCCTACTACAGTTATGTGGTTACTGGAGCTGCGACTCAGAGCGCTTCGGTTCCGGTTAGTTTGACCTATAAGGCTACTGTGACGCCAGTTGATAAAGACGGAAATACAATTTCAGGATTAGATCCTATAGAAGTGAATGCAGTTGCTGGTAAGAGTACTGTGGTTGAAATCCCAGGATTTACCCCAGCAACGGTTACAATTCCTGCACCTACGGATGGTAAAACAGTCAACTATAACTTAACGGTTGATATGAGTAATTCCGTGGCTGCAGGAACTACAGTGACTGGGGACAACCCTGTTGTTAACCCAATTGCCCATTACTATACGGCTAGTGGTACTACCGTTGATGGTCAGACAGTTGTTAAATCGACTGTTAAAGTTGGAACTAACCAATCAGTTACCGATGCCCTTAATAGCCAAATTTCAACTGATGGTGCCACTGCAGGGATTACTAGCGCTGACTATTACTGGTCAACGGTGGCTAATGCTGTGGGTACAGATTCTACGGATGCCTCAGCTCCTCAGGCTAGCACGAGCATTTTGGTCCCAACTAAGGCCAAACTAGATAAGTTGATTAAACAGGCTACTGACAATCAAGCTAAGGCCGATACTGAGAAGGCCGCGGCGCAAGATATCTATGATAAATTTGTGGCTTCGCCCGACATCACGGCTGATCAAAAGGCTGCAGCAAAGAGCTTACTGGATTCCGTCAACAAAGTTTATGATGATCTATCTAAGACCAATTCTGATGCTGTATCATCTCTGACGGCTGCAGAGGCTTCAACGGACCCTGCTACTATTGTCAAAGATAGTCAGGATGCTTATGCCGGCATCAAAGGTATGGATACGTCACTGAGTGATTTTACAAATGATGTGAACAATATGGCGACGACTAACGCCGCAACCCAGGCTAGTATGGTGAGCTTTAAGTCTTGGTCGCAAGTTTACGGTACGTCGTTGGAAAATCCGGAAGCTGCTTTTGGTTCAGGATTTAGCACTGTTCCGGTCACGGCTGCACAATTAGCAGGACTATTTGCCAACCCAGATAACTTCTATTACGTTGATGCGCTGGATTCAGATACAGCAGTTACGCCTGAAAACGTTGGTGTTTACTACTTCAAGCTGACGGAAGCTGGGCGGAGTTACGTGAAGGGCTTAACGCCGGATAACCCGAATGCTGGGCTTTACGTTTCTGCTACGGTCACGATTACTCCCGCAGCTGCGGCACCGACTATTCAGGATGCTAGTGTTATCTATGGTGGTAATGATGGTCATTTACCTGAAATCACTGGAAGCTTAGGTACCAAGGTAACGGGAGCTGACGATGTACTCGCTCAAAAGGACTATGAAGTTGTCGATAACACTACGGAAAAAGTAGTTTCCGTTGACCAACTTCAAGCTGGCGGCGACTACACGATTCGTTATACGGCAGATGCCCAAGCAGATTTGAAGAAAGATACTAACTATACCTTTGGCG
>NZ_BOLP01000002.1 GCF_016861695.1 Levilactobacillus andaensis | reverse complement strand
CCTGAAATCACTGGAAGCTTAGGTACCAAGGTAACGGGAGCTGACGATGTACTCGCTCAAAAGGACTATGAAGTTGTTGATAACACTACTGGAAAAGTAGTTTCCGTTGACCAACTGCAAGTTGGCGGTGACTACACGATTCGTTATACGGCAGATGCCCAAGCAGATTTGAAGAAAGATGCTAACTATGCCTTTGGTGATTTTGGAACGGCTAAGCTGACTGTAACGCCGAAGGCGGTTACAGTGGTGGCTCAAAGTACAGGTAAGACCTATGGTACGGCTGACCCTAAATTAGTGTTAACTGATAAATCTCAAGATGAATTGGTTAATGGTGATCAGTTGTCTGTACTTGATGTTACTTTGACACGCGACACTACTAAAGAAAATGTTGGTACGTATACCAAGGCTATTACTGGGAGCGCAAGTGGTTCAAATAAGAACTACACTGTGACCGTAACGCCAGGGGACTTTGCGATTACACCAGCTGTAGCTACACCTACGATTCAAGCTGCGACCGTAGTTTATGGTGGTAATGATGGTCAGTTACCTGAAATCACTGGAAGCTTAGGTACCAAGGTAACGGGAGCTGACGATGTACTCGCTCAAAAGGACTATGAAGTTGTCGATAACACTACGGAAAAAGTAGTTTCCGTTGACCAACTTCAAGCTGGTGGCGACTACACGATTCGTTATACAGCTGATGCACAAGCTGTTTTGACGGCAGATAAGAATTACAGCTTTGGGACGTTTGGAACAGCCGTATTGACTGTAACGCCAAAGAAAATCACCGTGACGGCAAATGATGCTCAGAAAGTTTATGGCACTACTGACCCTAAATTAACGTTAACTGATGCCTCTAAAGCTGGGCTAGTTAACGATGACCAGTTGTCTGACTTGAAGGTCACTCTGACGCGTGATGCTAATGAAGAAAATATTGGCACATATGCTGACTCCATTAAGGGGAGTAGCTCGAGTAAGAACTACTCCGTGACCGTAACGCCAGGAAACTTTACGGTTACGTCAGCATCGACTAAGGTAACAGTTGCGGATGTCCAAATGATCTATGATGATGAGTTGCCAACGTTATCAGCAACAATTAATGTTCCCAACAACACAATCGCACAAACTGATTTTGAGATTATTGACAATACAACCGGTAAGTCTGTAGGTGCGGCTGACTTACAAGCTGGCGGCAATTACACGATTCAATTGAGTCAGGCTGCCCAAGCACGTTTGGCCCAAGATAATCCTAACTATGATTTCAAAGACGCATTTGGTACCGGGACTCTGACTGTTGCAAAACGGACAGTCACCGTTACAGTGGCCAACCAGGACATGAATGCAGGCGAGTCAATTCCCGCAAACCAGTCAAAGGTAGTAGTTGATGGTTCACCAGTCCATGATCAACCGCAGTTGGATTTGAGCTACGAAGAACCAGATGGCAAGGAAGTCGGAACGTACACAATTGATGCAACATCCGCTAATTCAAATTATGCGTTGACTGTTGTTCCTGGTCAGCTGAAGGTTTTGGGTAAGGTTGATGATCCCGATGGCAGTACGACGATCACTGAAAAAGACTCAGCCGGTAACGTGGTCAAGATTGATAAGAAGTGGGCTGATGGTAGCCAAACGACTTACGTCAATGATCTAGCCGCTGGTAAGAAGACCGTTACGGAGCTAAAGAGTGGAAAACAGGTTGACCAACAGGACATTACCGCGCTTACTCCTGGTTCTAAGGTCACGCTATCTGATGGTGAGGGTACCAATACGAACACTGTCGTTGCGCTTGACCCGAAAACCAACCAGCTAATATTTGAACATGACACAACGCAGACCGCGGCCGATGGTACTATCACGACGAAAGATACTAATGGTAATGTTGTCAAAGTAGTTAAGCCATGGACCGATGACAGCCAAACGACCTACACCTACGACCCAATTTCTGGGGACCGGACAGTAACGGATCAAAAGGACGGTCAGACAGTCAGCCAGCAAAAGATTGCATCTGATGGTGATGGTAAGGCGACGTTAGCGGATGGTAATGGTGTTGAAACTATCGTTGATGCTGGGCAACCAGGGTCACTACCAACGTTTGAACATAACACAACTGCGACGACGAAGGACGATGCTGGTAACGTTACTGTCACGACGAAAGACAATGCTGGCAATGTCATCAATGTAACCAAGAACTGGAATGATGGTGGTAGCACGGTTTACACCTACAATCCAGCTACTGGCAAACAGACGGTGACGGAGCAAAAAGACGGTCAGCCGGTTGATTCTACGACGATTGCTGAGGGTTCTACGGAAGCAACATTGACGAGCGGTAAGGGTATTGCAACCACTGTTGATGTAGAAAAACCAGGTGCACAGCCAACGTTTAAACATGACACGACAAAGACCGATGGCGATACGACTACGACGATGGATGCCAATGGCAATGTCATCAAGGTTGTTAAGCAATGGCCAGATGATAGTCAAACGACTTACACCTATGATCCAGCTGCTCCAGCTACTGAGAACCGGACAGTAACGGAACAAAAAGACGGTAAGACAATCGATCAGAAGACATTCGGTACCGATCCTACAAAGGAAACTTTGAAGAGTGGTGATGGTGTTCAAACTATCGTTAACGCTGGGCAACCAGGCGCACAACCAACGTTTGAACATGACACAACGAAGACGGTGACTGATGCTGCTGGCAACGTTACTGCCACGACAAAAGATGACGCTGGCAATGTCATCAACGTAACCAAGAACTGGACCGATGGTAGTAGCACAGTTTACACCTACGATCCAGACAAGAAGACGCAGACGGTGACGGAGAAAAAAGACGGTAAGACAGTTGATACTAAGACAATCACGCCTGATGTGCCAAATGTAACGTTGTCTACTGGTGACGGCGTTGAAACGCTTGTTGATGCTGAAACGCCAGGCGCAGAGCCAACGTTTAAGCACGACACGACAAAGACCGATGGCGATACGACCACGACGATGGATGCCAATGGCAATGTCATCAAGGTCGTTAAGCAATGGCCAGATAGTAGCCAAACGATTTACACTTACGATCCAGTTGCTAAGAGCCGGACGGTAACGGAACAACAAGACGGTAAGACAGTTGACCAGAAGACATTCGGTCTCGATCCTACAAAGGCCACGTTGAAGACTGGTGATGGTGTTCAAACCATCGTTAACGCTGGGCAACCAGGGTCACAACCAACGTTTGAACATGATACGACGACCACCACGAAGGACGATGCTGGTAACGTGACTGCCACAACGAAAGATGACGCTGGCAATGTCATCAAGGTCATTAAGCAATGGACCGATGATAGTCAAACGGCTTACACTTATGATCCAGTCGAGAAGACACAGACGGTGACAGAACAAAAGGGCGGCAAGACAGTTGCCCAGAAGACATTCGACAAGGGTTCTACGAGTGAAACCTTGACGAATGGTGGCGGTGTTGAACCACTTGTTGAAACCTTTGTTGCTGTGTTGGCACCAGGTTCGGTACCAACGTTTACCCACAACACGACGCAGACGGCCACTGATAAGGCTGGTAACGTGACTGCCACGACGAAAGACGCCGATGGCAATGCTATCAACGTTACCAAGCAGTGGACCGATGGCAGTAAGACAGCTTACGTCTACGATCCAACGACTGGTAAAGGGACTGTTACGGAGGAAAAGGACGGCAAGACGCTCGACCAAAAGACCATTGATGCCGCTACGCCTAAAGCAACGTTATCTGCCGGTGATGGTATCGACACGCTTGTTGATGCTGGGCAACCAGGGTCAGAACCAACGTTTGCCCACAACACGACGCAGACCACGACTGATAAGGCTGGCAACGTCACGACCACGACGAAAGACGCCGTTGGCAATGTCATCAACGTTACCAAGCAGTGGACCGATGGCGGTAAGACAGCTTATACCTACGATCCAACGACGGGTAACCGGACAGTGACTGAGGAAAAAGACGGTAAGACGGTCGACCAAAAGACGATCTCACCCGATAAGACGCAGGCAACGTTATCTGCTGGTGAAGGTGTCGACACGCTTGTTGATGCTGGGCAACCAGGGTCAGAACCAACGTTTGACCATGACACGACGCAGACCACGAAAGATGATGCTGGTAACGTTACTGCCACGACGAAAGACGCCGATGGCAATGTCGTCAAGGTCACTAAGCAGTGGACCGATGGCAGTCAAACGGATTACACTTACGATCCAACGACTGGCAAGCAGACGGTTACGGAACAAAAAGCCGGTAAGACGCTCGACCAGAAGACGATTTCCGCAGATGCACCGAAGGCCACGTTGAAGAGTGGCGATGGCGTTGAAACCATCGTTAATTCAGAGACGCCAGGCGCAGCGCCAACGTTTACCCATGACACGACGCAGACCGGAACCGATAAGTTTGGCAACGTTACTGATACGACGACCGATGCCGATGGCAATGTCGTTAAGGTAACCAAGCACTGGACGGACGGCAGCGAAACGGCTTACACCTACGATCCAGCCACCGGTAAGCAATCAGTGACGGAACAAAAGGACGGTAAGACGGTCGACCAGAAGACGATTGCGGCCGATGGAAAGGCTACGTTGAAGAGTGGCGATGGCGTTGAAACCATCGTTACTGCGGACAAGCCAGGTGCAACGCCAACGTTTGCTCATGAGACAACGCAGACCGCAACTGATAAGTCTGGTAACGTGACTGATACGACGACCGATGCCGATGGCAATGTCGTCAAGGTGACGAAGCACTGGACGGATGGCAGCGAAACGGATTATGCATATGATCCAACGACTGGTAACCGGACTGTGACGGAACAAAAAGACGGCAAGACAGTCGATCAGAAGACGATTGCGCCTGATGACACGACGGCAACGTTATCCGCTGGCGAAGGGGTTAAGACCATCGTCAATGCTGGGCAACCAGGGTCACAACCGACGTTTGAACACGACACGACGCAGACCGCGACTGATAAGTCTGGTAACGTGACTGCCACGACGAAGGACGCCAACGGCAATGTCATCAAAGTCACCAAGCAGTGGACTGATGGGAGTGAGACGACTTACACCTACGATCCAGCTACTGGTAACCGGACTGTGACGGAGCAAAAGGACGGCAAGACGGTCGACCAGAAGACGATTGCACCTGATTCCTCGAAGGCAACATTGACGAGTGGTGAAGGTATCGCAACCATCGTTAATGCCGGGCAACCAGGGTCGCAGCCAACGTTTGAACACGATACAACGCAGACCACGAAAGACGCTGCCGGTAACGTGACTGCCACGACGACAGACACCGATGGCGATATCGTCAAAGTGGCCAAGCAGTGGACCGATGGTAGCGAGACAATCTATGCCTACGATCCAACGACTGGTCAACGGACGGTAACGGAGCAACGAGACGGTAAGACAGTTGATCAGCAGACAATCGTTCCTGGTGCTTCATCAGTGACGTTGTCAGATGGTGCTGGCGGTACAGCGACTGTTAAATTTGCTCAGTCGGCAGATGCCATGCCAACGTTTACCCAGGCGCCAGCGAGTCACAGTGCGGGCGTTAGTGTCCCAACGAACACCGATGCTGATAAGAAGCCCGTGAAGGTCACCAAGCAATGGCCCGACGGTATTCAAGTCATCTATACGTATGACCCAATGAGCGGTCAACGGACTGTTCAGGAACTGAAGAAGGGTAAACTCATTGCGCAACGCACGATGGCCTCCGGTGACTTGGATGCTATCTTACCTGACGGAATGGGTGGTACGACCACCGTTAAGTTCGATGAATCCGGGACGGAACCAATCTTTACGCGTCAACTTGCTGACAAGATAAATAGTCGCAAGGCAACGTCACGGAAGAAGCCATCGAAGAAGTCATTGAAGAACGCCGGTGCAACGCGGAAGAACCTTAAGCAAGCGGGTGCTTCAAAGGCACTGCTTAATGCAACGGGTCATCGTTCTGCTCAAACACTTAACGAAGGCCATGCGGGCGACACTGCTGTAACGGGACGTGATCAGTCTCAACAGACGACGACCAAACAACAGGCAAGTCAACAGGAAACAGAATTACCACAAACGGGCCAAAAGAATGAGAGTTTCTTGGCACAATTAGGGGCAATCCTCTTAGCACTGCTGATCACACCATTTGTTCGTCGGCGCTCACATTAATTTGAGTCACTTAAGATATAAGTAACGCTATAGCTAGACTAAAAGGCCGTCCCTCGAATCGGGGGACGGCTTTTTGGCGTATGGTTTTAGATTGAAAGTCGGTAAGAATTCGCCAGTAAATTAGTGTGAATTTGCCGCGCTACGGCTGACAGGGATTCCGCCTGCTGTGGGGACGCTTCAGACTGGAAGAACGCCAGTCTTCTCGCTCGCTTTGAAGCCACGAAGACCACGTGTCTCCAAAGTCGCCCGTGCTGTAAGCTGGCTGGTGAATCGCCAGCTAACACCACCTCCACGGCTGGCTACATCCCTGTACTCCTCCGGCTCCGATTGTGGTTTACCACGACAGCGGTCGGAAAACGTGAAAACTTAGCGCCTTTGGTTCAATTGATAACGGCCGTTACAGTCATTATCCTTGTTGTCTAAGCACACTATGTAAGCCGAGAGGTCGGCAGATATGGGCTCAGGCGCGTCGTTCTACTTAGTTGGCGATTCTTGCCGGCTTAGTAGAAAACCAAGCTTGTAGACTCGGCTCTTTCGAGGCTTCAAGTTGTGTTCGCACCGTTCCAGCCCATATCTGCCGGCCGGTAAGGCGAAGGACCCACCAGGTTGCCTAGTTCTGGTCCCACTGTTGTTGCTAGAACGGGCATTTAACCTCGTAAAAAAACGGTCAACCCCTGAATGGGAGACCGTTTGGCGTTAGAGGAACCAGTCGCGCAGGTGGTCCGCCACAGTCGCCTTGAACTTGTTAGACTGTGTGGGCGTCATGGTGTCGATTTCGTCGTAAAGGTTGTTATTGATCTTCGTTAAAATCGCGGTAAGCTGCTCTAACTCGGCGTCCGTCAACGTTTCTAAGTACGCTGGCACCTTGGCCGTTTCGGCTGCCGCGGTTTCACGACCCAGATCCGTTAGGCGAATAATCGTTTTGCGCCGATCCGTCGTCGACTTTTCCTTAGTGACTAAGTCCTTTTTGACCAGTTTATTAACAAATTCAGCTGTCGATTGCACCGCGAGATTTAGGCGCGTCGCCAGCTCCTTTTGCGAGAGGCCATCGTCTTGGGATAGGGCCAGTAAAATCTTGCCCTGCCCCTGAAAGCGTAGCGGATGGTCCTCTTTATCCAAGTGGTTGCGGTGGGCTACCTCCTCCGCAGTGTGGCTGACCATGCCGAATTCAATCAGCTTGCCAGCCGCATTTTTTTGTTTCGTCAAATCAGGCATAGAACCGCCTCCCTATTGCCATTATACCCGACAACCAGGTGAAGTGGCATTATCTATTTTGAGCTACCTCTTGACAATTTCATCAGGGGGCCTTATTATAATTTTAGTCAGGGGGACCTGATTAAAAAGAGAGCTAAGAGGGGATTAACATGTCAGCGATTAATGCAATTGAAGTGAGCCATTTGACTAAGAAGTTTGGACAGAAGACGGTCGTGGATGATATTTCGTTTAACGTGCGGCAAGGAGAGGTCTTCGGGTTGCTGGGACCCAATGGCGCCGGGAAGACCACGACACTACGCATGATGACCACGTTGCTTAAGGCTGACGCGGGCCACGTCAAGATCTTCGGCCACGACACGGTTAAGGAAGGGCGGCTGGCGCGGTCGATGTTTGGCCTCACCGGACAGTACGCCTCGGTCGACGAAGACATTTCGGCACGTGAGAACCTGATGATTTTTTCCCGCTTAAATGGCCTCTCACGGCAGGACGCCAAGCAACGAACAACGGAGCTCCTGACTGAATTTTCACTCGAAAACTCCGCCGATAAGGCTTTGAAAAACTTTTCCGGGGGGATGCGGCGCCGACTGGACCTCGCTGTGAGCCTGATCACGCGGCCCACCCTGATCTTCCTGGATGAACCGACGACCGGGCTGGACCCGCGGACCCGGACGCAGATGTGGGCGACGATTCGTCAGCTGGTGAAGCAGGGATCGACGGTGATTTTGACCACGCAGTACTTGGACGAGGCCGACCAATTGGCCGACAACCTGGCCATCATCGACCACGGCAAGGTCGTGAAGATGGGGACGCCAGCCGAGCTTAAACAGCAGGTCGGCGGGACCAAATTGAATTTCACGGTCGGCCAGGCCACGCAGGTAACGGCAGCGGTAAACCTGCTGACGTCCCAGGTGCCCAATACCATTCAACGAACCGGGCAGCGACTGAGCGTGCGGTTAAATCAAGTCACAGAGTTAACGCCAATCTTAGCGTCATTGAAGCAAGCTAAAATCGCAATCGACCATTTATCCGTGCAAGAACCATCGCTGGACGATGTCTTCATGGATCTCACGGTCGGCAAGAACTAAGAAAGAGGGATGCAAGATGGATGTAAAAATGCATGGCGGCAACGTCATTATGAATACGGCCACGATGGCCTATCGGAACTTACTCAAGACGGTTCACAACCCGGATAACTTTATGGATGTGGTGATTCAGCCCGTCCTGTTCATGCTGATGTTCGGTTATTTATTCGGCGGCGCCATTGCCGGTGGTGTTCAGGCCTATCTGCCGACCATCGTCCCTGGTATTTTGATTCAAACAATGTTGTCGGCGGGCTCCGGGTCGGGTGCGCAAATCAGAGAAGATCTCGACTCCGGGGTATTTGACCGCTTCAAGTCATTGCCGATGGCGCACATCGCACCGTTGGCGGGGCAACTATTTGCTGATAGTTTACGCTTGCTGATTGCGACGATTACCTCGTTGACCACCGGCTATCTCATGGGGTGGCGTCCGGCCGTTGGCTTTGGCTGGGTCGTGGCGATTGGACTCCTGGCCATTTTCACGGGCTGGGCGTTGTCCTGGATCTTCGCGCTCCTGGGCCTGCTGGCAAAGAGTGCGGGCGCTGTTCAAAGCGCATCATTGATGACGATGCTGGTGCTGTCCTTCATGTCAAACGCCTTCGTGCCGTTACACTCATTGACGAAGCCACTCCAGTTCGTGGCGCACTTGAATCCAGTGACCTACGTGATCACCGCGATTCGTCAGATTCTGGCGACTGGCAGTTGGACGCACGAGGCCTTGCTGGTAGTGGTCTTTGACGTTGCCGTTGTGGCGGTCTTTGCGCCGCTGGCGGTTTGGGCGTATGACCGGAATTAGGTTGGATAGGAGTAAAGGTGGTCTGCCTGTGGTTGGGTGGCCACCTTTTTTATATACGACCAGCAGTTAAACTTTTTTGGAGAAATATAGGCTGTCACAGTCCCAAACGACATATTATGACACCCTTAATTGCTATACTGAATCTTAGTTAGCCAGGCCAACATTTGCTAATCGCAATTAATGGCCGATTAAGGACTAACGCAGTTTATTTAAGGAGGAAATCGCAATGAAGATGAACCATATTTTGGGAGCCGCTATGGTGGCAACCACGCTTGGTGTTGCGGCGGCTGTCACCGGTCCCGCCACGGTTCAAGCGCAAGCAGCGAAAGTCAGTTTGGCCGCGTTCCCGCAGAGTGTCCGCGGAACCTGGTATCACTATGAGGAAAACGACGGATACTACTACAAGACGATGACTATTGGGGCCAAGACGATGACGGTTAAGAACTACTTTGATGCCTTTGGTAAGAAGCAGGTCAAATGGACCGGGACACTACATACGACTAAGAACCAAGACGATGAGTTTAGACAAGGTTGGGGCAATAAGAAGTCTCATTGGACGAGCGCCAAGAGCGTTAAGGACGGCTATACCAAGGTCGTGGCTTACGGGATGTTTGCGACCAATGGGGGCGGAACTTATAAGGTCATTCACAAGACGTATAAGGGCAAGTCCGTCAAAGTGCTGTACAACAAGAACATCGTGAACAGCTACGGTCAAAAGAAGTTGGCGGACCACTATTACCAAACTAAGGCCCAAGCTAAATTCTTCAATCCAGTTGGTGCGTTACACAAATAAGCCATTCGGAAAATAAGGAGGAATATGACAATGAAATTTACCAACATGATGGGCGCGCTCTTGGCGTCAGTTAGCTTTGGGGCGGTCTTGGCCGTTGCTAATCCCACAGTTGATGCCCAGGCCAGCACTAAGATGAGTCTGGCGAGTGCCCCGAAGAAGTTTCAAGGAACCTGGTACTATTACCAGAATGGCCACTATAATCGGTACACGATTGCGGCCGATAAGACTTCATATCGGAATTTTAATGGGAAAAAGTGGGTGACTGGTCACAGTCCGATAAAGGCTGCCGACTTGAATAAAAACATGACGGGTATCAAGACGGGAAAGAACAATACTTTGTTGTTTATGAATAAGGGGTGGCTGATTGATGAATCATGGGTAAACCATACCAAGTCATCAGCACTGGGGGAAACAGGAACGGAAGGCTACAAGATCGTCAACCGCCATTACAAGGGCAAGACCATCAAGTCACTGTATGTCTACGCGATGTGGAATGTAGGAAACGGCGAAGTTCACCTGCAACATTACTACAAGACCAAGGGTCAAGCGAAAGCCTTCAACCCAACTGGTGCCACCGAAGACTTCACTGATTAATTAGACGGCTAACTGAAAAAACAATCAAATCTCCAACGGTCAATCACCAGGTGGGTTTGGTTGTCTTTTTCGGCTCGCGAAAGCAAAGGAGTAAATCAAATGGCAAAATGGCAACGAATTCTCGCCGTCAGTGCGTTGACGGTGGTCATGGCGGGTGGCGTCACGGCTATCCAACCCACACAAACTACCGCTCAGGCGGCAATGACCAAGGCACAAAAGAAGGCTAAAGCCAAGGCGGCAAAGGCCAAGAAGCTACAGCAGGAGAAGAAGCATTTTACGGCCAGTCAATGGTCACAAATCACCAACTACCGTAAGCAGGCCAAGAAGATCGGTACGAGCACCAAGGGAATGTACGCGCAGAAGCCGAGCGTGAAAAAGAACTTTCGCCCCGGCAAGCTGAGCACCAGCTACATCAATCGTACCGTGAACTGGGTCAACTTTTATCGCGGCATGTTTGGCCTAAGCAAGGTCACGGCGGACAGCGCCTGGAACACCTCTGCTCAAATGGGTGCGGCCACCTTGGCTGCGGCGGATAAGGGCCTGTCTCATGGCCTGGTTGGTTTTAAGCGGCCAGCAATCGTGTCCAAGCAAGACTGGCAGGCCGGAGCTGCCGCGACGAACCAAAGTAACTTATCTGAGGGCGTGTCCTCGCCTTACGATGTAGTTACCGGATATCTAAGCGATGACGGTGACCTGAGCGATTTGGAACCCGGTCACCGGATGTGGATTCTGGGCGGCATCGACAAGATTGGGGTGGGTCAAGCAGACAGCTACAATGATCTGCGGGTCTATGACGAGAACCATTACAATGACCACCCGGCCGCGAAAACGGTGGCCTATCCCCGGGCCGGTTTGATGCCATATAACCTGGTGGGTCATGAGGCACCGTGGTCCGTGTCCTTTGCTGATGAGTATTCTGGTGATGGGTATACGGGTTATGGCGATACTACGCCGACCGTTCACGTTTACGACAAGACGGCGAAGAAGACCGTGCCCGTGTCTCAAGTCTCGGTAACTTCGGGTGGTTATGGCTACTTTGGGACCAACGTCTACTTTTTGCCCAAGAAGAGCCTGATAAAGGTGAACCATGCCTATACCGTTAAAATCTCGGGCGTCGAGGATCAACCCGACATTTCTTACCAAACGCGGTTATTCAATTTGAAAGTTAGTGGGGAGTTTTACTAAATGAAAAAATTAATGCAAGGGTTACTCGTTGCTTTAGGCATGAGCTTAGTCGGTGTGGGTTTGAGCCAAGCACCAACCGCGCAGGCCGCTAAGTTGGGCAAGATTTCTAAGGTCAAGAAAGCCCCGTACCATGCGACTAAGGGACCGATTTACACGTCCACGGCGCTGAACAAGGTGCAGGGGAAGGCGAAGAGCTATCTGCACGTCACCCTGTACGTGACCAAGCACGCGACGTTGAAGCAGAATGGCAAGAAGAAAGTCTTCTATTACGTGGACACCCAGCAGGTCAAGGGCTGGATGTGGCGCGGTTATTTGAAGAACGGGAAAGTATCTCCGTCTATCGATTCAATGAATGCAGTGATGGCCCAAGAATTTGTGAAGCAAACCAACCAATATCGGACGGCCAAGGGGATGAATCCGGTAGCATTGGATCCGGCAATCATGGCGGTGCTTAAGGGTCATGAGAGTTGGCTGAAGAAGTCTGGTACTCGTTATAAAACGGACTGGACAGCTTACGATAAGCTTGCCGGTAAGTTGGGCTTACCAACGGGCAGTCAAATGATGACCGATTCGGAAACGAAGGATAAGCATGATTTAAAGAACAGTCAGAGCTTAGCCCAATTTGGTATCGATACCGCCATGATCGTGGGGAATCAGCAACCAGATTACGCGCACGCTGATATCTTACAGCCAGATGTTAGCCGGGTAGGTGTCTTTTGGTTTGCAACAGAGGGCGGCGCCTATTTCATGTATATGGTGGCTTAGTGTGGACTTGAGAGATGACTGTTCTCTTAGTCCCTGGAGAAGAATTATCCTTTTAAGCAGAGGTAACTAAAAAACAGCTAGGTCCCATTAAGCGGGCTTAGCTGTTTTTGATATACGGTAGAGTATTAAGCAATTAAAGAAGGGATTATTCGTCGAGATAGTCCTTAACCTCAATCGACTCACCGACATAATAGCTCTTTCCATTAACCTTGTACGTTGTCCACGTGGCTTCTTCGGTATAGCCATCAGGGAAGAAAGTGGCGTGGTGTTTCTTCGTATTGTGCACGATTTTTAGGCGGTAGTGGCCCTTGCTGATCTTCTTGTTGGGCATGCCCTTGAGTGGCTTCTTGTAATCAACGGTGGTGGTCCGGCCCTTGACGGTGACCTTGCTGACCTTGACCGAAGCGGTTGGCTTCCAGACGTTCATGCCGCGAACGTCTTTGTAAAGGCCACTAGGCGCAACCTTGACCAGGTCCGAAGCGCTGTAGTATTGCAGATAGTTGTCTAGTGTTAGGTAGAAAGCGGGGGTCGTGACTAGGCCGTCCTTTTTAGGATTTAGCTTAAAGCCAGTTCCGGATTGAAATAGGAGTGTTCTGTCTGGTGCCTTTAATTTGACCGGCGTGAAATTAGCCTTGGTATAAGGGATGAGCTTAGCGTGCATGTTATCCATCGTCGAATATTTCAGCTTTTTCGCGCGATTGTAGTGAACGGCGCCCGAGGTGAGGGCCACCGTTGGCACGTACTCGCCATTAACCTCGTTGCGGTTGATGCCCATGACTTCGAGCAAGGACCCCTTCTTCTTCAGCAGTTTCTTGTAATGGCCATTGGTCTTTTGGGTGAAACCGACATCCATCGTCTTCTTCAACCGGACGTATTGCGTCTCGCCCGGCTTGCTGGTGTCCGGTAGATATGGTGATGAACTCTTGGTAGCCGCCTGCGCGGTACCCGTAAGCCCGAAGACACTGGCAGCGACCAGCGTTGCCCCTAGTAACAACTTTTTCATGTAAAAATCTCCCCTAGATGCCGAGTGAATTAGTCATAGTCACTCGAAAATTAAACCAGTCAGTCCTGTTGCGATACAACTAATAGGTCACAACAATACTAACATGTTCAACTATAGTTTACACCTAGGTTTCCTAATAGCGTTGCTTCGGCTGCGGATTGTTGCCGCTAAACAGGGTAATCTGCTGGCGGGGGTACAGGTTATTTTCAATGATATCCAAGACGCCCTTAGCGTAGTCGGCATAGGTGATGTAGTCTTGCTGACCATCGTCGGGATTCTTGGATGGTGCGGGGTGAAACTCTTCGCCAGCAACGTGATAAGTTCCGGTACTGTGGCCGGCCGGGTCAAAGTTATAAGTGGGGGTGACGTACGTCCAGTTGACGTCAGTGCAGCCTTGAAGAACGGCTAATCCCTCGGCGTGTGCGGCGCAGAGATCCTGCATGTAATCGGGATAGTAAAGTGGCAGTTCCTGGAGGACGTGCGTATGCGCATGATTAATGAACAGAGTGCTCGCCGCGCCAACCTTGAGATAGTGAATCGGTGACCCATGTAATAAGGAAACGATGTGGGCGAGTCCTGCGTAATGAACTCGTTCCGTGGCGGGCGTCCAAGCACCCACGGCGTCGACGATTGCGTCAACGCCTGCGAGGTCGGCGCGGGTTAAGTCCAACATATCCTTAATAATAACTTGTGGGCGTGCCAGGTTGGCGTGTTGCCGGTGGGCAATGCCAATGACCTGGTGACCGCGTTTAAGTGCCACGCGCATCACTAGCCGGCCCAGCCGACCGTAAGCTCCGATAACCATAATTTTCAAACTAAGACCTTCTTTTTTCTAATAGAAACTAGGCTTGGCGCCGTCCGTGTCAGGCTCATTGATACCGATGGATTGGTTGATGGCCTGGTTGGGGTCCAAGATTAGCATTGTCAGGTAAGCCGCAACGCTCTGGCGAGAAACCTCGGTCCCCTTAAATGGTTGGCCCTTTTGTGTGAGCTCATAATTGACAACGTCCTTGTCAGAGAACCAGGCTGGCCGAACAATCGTGTACTGCAGATTGCTGGTCTCGATGGTTTTGGCGCCCGCGGCATAGGCGGTCAACGTGGAACCTAACATTTGCGCGTTCCATTGCCCATACTTACCAGGGATTTCGTTATAAATGCCGTTTGCTGAGATCCAAATGATGCGGGACACGCCCGCGGCCGTCATGGCGGTGACAACGGCTTGACCCTGTTGCTTCAAGTTTGCGCCGTAGAGGTTGGCGTAGACCAGGTCTTGGCCTTGCAGGGTGGCGGTTAATTTTGCCGTATCCTTCACCACGTCAGCGACGACAATAGTGACACGGCTGTCATAGCGAATGTCGTCGGCCAACCGGTCGGGATGCCGAACGAGCAGGGTGAGCCGAACGCGTGAATCGTCAAGTAAGTTACGGGTGACCAGAGTCGCAATGGAGCCGGATGCACCAAGAATTAAGACATTTTTCATAAGTGATTTCCTCCTAGAATGTGATGAATTTAACGGTTAAAACGCCAATGAACATGATGATGAGACCGATGATTTTGGAACGGCTCATCGGGGTCGTTTGTGAGCCAAAGAGGCCAAATTGTTCGACCAAAGCACTAAAGACCAGTTGACCGAACAGGGCGAGGACAACGACTTGGCCGGTTCCAATGAGGGGAACCAGCCAGGAACTGCAAAGCACGTACAGGGCGCCGATGATGCCGCCAATCCATACCCACCAGTACTTGCGGCCTTGTTTGACGGCCAAGCTGATATTTGCGATGTGCGCGCGAGTGATCAGATTGACCAGCAAGAGGCACAGCACCCCGATGGAAAATGAGATAAATGCGGCGTGAACGGGCGACTGCAGGACGGCCCCCAGGTAACCGTTGATGGCGGTTTGCATGGCCATCAGCATACCAGCCAGAACAGCGAACAGTTGATAGAATAGTTGGGAGCCGTGGCCCGCTTGCTGCTCGGCCACTTTTAGGAGGGGGTCCCGCGGTCCAATGATGCCCAGTGAGAGAATGACGCCGCCGATGATTAAGAGAAGGCCAATGATTTTGGCGAGGGTCAACGGGTTAAGCGGTGATTTGAAGAGCGCAAATTGGTCGATCAGGACGCTCATCATAATTTGCCCCATGATGGGGAGTACCGTTGTCTGGAGGCTGCCGATTTTCTGAAATAAAACGACGTTACCGGTCAGTGCAATGGCCCCGAACAGGCCGCCCAACCAAAGCCAGCCGGGATTATTGGCAAGCAAAGTGCCACTGATAAGCAGGGGCTGATGGGTCGTCCAACTGAGAATGAGCAGGAATAACCATGCGATTAGAAAAGAGAAGCCGGATGAGAGGTAGGGGGAGCGGACAAAGCCACGTAATTTGGCGTTGACCGCTGTTTGCATGGCTAAGCCGGCGCCCATCGCAACTGGAAATAGTAAGAGTAGCACGCAATCACTTCCTTTAATTTTGAATCGATTCTTATCTTACCGTGCTGAAGCTCAGGGACCAATTTCACTATCGAATTCCATCAATCGG
This sequence comes from Levilactobacillus andaensis, assembly GCF_016861695.1. Taxonomy (GTDB): domain Bacteria; phylum Bacillota; class Bacilli; order Lactobacillales; family Lactobacillaceae; genus Levilactobacillus; species Levilactobacillus andaensis. The sequence goes on along the minus strand of NZ_BOLP01000002.1, from coordinate 140,226 downwards.
TTTTTCCGATAGGTCCCGTTGCTGGTAAAGTTGCCAGTGGTGGTCGGTCGCAATGAAGGTGAGTTGAAGCCAAATTGGAGCGGGGGCGTGCTGGGACCATTGCAGGTCGGCCAGCACGTAGACTTGGCCTTGATCGGCGGTGATTTGAGAAATGATGGGCGCCGCAAAGTGGTGATAAATCAAATCGTCATTTTGGATGGCATCGATCCAATCATATTTGGTCTGGACGGGGGCTTGCTGGGGATGTCGTTCAGCGGTGGCGGTGAGCAATTTGTTTAGCTGGCAAATATCTTTGTGGGTGAATGCAACGGTGAGGGTCTGACAGCACGATAGTAATGTGGCGGGTGACTGGCGCATGAGACGACCTCCTTTCTTAGTAGTAGCAACGAGTCTTATCATAGTTGGCGGTGGGAAGAAAACCAATATGGTCTGGCGATGGAACGAATCGGCTAAACCGATAGATCAAAAATTGGTAAACACGATTGATGTTGTCAAAGGCCGACACGCACGGTTATCGGGCTTAAGCGAGACGGGGATTAGAGACAAAAAAATGGGTCTGAGACAAAAGTCTCAGACCCATTGTGCGTTCCGAACGTCTATTGCGGAAACGTGCGCCAAAAGGCAGTCAACTCCGCTTAACCCCGATAGACAAACAATCCAAAACCGGGATTAGTCGCCTATCGACGTTAATGCTCATTGACTAACCGCAATGCTTCTGTCCCACTCTCAGAACGCTTATTCAAATTGGTCTTTCAAAATTTGGGCAAAGGTTTCGATGTAGTAACCGGAATTATCCTTTTTCCAATACGCATAGTAATGTTGCGTCAGGTCGCGGCCATGGTCCACCAATTTCAAAACGCGATTGGTCTTGGGATTGATTTGGCGAGCAGTGCGGCTATTTACAACGAGATACCCTTGGCCAGTCGCAGCCAGCATTTGCGCCGCGCCAAAGCTGGCCGCGGTTTGAAAGGGACTTTGGATACCCAGCACGTCGCGGTAATAGGCTTGTTCCGAAGCATACTCGTCGGCACCGACAATCAAGATACAGGGGAGATCCTTGAGCTCCGTGGTATCGATGGCGGATTGATGGGTCGTAAAGGCCTGTGGGGCCACGACGACCATGTAATCAGCGGCGGTCAAAAATTCATTTTCAAAGGCAGTCGATAGTTCGTAACGTTGGTCAGAAAAGTTCAAATCAATCTGTCCATCGCGGACCTGCGTGAACAATTCAGCGTAGGAGTCGCTGTGAATTTGAACTTTAACCTGGGGGAACTGACGAGAGAATTCAGCGACGGCTTGGAGAAATTCCTGTGAGCCAAACTTACGCAGGTAGCCAAGCTTGAGCGTGTAGGACTCAGCCGTATGGGTCGCGATGGCCTGCGTTTCGGTGACAAGCTGGTCCACTTGTTCGAGGAGAACTTGGGCGTGCTGGTAAAAATAGTTGCCAGCCGCGGTCAACTCGAAGCTAAGGCCCTTACGCTGAATCAGGGTGACACCTAAACTGGCTTGGAGTTCCTTGATGCGTTGCGAGAGGGACGACTGCGAAAGATGACACTCGATTGCGGCCTGAGTATAACTGTGGTTATTGACAACGGCAATGAAACATTGGATTTGGCGAAACATGGCATCGGCTCCTTTGACGGATTCATTACTGCTTAGCATAGCCGACTGATGCATGATTGCCAAGGTGTCTGCGAAATTGGGACAAGAAAATTGATTAATAATTGGCTTCGCGCATGGACTGTGGCCAATCCTTGATGGAGTGGTGTCGGTCAAACTGACGAAGGCTGTCGATTTCAGTAGCCGTCAGTTTGAAATTAGTTGATGCAAAGTTAGCTGCGACATGGTCCGTGTTAGTTGATTTTGGAATGGTGACGATGCCCTGCTGGGTCAACCAGCGGAGTAAAATTTGGGCGGCCGAGACATGGTACTTTTGGCCCAATTCGGTGACGGCGGGTAAGGCCATCATTTCGCGGCCAAAGTTTTCACCCAGTGGTGCCCATGATTCATGAACAATATCGTGCTGTAGGAGGTAGGGATGCATCTTGGCTTGCTGCCAGAATAGGTGGGTCTCAATCTGGTCGATGACGGGTGTCGTGTGCGCATTGGCCAAGACTTGGTCGATTTGAGCACCGTTAAAGTTGCTCAGGCCAATGGCGCGGACTTTACCATCGCGATAGGCATCCTCTAAGGCGCGATAGGTGTCGAGGCTGTTGGCAGTTGGCCAGTGAATGATTGCTAGGTCGACGTAATCGCTGCCCAAATGCTGGAGCGATTCGTCCAATCCCTTGGCGGTCGCGGCATAGCCATCGGTCTGCGTCTTGGTGGTGATGAAAAATTTATCACGACTAAGGCTACTATTGGCGATAGCGGCACCAACGCCGGGTTCGGTGCCATAGACCTGAGCGGTATCGATGCTGCGGTAGCCCAATTCGATGGCTTGAGTAACGTTTTTTTCGGTGATTTTGGGTGGCGTTTGGAAGGTGCCGTAGCCCAAGACAGGCATGGTGACCCCGTTATTAAATGTGACGTGTTCCATAGCTAAAACTTCCTTTCGGTTAATACTTGAAGTTGGAGACTAGCTTACACGTCATGGTGGCAAAAATAAAATGCTAAATTTACATTCTTATGATACGAAAAGCGCATATCTAAATGTGATTGCCAAAACTATGCGTATGATGAAACAGTCGTGGTGACGTTGTATTGGGCAAAAAAAAGGACTCGTGGCAAGGTCATTAGGAGAGCTTGCCACGAGTCTTCAACGGCGAATCTTAATCGTCTGCAGGAATCGTCATATTTTTAATCTGTGCCGTGACGTCGTTAATGAAGGCTTGAGCGGTGGGCGACAGTTGGTGGTTTTTACGGTAAATGAGCGTGTGCTGCGTCTGACTCAGTGGCTGAAAGGGAACAAAGGTGACGCGGTCCTGAGGGTAGAAATCAAGCATGCCGCTGATTGAAATATCGTAGTAGCCATAGTCCGCGATTAAGGGCAGAATATTATTCCCCAGATTCCGTTCCCCGCGTAAGTTCAAGCCATCTGGGTCAATTTTTAGCCAGCTAGAGACCTGGTTGATGACAATACTCCGGCGGGCACCTAGTAAGGGGAGGCCGGTCAAGTCAGCACCGGTGATCGATGAACGCTGCGCCAGTTTGGCCTTTTTAGCCATCATTAACCCCCACGTTTCTGTGACCGGAATGTGGTGGGCCCAGTACTTAGCGGATTCGACGGGTTCGATTAGGAAACCGATGTCTAAGTTACCCTGGTCAAGCTGGGTCCTAATTGAATTCCCGTCGGCGCTGTAGATGGAAAAGGTCGTGTTGGGATGCTTCTGTTGAAAGGCAGCTAGCCACTTGGCAACGTAGGTTGAAATATGACTTTCAACGCACCCAATGCGAATCTTGCCAGCCAAGCCCGTACTCTGGTTACGCAGGTCGAGCTTGGTTTGCGAGAGATAATCCAGGATGGTTTGTGCGCGTTGTTCGAAAATAATACCGGCGTCGGTCAGGGTAATCAACCGTTTTCCCCGAATGAAGAGTGGGGTGCCGACTTCCTCTTCTAATTCTTTCAGCTGGCGAGAAAGGGTCGGCTGACTGATATGTAGTGTTTCCGCGGTATTCGTGATATTGCCGATGCGAGTGAGCATCACAAAAGCATGTAGTAAGCGCGTGTCCATAGTGTCCTCCTAACCATGCAAAAATCGACTGAAAATCCATTTGATATTAGTATTTTACATCATTATGAGTTGCTCCTATGATATTGTCAACAGGATCGAAATTTTGTGACCTGATTTGCGTAACCGTTTTGGTTCGATTAGGAGAGTTGATTTTGAGTAGGAATGAGAAGATTCTGGTGACGTTTGCGCTAGTTTTGTCTAACGCGATGGCTGGATTAGACGGAACCATCGTCAATACCGTATTGCCGGCGATTATCAGTGATTTTCACGCCATTCAAGACATGGGGTGGATCGTGGCTAGTTTTCTCTTGGGAATGGCCGTGACCACGCCATTATGGAGTAAGTTTGGCGAACGTTATGGAAATAAGCGAGCTTATATTTTAGCGACCCTTATCTTTATGGTGGGCGCGCTACTGCAAGGGGTAGCGCCTAATGTAATTTGGTTCATTGTCGCCCGCGGATTCATGGGAATCGGTGCGGGTGGGGTCAATACGATTCCCTTTATCATTTATGCCCAGTTATTTGCTAGTCTTAAACGCCGGGGGCAAGTGATTGGCATCGCTGCGGCTAGTTTCAGTGGCGCCTCGATTATTGGACCCCTTTTAGGTGGGTGGATTGTTGATCAGTTTAGTTGGCATTGGGTGTTCTACGTTAATTTGCCGATTGCCTTATTGTCGATTCTGATTGTGGCCATTTGGTTCAACGTTCCTCAGCAATTAAATAAGGCGAGCATCGACTACCACGGAATTATCCTGATGGTGTTGGGGTTGTCAGCTATGTTAATTGGAATTCAGGAGCTAGGCGTGCTACCGACGTTATTCACGCTTGGCTGCGTTGGGTGTGGTCTGCTCTTATTGGTAGTCATGGTTTTTGCCGAACGACGCGCCGAAGATCCCATTGTACCTGGCCGATTGTTTAAAAATCCCCAGCTTGTGATCGATTTCGTCTTATTTGCGCTACTTTGGGGCGCATTCGTTGCCTTTAATATCTATATTCCAATGTGGGCGCAAGGCATCCTAGGATTGAGCGCGTTGATTGGTGGGATGACCCAGATTCCGGGGGCGTTTGCTAATTTTGGCGGGTCAGAATGGGGGGCAATCGTCCAGCGGAAATTATGGCGCTACGATATTATTTCAATCGGTGAGGTAGCGTTTCTAGTCACATTTATCGGCTTATGTTTTGCCAGCCAACGGACAGGTTACGGTTTCTTATTGGTTATGGGAGCATTCGAAGGATTTGGTATCGGCCTTAGTTTTAACATTTTACAGGTCGCGGTGCAGTCCGATGCAGAGCCCCGTGACATGCCGATTGCCACTTCGTTCGCGTACTTGATACGGATATTGGCGCAGACTTTTATGTCTGCCATTTATGGGGTTATCTTGAATCATGCCTTGTTGGCGGGAGTCAAAGGTAGCCAGGGAAAGATTACCATGGCGATGATGAATCGATTGAGCAACTCCCAAACCGTGCGCAGCTTGCCGCAAAGCTTGGTTCCGGAGATGAAGCAGATCTTCTTTTTGGGGCTGCACCATATCATGTTGACGGCGTTAGCTTTGTTAGTGATAGCCGCCGGAATATTGATTGTGCTCTACGCGATTGGCATGGCCAGGTCGGAAAAGAGTGTTTTGAATTAAAGATTGGAAATGGCTAGGTCCCGATGTGATGGGACCTAGCCATTTTTACGTTAATTATTTGCCACTTAAAGCCTGACCGTAGACCCAGTATCGATGGGTGGTGTGCTTGGCTGTGGATTGAATGCGATACCAGTTGTATTGCGTTCCTTGGTTCGCCATGAGATCAATTTTGACCTTGCTGCCGGCCTTAAGCTTGGCATTTTTCCAGCTCGTCACCTTGATAATCTTATAGTTACTGTTTGGCTGATGACTGGTCAGTTTAAAATGGCGATAGTTCTGCTTGATGGTCGTTGTGCCGTGATACTTGTGGTACTGAACGGCGCCCGTCAGTGGACTAGCGGAACCAACGACTGTGCCGAGCCCCAACGTTGTTGCCATCCCGGCTACTCCTAAAATCAATGCTGCTTTGTTCATTAATAAAACCTCCCCAGATTTGTTCCAGTTGGAACTTTTTAAATATAACATGGATGGGGATGATTTGTTTTTGACATGAACAATGTTTGGGAAAACGTAGTAATTGGCTGTAAAATACTATGGATTTTGAGGATGAACAAGGGGGGAATTTATCGAAAGAACTTAGAACTATGCCAATTTAAGTTAATAATCGTTCCCATTCTCGTTCTAAATCATCATCTAATTTATCAAGTTTTTGCTGATGTTTATGTGCATCGCGAATAGCTTGAATTGATTTAAAGCCAAGATTGACGAGATTTACATAATTTAGGCGTAATAATAATTCAGATATTCTGTTTGGAGATAAAAGGGCGTGAATTGAGGCATCAGTAAGATCTATGGTGCTAAAGACAGCTGTATTGGTCAAGAGAAGCTTATGCAGGTCTGGACTACTAGCGATACTTTCCTTTAAAGAAGCGCCATAGTAAAAGCATTGTTTTATAAACCAATAGGCTCTTACTAAGGCTTCACCAATTAAAACTGGAATGGCCTGCGCGGTTAATGCACGAAAATCAAGTCCATTACGAAACAACCATTCGCTGGTGTCACCAATTGTCATTTTTTGCCCCTTGATGGGAATGGCTCCAAATTGTAGTTTCTTAAGGAGGGCATAGAAAGGAGCAGGGAGTCCTTCTCCACGTCCCTTTGAACTACTGGATCCAGCAATGTCAGATAGAGTATGTCCCAACCAGTTTTGAGCGGCCTGCGCGATTCTTACTGGCAGTGGACCGTCAGCAGAGATACCATTTATATTCTTAGTAGTCGTCCGAATTATTTTTCCATTCTCATCAATGAAGGTTGCCCTTCCAGTTACCTGATCAACAATTCCGACAATTAATCCCAATATGCCCGGATCGTGAGCTAGCGAGAGTAAATGGTGATTGTTAGCACTCATACCATTGACTGGAGCTCCAGTGATGCTAGCATTGTTTGCAGCATCATAATTGACTTTAAAGTGCTTCTCGAGATTACGAATAGCGGCCAATCTATCTTGAGAATTATGTGGGTCCAACTGGTTGACCTCATTGATTCGTTCGTCAAGCTTTTTAAGCTTAGCTAGTTGGGTAGCATTTGGGGTTCCAGAAATGCTTTCTTTGAGTTTCAATTTTTGACTTATTAACTCAGTCACTCGAGTGTGCTTTCCTACGGCCACTACGATGTCATTAAAGGCGTTATCAACGACTTTTTGCAACCCAGCTGCTTGACTTCCGGCGTGAATTCGGCGAACAAGTAGGATATCGACTAATCCCATGATAAGTCCAACAACAGAACTGAAAGCGTAATCGTCTTTGGTTAAATGTGATAGGTCATATTTGCTAACCAACTGTGTGCTTAATTGCTGGTATTCATAAGGAGACATCATCGCATAGTAAGGGTTGGATAAGTCGAGCTGATGTTCCTTGGCGTAGTCTGTGCTCTGAGATAACAGTTCCTGCCAGTTATCTGTGAAGTCTAAGGTATCTAAGTCCTCGAATTTTTTCGAATGAGTATTAGGAGTAGGGGAGTCTAACGTCTGGTTGATATCACTCAGAATATCCGTAATTTCAGTGAGATCTGAATCGTTCACGTCAATTTCGTTTAACTGAGATAATGTAGCGGTAAGATCATCTTGTAGCTTCATATTTTCCGAAAAACTTTCTTGGATATTGCTAGTAGCTTGCTTTAAATCATCAATTCTTTGATTGGCAGTAGTCAATTCATCATGGTGAGTAGTTAGTATTTTTGCACTTTCATCTAAAAGCTTATTATCAATAGTTGCCATTTTTTCGCCAGCTTATTTATTGGTCAAATCAGAAAGAAAACCAAGTCCCTTTTTACCAAGGCTCTTTGCGCCAGAAACAGCAGCATCCTTACCTTTTTTGCCAAGGTCTTTAGCACCTGAGACGGCAGCATCTTTTCCTTTTTTTCCGAGATCTTTAGCATTTGCCATTGTCGTAATCTTGTAATAATTGATCTTTTTAAGTACTGCGTTGATAACTTCTAACTCAGGTACACTTAGCTGCTCATTTAGAGTGTTGTCGCCATCATTTTGAAAATGATAGGCTTGTTCTAGGGCTTCACCATATCTAGTGGAATTAGGTGTTTGATTTAATAGTTCCTCGAGTTTTTGAACGTTCAGTGTGTGTGGTAATTCAGAGATAATCAAGTTGCGTTGGTCTTCTTGCTGATCAGACTTAGCAGTGGCTGTAGCATTAGTAGCGGATTGAAGTTGCTGGACACGGGGAGCCAGTTTGCGCATTAGAGTTGCAACTTGACTCTTTATTTTTTCGTTTTGCGTGTTGATGACGTCTTGAGTTTTTAATAGTTCGTTGATGTCGTGAGAAATATAATTGATATCGTCCAATAGAAAGCTAATGGCTGCAGACTGTCGTTTGATATTGGTCTGCAGTAATTCCTGAAGCACGAGATTATCTTCATGAGTTCCAGAAGATAAATGTTTTATTCCAGCATAACTAGCTATTCCGGCTGCACTTACTCCAGCTGCTGCTAGTGCCATTCCGCCAGTTGACATAGTTGCTACTGCTAGCATACCAAGACCGGTTTCACCTAGGGCACCGATTGTAAAGCCGGTTACTCCAAGTGCCGCAAAGGATACGCCTATGCCAACCCCTAATGCGGCTACATTATCCAGTACTTTGCGGGCTTCTTTATCATTTATACGATGGTCAATGATATATTTATGGACTTCTTGGTTACGAATAAAGAATTTCACTTGGTCATTTGTGATATTCAATTGATTCATAATATTCATGAACTCGGGAATATCTTGATATTCATTTTTATTTGGAGTTACTATGAGTAAATCATCGATCAATGAGCCAAAAATTGTTTCCTGGCTACCCAAAGGAACGGTTTCTTTTAGCTGGTTAATTAGATAGTCAGTTGGCATAGTTGTATCTTGATCAAGACGATATGAGCGGAGGTTATCTGTAAGTTCTTTTTCAGTAATGGTTGTTGAAATTAGTCCGGCTAAATTGGCATATTCTTTTCTGTCAATCTTACTATCACGTTTCAGATAATTAATAAATAATTTGAAGTAGGCTAAAATAGCATCTGGATCTAATTGTTTCAATGACAAAAGTTGATTGGTGCTCTCGGTTTCGTCAACTTGTTCTTGAATATCCGTTAAGAGCTGTGCAATTTGTTCAAGAGGTAAAGTGTTTGACTCAATTACGATAGGCTTTTCTTGTTCGGCTAGTGTAATTGTTAAAATAGAATGTTCGTGTTCATTTTCATTGTCATCAACGGTTTTTGTTAATTCATGAGTGGCAGATAGAATTTTATCAAATGGGATTTTTAAAGTTTGGTCAATTCCCAAGGCTCCTTCGTGTAAGTAAAAGTTTTCACCGGTAAAAACCATACCTTCTTTTCCACTACCAAAAATCGTAGTGTCAACTAGTCCTAAAATATAAGTTGAATCAACATCATTAGCGATATTTTTATGTGCGTTAACTAATTTTTTGCTTGGAATATGGGGTGCTAAGTATAGTCCATCAGTAAAATAGTTGGAAAGTTGTTCCTTCAAAAATATTTCAGATTTCAAGTAAAACTCCTCCTTGTGTTAAAAACGCTTACATAGGACAATTATATTGCCTTTTAGAAAAATTAACCACCTTAAGGACCTTTTATTTCTGACACAGAGAGAGCAAGTATGTGTTTTTAGTAAGCGATTAGAGTGGGAAAGTGAAAACGGCCAAACTCCTGATTTTAGGAGATGGCCGTTTTTTGAATTACATACTACAATGTTGCTTACTTAGCAGGCGTCAGGTAGTTTGCCCGCAGTTGCTTCAATTGCGCGTTGGACAAGCCCAGGCCCTTGTGGAGGAAGTTATCCATGCTACCGTACTTCGTGTTGATAGCCTTGTACATGGTGTCGATGTAGGACTTCTTCACGCCGTTTTGATCCTTGAAGTTGGCGATGACGGTTGGCGTCAGGGCTTTGCCTTGAGCCTTCCAGCCGGCTTCTTGTTTCTGTAGGTTTTCGGCGTTGGTCGCAGTCAAATAAGTGTTGGACTTTAAGTAGTCCTTAGTGATTGCTTTTCGATTAAAGTTGAGGGCGGAAAGTACCAGGGCAGTTCCCATCCCGGCACGGTCCTTACCAGCTGAACAGTGCCACAGAACGGCCTTGTTCTTAGGGTTCTTCAGTAATTGATGGAACAGGGACTTGTAAGCCTTACGACCTTGAGCAGTCGTGATGGCGTCGTGGTAAGATTTCCTCATCATCTTGTCACCGGCGTTCTTCTTGGAAAAATCAGGGAAAGCTGGGAAGGCCTTGAAGACGTTGGCCTTAACCAGCTTGACACCCTTGATCTTCACGTCAGGACTCTTTTGTTGTTCAACGACCGTCCGCAAGTCAATGTCGGTGGCAACGTGATAAGTCTTAACCAGCTTTTGTTGGTCGGACTTAGACAGAGTGGATAGGCCATTAGAACGAATTAAGCGATGAACCTTGATCTTTTGACCATTTTGGTTGATGTAACCACCTAAATCACGGGCGTTGGAAGCGCCTTGAAGTTTGATATGCGTTGACTTTCCAGCCATAGTTTTAGCCTTAGCGTGTTTCGTTGCCTTGGCCTTTTTAGTGGTCTTAGCGGTTTTAGTCGTTTGGGTCGTCTTCGCAGCGGCCGTGATGGTCGACAAAGGTTGTTGCCAACCCAAAGTGGTGGTCAACAGTAAGGCGGTAACTAAGGTGCTTAATCTCTTGTTCATAATGCGAATTCCTCCTCTGTGTTTGGTACAGTTTCTAGAATACTAAGCGGATGTAAAGGAGAGGTGTTGATTGTGTAAAGGTATCAGGCACCAAATGAATCGGCTATGTAGATGTTTATAAAATGGTGTTGGAGAGTATACTGGGCGGCGATTAGTGAGAAGAAGGCGCCTATGCTTGAATCCGTTTTCCAAATCAGGTAATCTTAACGCAAAACAGGATTTCGCAGGAGGTTACTATGACTAAAATTGTCCCAAGTCTGTGGTTTGCTGATAACAATTGTGAGGAAGCCATCCATTACTATCTGGATGTTTTCCCGAATTCAACGCTGGACGAGGTCACGTACTATCCCGATGCTAAGCTGGACGCGCATTTTGAAGGCATGCAGGGTAAAATTTTGACGGCAGTTTTTCATCTGAACGGGCAGAAATTCATAGCGCTTGATGGCGGCCCTAGCTTCCGGTTCAACGAGGCCATTTCGTTTACGATTGAATGTGCCGACCAGGCCGAGATCGACTATTATTGGCAGAAATTATCGCACATTCCGGATAGCGAGCAGTGTGGCTGGGCCAAGGACCGTTTCGGTATTTCCTGGCAAATCGTCCCGCAGAACATGAGTGAGCTGACGCAAACGCCGGCGCAGATTCAGGCGATGATGGGCATGAAGAAGATTGATATTGCGGCGTTACAGGCTGCTAAATGACATAAATGCAATGCAAGAAAAATGCGACATCTTCTATTTTGGAGGATGTCGCATTTTTCTATAGATTTAAGATCAAAATTTATTTAGCTGGCGTCAGGTAGTTGGCTTGTAACTGCTTCAATTGGGCGTTGGTTAAGCCGAGACCCTTGTGGAGGAATTTCGACATGCTGCCGTACTTGGTATCAATCGCTTTGTACATCGTGTTCAGGTAGGCTTTTTGAACGCCATTTTCATCCTTGAAGTTGGCAATGACGGTAGGAGTCAAGGTCTTGCCTTGGGCTGTCCAGCCGGCCTCTTCCTTTTGCAGATTTACCTTGTTCGTTTGAACGAGGTAGGCGTTGGACTTCAAGTAGTCCTTGGTGATGGCGGCTCTACTGAAATCGAGGGCAGAGAGGATGAATGCCGTTCCCATGCCGGCACGGTCCTTACCAGCGGAGCAGTGCCAGAGAACGGCCTTGTTCTTAGGGTTGATCAGCAATTGATGAAATAGTGATTTGTAGGCTTTGCGGCCCTGAGCCGTGGTGACCGCGTCGTGGTAGGTTTTTTCCATCATCTTATTCGCAGCGTTCTTCTTGGTGAAGTCGGGTAATGGTGGGAATTCCTTGAAGACGTTGGCCTTGACCAGCTTGACGCCCTTCATGCGAACGTCTGGGCTCTGCTTCTGTTCACTGATTGTTCGCAGGTCGACATCGGTTGCCACGTGGTAGGTCTTCACGAGCTTCGTCTGGTCCGCCTTGGTCAATGAGGACAGGCTGTTGGACCGAATCAGACGGTGAATCTTAATCTTTTGGCCCTTAGAATTGACATAGCCGCCGAGGTCCCGGGCGTTGGATGCGCCTTGTAGTTTAATGTGAGTGGACGTTGAGACAACGGTCTTCCCCTTAGGCTTCTTCGTTGTCTGCGTAGTTGTCGTCTTAGCGGCGGCGGTGACTGTCGCCAGGGGTTGCTGCCAACCAAGAGTCGTTGCTAACAGCATTGCCGTGACTAAAGTACTCCATCTTTTATTCATTTTGCGAACTTCCTCCTCTGAATTTGGTACAGCCCCTAGGATAGTCAGTGGATGTAAAGAGATGATGTTGATTGTGTAAAAGTATGGGGTAATCTGGTAATTCGACAAGCGGATTACCCGTTAAATGGCGGTGAAATAGCCGATGTTCGGGCGATCCAGACAGGTTGCGTGGATGAAATCGGTTTGTAAATATGACTATCAATTTGGCGGAAAATAGACACGGCGATAGGGAATGACCTAAAGTGACGCGATGGCTGGGAAAAATAATAGTAATAAACGAACAAAACGGCCAAAATCAGACGTCCGTGATGGTGGGGTGAAGTTGGCAATGAAATCAGTAGACAACTTGTATAAACTTTAAAAAATTACCAAAGAACTATGGCTTTAATGACGACACCAGTCGTTTAAATAACGGTTTTTACTATGCATAATTTAATTGATAATGAATAAAAACTGGCGACTGTATTAGTTTTAAGCGGCTGGCACATACCGTACAATTCATCCCAATTACCAGCAATCGTTTATAGTTTTCAAATGATGAGTTTGAGAAAAAATCAGGGCACCGAATAATTATTATGTATAGAAGACCGTGCCAACGGCGACCCGAACTTTTTTCTGACTTTTTATTAGTAACGGCTTGTGAATTTGCTGAGCATTGTGCTGCTGAGAAGGAGTTGGTTTTCAGAAAACGAGAAGAAAACGGGAATTTTTTCCGCATGGGAAACGGGCGTTATAGAGCGCTTTAATTGACGTAATGTCACTAAAAGTAAATGGTGTAACAATAACGCGTAGGAAAATGTATACCCCTTGAATATAATGCTGTCCCCTACTATAATTAGGTATTACTAAGATACTTATGAAAGGCCTGATTACACTAAGGACGGCGGGGTTCAAATGTTGTAAATTTAAACCGAGATGGACGCTTGCTGGGGACGATACGGAAACCTTATAAATCGTTAAAATAACGGGTGTTGTGACTGACGAATCGAATGAATTGGTCAGCGAATGAACTTGCCATAAATGAAAACGGTATCATAAATGACGATTGAAAACGTGATTTTTATTTCAACTAAGACTGGCGTGACCGGATTAGGGACGGCTGAGTTAGTCGTATAAATTAGCTGGAACGATAGCGTTAAAACCGGCAATGTTTGGGTTCAAGACTAGTTTATGATTTATAAAAACATACATAAATAATTGGAGGAACTTCCATGACTACTTACAGGGAAGCCTATTCTAAGACGATTGCGAATATTAACAATCGTATCGTGGACTTACGTAAGACGATTATGTCGTTGCAGAATACATTGAACGTTTCGGATACGCTCCGGGCCAGAATTTCGCCATACCTATCGGCGAATAAGCCAAGTGTGAACGAGGAAATTGATACTTATGTTGAATCGCAGGCTAATCTGGATTACTTGATTGAGTTGATGCTCTTCGTCGAACGCGACCAATGTGCCGCGCTGTCCGATGAGCTCGGTGACTATTTCGAAAAACGCGACTTGTACTGGTGGCAAAGCGCCCTGAGTTTGATGGGTAATCCAGTGTACTTAGAACGGGAAATTATTGCGGATGATTATTACGATTTGGCAAAACAGCGTGCAACAAAATGTGGCGAGAAGCCATCTAAAAAGATTTCCAAGTTATTGAAGTAAGCGGTATTCAGCGGTGAGCGAGCCCTGACACAACGTGGGAAGGGGATTTCAATTTTGAGGCAAAGAGAAAGCAATCGGGAAATTAAAAAGAATTTTATTCTATATAAGGGACATACGGGTTGGAAAGTAAAGACGCGGATTTTCGGGAGCCTAGTCGTCACTTTTTCGGCGTTAACATTGGCCGAAGGTACCGGCGTCGTTGATGTCCACGCGGCAACGGCGGCGGACTCGAGCTTGGTTACGGCTAAGTCTGACAGCCAGCCGAGCGTTGAACCAACGCCGGCAGCAACGAAACCAGCTGCACCAACATCACAGCCAGCTGCAAATTCAGATACGAGTGATAAATCAGGCCAATTATCAAATGAAGGTTCAGCTTCGAATACAGATAAAGATGCCCAGCTAACTGGTGGTAGTCAGCAGCAAAAGCCAGTTGCTGAGAGTGCGTCGTTGACGACAGATGATGGCACAACGGCACAAGATTCAGCTACAGAGCCGAGCACTAAGTATCCGGTTCTTTCGCAGGACAAGAATAATCCAACTAATATTGGGGTTGATACCTCAGAAGTTAACCTGACTGCGAGTCAGATTGCGGACCATTTTACGGCGACAGTCGAAAACCGTAACAGCAGTGATGGCGATGACGACACTAAGGACAATACGCATGTAGTAACGATTGGAAAGGATGGCTCCGTTGCACTGACGAGTAATGATTCGCATAAAGTTTATACTTCACCAAATTACTCAACCGACGTAACCGGTCACCAAGTCGCACATGTTTCATTTGAACATGAAGTCGACTTCAGCCATAATTTTTCATTATCTGGGGCGTTAGGAATTGGACATAGGGATAAAGACGGTGCCGACAGTGTTGGCTTTATTTTTGCGCCAGGAAATCCAGCCGAAGCAACGAAGGGTGGTTCGGGTGGAATGCTTGGGCTACAAGGGCTTGAGAATGCGTTTGGCCTTGTTTATGATCAATACGATAATTCTGGCTATAATGGTTTTAATGACCCTAAAAGTGGCTATGAATTTGCTCCATACATTGGTTGGCGAACAACGGACGCTAATGGTAAATTACAAGTAGCTGCTGACTCAGATTGGACGGCTGCCAGTGCTGCTGGCTTGAAAGACCGTAGTGTTGATCCCTTAAATGATTTTGTTATGGACTACAATGCAAAATCTCAGACGTTGACGGCTACACTGGGGACAGCAAAGTTCGTGCGGAAGATTTCGGATACGAGTCAGGGTTATTCGATTTCTGTGGCTGCCTCTACTGGTGGGAGTTGGAACGATTATTCTGCCCGGATTGATAAATTTACTTATACGCCAAAAACAATTCCACTAGCGGTCAATTTAGTTGATTCTGCCGATGACAATGCGCCTCTTGCAGGTACAAGCGCAAATGCGATTGCAAATATCGGGGATACTGTTTCTGTCTTCTCCACGCAGGATGCGGCGGCAAGAGCTGTTGCTAAGGGATTAGTAGACTCTAGTTTAGTCTCCGTTTTGCCGACAGATAGTGCGGGTAATGTTTATGTGATTGATGGTAAACAAAAGCCTAGCAGCATTGGAACCGCCAAACAAATTGACGGTTCGGGCGTTGCTGATGACACATACTATACGTATACGGTCACGGATGGTGGCAGCCAAGAGGTAACGGTACCTGTACGGTTGGCCTTTACGGCAAAAGTGACGCCGGTTGACGCGAAGACGCAAGAGGCGATTCCCGGCTTACAACCCGTGACAGTGATTGCGGTTGATGGTGAACCAACTTTGGTCCAGATACCGGGGTATACGCCAACGACAGTAACCTTAGCGGCGCCAAAAAATGGGGCTAAAACGGCGGATGATACGTTGCCAATTGACCAAGGGGCTACAGGTAAAACATCCGGCACAACGACCACGAACACAGCTACGCCAATCAGTCACTACTACACGACTACTGGGACAACGGTTGACGGCCAAACAGTGACAACGAAAGCAACGGTCGGTACGGGGCAGTCAATTTCGACGGACTTAAACCAGCAACCATTAGTGGATGCAAAAGGGAATGCGATTTCCAGTGGTGGTAAAACCATCAGTAGTGATGATTACTATTGGTCAACGACTGGTAATGCCGGAGCCACAGATTCAACGGATGAAACGAAACCACAAACGAGTGGGAGCTTGCTACTGCCAACAGCAACTACTTTGCAGTACTGGGAAGCTCAAGCAACGGCTAACCAGACCAAAGCGGATACTTATAATGACCAAGCCCAAGCAATGTACAAAACGTTTATGGGGATTACGGGTTTGACACAGGCACAACAGGACGATGCGAAGACATTACTGCAATCAGTCAGTGATATCTATACCAGTGTTTCTAAAACTAACGGACTTGCGGAGACAGCTTTTGAAAATGCCAAAGCAGCAACTGCTGCGACTGATATTTATAATGATGGTCAGGCTGGTTATGCGGCGTTAGAGGAAGTTAAAAACTTGTTGGTGTCATTTAATGCTGACTTGACGAATTTACAGAATAACAATACGGATGCTGGAAAGAGCTTAGCAACCTTTACGTCTTGGTCTGAAAATTATGGTGATTCAATTAAAATTCCAGCAAATAATTTTGTTGATTTTGGTCCCGATTTTTGGACAAATGGGGTAGAAAAAACTGCTGATTTTAGTAATCCAGCTTATTACGCTTACTACAGTACGAATACGGCAGATGGTACGCCAGTTACGCCGAAAAATGTCGGTAAGT
Organism: Levilactobacillus andaensis; assembly: GCF_016861695.1. Lineage (GTDB taxonomy): Bacteria > Bacillota > Bacilli > Lactobacillales > Lactobacillaceae > Levilactobacillus > Levilactobacillus andaensis. Next base: position 123,644 of record NZ_BOLP01000002.1, on the reverse strand, counting down.
ACTTCTTTAACCTCACCGATGCTGGGCGGGCTTATTTAAAGAACCTTAACCCCAATAACGATAAGATTGGGTTATACGTTTCAGCGATGTTGACAATCAATCCGTTAGCGACAGCAGCCACCGTTGATAAGGCCACTGTCGAGTATGGTGGTGAAAATGCAACTTCTAGTACAGTTGGCACTTTACCAGACTTTGTTGGGAGCTTAGGTCGTGCGGCTGCGGATCATACGATTGACCAAAGCTATTTTGAAGTTGTTGATGACGACAATAACGATGCTGTAGTGACTGACATTACGCAGCTAAAGGTAAATGGCACCTACACGATTCGTTATACACAAGCAGCCCAAGATGAATTAGCTAAGGATAAAAACTACACGTTTACATCATTTGGTACGGCTAAATTAACTGTGAAGCCACGTGAAATTACAGTAACAGCTCAAATTCACAGTAAGACGTACAACACGCCAGCGGTAGCCGATCCAGTTCTTGATTTGACCAGTGACTCCGCGAATGGTTTAGTTAATGGCGATTCGATTGAGTCACTAGGCGTTAAGCTACATCGTGCTACTGGCGACAATGCAGGTGTTTATGATATTACGGAAGATACAGCCAATTCGACCTTGAACAGTAATTACGATATTACGGTCAACAAGGGAAAATTTACCATTGCGCGGTTGCCAGTGACGGTCCAGGCAAGTAACCTGTCAAAAATCTATGGTGACGATGACCCAACGTTAAAATTGGATAATGCGACGTTACCTGATGGCTATCAACTGACTACTAATGATGTCAAGCTGAGCCGAGTTGCTGGTGAGGATGTTGGCGAGTATGGAATTACAGGGTCGAATGTTGCAACGTCTAACTATAATGTGACGGTGACGCCGGGGTCATTTACGATTACGGCACGACCAATTACGTTAAATGTAAAAGCAGCCTCGAAAATATATGGAGATAAAGATCCTGATTTCGATGCTGACCTTGACGCCAACACACCGCTTATAGGGACGGATACAATTTTGTCCTTGGGTCTAAAGCTGAGCCGTACCGCTGGGGGAAACGTTAATACGTATGACATAACTGGAACGGCTACAGGGAATAAGAACTATGCTGTGACGGTGAAACCGGGGACGTTTACAATTAAGGCACGACCGATTACGTTAGTTGTGAAAGAATCCTCGAAAACGTATGGGGATAAAAATCCTGATTTCGATGCTGCGCTTGATTCAAACACACCGCTTATAGGGACGGATACAATTTTGTCCTTGGGCCTAAAGCTGAGCCGTACCGATAAAGAAAATGTTGGTACGTATGATAAAGATATAACTGGAACGGCTACGGGGAATAAGAACTATGCTGTGACAGTGGTACCGGGAAAGTTCACGATTAATAAACGAGCCATTAGGGTTCAGATTGACAGTCCAAGCAAGGCTTATGATGCTACTGCTTCAACAGATCCAGCGTTGACTTGGCAGATTATTTCCAAACAAGGATTAGCTGACGCTGATACGAGTGACAAGTTAAATGTAAAGCTGAGTCGAGTAGTGGGCGAAGACGCAGGGTCCCACGCAATTACCGGGACCTACGACAATGGTAACTACGATGTTCAGTTTGTTGATGGCGACTTTTCAATCAGTTCACGTGTAGTTTCTGTTATAGTTGACCCTCAAGAAAAAACGTATGGTGAGGCGGATCCGACTTTGAGTTGTCACCTCGGTGATGGGTCATCTCTTGCGGCTGACCAAAGTCTGACAGACTTGGTAACTTTGACACGTGATGCGGGCGAAAATGTTGGTGATTACACAATCAATGGCACTTCGGAGAACAAGAACTACACTTTTGAAGTGACACCAGGTACACTCACAATTAACAAGCGAGCTATTAAGGTTCAAGTGGAAAATAAAAGTAAAGTTTATGATGACGATGCTTCGACAGACCCAGCCTTAACTTGGAAGATTATTTCCGACCAAGGGATAGCTAGCACTGATACGCGTGAGATGTTAAATGTAAAGCTGACCCGCGAGGCCGGCGAAGACGCAGGGTCCCACGCAATTACAGAGACCTACGATAATGGTAACTACGAAATTCAGTTCGTTGATGGGGACTTTTCAATCAATCAACGTGTGGTTTCTGTTATAGTTGATCCCCAGAAAAAAACATATGGTGAGGCAGACCCGACTTTGAGTTGTCACCTTGGTGATGGGGCGTCTCTTGCGGCTGGTCAAAGCCTGACAGACTTGGTAACTTTGACCCGTGATGCTGGCGAAAATGTCGGTGAGTACACAATCAATGGCGCTTCGGAGAACAAGAACTACACTTTTGAAGTGACACCAGGCATATTCACAATCAACAAACGAGCTATTACGGTTCAACTCGACAATCAGAAAAAAGTTTATGATGCGACTACTTCGACAGATCCAGCTTTGACTTGGCAGATTATTTCCAAACAAGGATTAGCCACTAGCGATACGCGTGAGATGTTAAATGTAAAGCTGACCCGCGAGGCCGGCGAAGATGCAGGGTCCCACGCAATTACAGGGACCTACGACAATAGTAACTATGATATTCAGTTTGTTGATGGGGACTTTTCAATCAGTCCACGTGTGGTTTCTGTTATAGTTGATCCTCAAGAAAAAACGTATGGTGAGATAGACCCAGCTTTGGCTTGTCACCTTGGTGATGGTTCATCTCTTGCGGCTGGTCAAAGCCTGACAGACTTGGTAACTTTGACCCGTGATGCTGGCGAAAATGTCGGTGAGTATACAATCAATGGCACTTCGGAGAACAAAAACTACACTTTTGAAGTGACACCAGGTACATTCACAATCAACAAACGAGCCATTACGGTTCAACTCGAAAATCAGAGTAAGACTTATGATGACGATGTTTCAACAGACCCAGCTTTGACTTGGAAGATTATTTCCGAACAAGGGTTAGCTAGCAGTAGTGACAAGTTAAATGTAAGGCTGAGCCGAGTAGTGGGCGAAGACGTAGGGTCCCACGCAATTACCGGGACCTACGATAATAGTAACTACGATATTCAGTTTGTTGATGGGGACTTTTCAATCAGTTCACGTGTAGTTTCTGTTACAGTTGATCCCCAAGAAAAAATGTATGGTGAGGCGGATCCGACTTTGAGTTGTCACCTCGGTGATGGGTCATCTCTTGCGGCTGGCCAAAGCCTGACAGACTTGGTAACTTTGACGCGAGATCTTGGTGAAGATGTCGGCACCTATACGATTAAGGGCGTTTCAAAGAACAATAACTACACAGTGGTTGTGACGGATGGTGAATTGACCATCACGCCGCGGCCTATCACAGTCATCATTGATAATCAACGTAAAGTCTACGGGGACAACGAACCGGTAAAGACGTGGCAAGTTGCTACTGAGACACCGTTAGGGTTTAATGATAATTCGCGTAGCTTGAAAGTTGCTTTGAAACGAACTGCTGGCGAAAATATTGGCCGTTATGACATTACCGGAACCGGTAACAACAAAGATTATGCGGTCACGTTTACTAAGGCCGACCTCCTTATCGATCCACGGCCAGTCAACGTATTGATTGACAATCAGCAGAAGCTTTATGGGGATGCCAACCCTGAATTGACTTGGAAAATATCTGCTGCTACGCACTTAACAATTATGCAGCAGCCAGCTGACCTACACCTGCAGTTAAGCTGTAGAACGGCGGCTAATGTTGGGACCTATACCATTTCCGGAAACGCAACTAATCCGAACTTCGCAGTCACAGTGACAAATGGTGTGCTGACCGTTACGCCACGGCCCGTCACGGTTATCGCTGCTGATCAGAGCAAGACCTATGGCGATGCCGACAAGCCGTTGACGTTGACCAATGGCAAAGACGTCGTCGTAAATGGCGACACCGAAGCTGATTTAGGCGTCACGTTGACGCGAAAAGCCGGTGAAGACACCGGAACCTACGCCATCGACGGGACAGCGGCCAGCCAGAACTACGCGGTCACGGTCACGCCGGGGACATTTACCATCAACAAGCGTGCGGTAAAGGTGACAGCTGACAGTCAGCTTAAAACCTATGGTGAAGCTGATCCGACATTAACTTTGACGACCGCCAGTGATGAAGTCTTAGTCAATAACGATGACGAAAGCGCACTGGGCGTGACCTTGACGCGGGTTGCTGGCGAAAATGCCGGCACCTATGTCATCAGCGGGTCGGCGGACAGTAAGAACTATCTGGTAACCGTCAATCCCGGGGCGTTAAAGATTGCGAAACGAGTGGTTACGGTCACCGCGGCTGATCAATCCAAGAAATTTGGTGAGACTGACCCTACGCTAACTTTGGTAGACCCATCTGAACAATTAGTAAGAGGCGACCAAGAATCCGCTTTAGGTGTCAAATTGACGCGTGAGGCCGGTGAAACGGTTGGGACGTATGCGATTACGGGAACAGCAACTAATCAGAATTATACGACGGTTGTTTTACCTGGGACGTTCACGATTAATCCGGCTGAGGCCAAGGTCACAATTAATGAGGCAAACATTGTTTATGGCTATATGCCAAGGTTTATGGGGAGATTTAGTTTTCTTCGTATGGACTCGGCCTTCGCTCTGAGTGACTTGGAACTGATCAACCAGCAGAAACAAGTCGTTGCTCCGGCTGACTTACAGGCCGGTGACTACACGGTTCAGTTGACGAAGCAAGCACAGAAGAACTTAGCCAAAAAGAATCCAAACTATAAGTTTACGACGTTTAGTCTGGGTCAGTTAAATGTTGCTAAGCGGGCGGTGACGGTTCGTGTGGCTAGCCAAGAGATGTTCGCTGGCCACCAGAATCCTGAGAACCGGGCAGAACTGGTTAAGGGGTCACTAGTCAGTGACAACTCGAAATTAGACCTGCATTACGTGGAACCGGATAGCAAGGAAGTCGGGACTTATGCGATTGACGGAGTTGCCGGTAATCCTAATTATGCGGTAACAGTCGTCCCTGGTCAGCTGAAGGTCTTGGGCAAGGATACTGATGCTAAAGGCAACGTGACGATCACTGAAAAAGATCCGGATGGAAACGTGGTCCAGGTTGATCAACAGTGGACGGATGGTAGCGAGACAATCTATCACTATAGTCCAACAACGGGCGATCGGACCGTGCAGGAGCAGAAGGATGGTAAGACTGTTGGTCAACAAACAATCACGCCGGAATCTGCGAAGGCAACGTTACCTGATGGTGGCAATACGGTCAGCGTTGTTGATCTCGACCCGACAACCAAGCAGCCAACGTTTGACCACTTTACGACTGATAAGGATGTCGACAAGTCGGGTAACGCCACGACGACTACGAAAGACGCTAAGGGCGATGTCGTTAAGGTCGTGAAAGACTGGAATGACGGTAGCACCACGACTTACACCAATGATCCGGCTACTGGTAAACAAACGGTCACTGAACAGAAGGATGGTAAGACAGTCGCCGAACAGACGATTGAACCGAACTCCGGGAAGGCCACGTTGCCAAGCGGTGATGGCGGTGAAACCACTGTCGATGCTGGGCAACCAGGATCTGATCCAACGTTTGAGCATTACACGACCAAGAAAGATGTCGACAAGTCGGGCAACGCCACGACGACCACGAAAGACGCTAAGGGCGATGTCGTTAAGGTCGTGAAAGACTGGAATGACGGCAGCACCACGATTTACACCAACGATCCAGCTACTGGCAAACGAACGGTTACTGAACAGAAGGACGGTAAGACAGTCGCCGAACAGACGATTGAACCGAACTCCGGGAAGGCCACTTTGCCAAGCGGCGATGGTGGTGAGACCATTGTCAATGCCGGGCAACCGGGTTCTGCCCCAACGTTTGAACACTACACAACGAAGAAAGATGTTGACAAGGCGGGTAACGCCACAACGACCACGAAAGACGCCAAGGGTGATGTCGTCAAAGTCGTGAAAGACTGGAATGACGGCAGTACCACGATTTACACCAACGATCCAGCGACCGGCAAGCAGACGGTCACTGAGCAGAAGAACGGCAAGACCGTTACTCAGCGGACACTTGCGCCCGGTGATACGGAAGTCACGTTGCCGGATGATGTTGGGGGTGAAACGGTTGTCAAGATTAGTTCACCAGCAACAGCGCCAACGTTTGAACACTACACGACGCAGCAGACGACCGACAAGGCGGGCACTGTCACAGCCACGACCAAGGACGCCGCTGGTAACATCGTCAAAGTAACCAAGCAGTGGCCAGATGGCAGTGAGACAACCTATACCAACGATCCAGCGACTGGCAAACGGACAATCAGTGAGCAAAAGGACGGCAAGACAGTCGACGAACAGACGCTTGCGCCAGATACGACGGAAGTGACATTGAAGGATGATGCTGATGGTGAAATGATTGCCAAGTTTAGTTCGCCAGCCACGATGCCAACGTTTGACCACTACACGACGCAGAAGACGACTGACAAGGCGGGTAACGTCACGGCCACGACCAAGGACGCCGCTGGTAACATCGTCAAAGTAACCAAGCAGTGGCCAGATGGCAGTGAGACAACCTATACCAACGATCCAGCGACTGGCAAACGGACAATCAGTGAGCAAAAGAACGGCAAAATAGTTGACCAACGGACGCTTGCGCCCGGCGATACGGAAGTCACGTTGCCGGACGGTGCTGGTGGCAGAACAGTTATCGAGTTCAGTCAGTCAGCCACGATGCCAACGTTTACGCACTATCCAGCCAGCTACGATGTGGCACCGACAGATGATGCTGATAAGACCGTGAAGATCACCAAGCAGTGGCCAGATGGCAGTGGCGTCATCTACACTTACGATCCAATCACCGGTAAACGGATTATTAGTGAGCTGAAAAATGGGCACGTTATCGAGCAGCGAACGATTGCGCCCGGTGCCTTACTCGCAATTTTATCGGATGGCATGGGTGGTGAGACCATCGTTAAGTTTGATGCGTCTGGCACGGTACCGACCTTTACGCGTCAGCTTGCTGGCGCATCGAATAGTCGCCACGCCACGTCACGGAAACAGCCTTTGAAGAAGGCGCTGAAAAAGAACGCCGGAGCAGGTCAACATAGAGGCCTGAACGGACAAAGAACGACCTTGAAGGCTGACATGAAGCGACGTCGTGCACAGTCACCGGCACTTGTTAGTGCGGGACAGGCACGGGACATTGCTACAACTGGACAGACACCGTCTCAACAGAAGTTAACGAAGCAACAGCAAGCTGAACTGCCACAAACGGGACAGCAAGACGAGAGCTTCTTGACCGCTTTGGGTGCGTTGCTACTGTCATTGTTGGTAACGCCGTTTGTTCGTAAGCGTCACTAGCTGATTAGGAGCTAATTGGTAGTTTAATTAAAAGAAGGAGTAAGGCCAGAAAACATCTGGTTTTACTCCTTCTTTGTTCGTTTGGTTCTGCTGGTTAATATGTGGGGCGCCATGGGACTCGCACTTGCCGCATAAAATAACGTTAACTCCATAGTCGAGACACACTCCTTAGCTGTAATGCTTTCAGTATACCTAGTGAGGGATATTTCGCCTAGGCAAGTCGTCTGGAATAAACCATCACCAAGAAAAATGGCCGTCTGGGTCACAATCCGTGTTTATTTCGACCAAAAATGATTAACTATAGAAGAGAAGTCAAAATAACAACGAAAGTCGGTGGAAGATTTTGTCTGATGAAATCAATCTCCTGGTCACCCTCAACGCGGGCTATTTGGCGCCGTTAAAGGTGATGCTCTACTCGGTACACGCGAATAATCCGGATGAACAGATTCACTTGTGGTTGGTACACGCCAGTCTGACGGCGGCCGAAGTCGACGACGTGCGGAACCTGACCGCCGCGTTCGACTGGCAGTTCAGCAACGAACGGGTACAAACGGATTTCGCCGCCGGGGTGCCGCTGATCAAGCGCTACCCGAAGGAAATGTACTTCCGGTTACTGAGCGGACAGATTCTGCCACCAACGGTCAAACGGGTCATCTATTTGGACCCCGATTTGCTAGTCATCAACCCGTTGCGACCACTCTGGGAGCTAGATCTGGACGGCCATATGCTGGCAGCTGCTGTCCATCGCGGCGTCACCAACCTGGTCGACAGCGTGAATCAGCTGCGACTGGGGACCACGACCAGCTACTTTAATTCCGGTGTATTGGTGATTGACCTCGACCAAGCACGAGCCAAAATCAAGTTAGACGACATCACCAAGATGATCGAAGAACACCAAAACGAGCTCCTTTTACCGGACCAAGATGTCCTCAACTTTCTTTATGGGTCAGATATCGTAGAAATTCCTGAGGAAATTTGGAATTACGACACGCGAAAATATTTAGGCTATCAGACACGCAGTTTGAGTCAACACGACATCCACTGGGTCATGGCCAACACGGTCATTTTGCACTACTGCGGCACGCCCAAACCGTGGGACGCCAACAGCGACAGCAAGTTTACCGGGCTATTTCTGAACTATCAGCAGCAGTTACAGCGGTTAACAGCGAAGTTGGCGCGAGTGACGGTGGATGAAAACTAGAAAAATTGGATTGAAAACGGACTAAGTCACTCATCGGCTTAGTCTTTTTTCGTGTAAATCGACCCCGTTTGAAAGTGAAAATGGTCAGTTTCCGCAAAGAAAATCTTCCAGACACGAGTAAACCACGATGCTTCACGGTAAAAATCTGGTATACTGAGAACGAAATTCGGATTTTGAATTCAGTTTCTGGGAAAACAAGTCGTGGCAACCGATAGAAGGGTCGTGGCGAACGCAAACGGTCGATTTCGGTACGGAATTTGCAAGCTGTGCTAGCTATGAAAAGTGATTTGTCCAGATATTGGGTCGTACCACTTTAGAAAAAGGTTGACTTTTTCGAAAAGTTTAGTATAGTTAAAGAATACAAATTGACTCTGACTCATTGATGTTAATTTAGAAGATGCAACTCAACGACACGAAGGAGTGTAGAATTCATGGCAGTAGATTTTGATTCCAAGTCTTACTTGGAAAAAGTTGACGCTTGGTGGCGTGCTACAACGTACCTTTCCGGTGGTATGATCTTCCTGAAGAGCAACCCATTGTTCTCAGTTACGAACACACCAATCCAAAAGGACGACGTTAAGGTTAAGCCTATCGGACACTGGGGTACTATTTCAGGACAAACTTTCCTGTATGCGCACGCTAACCGTCTGATCAACAAGTACGGCTTGAACATGTTCTATATCGGTGGCCCTGGTCATGGTGGTCAAGTAATGGTAACTAACTCTTACTTGGACGGCACGTACACGGATGCTTACCCTGAAATCACTCAGGACCTTGAAGGGATGTCACGTCTGTACAAGCGGTTCTCATTCCCTGGTGGAATTGGTTCCCACATGACTGCCCAAACGCCTGGTTCACTCCACGAAGGTGGGGAACTTGGTTACTCACTTTCACATGCTACTGGTGCTGTCTTAGACAACCCAGACCAAATCGCCTTTACGGTTGTTGGTGATGGGGAAGTTGAAACTGGCCCAGCCATGACTGCATGGCATTCCATCAAGTTCTTGAACCCTAAGAACGATGGTGCCGTATTACCTATTCTTGACTTAAACGGATTCAAGATCTCCAACCCAACTCTCTTCTCACGGATGAGCGATGAAAACATCGCTAAGTTCTTCGAAGGTTTAGGCTGGTCACCTCGTTTCCTTGAAAACGACGATATCCATGATTACATGACTTACCACGAAAAAGCTGCTAAGTTATTTGACCAAGCTATCGCTGACATCAAGCAAATCCAAAAAGACGCCCGTGAAAACGGCAAGTACCAAGACGGCGAAGTTGCTGCTTGGCCAGTCGTTATCGCTCGTTTGCCTAAAGGTTGGGGCGGTCCTAAGACGAACCCAGCTGGCGAACCAATCGAAGGCTCCTTCCGTGCTCACCAAGTTCCACTTGGCTTAGCACAAGGTAAGCTTGACGAACTTCCAGAATTCGAAGCTTGGATGAACTCATACAAGCCTGCTGAATTATTCAACACGGATGGTTCATTGAAGGCAGAAGTCGCTGACTTCGCTCCTAAGGGCGACAAGCGGATGGCTGCTAACCCAGTTGCTAATGGTGGCCGTGCTCGTGGCGAAAAGCCTGAAACGCTCGACTTACCAAACTGGAAAGACTTCGCTAACGACATCAACGAAAATAACCGTGGGACTCAATTGCCAGATGGCAACAAGAACATGGATATGAACGTTCTGTCAACCTTCTTTGCTGGCGTTGCCACGAAGAACCCAACGTCATTCCGTGTATTCGGACCTGACGAAACGATGTCTAACCGTCTTTGGGAAATGTTCAAGATCACTAACCGTCAATGGATGAGTAAGGTCAAGGAACCAAACGACCAATACGAAGCCCCAGAAGGCCGTATCTTGGATGCTCAATTATCAGAACACCAAGCTGAAGGTTGGCTTGAAGGTTACACCTTAACTGGTCGTACCGGTGTGTTCACGTCTTACGAATCATTCTTGCGCGTTGTCGACTCAATGACGACTCAACACTTCAAGTGGATCCGTCAGGCTGCTGCTGAACCATGGCGTAATGATTACCCATCATTGAACCTGGTTTCAACTTCAACCGTATTCCAACAAGACCATAACGGTTACACCCACCAAGACCCAGGTATGCTGACCCACTTGTCCGAAAAGAAGTCTGACTTCATTCGCCAATACCTGCCAGCAGATGCTAACTCACTCTTGGCTGTATTTGACCGCGCCTTCAAGGACCGTCAAAAGTTGAACCATATCGTTGCTTCTAAGCAACCACGTCAACAATGGTTCTCCGTTGCCGAAGCTGAAGAACTGGCTAACACTGGTTTGAAGACTATCGACTGGGCTTCCACTGTTGCTGAAGGTGAAGATGCTGATATCGTCTTTGCTTCTGCCGGTGTTGAACCTACCATCGAAACGTTGGCTGCCATTGACTTGCTCAATGCTGCATTCCCAGCTGTTAAGATGCGTTACGTCAACGTTGTTGAATTGGAACGTCTTCAAAAGAAGAACGGGCCTCTGAACGACGAACGTGCCTTGAGCGATGCTGAATTCAGCTCATTCTTCGGCGAATCCGGGACTCCTGTTGTCTTTGGTTTCCACGGTTACGAAGACTTGATTGAATCCTTCTTCTACGAACGTCAACACTTGGGCTTACATGTCCATGGTTACCGTGAAGATGGTGACATCACTACTGCTTACGACATGCGTGTCTACTCCGAACTTGACCGGTTCCACCAAGCCAAGGACGCAGTTAACACCTTGATTGCTAAGGGTGTTATCGACGAAGCTGCCGGTAAGGCCTTCGATGCCAAGATGGACACTATCTTAGCTAAGCACATGAAGATCACTCGTGACGAAGGTCGCGATATCGAAGAATTTACGAAGTGGCAATGGACGCCATTAAAGAAGTAATTCTTTAATTCAACGTTAATTAAAACTCGGGAGGCCAGCTCAGAAATGAGCTGGTCTCTTTTTTTATGCAGAGTGCGACCTAAGGCGGTTAACTACGCACTGCGGCTGCCAGGGATTCCGCCTGCTGTGGGGACGCTTCAGCCTGGAAGGACACCAGTCTTCTCGCTCGCTTTGAAGCCACGAAGACCACGCGTCTTCAAAGTCGCCCGTGCTGTAAGCCGGCTAAAGGATCGCCAGCTAACAGCACCTCCACGGCCGACTACATCCCTGTCCTCCTCCGGCTCTGATTGTGTTCTACAGCAAAAAGCGCGTCCGGAATAATCTTCCGAACGCGTTTTTACGACAATCAGGTTAAAATGTTTTCAACCCAGGTGCAATCAACTTCCAAGTCAGCTCAAACCGTTGCTCATAGTCCGGTGCGTTCCAGCTGTCCTTGAAATTCGGCAGGGTGAAGGCGGAAAACGTTGCCAGAATCGTTTCTGCACGTTCAAAGTTGGCATCGTGGTAGCCTAAGATGTCATCGATAACCTGATAGGCGCTAGTCAGCACTGTGCGGAGGGCTGTGGGGTTGTTGTCGATGTAACGGGTATTGAGCGTAAACATCTGGGGATTCGTGTTATACGCCCTTTTTTTGGCGTTCACGAAAGCCCAGAGCCACGCGTGCAGCTGGTCCTCGGGCGGCAACGTGGCGTCGACGGTGATCTCCGCGATAATCGTTCGTTGGAACCAGGCAGCGGAGACGGCTTCCCACAGATCCCGTTTGTTCTGGAAATGTTTGTAGAGGGCGGCGTGGGTGATGCCCAATTCCTGCGCGATTTGGTCTAAGGTGACGGCAGCGTCGCCGGTTTGCGAGATGAGGGTTTCGGCGACATCGATAATTTTAGTGCGAGTCAGTTGTGCCATAGGTGTTGGCGACCTCCTTGAATAGCTTTCTATCTAGTGTAGCACAAAATGGGGAAAAGTAACTTTATTTGACTTTTGTTACTAAATGACTTACACTTTGACAAAAGTTACGGAAATTAAATTAATTTACCAACACATCCAAGGGGGATCATTTAACTATGCAAGCAGCGCAATTAGACAAGTACCAACAAGATTTCAAACTCGTCGTCCGGGAAGTGCCAACACCAAAAATTACCGATTCCGAGGTTCTCGTCCAGGTCAAAGCGGCTGCCGTCAATCCCCTGGAAATGTTGATTGGGACTGGTAGCGTCAAGCTGATTCAAGACTACGCCCGGCCAGTTACCATGGGCAACGAGCTGTCCGGCGTCGTGTCGGCCGTGGGGCAACAGGTTACCGATTTTAAAGTCGGTGACAAGGTCTACGCGCGGTTGCCACTCACCAAGATCGGAGCCTTCGCCGAATACGTGGCGGTCGACCAGGATGCGCTGGCGCCGATGCCGGCGGGAATGGACTTCGACCACAGTGCCGCAGTTCCCTTGACTGGTTTGACGGCTTACCAAGGCCTACATGAAGAGCTGGGCGCTCGGCCTGGCCAATCGGTGATGATTCCCGGTGGGTCTGGCTCATTCGGTCAAATGGCGATTCCGATTGCCAAGGCGATGGGCATGAAGGTCAGTGTTAGTGGTAACGCCCGGGCCAAAGAACAACTTTTGGCGCAAGGGGTCACGAATTACTTTGACTATCACAAAGAGAACTATTGGGAAGAACTCGACCCCGTGGATTATGTGATCGATACCATCGGGCCTAAGGAATATGACCATGAACTGCAGGTGCTGAAGCGCGGTGGCCGGCTGCTATCCCTGCGCATGGGGCCTAACCGCCAATTCGCCAAGGACCGCAATTTACCATTCTGGAAGACGACGCTGTTCACCCTCGCTGGGCTGAAGCTTGATCGGCAGGCCAGACAGGTTGGCGGCCAGTACCGCTTTATCTTCGTCCGAAGTGATGGCAAGCAGTTGCGGACCATCACTCGATTGGTAGAAGAAGCGCAGATCATGCCAGCAGTCGACCCAACGCCCTTTAAATTAGCCGATATCAACGAGGCGCTTAAGCTAGTTGCCACCGGTCATCCTAAAGGGAAAGTCTTGATTCACTTTTAGCGGTTTACTTTTAACCAGTTTCGCCCCATAATTACTGATATATTATGTAAATTGATGAGCGGGGTGAATAGCGTGCAGAGTAATCAGCGAATTGCGGAATTAATGGTCCAGTTGATGGCTGGGAAAACGTTGCAAGCGGAGAAAATCGCCGCCAAATATGCCGTCAGCGAACGGACCAGCCAACGGGATTTTGCCTACATTCGCCGCGCGTTATCCGAATATACAGTCAGGAACCTCATTGAAGAGCACGGCACCTATCGTCTGTCGCGACGAAGTGAAGAGACTGATGCTGAAATGGTGTTGGCAATGAGCAACATTCTGTTGGGGTCGCGGGCGCTGAATCAAACGGAGCTATCGGGAACGCTCGACTACCTCAGTTCGGGTCTGTCGCCAGTGATGCAGGACGCCATGCGCCAGCAATTGACGCCTTCGCGGGGCAGTTACGTGCCGTTGTCGCGCAGCAAGCCGCTTTTGCACGTGTTGCGGGAAGTGGCTAGTTGTATCACACAGAATCAACGGATGGTCTTCACTTATCGCAGCAGTCGCCCGGGCGAGACCCATGCCCAGGTGCACCACGCCCAACCAGTCGCGTTGTTTTTCGAAACCTACTACTTTTATGTGGCGATGTTGAGTGAAGAACACGCGGGGTATTGGCTTTACCGCTTGGACCGGATTCAGGCCATCCAGGAGAAACTCCCGGGTGAGAAGCTCGATTATGATGAACGTTACTCCCTGCAGGAACACCGCAACTACGCTTACCTCCTGGACTCCGGGTCGCTCACGCGGATTCGTTTTCGGTATTACAATTACGTCCAGACGGCGCTCGACCATTTTCCGGGGTCACGCGTGATTAGAGAATATCCGGATGGCAGTTACGTGATTGAGGCTTACGTGAAAATTGATGGGGCCGTGCTGTGGCTCCTCAGTCAGGGCGCCGGATTACGTGTCTTGTCGCCGGTCTCGCTGGTGGATCGGATGCGGGCGATGCTGCAGGCCACCTTAGAACAATACGAATAGAGTAAAACGCTTAGTAGTTATTAAACTATTAGGCGTTTTTTTTCGTGGCGACGTTTGAAATGACATATTATGTCACCCCCGTTTTGTATAATGAGGTTTATGAGTTGGTACTAATTATTAATAGAAACATTAGGAGGGGATTTAAGGATGAAATTGTCAAAATTGATTGGCTCACTGTTAGTGGCCGGAACGATGGGGGCCGTGGCAATCGTCACGACACCAACGACTACCGCCCAAGCAGCAACCAAGGTTCAATCGGCAAAGAAGACGCTGTTGAAGTCATATCCCAAGAATATGCGGCGGACTTGGTATCGCTACGAAAAGGGTCATTATGCACGGACGAAGATTACCGCTAAGAAGAACACTGGTGACGTCCTACATTACTTTAACCCGAATAAAAAATGGCCTACGATTACCGAGACAAATCAAGATTGGGCTTTTGCCTTTAAGATGGGTAATGGGGTTGTTGGTTCTAGTCCTTGGTGGATGTTAGACAGCTGGAAGACGGTAAATGATATGGGTGCTGTGCTCAATCAAAAGGTGACGACCAAGACCTATAAAGGCAAGAAGGTTAAGGTGCTTAAGGAGCTTAACGCGAACTCGAGACCTGTTAACTGGAGATATTCCTATTCATCGAAGAAGATGGCCAAGCATTTCAATCCTAAAGGGACTGTGCTGTGGGCTGAAAATAACTAAAATATGGGAGAGAAAAATATGATGAAAAAATTTGTTAAAGCAAGTGTCTTAGCTACATTAAGTTTAGCTTTAGTTGTCCCAGCCGCAACGACGTCGGCTAGCGCCAAGAGCCGTGTGAAGGTCATTTCAACGACCAGTGTGGCTAGTCAAGCCTATCATGGGAAGAAAGGGAACATTTACACGAGTGCCAAGCTGAGCAAACGCCACTATGTGATGAAGCATTACAAGTACACGACCTGGTACGTGACGAAGCAAGCTGTCATTAAGAACAATGGTAAGAAGGGCACTTTGGCCTATATCAAGGCTGGTAACAAGTCTGGCTGGATCTATAAGAAGTATTTGACGGCGGGCAAGGCACCGGTGAATAAAGCTAAGATGATAGCTAATGATTCTGTTTCGTTCAGTCGGGCTATGATGTCGGCTAGTTCAGGGTTACAAGACCATTCAATTGGAACTTATGATAGCTACGAAGATCTGGGTGGTCAGCTAATGAGTCCTTACTCCTACGGCTCTGGAGCGGATGAAAATAAGATGGACAGAACAGCGCTGTTAAAGGTTTACAATCTGTTTAAGGGTCGTTTTAGCAAATCTCAAAATGCAGACTTAGCTGCGATGGCTGACAAATTGGAAGCATTACAGATTACCGGGGATAATGAAGATTTGGCAGTAACTTCAGTAATTAATTTTGGGAATACCTTGGGGAGCCTGATTCAAAGTCTAGCTTAACTGGAGGCAAAGAAAGAACAAATACAGTTACTTAAAGAAACCATTATCATGCTGGCGGAGATGATTTCTGATACTGTATTAGTAGTAATGTTTCCCGCGGTTCTGCCCAGGCACCAAGGCGGAAACTGCTGAAATCGTATTTTAAAAACATGCGGATAAATAACACCACCATAACGTCGCTCTAAGCAATCGACTTAAACGGTGATCCTAAAAAAATCAGGACAAACCTTCATGCGGGAGGCTTGTCCTGATTTTTATTATTTCTGTTCGCGATTCAATTGGGCTTTGAGTTGGGCCAATCCCTTTTCTGGTGTGACCTCCAGCGTGCTCAACTGGCTCACAGTCTGATTGACCGCATTCAGTTGCGTGCTGTAGCCATAGAACGCCTTGTCTTGAAAGCCGATGGGGAGGGACTTGACCGCCGCTTTAGCCGTTGGATTCTTGGCCAAGTACTGGCGATAGTCTTGGCTCTTCAATGCCGTCTTCGTCAGTGGCAGATAGCCCGTGGCCTTGGCCCACTTCACGGTCTCTCGTTTGGTCAACAAGAACTGCATGAAGGCCGCCGCGCCCTTACGTTGGGCTTTAGATGCTGACTTGAAGAGCACGAGGTCGTTGCCGGAAATGCTGGTCGCAGACTTCCCGCGATAGCTCGGCAGGACGGCCGTTCTCCAGTGGAATCCCTTAGGTGTGCTGGCGGCCATGATGCCGAGTGCCGCGGACGAGCCACTATAGAAGAGGGTCTTGCCCTTGAAAAATTTGACGTTGCCGAAGCCGTCCGTGCCCGCCGTCGTGGCCGTTTTCTGCTTGAGCATGTCCGTGATCACGTGGGTCGCCGCAATCATTTTCGGGCTGGTTAGTTGGGGATGCGGTGTCATTAATGGTGTGCCCGCTTGCGTGGCTAAATTGTTTAGTTCCGCCGTGAAACTCTGATCGAGGGCGAGACCATTCAGTCCTTGAGCCTTGGCCCGCACACTGTCGCGTTGCAGCTCGCCCCAAGTCCGCGGAACCCGTAGGCCAGTCTTTTTGAGCAGGTCACGATTATAGAAGAGAATCCGTGCGGACTTGGAAAATGGCCAGGCGTACGTTTTCCCTTGATACTGGCTGGATTGGCGCAGGCTCGGGACCACCTGCTTGAGCTTGGCCGAGTCAACGTAGGCGTTCAACGGCACGATGAAGTTGCCGTGAACGTAGTCGGGGACGTCGGTATAGGTCGTCTGGGCCATCGTTGGCAGCGTGTGGGACTTTGCGGCCGCTGTGATTTTTTGCTGGACGTTGCCGAAGTTTCCCTGTGAGCTCCCGACCACCTTATAGGTCGATTGAGAGTGGTTGAAGTCCTGAATCATTTTGTTAAGTGCTTGTTGGTGGTCACCGGTCATCCCGTGCCAGAAGGTGATGGTGACCCGTTTGTTAGTGGTCGTTTTAGCCTGAGAACAGGCGCTCAGTGTTCCCAATAGAAGGATAGCGCTGAGGCTGGTTAAGAAGTAACGGAATAATTTCATAGTGACTTGCCTTTCGCTGGGGACGTGGTCATTCCCAGAATCAGATATTTTTGAAGCCCGAAGTAGAGCAGAATCAGGGGTAAAATGACGCAGACGGTTGCGGCCATCAACAGAGGATAGTTGGTGCCTTGGTCGCTGGTAAACGCCATGAGACCGACAGGCAACGTGCGCAACCGGTCGTCATTGGTGACGATCAAAGGCCACATGAATGCGTTCCACGAGCCGATGACCTGGAGCAACGCCACGGCCGTGATGATGGGGCGATTGGTGGGAACGAGGACGTGCCACAGGTATTGCCAATCGCTGGCGCCGTCGATGTGCGCCGCGTAGTACAGTGTTTTAGGTTGTGCACGGAAGGCCTGATGGAGCGTGATGAACATGAAGATGCTGGCCAGCCACGGCACGACTAGGGCGGCGTAGGTGTTGATCCAGTGCAGATGGGCCAGCGTGACAAAGTTTGGAATCAGTAAGAGCTCACCCGGCACCAGCATCAGAGCTAGTAGCAGGCCAAAGAGAACGCGGCGGCCGTAGAATTGAAGATGGGTGAAGGCAAAAGCCGCCAGAATGCTGGTGAGCAGTTGGCCAATCGTGGTGACACTGGTGACCAGTAGCGAGTTGAGACAGTAGCGGGCAAAGGGAGCTGCCTGCCAAACGTTGAGGTAGTTACCCCACTGCAGGGCTTGCGGTAGCCAGTTGGTCGGCACACTGAGCGTGGTGCTGGCTGGTTGGAGGCTGGTCAGCAGCATCCAGATGAAGGGCAGGAGCATGAGGGCCGCCCCCAGTAACAGACAGAACGTGCGGAGGCCATTTAGCAGGCGGTTCATCATGACCACCCGCCTAACTGGTGTTGCCGGTGGCGGTAAACGGCGTAGGTCAGGAGCGTCAATCCGCCAACGAAGGCGAACAGTACGATTCCGCTGGCCGCGGCGATGGTGACCTGATTTTCGACGTAAAATTTCTGGTAGAGGTAGTACATCATGGTCAGGTCGGCGTTGCCGGGACCGGCCGAGCCGTGAAAGAGCGCGTAGACCTGGTCGAACACTTTGAAATTGGTAACGCTGGTGTTGACGATGATCAGTACGGTCATTGGGAGTAAGAGGGGTCCCGTGATGGTCGTAAAGCGTTGCCAAGCGTTAGCGCCGTCCAGCTCGGCCACTCTCGCGTAACGTTGGTCGATATGGTTGAGTCCGGCTAAAAATAAAATGATATTAACGCCTAATCCCTGCCACATACAGACGATACTGAGCGCGAACAGGGCGTAGTGGGGGTCGTTGAGCCAGTCGATGGCGTGCAGGCCAAATTTGCCCAAGATAGCATTTAGCAGGCCACCATCTAGTCGGAAAATCCAGTTCCAGACCAGACCAATAGCGACGGTTGATGTGACGAATGGTAAGAAATAAATCGTCCGTAACAGGCCGGCCAGGTGTTGATTGTGATTCAAACCGAGCGCAATCAGCAAGGATAAGGCGACCGTGATCGGCATGACCAGTAGCACCAGAATCAAGGTGTTGCGGACGGCGAGGTGAAAGGTCGGGTCGTGCCAGAGATAGATGAAGTTTGCCCAACCCAGCGCGCTGATCTGGTTGGTATAGTAGTTGTATTTGGTATAGCTGCTCATCAGAAAGGCATTTATCAGCGGCCAAACGGTGAACAACAGGGTGATCAGCAGTAACGGCGTTAAATAGAGCGCGGCCTTTAATGTTGACTTCAGATTGGGACGGGAATTGATCATTGGTCGGCCCCCGTCCAGAGGCAATCTCCGGTAGCCGAGAAGAGCTGACAGCCATGTCGGTCAACGGTGAGGGGCAACGTCGTTTGGTCAGTCCGCGGGATGGTGGTACTGATCAGACTAGTGGCTGCTTGGAGACTGGTCAGCGTGTCGCGACCGAGTTGGCGTTGCTGGGTGATGGTGGCTGTAAAATGGGCCGCGGCAGGCGTAGTGGCTAAATGGATGGCCTCACTGCGAATGCCCAGCGTCGTTGCCTGAGCCAATAGGGTTGCTGGCAGACTAGCGCGTAGCCCAGCAGGCAGGGTGGCCACTGGCCATAGATTGAGTTGGGGACGGCCGATGAATTGGGCCACGGTCAGGTTTTGCGGATGCACATAGAGGTCATGGCCGGTGCCGACTTGTTGCAGGCGACCGTTTGCCAAGAGCATGATGTGGTCCGCAATCTGCAGGGCGTCCTCCTGATTGTGGGTGACAAAAAGGGTCGTGACGCCGGTGGCCCGCTGAACGTCATGAATGACGGTCCGTAATTCTTCCCGGAGTGTGGTGTCGAGACTGGAGAGTGGTTCGTCGAGTAACAGAAGTTGGGGATGCTTGGCTAAGGCGCGGGCCAGGGCCACCCGCTGTTGTTGTCCCCCGGAAAGTTCTCGGGGAAATTTAGCCAGTTGGTCGGTGATTTGGACCAGCTTCGCTAATTCTGTCACGCGCTGTTGGCGAGCGGCCTTTTTGACGTGGGCCATTTTCAGGGGGAAAGCGATATTGTCACGTACACTGAGATGTGGATAGAGCGCGTAGTCCTGAAAGACCATACCAATGTTGCGTTGGCGGCTGTCTTGGTGTGTCACGTTGGTCTGGTCAAATAGAATCTGCCCAGCATCGGGGGTCAGCAGGCCGGCCAGCAGGTTGAGAATGGTCGACTTGCCACTGCCGCTGGGGCCGAGGAGGGCGACCAGTTCGCCAGTCGGAATAGTACAGGTGAAATTTTTGAGAACAGTCGTGTGCTGATCATAGGCCAAGGTAATGTCTTGAAGTGTTGCGCGCATAGGGAGCCCCTCCTTTCCAGATAGGTATTTTCGGTCGCTGAGCAGTCTGCCTTATTATAGCCTAATGCAGAAGAGGGTGGTATCAATATTTTTGATTGCAGATGATTTACTGGCCTTCATGAATTCACACAAATAGTTGTGGGGAGACACGGCCATTTAGAAATGCCCAAGTGGCGGCAATCGTTGATATAACAATATTTGTAAGACGTTTTGGTTTGACCTGACGGCGACATCTGCTAAAGTTGGGATTAACAAATGACAGAGAATTAATTTTTGGGGATAAGGGGAATGGCACATGCAAAAGGGAATGCGGCGGCATAGTTTTTTAGGAGATCTGTTGGCGATTGTAGGGGTCGTTATCGTCCTTTACGGGATGATGTTTCAGGTGACGGTTGCGGCAACGTCGGCATTAGTCGGCTTTGCGCTGATCGTCTTTAGTCAAGATGTTGGGCGGTCGCTGTTTAAATAGTTTGGTGAAGGGAAGTTGACGATGGCAAAGTGGTGGTCGGCGATTCGGACAATTTTGTTGCTGAGCTATTTATTGTGGTGGTACTTGGTATTTAGCACGGGAACTTATCACGGGCTATTGAGCTGGATTGGACTGGTCTTGTTAGTCATTCTCTGGGTTGGCGACAGACGTTACCACTACCAGCATCGCTATACAGCATGGAGTTGGCTATGGCTAGGAGTAACGGATGTCATCCTTGCCGTCGTGGTACAATTTGCGCTGAATGCGATGTTTGGATTTGCGTGGTATCAGCCAGTCATTTTGGTACTTCTAGTTATTGTCCATAGCGGATATGTTTTTCGGTTGGGGCGGCAAACAACCGGTTAGGGCATAATGCGGAAACTCGTTTAAGATTGGGTTAGAAAGCGGGTCATCGCCTCGTTAGCCGGCTAAAAGATGGTAGAATTAACCCATTAACACGTGTAACCGCATGACGGTTATCGAGGGGAAGCCATAGTTTGAAAGTGACCATACTTTTAGTAGAAGATGAAGAGGGGCTGCGGACGCTGTTGAGTGCCGAGCTCGGTTTTGAAGAGTACGATGTGATTGCCTGTGCGAGTGGCGAGGACGCCTTAGCTCAATTTGCACAGCATCAGTCTGAAATTTCATTGATCATCTTAGATTGGATGTTACCAGGAATCGATGGGTTGGGTGTTTTGCGTAAGATTCGGCGGCATTACGACGTCCCCATCATCATGATGACGGCTAGAAATTACATAGGTGATAAGGTGTCGGGGTTAGACGCTGGCGCCGATGATTACATCACTAAACCATTTGAGACGGAAGAACTTTTAGCCCGTATCCGGGTCATTTTGCGGCGTAATGTGGTTAAGAATATCAATGATAAGAAGTTTCGAGTGGGGCCTATCTCGCTGGATACCAAGACGCGGCAAGTCTTCGGCAATGACGTAGAGATTCAGCTGACCCAGCGGGAGTTCGACCTCTTACTGGTCTTTATGCAGCATGAGGATGAGGTCATGACGCGTGATGATCTGCTGGATGCCGTGTGGGGAACCAGTTTTGAGGGGCAAATCAACATTGTGGATGTCTACGTCCGTTACCTGCGAAACAAGCTAAAAGCCGGCATCCCCGGGCAACTGATTCAGACCGTGCGGGGTGTCGGGTACAGATTGACGGGCGATGGCGATGAAGAAAAACATATTTAATACCAGTGCCGCCAAGATTACCAAAGTTTATGCGCTATTGTTACTCGGTATTACCGTGATTTTGAGTAGCGTGATTATTTCCGTTGTCGGGTTAAAACAGTTTCAGGTGCAACGCCACGAAGCGTTAGGCATTGTCCGCGGCCTCAAACGCAGCTTCATTGCGAACCGCAACGACTGGTATTGGTGGCGGATGGGCAGTTCGATGGATACCGACACGACCTTTGTTCGCATCAGTGTGGCCCAGCAAGGGAAGAAGCAGCGTTACTTGTACTCGCCAAATGCCAAGGCCTTTTTGGCGACTAAGGACCAGGGGTCGGTGACCCACCTCACTGCTAATACACACTATGCCACGAAGACTGGGTTGTTTTACCACGTCCGCGCTTCGGACTTGTCGACGAACAAGGCAGACCCGAGTGTGCGCTACGATATTTGGGTCAAGTTGAATGGACTTACGGCATTATTGTGGCTGTTGATTCGCTTGATTCTATTGATAGCATTAGTCTTTCTGATTATCGGGACCTGGTTCATTTACCTGTTGGCGCGTAAGCTAAATCGACCACTAGTTGAGTTGACCGGCACGACGAAGGTGATTAACCAAGATATTTCGAACAACTACAAGCGGCAGTTGCCAGTGCCGGATTCACCCCAGGAAGTACATGATCTGACGGTGGCGTTCAACCAGTTACTGAAATCGTTGAGTGACCAGGAACAGGCGGATCGCCGCTTCGTGTCTAACGCGTCTCATGAATTAAAGACGCCGATTGCGACGATTCGCGGGTATGTGTCCCTCGTCGATCGTCGGGGAGACGCTCATCCAGAGGTCATTCCGACCGCGTTAAAGTACATTGACCAGGAATCGGAACGCATGCAACGGCTGGTGGAGAGTCTGCTGAAACTGTCGCGGGCTAACCGATTGGAACTGAAAACAACGGCGGTTGATTTGAGTGCGGTGGTCCAGGCGACCGCAACACACTATAGCGACGTCATGACGCGACCAATCAGGACAAAGATTCAGCCGCAGGTGACGGCACAAGCCCATCAAGACAGTATTGAACAGATTTTAATCAGCCTGTTGAATAATGCACAGAAGTATTCGCCAGCGGAAACGCCGATTACCGTGAGTCTGACAGCCGATGATCAGACCGTTACACTGGCTATTGCCGACCAAGGCATTGGTGTGCCAGATGACCAAAAGAAACTAATTTTTGGCCGATTCTACCGTGCCAGTAGCGTGCGCAATAGCGTTGCCGGTAACGGTTTGGGCCTCGCCATTGTTCAGCAGTTGGTCACGTTGAGTCATGGCCAAATTGTAGTGCGGGACAATCAACCGCAGGGCAGCGTTTTTATGGTGACCCTACCTCGGTGATGGTTTCTGAGAAATTCTCAGTTTGAACTCTTTTAATATAGATGGAATCCCTGCCGATTACTGTGTAGAATTAGTCTCAGTTAATCGGAAAGGGATTCTTTTTCATTAACGCATAAGGGCAAGGTACTTTCAACAGTAGTTGTTAAGGGGAATAACTATTGTCGAAAGTGTGACCGGGTCAAGGAGTAAGCAGAATAGAAGAAAATAGTGGTTATCGGAGCATATAGAGTGAGAGTAGGCGGTGTAATCATGGGGATGATTTGCATCGCAAGGGTTATTAGCAGAAGCGAAAGAGAGTGAAATTGACTAGATGGTTGGGCCTAATTGGGATTGTGGCCCGCGACATCCAGCCAACCATGCCGGGGAAATCGAGTTGGGGAACTCGATGGCAGGGGAAATTCGCTCATTCAAAATAGTTACGGTGTGACGTGGCTAGTCGGATGGTGGGGGCTATCTCGATTGGCGACAGGTTATCTGGACTTAACAGCGTAGCGCATCAAAAAGACAGGGTAATACTTGAGAGCTGAATCTATTTAGATTCAAGCTCTTTTTGTCGTGCAATGGCGCGGCTGATTTCCTATTTTAAAAGTGATCAAGAAGAACAAACAAGGCATCATTGTTTGTTCACCGATGATTCTAATGGTTTCCGTTTAGCAAAGATTGTTTATCGTTTTTCGATATACTACAATGATATCGAAATTTGGGGAGGGATTAATATGAGTAAGCGATTAATGCAGTCTATCAGCGCTTTGAACTCACTTTGCTACGTCACTTTTTTAGGAACTTTCTTCCTTTTCCTAGCCCCGCTAAATAGTTGGTATCGTGCCTGGCGCGGCCAAACGGCAACGACGATTCTGCATGGTCAAAACTTTCTATCCGTGACGCCTCGTCAAACTGTATCGACGGCAGCGGTGACTAGTTTTCCCGACTGGGGGTATGCGGGCTTGATGACTATCGGCAGTGTTCTCATGACGGTCGGCGTTTTACTCTTCCTAAAAGCATTTATGAAAATTCTGGACAGTCTACAGGCTGAAAATTACTTCACACGAGCAAATGCCGTGGCATTGCGGCAAATGGTTACTGCGCTATTTTGGCAGATTGGGGGAACCTTCTTCTTAGCGGTTGCCAACCAACTCACGACGAGCTTGTTGGGGCGGGTCAGCAATGGAATGTTTTCTGCGAACTGGGCGGATTTTGGGAACAGCCTAATGGCGCCGTTGATTTTGACGATTATTTACGCGTTGTATAGCCGAGCGGTTGGGTTGAAGAATGAAAATGATTTGACTGTGTAAAGGTGGTGATGGTCATGATTAAATTGACCCTCAACGTTGTGATGGCGCAGCGTAACATTTCTAGTAACGACTTGGCCGAGCAAGTGGGAATCACGCCGACGAATTTATCGATCTTAAAGACGGGGAAGGCTCGCGCCATTCGATTTTCAACGTTAGAGAGGTTGTGTGCGGTATTGGCCTGCCAGCCTGGGGAAATTCTGAGATATGTACCAGATGAACATTAAATGTGGGGAAGCCTTGGTGATGGTCAGGACTTCCTTTTTAATGTATAAATGCAGGAAAAATGATAATAGTTAATACTAAGACTAAATCCAGTACACACAATGTTTACACAATTCAGCACTTTCCGTTTTCTGGTAGTAGTTTTTGGCTATAAAAAGGATTATATTCGCTATATACGATTGGAAGCGGTGTCTTCAAACGGAAATGAGGACACTACTTTTCACGTTTCCTGAAGTTGACATGCAAAGTTTAATGAAGAGGGTTTATTAATGACATGGTCTCGTTGGCAGGTGCCACCATTTATTACCAGTGTGTTTTTTGTCCTGGGTGTGCTGACACTGTACTGGGTCTCCTATAACTGGATTGCGTCTTGGTTTCATGCCAGGCGGATTAACGTTAAGGATGATGATGTCAGTACATGGTACGGCATTATTTACATGCTAGTCTTCGTCTTTGGTATTCAAACGTTTATTGTTGGGACCACCGACTCCTGGCAGTTTATGAATTTCCAACTGATTGCGATGATTTTCTGCGCGTACTTTTTAAATATTCACGTCCGCTATTACTTTTTCTTCCCAATTCTATTTATCTACATGATTTTTAACGGCTCGCTGGGCTATTGGCAGTCGTGGGGCCATGCCTGTACGATGATGGTTTTCTTCTGGGTGCTAAACGTGATTCGCGTGAAGTATCGTAGTAGTCGAATTGCCCCGCTCGTCTATCTGCTAGTTGGCGTGCCGTTTGGTGGCGTGCTGTGGCTCTGGATGAAGTTGAAATTCGACTTCTCCTGGGTCACGTTAGGCCAGGAGTGGGCGTACCTGATCATCTTTGAAATCTTACTCTACGCATATGTGTCGATGATTACGCATGACAGTGAGATTAAGATGCGCTTGGCCCGGTTCGCGAGCCACGATGCGTTGACCAAGACGGAAAATTTTGCGGCGTATACTGATACCATGGACCACTTCTTCGAGGATAGTACGAAGACGGGCGCGCCGCTTTCCATGATGATGTTTGATATTGACCACTTCAAACACATCAACGACACGTATGGCCATTCGGTAGGCGATGAGGTTCTGCGGAAAGTCGCTGAGACCGTGCAAACGGTGATTGCGGCCAATGACTCCAAGGTGCGCTTCTACCGAACCGGGGGCGAGGAATTTAACTTATTATTCCCGGGCTACGATGTGACCAGTACCAATGCCATCGTGGACCAAATCTTTATGGCAGTTAACCACTTAGAGATTCATGCGGGTGGCGAGGTCATTCAAGTTTCCATTTCGGTCGGCGTGTCTGCCATCACCGGTAATGACCAGTCGCCGATGGACTTCTACAACCGGGTCGACAAGAACCTGTATCATTCCAAGCGTAACGGCCGGATGCAAGTAACCGTGGCTTAATGAACTGAAAATGAATTTTTAAGGGATCGATTCCAAGTTGGAGGCGGTCTCTTTTTTTTCAGTCTGAGTGAGAGAGCAGGGCTTGGGTCGCAGATAGCGAGTCACTAGTCATTGGCCGGACAACGAAATTCGGATTCCCAATCGATTTTTACGGATCGCGATTGTATCTCGTCGGGATTTGTGCTAATCTGACAACAGTTGAATAAAGTTAAAAACGATAGAGATGGTCAACGCCGAGTCGGTCACGGGTGTTTAGCGAGCTAAGGAGAGTGAGAGCTTAGTCAACCGCCCGATTTGGATAACCCCATTTTTGTTGCCAGCTGAAATCTGGTGTGAGAGTAGGCTGAGCCGTTACCGCAACGTTATTGAGCGGCGCGTATGTGATGTACGTTTATTAAAGTTGGTTTTGAATCAAAAACAATTTGGGTGGTACCGCGGAAGACTCTTTCGTCCCTAGTTTCTAGGGATGACAGGGCCTTTTTTTGTGGCCACAGAAGGAGAATAAATGATGACAGAAGTTTTAGTTAAAGATCTATTTGGCGAAACCCATTTTGCCGAAAGCGAAGAAGTTGTCTTACACGGTTGGGTGAAGACGGTGCGGGGCTCTAAGCGCGTCGGTTTTATCGAATTAAGCGATGGGTCAACCATCAGAAATGCTCAAATCGTCATGAAGAGTGACATCGACAACTACGCCGAATTAACCAAGTTACCTTTGAGTTCGACGATTAAAGTTGTGGGGACGGTCCTGTACACGCCGGACGCCAAGCAACCCCTGGAAGTTCACGCCAAGGAAATCGTATTGGAAGGCTCTTCCGACAACGATTATCCCTTACAAAAGAAGAAGCACTCCTACGAATACCTGCGGACGATGGCCCACTTGCGGCCTCGGACCAACACGTTCTACGCGGTGTTCCGGATTCGCTCATTGGCTGCGTTTGCCATTCACCAGTACCTCCAAGGTCACGGCTTTACCTATGTGAACACGCCAATCATCACCAGTAGTGACAGTGAAGGGGCCGGCGAAATGTTCCGGGTCACCACGCTGGACATGAACAACCTGCCTAAGACGGACGATGGCAAGGTCGACGATCACGCGGACTTCTTTAAGAAGGAAACGAACCTGACCGTTAGTGGCCAATTACCAGTCGAAGCCTTTGCCTTAGCTTTACGAGACGTTTACACGTTTGGCCCAACTTTCCGGGCAGAAAACTCCCATACGGCCCGGCACGCCTCAGAATTCTGGATGATCGAACCAGAAATGGCCTTCGCTGACCTGCAAGATGTCATCAACGAGTCCGAAGGGTTATTGAAGTACGTGGTCAACTACTTGCTGGAAAACGCAAAGGACGAATTGGACTTCTTGAACGGCGCTGTCGATGAGAGCTTGTTGGACCGCTTACACCAAACGACCAACGAAAAGTTCGCCCAAGTGACCTACACGCAAGCCATCGAGCAGTTGGAAAAGGCACCCGTTAAGTTCGACGTTCCCGTTTACTGGGGTCTCGACTTACAGGCGGAACACGAACGCTACCTGTGCGAACAGGTTTACAAGCGGCCAACCTTCTTGACGGATTATCCTAAGGAAATCAAGGCCTTCTACATGCGGGACAACGACGACGGCAAGACCGTTGCTGCAGCTGACTTATTGGTACCACGGATCGGTGAATTGATCGGTGGGAGTCAACGTGAAGAACGTTACGTTGAAATGGCCGAAAAGATCAAGAGCCACAATTTGCCACAAGAAGAATACCAATGGTACCTCGACCTGCGGAAGTACGGCGAAACGCCTCACTCCGGCTATGGGATCGGGTTCGAACGGTTATTGATGTACGTGACCGGGATGGAAAACATCCGCGACGTCATCCCTTACCCACGGACACCAGGTAACGCTGAATTCTAAATATGATGATCAAAAAAGACCGATTCCGTAGTGGAGTCGGTCTTTTTGTTAGGCTTCTAATCGCTGAAGCAGGGTAACGTCGTTCAAGACATCCTGGAGCGTGATTTTAGCCATTTTAGCCTCGGCGGCCGCTTGAATCTCGGCGTAGTAGTTGGTCAGCACCTTGGGCACGGTCTTGCCTACCGGACAGTTCTGCGACGTGTGCGTATCAACGTTGAGCAGGGGGGCCTGGTTGGGCAAGGTGGCGTAGATGTCCCGCAACGTAATGGCGTCGGGCTCCCTGGACAGGGCAAGCTGTGTCGGTCCATGCGTGGGTGCGAGCAGGTCGTGATGTTTTAAGTTAGCCATGATTTTTCGAATGAGGCTGGGTGACGTTTCGAGGCTGCTGGCGATTTCCTGACTGGTCAATTTTTTACCTTTAAAATAAGCAATGTAGACCAGCACGTGGATGGTGTCGCTGAATTGTGTGTTAGCCATGTGATCCCCTCTCTTTGTGTTCTTGTATTATATTCTATAACAGTTTTAGATAAAAATCAGGTAAAAGGATTGATTAAGCTAATAAATTGACAATTAAAATGAAATGTCGTATCTTAAAAGTGTACTTAAAAATAATACAAAACAAATCAGGGGGTCTGCATTATGGCAGCAATTACAATTTTTGGTAAGGGAAACATGGGTCAAGCAATCGGCGACGTCTTTACACAGGGTGGCAATCAGGTTAGCTTCATCGACTCTAATGATCCAGTTGAAAACTTAGGCGAGATTGTCGTTCTGGCCGTGCCATACCCAGCCGCAATCAGCATTGCCAAGGCCAACCAAGCCGCTTTGGCAGGCAAGGTCGTTGTCGACATCACGAACCCCTTGAACTTCGAAACTTGGGACGAATTAGTTGTTCCAGCCGACAGCTCCGCAACCGCACAGATTGCTGAACTGTTGCCAGAATCTAAGGTGCTGAAGGCCTTCAACACGACCTTTGCTGCAACCTTACAGAGTCGTAAGGTCAGCGACCAAGCACAGACGACCGTGATGGCTGCCGGTGACGATGCCGCTGCAAAGCAATTGCTTGCAGACGCCTTGACCGACAGTGGCGTAGCCTTCGTTGACGCTGGTTCCTTGAAGCGAGCACACGAGCTGGAAAGCTTTGGTTTCTTACAAATGACCTTAGCGGCCGGCGAAAAGATTGGCTGGACGGGTGGCTTTGCCGTTCTGAAGTAACAGACGCACCTGAACTATTAAATCGTAATTTGAGAGTTTCGGAATCGGTAGGTGATTCTGGAACTTTTTTGTGGTTAGAGGTAGTTAGAGAAGCGAAAAATCGACAAAAAAGGCGCTCAGAACATCCCAACGGAGTTCTGAGCGCCTTTTTAATTTCGGTAAATTAGTCGACCACAATCAGTGACTTGATAGCTTCACGGTTGGTCATGGCTTGGTAAGCGTCGTCGATATCATCGAGCGCAAATTCCTTGGTGAAGACCTTGCCAGGGTGAATGTCGCCATCCAAGACGGCTTTTAACAAGACTTGCTTGTCGTAGGTCGTGACGGAAGCGGGGCCACCGGCGATGATCGTGTTGGTGTAGAAGGACGTGGTCATGTCCATCTTAGGTTCATGAGGCAGACCAACCCGGCCAACGATAGCACCTGGACGAGCAACCTTCATGGCCGTGTCGTTGGACAACTCAGTCCCGACACATTCCAGAACGGCATCGGCACCAGCACCATTGGTCAATTCAAGGACCTTGGCAACGGCATCATCACCACGTTCAGCCACGATGTCAGTCGCGCCAAATTCGGTAGCGAGTTGTTGCCGGTCTTCGTGACGACTCATAGCAATGATCCGCTTGGCACCGCGCATTTGAGCGGCGATAACCCCACAGAGACCAACGGCACCGTCACCAACAACGACGACCGTGTCACCGGTCTTCACGTTGGCAACGCGGGCGGCGTGGTAACCGGTAGCCATGACGTCGGCGAGGCTCAACAGGGACTTGAGCATAGCGTCGCTGTAGTCGGCTGGCTTGCCAGGAATCTTAACCAAAGCCCATTCGCCGTGTTGGAAACGAATGTATTCAGATTGCACACCGTTACTGAAGTTGTCGGTGTGGTTTTGGCAAACGCCATCAAAGCCGGCAAGACAAGCGGCACAGTGACCGCAACCGTGCGTAAATGGGGAGATAACGAAGTCGCCGGGCTTAACGGTCGTGATGTCAGTGCCGACTTCTTCGACGATTCCGATGGCTTCGTGACCGGAGTTTTCGGAATGGGCAGCCTTGTCTTCTAAGCCACGGTAAGCCCATAGGTCGGATCCACAGACACAGGTCCGCACGACGTGAATGATGACGTCGTCGGGCGCCTGAATCTTAGGCTTATCGATGTCCTCGATTTCAACTTTGCCAGGTTTCATAAAAATAGTGGATTTCATATCATTTATCCTCCTAAATTGACTCTACAGAAATTCTAAGCGTTTCCAGTTGGCTTGTAAAGAATCCTTACTTTCCAATGTAAATGGTAACCATAAGCTAGTTTAGCCGTGCGGGGGAACGATGTCTAATGCTTATCTCGCATTGTTGTGTATGCAGGTGGCGTATGGCTGGCGTTAGTCAGGCCAAACTGCCTTTAGCTGCGAAATGACCGGTTGGACCCGAGCGGTTTCCGAACGCAGGTAAATGGCGTAAATCGGCATCTGTGCCGCAGCATCGCTGATTGGCAGGCAAATGCGGCTGTCGTTAGCTTTGGCTTGCTGGGGGACGATTGCATCGAACGCGGAAATATTGGTGCTGAAGTAAGGAAAGTCGGCGTATTTCGTAATCTCAGCCAGGGCCACCCGTTCTTCCTGATAGAAAAACTTGGCGTTGGGGATGTTAGCTTGAATGATTTCGCGCTAAGGACCGATGTCGCTGGGGACGACGAAGCTGAGATCCTTCAGCTCGGCAAAGGTAATGGTGGATTGATTGGCCTGAAACATGAATTGATTGAGGTTGATGGCGAGGTGTTCGGTACCGATCAGTTGTGAGTCAATGGCTTCTGTCGATAGGGAATGATTGGAAAAGCCAAGCAAGTAGTCGTTGTTTTTGAGACCGGCGATGACTTGGTCTTCGGGCTGAGAAGCCCCTGGTAATTGTGTGTGTTCCGGCAGCTGAGCTTGAATGTACTTTAGTGCGACCAAAGGGCCGGGGACGGTGGTTGCAATGGTAAGGACGCGGCGACTGTGCGCAAAGTTGCGGACCCGTTCCACGGCTTGGTGGTTCGCCGCTAACAGGGTGGCCGCTTCTTTAGCCGCTAATTCTCCAGCAGGAGTCAAGCTCAAACGGTTAGGTTGACGGTCGAAGAGCTGAACCTCCCAATCTGTCTCTAATTTTTGCATACCGCGGGTCACCGTTGGCTGGGTCACGTTGAGGGCCGCCGCTGTTTTAGCTAGCGTTCCGGTTTCAGCGAAGGCGACCAGTTCTTCTAATAGATAGTTCTCAATCATAAGGGACCTCCTAATAATTACTTTTTGGTGACTAGCGCACTTTAAAGTGGCTTCTTGTTGAAAAGATGCTAAGCCGTATAATCAGAATATATCAGGTTAATGCTGACCTGGCGCTGGCTAATCACATCAGTATACATTAACCGTATACTAGCATGATTAAGTAGTAATTTTCAATCAGTTAGTTTGGGCCTATAGTTAATTTATTCAAATGGTGAAAGGAAGTCCCCTAAATATGACTAAGGTTCCAACAATTAAATTAAACGATGGTGTAGAGATGCCACAATTAGGTTTCGGTGTTTTCCAGGTCCCCGATTTAGCGCAATGTGAAGCCGCTGTTAGTGATGCGTTGGATTCTGGTTATCGGCTATTGGATACCGCCACGGCCTATCGGAATGAAGAAGCGGTTGGCCGCGCCATCAAGAAGAGTAGTGTGGCGCGTGACGATATCTTTGTGACCTCTAAGCTGTGGGTGTCTGAGTTCACCTATGACCGGGCCAAGCAGGGCATCGACGCATCCTTGCAACGACTGGGGCTGGATTATCTCGACTTATACCTGTTGCATCAGCCTTATGGCGATACGATGGGGGCTTGGCGCGCATTGGAAGAGGCCCAACAGGCGGGAAAAATTCGGTCGATTGGGGTCTCAAATTTTTATGCCGACCAACTGAAAAACTTGGAACTCACAATGAACGTGAAACCGGTCGTGAACCAGATTGAAGTGAACCCTTGGTATCAACAGGAGAGCGAAGTTCAATTTAACCAGGGCGAAGACGTGCGGGTCGAGGCTTGGGCGCCATTCGCTGAGGGTAAGCACGATCTCTTTACGAACGCTACGATTCGGACTATTGCGCAGGCTCACGGTAAGACGGTCGGCCAAGTCATCCTCAGATGGTTGTTACAACGCGGAATCACGGTGATTCCGAAGTCCGTTCACCGCGAGCGGATGGTGGAGAACATGGACGTTTTCGACTTCGAGCTGACTGACGATGAGCTGGCGACCATGGCCTCTTTGGACCGGCAGGAGAGTCAATTCTTTGACCACCGCGATCCAGTGACGATTGAACAAATTTTCGGCTCAAGCCTAAAACAATTAAAGGAGTAATATGAAAATGACACCAACAATTAAATTAAACGATGGTAACAATATCCCCGCAATTGGCTTCGGGACATTTCAAATTCCTAGCGATGGCTCAACCTATAAGGCTGTGGCCGAGGCGCTAAAAGTTGGTTACCGGCATATCGACACGGCCGTTGCCTACTTCAATGAAGCCGAGGTTGGCCGTGCTATCAAGGATAGCGGCATTCCTCGCGACCAGATCTGGGTCACCAGCAAGCTATGGCTACAAGACTTTGGTTACGAACCGGCCAAGAAGGCCATCGACCTCTCACTGAAGAAGACGGGGTTGGACTACCTCGACCTTTACCTGATTCACCAACCATATGGGGATGTGCCGGGTGCTTGGCGGGCGATGGAGGAGGCCCAACAAGCCGGCAAGCTGAAGTCGATTGGGGTCTCCAATATGACCCCCAAGATTTGGCGGAGCTTTGTCCCACAATTTAACGTGATGCCAGCTGTGAACCAGGTCGAATTCAATCCGTACTTCCAGCAAAAAGAAATCCGGAAAATCATGGCGGCCGATGACGTTAAGCTGGAGGCGTGGGCGCCATTAGGCCAAGGAAACCAAGCGCTGATTACTGATCCAGTCATTGTTAAAATGGCTGCGGCGCACAACAAGAACGTCGGTCAGATTATCTTGCGGTTTGAAAATCAACTGGGCGTCATTGTCTTCCCCAAGTCCGTTCACGCTGACCGGATCAAGAGCAACTTGGACATCTTCGACTTCACGTTGAGTGATGATGAAATGGCCCAACTGGAAGCCTTGGATAAAGGTAAGGGCCAACATGATCCAGATGCACCGGGCGTGCTGGAAATGTTGAGTGCCTACGATGTTCACGCGGACGACTAAGACGAAAATAAGATGATTTGTTTGAGGACGGGACCGAGGTGGTGTCGTCCTTTTTGAGATGAAAAATTAAGAGTGAAAGTCCTTTTAATAGTATGTTTCGTAATTATCACGTACGATAGGAGTCAACCATGAAAGGGATGGCTTGAATGACTTTAACTGTGACACAACTTGATTTTGAACGACATTTCAAAACTTACTTGGATTTAATCACCATTAACGATGAGACAATTCTGATTGTACGTCCGGATGGTCAAATGGTTATAGCTATTGCGCAAGAAAAATTTCTGTGGTTAGAAAGAGCTGTTCAGGCCAATGAGGATTCCCTAGACTATGCGGTGGCAATAGATTACTTAATTCAGCAGCAGATATTGCCGGATAATCCAGTAGTCAGTGGTGACTGCTACTGGAATCAATTTAAGAACTAAATGTTAAGGAGCATATTAGTATCGCTATTTTCAATATATTTTGACTGCTTTCTAACTCCACAAACCACTCCACCACAAAATTACCCGCAACCTAACCAATCTAGTGATAAAACTTGTTATAATGGAAATCATAGTGGAATGAGGTCGTGGAGGGAAACATGAAGAGTAAGGATTTTCAATTAAAAATACCGCCGGAAATTAGCGAGCAACTTAAGCTAACCGACAAAACACCGGTTAAACTGGTGGTGAAACGAGACCGATTAGTCGTGCAACTTGAGGAACCACGGCTACAGCTTTTCCAGAATCGCGTCTTGATTTGGCCGGTCGTGACCGCGTTATTGACAAGCATTGGGTTCTATATTTTTTGCCTGCTGCGGGGACTACACAGCGTTCCGTTGGTGGGAGATCGATCATTAGCAACTGCTATTATTGTACTGGAAGTTATTATGGGAACGTTATTGTTTGCGGGATTTTTTATCCGGGACCGTAATAATCCGCAGAATCATTTTACGAAAAATATCTATTGGCGAAACTTTCCAGTAATCGTGTTGTCGTTTGCCTTAATCCTGGGCCTAGTCCTGGTTGGGAGTATGTGGCTGCTGGGCGTCCTATTTAAGGGAGCCATTTTTGGGTCCGTAACTGCCAGCATTATCATGTTTGCCTTTGGTCTGGTCACGAATTCGGTGATGGTCTACTTCGCCTTGATTGTCGACGCCGGTGTGTTGTCAACGGTGCTCGTGCTGGTCATCATTAGTGGCGTCGTAATCGCCATGGCCGTGAACAATCAGAAATACTGGTGGCAACATAACCTGAGCTTCTTGGGAACTAGCAATGCTTCCAGTGGCTGGCAATTCAACGCGACGCTGATTTTTTCGGCGCTGCTGATGATTGCGTTGATCGACTATCTGTTTGTGAGCCTGCATGAATTTTTCCCGCGATCGCGGCGGTTACTGGTGTTACGAATCCTGCTGACGCTGACCGCGGTCGACTTGGGTCTAGTGGGTGTCTTTCCCAATAACGTGAACTCACATGACCTCCATGATGAAGTTGCTGTTTTCTTAATCTACTTCATCATTGCGTTGATTGTTGGTGTTCGTTGGCTTTTGCCAAACATTACGAAGGACTTTTTGTATTTGTCCTACGGCGTTGGCATTGCCCTGGTTATCGCAGAACTGTTATTTCAAGTATTCGGCTACTTCTCGTTGACGGCTTTTGAAATGGTGGGCTTCGTAATTGCCTTTGGGTGGTTGTTGATGTTACTCGACCGAATCGAGGCGTTGATCAATTCCGGGACTGAGGGCTTGATTGAATTGGAATCAGAAACCTTAGAAGATTAGTAATCGAAAAAGCGGTCACCTCGTTTGGGGGTGGCCGTTTTGTTTAGCGTTATTTGGTTTTGTGGGTAAGTTGGCTGAGATTGTGACTGAGATGGCGAACGGTAGCCATCTTGTGATCTTGGTTGAGTTGCCGCGTAATTTTGGCTAGCGTAGTCGTTGCTGTCTGGTCTTGGCGGAAGGAATGGACGATCATGCTGTCGTAGGTGACGTTACCATCCGTTGTGAGCTTAAACCAGTTGGGCTCCAGGTTCTTTTCGGCAGACGTGATATTCATATCCGGCCAGACCAGATATTTGTCGGGATTGTGCTTGAGATAACGTTCGACTTGCCAACCAACCTGAAAGTCGGACAATTCCTGCCAACGTTGTAGCTTGGTGTGTTTGACGGCAAAGTAAATGATACAGGTCTCCCGCAGCTGAGAATTTTGGTTGAGTTCTGCAACGGTGAGGGGGTGGGAAGCCTTACGTTGAGGCGTTGTCGTTTTGGCCGATTGCTGTGGTGTCGGTGACGTGGCGGGCTTGTGGTGGGACAACAGGCCAAACGCCAGGCCGATAATTAGGACAATGCTGCCCAACAAGATGATGCTTTTTTTCATGGTAACCCATTCTTTCTCGAATTAGACTATGTTTCCAGTCTACGGGAATATGGCAGGGAGAACAATGAAAGCCGAAAAAAATGACTAACCCTTAAGTAATAGGTTAGCCAAGAAAGTGTCAATTAAACTTTAGTACCAGTGGTGACTCTGCCAGAAACGCTTAGCATGAGTCCAAGTCCCGTAACGACCGGCAACGTAAGAGTTAGCGGTCCGTTCTTGGTTGACTGGGGATAAGTCGCCGTGTAAGTAAGCCTTCAGTAATTGGTAACGACCGTAACAGTTTCCGTTACGCGCGGTGTACCGGTAGCCGGATTCACGTTTAGCAATCCAGTTCTTAGCGGCCTTTTGCTTCTTGGACAGGCCAGCGTTAACTGCTGCGATTTGCTTCTTTTGACTAGCGGAAAGCGTTGCTGCTTGGGCGGTTGTCGTTTGTTCTGGTAAAACGTTAGCTGTGACGTCAGTGACCATACCGAACGAAAAGCCGAATAGTAATAAGAGTGTTGCAAATTTTAGTTTTAGTTTTGACATTTTTATATAACTCCCTGACTTGTTTCTTAATACTAACTAGCATACCCGATTAGTATTGCAGTCATGTTACTGGGGAGTTAAAAGGGCGTCACATCTGTTAGATTTATACGTGAGGTGGATGTACCAAACAAGCTATAAACCACGGAATGACGTACGTTAGAGGCTTGATTACTATAACCGCAAATTAATCGCCGGAAAATAAAAATTGGCCCGCAATCTCTAAAGACGGCAGGCCGATTGATAGGTCAACGTATTAATCCGAAGTAACTGATCACGATAATTCCCAAGCCGATTCGGTACCAACCGAAGGGTTTAAAGTCATTATTTCGAATGTAATTCAGCAGGAACTTGATCGATAGGTAGGCCACCACGAACGAGACCACGACACCGGTGAGCAGGACCACGAGTTCGCTTCCGTTGAAGGTATTACCACTAACAAAGTATTTTAAAACCTTAAGTAGTGATGCACCAAACATGGTTGGAATGGCCAAGAAAAATGAGAATTCAGTAGCCACGTAACGTGAGGCACCAATGAGGATAGCACCCAAGATGGTTGCCCCAGAGCGAGACGTCCCGGGAACCAGTGAGAGTACCTGGAAGAGACCAATCACTAAGGCCAATTTATAAGAAATCTGATTGAGAGCCGTGAAACGCGGCTGTCTCTTGCGATTGAAGTTTTCAATCACAATGAAGAGAATTCCATAGATAATCAGCGTGGCAGAGATCACTTGCCAACTGGTCAGGTGGGCATCCATCCAGTCATTCAAGGGCAGGCCGACAATGACTGAAGGCAGAACGGCGACAATAACCTTGAACCATAGCGTCCAAGTCTGACTGCGTTCAAGGTGGTCTTTACCAGGTGCCCACGGATTGAGTTTGTTGAAGTAGAGCACCAGAACGGCCAGAATTGCCCCTAGCTGAATGACCACCATGAACATATTGATGAAGGCAGTCGATTCATTTAATTTAACGAATTCATCGGCCAAGTAAAGGTGACCGGTGGAGCTGATTGGCAGAAACTCAGTAATTCCTTCGACGATGCCGAGAATGACGGCTTTAATGATTTCTAACACGGCGAGTCTCCTTTGCAAATGCAAGATGAAGTAAGTAACTCCAATCATAGGTAATGACTGTGTAGAAGACGTCACGTTTGTGTAAAATCTCTGTAAATTAAAACGACTACCGTAAACGTTGTACGGTGGTCGCTTGTGCTAGTCGTTCTCGGTAGTGATTTGTAAGCGGCTCTGTAGCTGGCGGTAGCCCACTACGGCGCCGAGAAAGAAGGTGGCCGCTAAAAACGCGGATAGCGGTAGGCGATTGAACATGTTAGTTGGTAAAACCAATGCTAATAGTGGGAAAGCGTAAGCAGCGGGTAATTTGATATGCAAGAATTGTAATAAAACAAAGACTAAGGGCAAGCTGATCAGTGTGGTCAGTAACCAAGAGGCTAGCAGAAGGTGAACCAGCACGCCAATAGTTGCCGCGCCACCTAAAGCTATAACCTGTTTGGCGGCCATTTTGAAGGAGTAGTTGGGCATCTGAGAAACTTCGAAAAAGACGACCAAGACGGGCGGAATGCCGGCCATTTGGGGGTATCCGCAGGCCCAAACAGCGACTACCCAGATGAGAGCGGCGAGGCTAAAACCCAGCATGTGTGAGAAGCGTAGGGGTTGCCCCGCAGGAAGGTTCTTGTAGTGGCCCTGAATTAAAACGCCGACCATTAATAACGCCGTAAATAGAAAGATGGCAAGAATAAATGACCAATGGGTGGCGTTGATAATGATGGGTAACAGTCCAGTTGCGAAGGCAGGGGCTAAAGTTGAGTTCAAAATGCGAAGCAAGGTTAGAATCAAGACAAGCGTTAACAGGACCTTCTCAGGGTAGTTAATAGCAATTTGATTGACCAGAAAGCCAATGACCGCAGTTCCCGATGGGGCAAGGAATATCTTGATGGGTTGACGAATCCAAGTTTTGTTTTGATAGATCCACATCCCGGTGGTGAGTGCGGCAATTTCGGGAAGGATGATTTCGGCGTCATGAAGCCAACTGGCGGCAGTGACCATGAGGAGAACAAAGGCAAAGCCAATGAGATAATTGCCAACCTCTCGTTTTGTGAGTGACATGTTAGTGATAAGCCTCCTTCGGCTATTCTTTTCTGAAAGGCTAATTGGATTTAGCACAAGTGATTATGATTCTAACATATGTTTTCAGAAAATTCAGGTCGGAGTGGTTGGGTGAAATAGGAGAAACGTCAAAATTGACCGCGTAGAATACATAGGAAATTATGAAGGCGTCTGCTGAAACCGCTGTTATATAGGCGTTTTAATAAATAGGTAAAGGTTATGTAGATGAATTGTACAGGGTTAGTGTAGTTGCCCATTTCGAATGAAAACTCAGGTAAACTGTGCAGTATGTTATTTCGGTCGCACGAGGATAGAGCGGTCGATATGACCAATCGTTTAACTGCAGACAAATTCAGAAGGGATTTTGAGATATAGATGACTACCCGAGGAAGACAATTACGAGCAACACTCGCAACTGCCCTAGTATTGATGCCATTGCTGACACCGGTGGCTCACGCGCAAACGAGTATGACCCATCAAGTTTTGGCAAGTCAGGTGGCAGCTAAGGCCCAAGATGAAGCTGCCAAAGCAGTAGACGTTAAGGGAAATACCATTGAACAGACTGGTGATCAACTGGCTTCAGGAATCAAAGAAACCAAGGTGACCTACAAGAACACGGCCGGTGATCGCACGGTCATGCATTCTGTATCGGTCGATTTAAAGGATAAGACGGCTGGCTTATACGCCGGGACAATGGATGACGGCAAAGGAATTGGTCTACAGACTGTTCGTGGTGAAGCCGAGGCTGCCATCAAAAATGGGCATCAAGTAGTGGCCGGACTTAACGCGGACTTCTTTAACATGGGAACCGGTGAACCATCTGGGAGCGTCGTTAAGGATGGTGTTGAAATTCATGCGGCTAAAGCGAATAGTGGTGAAGCCTTCTTTGGGGTCAAGAAGAATGGTGAGGCCATGATTGGCGATCAAGGTCAATATGATGCCGTGAAGGGCGACTTACAACAAGCCCTTGGTGGTTTGGGCATCTTGGTGAAGCAAGGCGTTGTTCAAACGGGCCTGACGCAATATGGCGATAACTTTGCTGCGCGGAGTGCCGTGGGTATTCGCCAGGATGGGTCAGTTTTCTTTGTCACAGTCGACGGTAAGCAGGCGCCATACTCAAATGGGATGAAAACGTCTGAATTAGCAGAAACCATGAAGGACCAAGGTGCCGTTGATGCCCTTAACCTCGATGGTGGTGGCTCCGCAACTTATCTGTCACGGACCCCTGGAGATAAGGATTTAAGCTTAAAGAACAAGCCTTCTGATGGTGAAGAACGGAAAGTCGCTAACAGTTGGTTGATTACGACGACTGAAAAATCGGACCACACATTTGACCGGGCTCAGGTGTCGCCTAAGGACCAAGTATATACACCGGAGTCAACGATCAACTTCGTAGCCAAAGGGGTCGACAAGGCCGGCTATGATGCAGAATTACCGGCTGATGCCACTTGGTCGCTGCAAGATAAGAACTTAGGTGAGATCGATGCCAAGACTGGTGCGTTTAAATCGAATGGTAAAACCGGTGATGCGACCGCTAATTTAGTCCATGACGGAAAGACGGTTGGTCAGGCAACGGTAACGGTTGCGACGCCAGATACGATTGAATTCTTAAACAAGAAGCTGAGTTTGAAGACTGATTCTACAGCTTCATTAGGAATGACTGCTCGATATAAAGGACGCGATGTGACATTAAAAGCCGGTGACCTTGATTGGCAGCTACCTGCGGAATTAGGGACGATTGATGACAAAAACCAGTTACATACGGCTGGCAAGCATGCTAAGGGGACCATTACAGCAACGGTCACTGGAACTAAGATTTCTGAATCGTTAGAAGTTCAGATTGGGCAGTTGCCAGTTGTTCTGTATGATTTTGAAAAGGGACTGGATGATTGGAAAGTCAGTGGTTCAGGTCGGGGAGAAGACAATAGTCTTTCACTGGCGAGTCCAGAAGATGGCCAGGTTCGCTTTGGCGACCACGCCATGGAAGTTAAATTTGACTTCACGACTGGACAAAAAGGAACGACTTTGGGTGCCTATGCTGGTCCAGAAGTTAAGAAAGAAATTCCAGGTAGCCCAACTGCAATCGGCATGTGGGTTTACGCAACGCCAGAGGCCAAAGGATATTGGTTAAGAAGTCAAATCTATGATGGTAAGGGAACACCTAAGCCGCTTAACTTTACTGATCAAAAGACGGGGATTGACTGGACGGGCTGGAAGTATGTAGAAGCCGAAGTGCCAGCTAGTTATCAGGGGCCATACGCCACGTTCCCTAAACAAGTTGTCCGCATGATGGCATTGAAGTCTGGTAATCCAGGTGGGTCACCACAGACTAAGGGGAGTATCTACGTCGACAATATCCGTGCAGTCTATGGCGCTAACGTTGATGACTTAAAGAGTCCGATTGTCGATAATATTTCCGTTGATGGGAAAACGTTTAAGGACGGAAATATTACAATTACGACCAAGGTGCATGATGACCAAGATGACCCCAACATGACTGGTATTGATTGGGAAAAGAACAAAATCTACATTGATGGTCAAGACATGACCAGCGACAGCACCAAGTACACCTTTGATCCGGACGGCACGTTTACGTTAAAGGGGTACCAGTACGCTAACGGAACGCACCACGTTAAGGTATCCGTGTACGATAAGTTTGGCAACCGGACGGACAAGGATGCTTACTTTGAAGTTCATACGAATAACCAAACTGGAATCAGTTTAGAAGTTGCTAAGAACGCATCGGCTAACCTGGGTAGTACGATTGGTTTTGACATCATGGCAGAGAATTTGGCCAAAGTTAAATCGGGTGAGTTCACCATTAACGTCGGAAAAGACTTCCCGGTCAAGGACGTTAAGTTTGCTGGCGACTCTAAGGACAATACTTTTGAGTATGATAAAAACACTGGAATTTTAAAGCTGCACATTAAAGATAACAGCAAGGGTAAGGGGACCAATAAGTCACTAGCGCATGTGACCTTAGATGTGCCAACAGAGACTGAGGCCGATGCTAAGCTCATCGTGCAATTAACCAAGGGAACTGTTGAGTTTACCGACTCGAGTAACAATGCAGATATGCTGAGCAGCTTTGCCTCGAAGCCAACTAACATCAATATTGCGGCCAGTTATCAAATGAAGCTTGGTCAAATGATTGTTGGCGCAGCGGGCAGTTTAACGGTAACTGATGCGCATAACAAAGCTGTTGGTGGCGCAGTAGTGATGATGAAGACGGCAGATGGCAAGACGGTTGAAGCGGGCAAGACTGATAGTCAAGGTCGACTTAAGAGCGATAAGTTAACCGAAAAGCCTGGAAAGTTCACGTTGACTGCGGCCATTGGGAGTCATAGCAGCTTCCCAACGCCGGCTCAAGCATTTACGCCGGAAAAATCAGACACCCCTTCTAACCTGCTGACGGGATCAACTCAAGATCCGACGACGCAAAAGACGATTACGTGGTTCTCTAATCCAATCGTAGGAAAGCAAGCAGCAATTATGCAAATTGCGCCTACTAAGGATTACGCAGATAAGAAAGAAAAAGCCTTTAAGGATTATAAAGGTGAGCAGAAGACATTTACCTACGTCAGCGATAGTAAGGCGATTAGTGTAAATAGTGTGACTGCTAAGGATTTGAAGCCGGGAACCGAATACACTTTCCGTGTCGGCAATGGTGAAAAATGGTCTGCGCCGCGTCATTTTAAGACGTTAACGGATAGTAAGCAGTTGAAATTTAATATCTTTGGTGACACACAGGTCAGTAATGCAGCACAACTAGATGACTTTGATAAGATTATTGAACGACTGGAAACGGATGAACATAAACCAGACTTTGCGCTACATGTCGGTGATTTCAACGATGACCAAGCCGTCTTCAATGAAGCTGATATTACGTCGCAAATGTTTGATAAGCATCCCGTTTATGATTCCTTAGATATGATCCATGTCTTAGGAAACCATGAGTACATGGGGGATGACGGAAGTAAAGCTACAGCAATGCTTGGAACACCAGGTCATAACGGGGCACCGGTTAATAGAAAGGGTACATTCTCTGTTGACTATGGTAACATGCACATTGCTTCCGTGGGGTGGACCAACAACGTTGATGAGATGAAGCAGGAAATGGATTGGCTTCGACAAGACATGCGTTCTTCCAACAAGACGTGGAAAATCGTTGCGACCCATCAACCACCATACAACAAGAACCCATCAGACTCTGAGTCAACGATGTTCCGGAAAATGTTACCACCAGTCTGTGACGAATTAGGTATCGATATTGTCTTCAGTGGTCATGATCATTCTTATGGTCGGACGAAGAAGCTCTTTGATAACAAAGAGAATGCAACCAAAGGGACCACATACCTAGCAGCCGGTCATACTGGGGACAAGACGTATGATATCTTGCCAAACGAACCGGAAGCTTGGGCCTTCAAGCAAGATGAAAAGG
The DNA here is from genome assembly GCF_016861695.1 of Levilactobacillus andaensis. Classification (GTDB taxonomy): domain Bacteria; phylum Bacillota; class Bacilli; order Lactobacillales; family Lactobacillaceae; genus Levilactobacillus; species Levilactobacillus andaensis. Next base: position 80,730 of record NZ_BOLP01000002.1, on the reverse strand, counting down.
ACAAGAATCAAAAAGTTTATTTAACGGCCGAAGTTAACGACCAAGCAATGAAGATTGTGACGCGTGATCCAGACGGCAAGGAAGTGGATGCGGTAAATTTAGTGGCTAACAAGCATCCACAAACGATTCCTGGTGGTAACGGTGGCCAAGGCGGCGGACAAACAGGTGGTGGAACTGGCGTAGGCAAGCCAACACCACCAACGAAGCCAACAGAACCAAGCAAACCAACGCCATCACCAAAACCAACTGCACCAACAAATTCAACATCGACGACGAAGCCAACGACAACAGTAGATACTTCCAAGCCAACGACGACAACGTCAGCGCACAAGAAGTCAACGCCAGCAGTCGTTACCGCAGTTAAGGGGATGGCACTTTACCGTAAACCAGACTTCTCCAAAGCAGGTCGGATTGTCGCTTATCGTCAACAAGCACAGATGCACCAACCACAGTTTAAGGTCTTGGGAACGACTAAGTCTAAAGCCGGCCATTTACGCTATCATGTTCGCGACATGAACAAGAAGTCGAAGAGTTATGGCAAGACGGGGTATATCACGGCTAGTTCCAAGTACGTTCAGTCGGCCGATTATACCAAGGCAACTAAGACCATCACGGTGATCAATGTCAAGGGACTCAATGCTTACAGTAACGGTAAACTAGCTGGTAAGACGAAGCACCATTACCGTCAGGGCCAAGTGTTAAAGGTGAAACGAATTGTCCGTCAAAATGGGAAATACAGTTTCCAATTAACCAATAAACAGTATGTTTCAGCGAACAAGCAGGACGTTCAAACGGGGAAGCACACGAAGCCAACGACAGTCACTGTAAAGCAGAGCATTAATCTTTACCGTGATGTTAACTTCAAGCACAAGCTCCACTCAGTTTCAGCGAAGACAGTACTCAAGGTAACCGGTTGGGATTACTCTAGCAAGGGTGTTCTCCACTACCGAGTTGCTGGCGGCTACGTCACTGCTAGTCATGCTTTAGTAAAGTAAATCAGTTAGAATAGAGAGTAAAGGGGGTCATTACTTGATGTAGTGACTCTTTTTGCGTTGTCGGCCTTAAGACAGTCTGTCTTTCACGCTATAAAGGTGTAAAATCAAGCTACGGTTTCACTACTCGTTAAAATCAAGAAAGCTGGTCAGAACATGTTTCAAGACATTGCTCCCAAAGTATTCGATAATCACTATGAACAACGGCGGGCACCACGCGCTGATGACTATGTTGTTATTTACAACGACCGTCAAGTCGTGATGTACCAAGAACGTACGCTACCGACATTTCAGGAAGCCACGGCCAAATGGCAATTAACGCCAGATCAGATGACGTATCTCTTCCAAATCGACCAGACGGCGTTTTACTTGGTGGCGGCTAAGGTCACACCCAATGCCGATTACCAATATGCCAACGCCCGCGCCTTTCGAAATTTTACGCCGACTTGGCTGGGCTACGCTGGTGCGACCGCCGCACACTTAGGTTGGTGGTATGAAACCAACCAATTTTGCGGTCGGTGTGGGCATACCACGGTTCCCGACCAGCAGGAACGCGCCATGGATTGTCCGCAGTGTGGACAGAAAATCTATCCCCGAATTTCGCCAGTCGTTGTGGTTGGGGTCACCAGTGGCGATAAGATTCTGCTGACGAAATACTTAACGGGTTATCAACCCTACACCCTGATCTCCGGCTTCGTTGAAATTGGGGAGACCCTCGAAGATGCCGTGCGGCGTGAGGTTCATGAAGAGGTGGGCTTAGACATTCATAATATTCGCTACTACGGCAGCCAACCCTGGGCCTTTTCTGAATCATTGCTCATGGGTTTCTTCGCGGAACTTGATCATAAAGAAACCATCCAACTGGAACATGACGAGCTGTCACAGGCCAAATGGTTCGACCGCAACAATATGCCCGATGATGGCGCCAAGTTTATTTTAGCCTGGGAGATGCGTCAGGCTTTCCGGAACGCAAAAGCATAGACTAGCGGAACTTTTATTTTCAATCAGGTAAGGTATACTAAAATCAAATACAATGACCATTCAGGAGGAACACTATGATTACTCTAAAATCAGCCCGTGAAATCAACGGGATGCAGGCGGCTGGCGACATTTTAGCTGGCCTCTTTCACGCATTAGCCGATTACATCAAGCCCGGAATCACGACTTGGGATATCGACCATTTTTCTTACCAATACATTATCGACCACGACGCCACGCCAGGAGAGCTGAACTTTGAAGGTTACAAGTACTCGACCTGTGTTAGCGTCAACGATATGATCTGTCACGGTTGCCCCAGCAAGGACATCCTGATTAAACAGGGTGACTTGATCAAGGTCGATACGGTTATCGATTATCACGGCTATCTTAGTGATGCTTGCCACGCCTTTGTGGCCGGTGAAGCTTCCGCCGAAGTCCAAAAACTAATGGACGTGACGCTGAAATCCTTATACCTCGGCATCGACCAAGCCGTTGTCGGCAATCGTATCGGTGATATTGGGCATGCGATTCAAGCCTACGCCGAAGATGAGCTGGGCTATGGTGTCGTGCGCGACTACGTGGGCCACGGCATCGGGCCGACCATGCATGAAGATCCAGACGTTCCGCACTACGGTCGAGCAGGTCACGGCACGCGGTTAAAAGCCGGTATGACCATCACCATCGAACCCATGATCAACGTGGGCGACTGGGGCTGTAGTGATCCCGCTGATGATGGTTGGACGATTCGGACCATTGATGGTAGTTTGAGCTGTCAGTACGAACACACCCTAGTCGTGACTGACAACGGGCCAAAGATTTTAACGTCGTTTGACCATGAGTTAGATGCGAAATATTTGTGGCAAGCAACGAACTAATAATTGAATAGGTGTTGTCATCAAAAAAACGATCATCTCCTAAAAGGACGATCGTTTTTTTGATGATTTTATTTAAAACTTTTGATAAAGCCACAATTGATTGGAAGCAGGATAAGGTAACAATCGATTTAGAAGTCACCATCTATTAGCTCAGTTTTCGTTGTAGTTTTCTCGATAGGTGAATCCGAGTGAGAAGTGATGAATTTTTCGTTAGTGAACGGATTCGTTTTCTCAGGCAAGAAGACAATCGCACCATCTCGTCCGGAGAACACTTCATAAGAATCAAATCGCGTTTTAATAGTCTTGGGAATCGTTAATACAGTTGTATTGCCAATTTCTTTTAGCTTGACGGTGGTCATTTGTTTTCCCTCTTAAATTGTATATTCAATATATATTGAAGGCGGGCGAACAGCAAACTTTTAGCTTGTTCAAGTAAAATGAATCGAAATTTTTCTTTTTCATCGTCGCTTCGTGATGAACAGTGCTTGAAATCAGAAGACAAATAAAGCCCGCTAAACACCGTTCCACCGCGGATGCTACAAACCCGAGCTTGTCGGCAAACGCAATTTTCGGTAAGCTAATTTGTGGAGGCGGGGCTAATGAACTTTGCGGATAATTTAAAAAACGTCCGGCATCAGCAGGGGATGACTCAAGCTGATGTCGCGACCGAATTACACGTATCACGGAAGACCATTTCAAGTTGGGAAAATGGGCGGACTTATCCGGATATCCTGACGTTAGTGAAACTGGGGGACATCTACCAGATTTCGTTGGATCGTTTAATGAAAGAAGACTTAGGGATGGCACAGCATTATCAGCATCAAGAAAAGGTTAGTCGGCGGAATGACCGCGTCGTGGAAGTGACAACCTACGCGAATATTGCGCTCTTATTTCTCGTTTACGTCTTATTGTTTTTACCAGGTCACAAACTGGCTACAGTTGCCGGTGGCTTATTACTGCTTAACCTGATTATTTTAGCGCCAGCTTATCAAAACTTTGACGCATGGCGGGTGCATGGCTGGCACCTGGCGCTGATCACCATCATGGCGATTGTCCTGAATACGGTCATCGTGGTCACCGTTACCGGTCAACCGGAAGCCAGTATGTTGGCGTCTAATGCGGCGGATGGGGCCGTGGGCGCCGGTTATGCCTTTGGCTACGTTGCTGGTCGCGCCCTGTGGATCGGGACGTTAACGGTCAGTGGTATCTTCGCCATTTATGGTCGGGCCAAGCAAGTATAAATTGGCCTATACCAAGTCGTCTTCTCATGGTATAGTTGACCTAAACGAAAACCAGGGGAGCGAAGCGATTTGTACAAGATTATTACGAGTGACTTAGATGAAACGTTGCTGCGAAAAGACGGGACGGTCTCACAGGCCAACATCGACGCGATTGCCGCGGCTTCGGCCAAAGGGGTTAAATTTGTCCCCAACACGGGCCGCAGTTTCACCAGCATTCAGGGCCTACTACAACAGTTACATCTCTACCAGCAACCGAATGAATATGTCGTGTCGTACAACGGGGGCGCTGTCATTGAGAATCAAAACAACCGCGTCATTGTCAGCAACGCCATGCCATTTGACGAGGCACAGCGGGTCTTTGACATCATGCGCCAGTACGAGGTCGACATTCACGTCTACACCCTAGACCACTTGTACATTTACCAGCTACGCGCTGACGACAAGCACTACCTGCAAACACGGGGCGTCAACTATGACGAAATGGTTGGTACGTTTGACCAATTTAAGGATGATCAGATTATGAAGGTCATTGCCATGAACCCGGACTTTGGTGTGCGTCAGGAGATGCTGCAAGCCGTGACGGCAGCGTTTGACCAACACATCAACTGTACTTATTCTTCCGGCATCTACATGGAGGTCAACCATTTTGGTGTCGACAAGGGAACGGCAATTCTGGACCTGGGCAAGCAGCTGGGCGCGAGTGCCGATGAGATCATTGCTATTGGGGATAACGCCAACGATTTGGGGATGCTGACCAAGGTTGGCCTGCCAATTTCCGTGGCGAACGGGATCGATGAGGTCAAGCAGGTCGCTAAATTTGTCACGCCCAACGATTACGAACGTGGCGTGGCGGATGCCATTGAGAAATTTATTTTATAATTCAGTGAGGTCGAGAGCCGAAACTCTCGGCCTTTTTCGTAGGTTGACAGGACCCGCAATCTCCCGTATGGTAAGACAATATTACGCAGAGAGGGGGGATAAACCCATGGATTTAGAAAAATTAATGGCGTGTGTCCCCGCAAACGGGCAAGGACGTTTTTCCGTAGAGTAAATTATAAGGAGAAATACGATGAAAAACGTCCGTCACACAGTCCCATCATTGGGATTGATCATTGCCCTCGTTGGTTTTCCACAAATCAGCGAATCCATCTTCACCCCGGTCCTGCCGCAGCTCCAGCGTGCCTTTGCTGTGAGCGCCAACCGGGTTCAATTGACCATGAGCACCTACTTTGTTGCCTTTGCCATCGGGGTCCTGATTTGGGGTCAGCTCGCCGATAAATGGGGCCGGCGTCCCGCCATGTTGGCCGGTATTGCCGTTTATCTGCTGGGTAATTGTGGCCTGTATTTAAGTGGGAGTTTCCTGCCATTTTTAGACTGGCGGCTGGTTCAAGCCTTCGGCGCTAGCGCCGGTTCCGTGGTCACCCAGACGATTATGCGCGAGAGTTTTAGTGGCATCACAGGGGCTAAAATCTTTGCCCGCACCAGTGCAGCCATGGCACTGGCACCAGCCTTTGGACCATTGATCGGTGGGCTTGTCCAGACCTACCTTGGGTATCGCAGCGTCTTTGCCACGTTGGTCGCGATGGCCGTTGCTGTGGGGCTGTACGCGCTGAGTCGACTTCCCGAAACCCGGCCGGTTCAGATTGCCACGCCGAGCGTTAATCAGCGAAAATTGGTTGGTCGTTTGCTGACCGATCCGGTGGTTTGGGGCTACGGCATCTTAATCGGTGGTATCAATGGGATTCTATTCAGCTACTATGCAGAGGCGCCGTTTATCTTCATGACCCACTTTGGCTATTCCGCGGTCCGTTATGGCTGGTTGGGGTTGGTGTTAGCGAGCGCCAGTCTATTAGGTGCGGTCATTGTCAACGCTGCCTTGAACTTTTGGTCACCAGAACGCGTTGCGGTGGCAGGACTTCTCCTGAGTGTCGTTGCTGGAAGTGGCCTGCTGACGGCAGCTATTTTTCAGTCAGCACTTGCCATGATCGGCGGGATCTTCCTGACCTTTTTAGGCCTAAACATCACGTTACCCAACGCTTTGAATCGTGCGCTGGTTGGCTATGAGGCCGTCATGGGGAGTGCCAGTGGCTGGTTCAGCCTTGGCTATTATTTATTAGTCAGTGCCGTCACGTATGGCATGAGCTGCGTGCACAACGGGTCGATCGTCACGTTGCCGGTATACATGCTGGTCATCAGCGTGGTGATGCTCGCCGTGTACGTGCGATTGGAACGTCAACGAGATGAAATTGGTGTCATCAGTTCTGACGATTAAAACAAGCTAAAATGGCGGCCTCACGGCGAAATCTGTGAGGCCGTTTTTATAAAATTATTTGTAAGACGTCCGCTCAGAATCCAACCAGAAATTATGCTAAACTGGCCGTGAAATTCAGAGAGGAGCCGGAACCGTGCAGAAAAAGTTAGAAACGTTGGCGTACAGTGGACCCTTGAAGTTGAAGCGGGATACCGTGAGTGAAAAGCAGGTGACCGTTCAGGCCCAGGTGGACTTGGACACCGGAGAGGTTCAGCTGGTGGTGAGTGACCGGGATCTACAGCGGTTGCGGCAGGATGCGCATCAAAGTTGTCGGTAGAAGTGATCAGAGCAGTTATTGGCCTAAACGCTGATAACTGCTTTTTTTGCGGAAAATAAATGGCCATAATTAGTCAACTTGATTAACGGGCGCAAGGTCGATTAAGCGTAGTGGCTGAACGGCTAGCTCCCGAATTAAATATAACGCTAGATACGTTAAAGTTCGCTTATTTTTATTTTATATAGCTTTTACCGCAACCGTCTGGTATAGTTTTGGATGTAATAACTAATGATTATCAATTATAATTTTATTAATGTTCGTATTTTAGGAGGAATCCACCGTGGATAAGTTTTTTAAGCTTAAAGAATCAGGAACCACTGTCGGCACCGAAGTTGTTGCCGGCATCACGACGTTCTTCGCCATGTCGTATATCTTATTTGTTAACCCGCAGATCTTAGGTCAGACGGGGATGCCGCAACAGGCCGTCTTCTTAGCAACCATCATTGCGTCCGTTGCGGGCACATTGGTCATGGGGCTCTTCGCCAATGTCCCTTATGCGTTAGCTCCCGGAATGGGATTGAACGCCTTCTTCACCTATACCGTGGTCATGGGATTAGGCTTCAAGTGGCAACAGGCCTTGGCCTTAGTCTTCTTCTGTGGCATTATCAATATTATTATCACCGCCACTAAAATTCGAAAAATGCTGATTTCAGCGATTCCAATGAATCTTCAACTTGCCATTAGTGGTGGGATTGGGGCCTTCATTGCGTATGTTGGTTTGAAAAACGCGAACTTCTTACAGTTTACCAGTGATGCCAGCAACATCCTGTCCATTAACGGCAAGGCGTTCGATGCAACGCAAAAGACGTTTAGTCAGGGCGTGGGCACCGTTGTGACCGGTGGGGGAATTGTTCCCGCACTGGAAAACTTTAACTCACCAGCGCTAGTTTTGGCCCTGATTGGGTTAGTCATTACGGTCATCTTCAAGGTACGCAAGGTTCCTGGGGCACTCTTGATTGGAATCTTAGCCACGACCGTGATTGGAATTCCTATGGGCGTCACGAATCTCCATTTGGCTAGCAGTTATTCGATTGGATCCTCCGTCCATCAATTAGGCACGACCTTCCTGGCGGCCTTTTCTCACGAGGGAATGGGGTCACTGTTTGCCGAGCATAATCGGGTCATCCTGGTGCTCATGACGATTCTCTCGTTCAGTCTATCCGACACCTTCGATTCGTTAGGAACGTTTATCGGAACTGGCCGGCAAACCGGAATTTTCTCTGGATCGAAGGAACTCGCACTGGAAGGCCAACCCGGGTTCAAATCCAAGCTGGATAAGGCACTGTTCGCCGACTCCATCGCGACTGGTGTGGGGTCCATCTTTGGGACCTCTAACCTGACGACCTACGTGGAAAGCTCTGCCGGAATCGGTGCTGGTGGTCGAACAGGACTGACCAGTGTCGTTGTCGCCATTCTCTTCCTGCTGAGTTCGCTGGCATCGCCATTGCTGTCCATCATTCCAACCGCTGCCATTGCACCATCGCTGATCCTGGTGGGGATCATGATGATGAGTTCCCTCAGCAAGATTCCATGGCACGATTTAAACGAGGCCATTCCAGCCTTTATGACCACGTTTATCATGGCATTTGCCTACAACATCACTTATGGGATTGCCGCTGGGTTCATCTTCTACTGCCTGGTAAAAGTTGTCTTGGGTAAGGCTAAGGAAGTTCACCCGCTGATTTGGATCGTTTCCATTCTGTTTATCATTAACTTTACGGTGTTAGCTTTAGTCTAAACAACATCTCAAAAGCGTCGTTACCGGTCTTTCGGATTGGTGGCGACGCTTTTTGTATCGGTCATGAAAGAGGCATGAAAATTGGCGAGCCTAACTAGTTGATGTGCACAACTAGATGTCCTAGAATCTAAACAGAATTAAGTATTTCGGCAAAAAGAACGGAAGGGACGAGGCGAGGGTGAAATTCTTCAGGCGATTCATGTTGGTGATGGCGTTAGCAGTGGCCCTATTTGTCGTCAGCAATTGGCGCTCACTCAGTTATTACCGCACGGCACTGACCACATTGGCAACGGGGTTGGTGACCGGAAAGACGACCACGACCAAGTCCGCCGACTACCGGTCGAGTGGCTACATTTTACGAAATACCGCCGATGCGACGACGCAGACCGGTGCGGATAATACGCCAGTCGAGGAGGCCATGCAGGGTGTGTTGTTGCAGAAAACATATCACTACCATTACGCGGCAGACACGCCGGCGCGGGTGCAGCAAAAGTTCAACGCCGCCATTCAAATTTACAATAAAACTGGAATCGTCAACTTGACGGCGGGTAAGGCCAATGCGAATGGAAATCAAATCACGTTGAGTGCCTACCACAAGGAAGAAGAGCTCAGTCAAGGTACCGTGGAGTTTGGCCACGGGGGTCCCCAAATTACACAGCGTATCAGTTGGCGGGGCATTCAAACCACCAATGCCGGTAAGGCCAAACTCAATGTGACCTATAAGCAGGCGGTTAAGCTCTCCGTAGCCGTCCACGAGTTGGGCCACGCGCTGGGACTCGACCACAGTTCTGACAAGGACTCCGTGATGACCGCGATTGATCATGGTAACACACAGTTGTCTGCGGCCGATGTGCAGAGCCTGAAGAGCATTTACGACAAATAATCATGCCATAGAAAACGCCCAGACAGCAGTGCAAAGGGGCCGCTGTCTGGGCGTTTTAAGTTCAATTAAGGATTAAGCTAATGGCACTTTTCGGTCCAATTTTGGTGTGGTGATTGGGCTGTGTGTTTGCAGGTAAGTCGTCAGGAGGTCGATATCCTGACCGGCGTTATCAACGATCGTGCCATGCGTGAAGGCTGCGTAGCCGTCCCCACCCGTGGAAAGGTAGTCGTTGGTTAAGACGTGATACTTCTGGGTCGGGTTGATGGCGTCACCCTTAGCCGTTTTGACATCGGATACTGTGAAGAGCTGGTCGCCGGTGGTTGCTGGGCTGTACTTGTAGGTCAGTCCAGAAATTTGTAGGAAGTAGAGTTGTGACTTGGTGTACTGTTCGTTCAACAGGTCGACGATATCCTTCCCAGTCATTTCAACGATGGGTTGGCTATTGCCATAGGGTTGCATGTCGTACAGCGTTCCCAGCGTGACCTTACCAGCTGAATTAACGTTCATATCGCTACGAATAGAGTCGTTGCTGGTCACAGCGAAGTCGACCTGATGGCTCTGTTCGTTTGCGGTCGTCCGTTGGGCATCGACCACGACATAGGCTGCAGCGGATTCCTTGTTGTTGGATAGGTCGTTGCTGATGGTCTTGCCACCGGCGATGGACCCGACTTCGGTGTTGATGATCGGGGCCACGCGACGGTTAGCGTCAGCGATGATGCCGTTGATCTTCTTAACGGTCTTGTCCTTAGCAAACGTGGCGGTTGGGTCATCCTTCAGCGAGAAGACTGGGGCGACCTTCGCCTTGACGCTACTCTTGACGAAATCGTGGGTCTTGGTGCTGAGCTTAGCCGTAATGTTGGCGTAGCCGCGGCCCTGCATCCCAGCCTGAACGACGGGCACACCCTTCACGCGGCCATTGGCGTACTGGTGGCTGTGACCGGCGAAGAAAATATCAACGCTGTTCTTGGGGTCGATCTTGTTTAATTCCTTGAGGTCGTTGACGGCGTCCCCAGTGGTCTTGCCATTTTGCGTGACTGCTCCGGTATGACCGAGGACGACGATGGCCTTAACGCCTTTGGCCCGCAGTTGCTTGTCGTATTTGGCAATCGTCTTGGCTTCGTTAAGCAACTTGTAGTTCTTCGCGATGCCCGGCAAATTGGTGTTCAAAATACCAATGTAGCCGACCTTAACCGTGGCCTTGGTCTTCGGGTCCGTGATCTTTTTGATCGTGTAGGGTTTCCAGTTCGCAGGAATCTTGTTGGTCTGCTTGTCGCGAACGTTGGCGATGACGATTTGCATGCCAGTCTTCACGAACGGATATTTCTTAATGGCTTGGACCTGTTGAGGGTTCTTGATGCCCGTGGTGCTGGGCTTCTTCCCGTTGACGAGGTTGCCGTACTGACTCAAGCCGTGGTCAAATTCGTGATTGCCGATGACCCCAACCTTGACCCTCATGGCCTTTAACGTGCTCAGCGTGGGGCCGTCATCGAGTAGGGCCGAGTTGGCAGGACTGGCGCCGACCATATCCCCGGATTGCACCCGCACAGTGACCCCGTTAGCATGGGTCTTTTTAAATGACGTCTGCGCCTGATCGAGGTAGCCGCCTAAGCGCGCCACGGTCCCCGCACCTTCGATGGTCTTGCTGTCCATGAAGAGCTTCCCGGTGGCCTGTAACCCACCGTGGAGGTCGTTGATTCCTAAGAACTGCACCGGAATCTGAATAGTCTTAGCCTTCTTGGTTGGTTTAGCCTTTTTCGCAACTTTCTTGGCGTATGCCGTTGTTTGCGGGCTTAGTGACGATGATGGACTCATCAAGCCACCAGCTACTGCTCCCAAGCATCCTAATGCTCCTAATATGTATAACGTTTTACCTGACAAACTAGCCATGTTATTGGCCTCCTGAAATATAGTGATAGCGCTTACAAATATGATAGTAGCATAATTAAAGCGGATAAACAATATCACCCTTGTTGCTTTTCCTAATTTTCCCCATCCACAATGACGGCGGCTTGCGGTAGACTAGGGGATAAGGATATTTGGGAAGCGGGGACGGACGATGGTAAATGAGACGAGCAACCTAGTGCGGCACAGTTTACGAACAGAATACTTTTCGACCGGGTGGATGGTCTTCGAATTTCTAGTGGGTTTCTACTCCGGATTAAAGGCGGGGTCGATCCTGCTGATTGCTTTTGGCCTGGATAGTTGTTTAGAAATCGTATCCGGGAGCACGTTGATCTGGCGGCTACGTAAGGAGATTAATGGCGCACCGACGGCCGAGATTGAACATGCGGAACGCAGGTCGTCACTGATTGTGGGGACGGTCTTGCTGTTGTTGGCGGTCTATGTGACCGGGGTCGCCATTGCCAACTTGGTGCTTCATCAGGCAGCGGACACCAGTTTTTCCGGTATCGGCATTGCCGTTGCCTCGGTGATCTTGATGCCATTGTTGGCGTTGCGGAAACGCTCTTTAGGCAAGCAACTTCATTCGGCGGCGTTGATCGAGGACGGCATGTGCAATATCACCTGCGCCTACATGGCCGCCACGGTCCTGGTCGGCGCGGCGTTGACGGCGTGGGTCGGCTGGTGGTGGAGTGATTCCGTTGCCGCGCTGGTTCTGGTTTATTTCATCGCGAGCGAGGGCTGGGAGGCATTTCAAGCCGGTCGCGGTCGAGCCGAGTAATGGGGACATTTAATTTTTAAGGGGGAGTTTTTGTGCCAGTCCAAAATGAGTTATTAGTGATTGACGTGCAGAATGGGTACAGTGAAGCGACGGGGTATGATGACCTAGTTGCGAAAATTAATCGGCGGTTGGACGTGTATCACCACGCGCACCATCCCGTGATTTTTCTACAAAAGACGGATGACGAGCTGGTGTACAGCAGTCCGGTGTGGGAGTTGGATGCGCGGCTACACTGGCAAAACGACGTGATCGTTCCCAACTATCATGACGATATTTTCTTTGAGACCGGATTAGCCGAGCGTTTGCGCCATTTGAATGTGAAAAGTATTGAGGTGTGCGGCCTGCAGACTGAATTGGCCGTGGACACGGCCATTCGGGTGGGCCACAGTCAGGGCTTTCAGATGGCGATTCAGTCTGGACTGGAGACGACATTTGACTCATTAGAGTTAACGGCCGAGCAGATTCGGCGGCACCATGAACGGCTCTGGGCGGAGAGCTTCGCCACAGTGTACACGCAACCCCTAGCAAAATAGAAGCTAATCGTAAACGATTGATGTATCATTAATTTGTGCACAATCGTTTTTAAATTGGGCTGGTTCATTTGAAAGGATGAGGCGTTATGGCTACGATTTATGACTTTAAGGAAACCGAAATGAGCGGCAAGACCATTGATTTTAAAGACTATCAGGGCAAAGTATTACTGGTCGTCAATACCGCCAGTAAGTGTGGATTGGCGCCGCAACTAGAGGGAATTGAAGCCCTGTACAAGCAGTATCACGACCAGGGCTTTGAGGTGCTCGGGTTGCCTTCCAATCAATTTCACCAGGAGCTAGATTCGGACGAAGCGACCAGTGACTTTTGCCAAATGCATTATGGGGTAACCTTTCCCATGACAAAAAGGATTGCGGTCAATGGGGATGACGAGGACCCACTGTTCACCTACCTCAAGGAGACCGCGGGGCATGGGCGGATCAAATGGAACTTCACGAAGTTTCTGATTGGTCGGGATGGCCAGTTGATCGACCGCTACGCCCCGGTGACGAAACCGGAGAAGGTTGAACCGGATATCGTTAAGGCCTTGGCGGAAAGTAAATAGCTATGCCAAAAAGGATCATCGCAGCCCTAGTCGCTACGATGATCCTTTTGCGTCTCGCTTAATGGCCAATCAATGCGCCAACGCCAATCGCCACAATCGTATAGACAATCGCAATCAGCGTGGTTTGCCAGGTACTTTTACTCCAAAATTTTTCTTCCATCGAAAATCCCTCCTAAGCGGCAGTCGGTGCTGGTGTGGACGTCAGTTTCGACGTGTTGAGCAGCAGGGAACTGGCAACGACTGACAGGGAGCTGAGGGCCATTCCGAGTCCGGCGATTTCCGGACTCAACGAGAGGCCGAGGGCGAAGAAGACGCCGGCAGCCACCGGAATCCCCAACGTGTTGTAAATAAACGCCCAGAATAGATTCAACTTGATTCGATTAAAGGTCTTCTTGCTGAGTTCCAGGGCGCGCACGACATCTTGTAGGTCGTTTTTGACCAGGACGATACCGCCGGATTCAATGGCAATATCGGTGCCGGACCCCATAGCGATGCCGACGTCGGCAGTTGTTAAGGCGGGGGCGTCATTGATGCCGTCACCCACGAAGGCGACCGGACCATCGGCTTGGAGGCGCTTGACGTTATCGGCCTTGTCGCCAGGTAACACGTCCGCAATCACATCGTCGATGCCAACTTCGGTGGCGATGGCCTGAGCGACCCGTTGGTTATCCCCCGTCAGCATGACGGTCCGCAACCCGCGCTTCTTCAACGCAGCAATGGCACTAGCAGAGCTGACTTTCGGAGCATCTTGAATGGCGATCAGGCCAATGATCTTACCAGCCAGGCCAACCACAACGACCGTCTTCGCCTCACTTTGGAGCTGGGCCATGCGTGTGCTGAGTTCTGGCGTCAATGTGTAATCGGCGACCAATTTGTCGTTCCCAATGAGGGCGGCTTGGCCGTTGACCGTGGCCTGAACGCCTTTACCTTCGATGGCCTTGAAATCAGTTGCGGCGGTAACGGCGCGGCCATCAGCCTTGGCCTTATCCAGGATGGCTGCGGCGAGGGGATGTTCCGATGAGGCTTCCAAACTAGCAGCCACGTCAAGAACGGTCGCAGTGTCACCCACAATGTCCGTGACCTGGGGATGACCAGCCGTGATGGTCCCCGTCTTGTCGAAAACGACTGTCTTGATGCGGTTTGCGGCCTCGAGGACCTCACCATTTTTAATCAGAATCCCCATCTTCGCGCTGCGACCAGTTCCGACCATCAAGGCCGTGGGAGTCGCAATACCGAGGGCACAGGGACAAGCGATGATGACAACGGAAACGGCGAAGAGCATGGCGTTGACCACGCTGGCGCCGAGGAACACGTACCAGATCGTAAAGGTTAAAATGGCAATGATCAGCACGGCAGGGACGAAAATGTCCGCCACCTTGTCGACCGTTTTTTGAATGGGCGCATGGCTAGTCTGCGCCTTCTTGACCATTTCAACGATTTGCGACAACAGGGTGTCACTACCGACCTTGCTAGCCCGAAACATAAAGGTACCTGTGTTGTTCATGGTCGCGCCGATGACGTGATCACCAGCCTTTTTCGTGACCGGCATGCTTTCACCGGTGACCATGGATTCGTCAATGGTCGAGGTGCCTTCGGTGATGACGCCATCGACGGCCACCTTTTGACCGGGCTTTACGCGAACGATGTCATCAACGACGACTTCGGCCAAGGGTACCTTGACCAATTGACCGTTGCGCATGACTTCGGCGTCTTTGGCCTGCAGGTCGACCAGCTTACTAACGGCGCCTGAGGCAGAATGCTTCATTTTTTCTTCGAAGTACTGGCCGAGCAGAATGAAGGTGACCACGAAGGCGGCACTTTCATAGAAGACGGCCTTGCCGGTCAGCATTGCGTAGAAACTGTAGAGGTAGGCCGTGGCCGTCCCAATGGCAACCAGCGTGTCCATGTTGGCGTGATGATGACGAAAGGCGGCCCAGGCACTCTGAATGAAGGGCCCAGCGGAAACGCCCATGACGGCGGTGGTCAGGAAAAACATGGTCCAAGCGCCACCAGGGAGCATGAAACCAAAGGGAGCTGCCAACATTTCGACGAGCATGGGGAGCGAGACAATCAGCGAGAAAACGAAGCGATTCTTGATGCTCATGACTTAATGACCACCTTTCCGTGGAACATGTCCATCCCACAACTGAAGTCGAATTCGCCAGCACGACTGGTGTCGATGGTCACGGTCCGGGGCGTGTTGAGCGGCAGGTCTTCACTGAAGTTGAGCGCTTGTGAGTGCACTTGTTCCAGACAGCCAGCGTTATTGATGCGATTAAATGTCAATTCGGCGGGCACACCCTGGGTTAAAACGACTGTGGCGGGTGAGTAGCCGCCGTCAACGGTGATGGTTGCAACTTGTTTGTTTGTCATGATGAAGACCTCCGTTATTTAATGATGACTTTGCCGTGAAACATGTTCATGCCGCACGCGTAGTCGAACTCGCCGGCTTTGCTAGTGTCAATGTCGATGACCGCATCTTGGTCCTTCGGGAGAAATTGGTTGATTCCAAAGTCAGGGAAGACGACTTGTTCCAGACAGCTCGATGGGTCCTTGCGGTTAAAGGTGATGTGCGCCGGTACGCCACGTTTCAGGACGACCGTGCTGGGGGAATATCCCCCGCTGACTTCAACGGCGGCGTCTTGGATGTCGCCGGTAACGGCAGCATCAACAGCTCGCGTGGTGTGCTTGCCGAAGAACCACCAAGCAATGAAGCCAATCAGTGCAGCGGCAACGATGAGGACGATTAATTTGATCATGGGAAATCCCTGCTTTCTTTGTTTACATCTGTAATCTATAACGGTAGCTTACCGCCAACGATTACATTTGTCAACACAAAATGATTATTGGATTTAGTTGTGGGGAGAAAGTAGGTGTTAATTGGTCGCACTGCGGCTGCCAGAGATTCCGCCTGCTGTGGGGACGCTTCAGACTGGAAGAGCACCAGTCTTCTCGCTCGCTTTTAAGCCGCGAAAAACACGCGTCTTAAAAGTCGCCCATGGTCTAGGCTATCAAGGACGCCAGCCAAGGCCATTATCACGGCTGGCTGCATCCCTGGCCTCCTCCGACTTTGGTTGTGTCCTATCACAACAACTGCTGAAAGTCTTGTGGACTCAATATCTTTGGTTCAGCTTGTGGCGATTTTACGCTCATCTTCCCAGTTGACAGAAAGTCACTGGGTAAGGCAAAGTATGGACTGAGTTGCCTAGTTTTACGGTGATATCGTTGTTATACCGGGCTCAAACACTACTTGGACGCTTTCAACCTTCAGTAATTAATGTGACTGTAGATAGGCGCTTGAGTTGTAAAGAGTCCCTGACTTTTTATAATGAGCAAATTATGCGCAAAAAAAGAGCCATGACAGCGCGTGCCATGACTCCCAAGTTTACTTATTAAGGCCCTTCACGATACTAGGGTCATACATCATCTTTTGAATATGAGTGGTGATCTCAGCCATCCGGGGGAAGCCGCTGAAGCCGCTTTGCCCGTGGCCGTGGGTCATGATGACTAGGACGTAGCGTTGGCCATTGGGGAGGGTGACGATGGCGGCATCATTGTTGGTGTCACCGAGGAAGCCCACCTTGTCCGCAACGACCGTACCCTTTTGGGCGGTGGCCGCTCCGGCTGGAATCCCGGTTCGGTAAATCTGCTTGTTCATGAGTGAGAGCAGCCATTGTTGATCGTGAGAGTGGTTAAACGGTGCTTGTTGGAGCGCTAATTTCTTCAAGAGCAACGTCAGACTGTAGGCCGTGGTGACGGAGGCTTGGTTGGCGACGAAGGTCGGTGAATACCAGCCCTCACTGGCGATGAAATCATCGAGGGTCGTCAAACCGTAAGCATCTAGCACGCCCTCCGCGAAGTCATTCTCGCTGTTGACGACCATGCGTTGGAACCCGTCCTTTTCGGAGAGCGTCCAGTCGTAGTAGCCTAAATGATTCTGATGGAACAGATAGGCGGCAATGAACAGCTTGTAGGTGCTGGCGGAAACCTCGGGCGTGTGCGCGTTGGCCGAGGTGGCGAGCTTGCCTTGCTTATAGAATTGGCGAGCTGTCTGGGACTTCGCCGCCGAACTGCCCGCGGTCGGGCCTAAGTTGTAGAAGCTGACACTCGTGGTTTTGTCTGCTGTAACCGATTTCAAGTAGCGGTTCAACTTGTGCTTGAGCTGTTTTTGTTGGGCCTTGATTTCGTGAGCAGTCGGGCCCTTAGCCTGGGCGACGGAGGTGGAGTCGGCTTCCGTAGCGTTCTTTTGATGGGCCTGAACGCCGACGATGCTGGCGATGCCGACCACTAAAATGACGAGTCCCAGCAAATAAGTGCGGTATTTATAGAGTTTTTGTAAGAATGATTGCGGTTCTTTATGTCTCATCGGCTGACTCTCATTTCTTCAGATTGTATGTCGGGTGAACTAATTAATGGTTTTAATTATACGCTCAAATTTTGGCGGCGTATACGTGGAATTCTTAAGTAAAACGCAAACACTTGAGAATTCTGCGTTCCAAAATGGCTGGTGATCTCGTTAGTAGGGAAGTGGTCTTACGGCGTATGACCTGATCCGCCAAAAGAAATTTTTCGGCGCAGTTTTTCGGACAGTCATCCACGTATCCTACCATGATAACCTGAACAGATTCTTTCGCGTGTATAAGTGGAGATGTCGCCAGGATTAGTCACTAAAAAGGTTGCCACCGCTAAATTTTTCGCCCAATATTAGTCAGGTTACTGACCTAGTCGCGTAAAATCTGGTAGACTAAATCTATGACGTTGTGGGACCGCTTCCATTTTAGACCTCACAACAAAACTAGGAGGATTTCACATGAAGTATCGGCATTTAGGAAAACAGGGATTACGCGTGAGTGAATTGGCACTTGGGAGCTGGATGACTGACGTGAGTGCGGGCGACAAGCAGGACCTGGCCGCACAGAGTATCAAGTTAGCTTATGAAAATGGCATCAACTTTTTTGACTGTGCTGACGCCTACAGTGGTGGCGCGGCTGAGCGCTTCTTGGGCAAGACGTTGAAGCAGTTCCCCCGCAAGGAATTGGTGATGTCCAGTAAGGTCTTCTTCCCAACGGGTGAGGGCGTGAACGACGGCGGGCTCTCCCGTAAGCACATTACTGAATCATTGGATCAATCGTTGACCAACATGCAGACCGACTACCTCGACCTGTACTTCTGTCACCGGTTTGACCCCGAAACGCCACTGGCCGAAACGCTGACCACCCTGAGTGGCTTAGTCGACCAAGGGAAGATTCTATACTACGGTGTGAGCGAATGGCGGCCGGTTCAAATCTTAGAGGCCCAACTGATTATCCAAGAACGCGGTCTGCACCCAATGTCCGTGGTCCAACCCCAGTACAACATGTTCGACCGCTACATTGAACACGAACTGCTCGATGTCTGCGGCAAGCTTGGGCTGGGCGTCGTGCCATTCTCGCCGCTGTCACAAGGGTTGCTGACGGGGAAATACCGTAAAGGCCAAGCGATTCCAGCCGGTTCACGGGCAACCTACCAAGGGCAGATCAAGGCGCTATTGACCGATGACAACTTGGATAAGGTCGAAGAGTTGGTCAAAATGGCTGATGAATTGGGCACGGACTTGTCGACGTTTGCCTTAGCCTGGGGCTTACGCGATCCTCGCATCTCCAGTCTGATCACCGGTGCCAGCAAGCCTAAGCAATTACAGAATAACCTGAAGGCCATTGACTTGGACATTCCCGCCGAATATTTTGCCCGAATTGACAAGTTGTTTGGCTTCAAGAAGTTCTCGCGGCAAATTGGCTAAATATACAGCAAGTGTATTAAAAAGCGTGTCGTGCCAGACGCGCTTTTTTATCGCCTGATTAGTGTGAATTTTGAAAATAAGCGTCGTGCCGGACATGACCCACCTAGCTTCCCAGGGGTGGGTGTGTTATACTAACGGTTCGTAAGAAATTCGAAATGTATAAAATTGTAAATTTTTAGTTACCGGCAATGGGCCGTAACTTAAACCATCAAGGAGGAACCCCGCGTGACACTCACGACCGCAACAAACTACTTACTCTTGACCGAAAGAATCGGGCAGAAACCGACTCTCCGTACTCGGTTCACCACCCAGGCCTATTTCGTTTTGGGTGCCTTACTCGATTTGATTGATCAGCGAGTCCTGGTCGTGACCGGGGACAACTTAGCGATTGCGGACGTCGCGCAGTGGGAGAATCTACCGTCCTATCTAGCGGCCTTCAAGATGCGGCTACGAAATGACCTGATGCAGACGCCTCAATTGAAGTCGATTCTAAAATTGGTGACGAGCTGGGACATTGCCAATACCATTTACGATGGCATCGGGGCCGAAACCTTGACCGCCGGGACAACGGAGCGCGTGTTATTTCAAAATAACCTGACGCCGCACGTTATTTACGAGCCTAAGGACGCCAGTCGCCAGCAGGTGATTGATACCCTTAAGCAGCAGCTGCAGTCTGGTCAAGTGACCCACACGACGCTAAATCTCTTGATCATCTTAGAGCAAGAGGACGCGTTGAAATGGTTGTTTGGCGAGACCGATATGGCTGCGCTGGCTGGGCGGTTACAACAGGTTACGGCTAACGATGCCTATGCCCAGATGGTCAAGCAACTCACGACCGCTGCGAGCGAGATCATTGTGACCAAGAAGTTCTGGATGGACGGCTGGTTAAGTTAAAAAGTGATGAAACTAGGCCCCGTGCCGGTTCGTGAAGACGGACTGGCACGGGGCCTTTTTGTCAGCTGATGCCGGTTGTAAATTTTATAAATCGACTTATCCAGTGCCGATGCCCTAATTGGTGGTCAATCTGAATTGTAAAGATACTTTTCAAAGCTGGTGTGGGACCAGGACTCTTGGGACAACGACTAAATTTTGAGGGAAGTGGCCTAGTCGAATTTTATAACTTGCAGTTCAACGAGTCGTTCCGAGTGATAGTGACGGTATTGACGATTAACCCCATCTTTTGCAAAAATAGCCGACTAAATGACCCTAAAATTGGTCAAATTAAACAAATTATCAAGATATTTATCAATTTGGCCGTCCGAGCATTGTTTTGCACCCGGAAATGCCCTATAGTTGAGTTGTGAAGACTTTATCAAAAGGGGATGTATGGCATGTCAATTACCATTTCGGCTTTGAAAGAAGCACCTGGCGAGAATCGGGTTGCTTTGTCACCGGACGTTGTTCGCAAGCTGGTCAAAAGTGATTATCAAGTGCTGATCGAACAGGGGGCCGGTGAACGAGCCTTCTATCAAGATGCTGTCTACACGGATGCGGGGGCGCAAGTTGTCGACCGTTCTGCTGCTGTCAAGCAGGCGACCATTATCGCAACGGTTGGCCAGCCTGGCGACGACGTGGTTGACCAGTTGCAAGCTGGCCAGACGCTTTTAGGTTTATTATCACCATTAACGGATTTAGACTTCGTCAAGAAATTAGCGGCTAAAAAAGTTAATGCGTTGGCATTTGAACTCTTGCCACGGACGGTGTCACGGGCACAAACGATGGACGTTTTAAGTTCACAAGCCAGTGTCGCCGGTTACAAGGCAGCTTTGTTGGCAGCGGACCGGTTTTCCCGGTACCTGCCAATGATGATCACCGCTGCCGGGACCGCCAAGCCAACTAAGGTCTTAGTCTTAGGGACCGGGGTTGCTGGTCTGCAAGCGATTGGGACTGCTAAACGGTTAGGGGCCATGGTTTCCGGGTACGATATTCGGCCAGCATCACGGGGCGAAGTTGAATCCCTGGGGGCAACGTTCCTGACGACCTCTGTTTCGGCCACTGGTGAAGGCGGTTACGCGCGGGCATTGACTCCCGAAGAAACCGCTCAACAACAGGCTGAATTAGCTGAATTTATCGCCCAAAACGACGTGGTCATCACGACCGCACAAGTTCCTGGGCGCCGACCACCATTACTGGTTACCCAGAAGTCGGTGGACGAAGCTAAGGCCGGGAAACTCTTTATTGATTTAGCCGCTAGTGAATTAGGCGGTAACGTTGCCGGGTCTAAGCCAGGCGAAACGGTGACGACGGCAAATGACGCCCAAATCGTGGGTGCCGGCGACATGGCCAGTCAACTACCAGCTTCTGCTTCTGACATGTACGCCAAGAACGTTCAGTCGGTCATCACGGATATTACCAAGGATGGCGAGCTGGTCATGGATGTCGACGATGAAGTCGTTGGTGAATTGCTCGCGACCTACCAAGGGGAAATTATTAGTAGTCGCGAACGTTCGGCGATGGATCTACCAGAACGTCACCCTGCTAGCGCGGAGGAGACGCCCGCCGATCAACCAGACGATAAAAAAGGAGTTGATCAAGCATGAGTGAAGAACTATTTACGAACTTAGCAATCTTTGTTTTGAGTCTATTAGTCGGATTTGAAGTTATGAGTAAAATTCCAGCAACCTTACAGACCCCAATGATGTCCGGGGCCAACGCGATTCACGGGGTCGTTGTCGTGGGGGCATTTGTCATCGCGGCCGAGGCCAACAGCTGGGTCTTCTATTGTTTAGCATTCTTTGGTGCCTTCTTTGCGGCCGTCAACGTTGCGGGTGGTTATACCGTTACCGACCGGATGTTAGGGATGTTTGACCGCAAACCAGCAGCCAAAAAGGAGGATGATCAGAAATGAGTGCTCTACAGACGATTTCTTCCTTAATTTATTTGATATCCGCGGTCTGCTACGTTTTAGGTGTGCACATGATGCGTTCACCAAAGACCGCTCGTCACGGGAATGGCCTGTCAGCCGTTGGCATGTTCCTTGCCGTGATCACGATTATTGTGACGATCATTGTTGAAGGTAAAATCGATGCCATTGGCTGGATCGTATTGATCTTGGGCCTGGCTTTGGGGATCCTTTATGGGGTCGTCAAGGCGCGTAAGGTGCCAATGACTGACGTGCCGCAACTGGTTAGTCTGTTCAACGCCGTTGGTGGTGGTGCTGCCGCCGTTATCGGGATCTTCGATTACTTACTTAAAGGTGACGGTGCTAGCTTAAGTATCGCGTTCTCCCTGCCAGTTCTGCTGGACGTTATTATTGGGGGCATCACCTTCTCCGGGTCATTGATTGCGACCGGGAAACTTTCAGGTCACGTCTCCGGGAAACCAATTACGGTACCCGGCGCACGAATCTTAAATATTATTGTGGTCATTGCCATTTTAGCTTCCGCTTGGTTCATGATTGGTTACCCAACCAACATCTGGTACGTTATCTTAGCCTTGGCCATGAGTTTGGTCTTCGGGCTGTTAATGACGTTGCCAATTGGTGGGGCCGATATGCCGGTCGTGGTTTCGCTGTTAAATGCCTTCACCGGTTTAGCGGTTGCCTTTGCCGGGTTCGTTATCAATAACCAAGTCTTGATTATTGCCGGGGCCTTAGTTGGGGCTGCCGGGACCATCTTGACCTTACAGATGGCCGATGCGATGAACCGGTCCGTGGCCAACATTTTGGCTGGGGGCTTTGGGACTGGCGATAGCGACACAAGTAGTGCTGCCGATGCCGTTCCAGTTGACGTCAAGGAAACTTCCGCCGACGATATTGGGTTGCAATTAGCCTACGCACAGAACGTCATGATCGTTCCTGGGTACGGGTTAGCCGCTGCCCAAGCCCAACATGAAGTTGCCGAATTGGCCAAGGTTTTGACCGATAAGGGAATCAATGTGAACTACGCCATTCACCCAGTTGCTGGACGGATGCCTGGTCATATGAACGTGCTGTTGGCCGATGTCAACGTGCCTTATGAACAAATGAAGCAGTTGGACGATGCCAACCCAATGTTCGAAAGCACCGACGTTTCGCTGGTCATTGGGGCCAACGATGTTACCAACCCGTTAGCTCGGGAAAGTGGTAACGAAATTTCTGGGATGCCAATTCTGGACGTCGACAAGTCGAAGTCCGTCGTTGTCATCAAGCGTTCCATGAGTACAGGGTATGCCGGCGTGCAAAACCCACTGTTCTCCATGGACAACACGCAGATGTTCTTCTCCGATGCTAAGAAGGGGCTGCAAGACATTGTGGCTTCTACTAAGCAGTACCTGGAGTAATCATCGATCAATAGAATGTGTTGAGGCGTCACGTTAATTGCTAACGTGGCGTCTTTTTTGGTCCTTCTTAAAGATAATGGATTGGCTAAGAATGGCCGCACTGCGGCTGCCAGAGATTCCGCCTGCTGTGGGGACGCTTCAGCCTGGAAGGACACCAGTCTTCTCGCTCGCTTTGAAGCCACACTAAACCCGTGTGTCTTCAAAGTCGCCCATGGTGTAGGTCGGGATGAAACTCCGACCAACACCATTATCACGGCCGGCTACATCTCTGGCCGCCTCTGGCTCTGATTGTGCTGGGCAATTTTGGACGTTGGGACCATAGAAGATACGCTGGGTTTTGAATGGGGAGCGTGGCAATTTTGTTGGTGGACGGTTTGCTGTTGGCCGTGAGCTGATACAGGCAACTGCAGAGTTATAGCTTGGCTGTGTGCTATTGGGTCAATTAGTCCTATCAGTCTGGCAGGTAGCCTGGATTCGTTGCGCCAATACCGGATGCGGCTTCAAGTTATGCTAGTTGGTGACGGCAGTGGTCGATTGTACAGAAATTAATATCAGATAGGATTTGGGAATTGAATAATTTAATCTGCATGCATAGTTCATTCTGTGAGGCCATCATAGGTTGAAATGGACTATTAGTAGTTTATAACCGGTTTGCCTGATGGAATGGTCACTAGCTAAGGGGGGATAGAGGGTAATTAAAGTAGATTCTTGTTGGAATTGTACAGTCTATAGTCACACTGAATTATATGGACACCAGCAATTTAGAAATTCTAAGTGATTTTTTGCTTTCAACGTATGTCATGGGAAAAATCAGTATGAGCCGGAGGAGGCCAGGGATGGAGCCAGCCGTGGTAATGTTGTTGGCTGGCGTTCTTTGCTAGCCTACAACATGGGCGAATTTGAAGACGCGTGAATTTCGCGGCTTCAAATCGAGCGAGAAGCCCGCCCCCTGGGCTGAAGCGTCCCCACAGCAGGCGTAATCCCTGGCAGCCGGAGTGCGGCCATTTCAAACAAATCATGCCCTACCTCTTGTCAATCCAATAGCCACATGTTATAGTGTAATAGTAAAATATAACACTAGGGAGGCAGGACAATATGAAGTTTGATGATAAGGTCCCGATTTACTATCAAATCAAGAATTACCTTTATCATGAAATGATGACCGGCACGCTAGAACCAGGGGATAAGCTACCGGCCGTTCGCCAATTGGCGGTGGATCTGACGGTCAACGTCAATACCGTTCAGCGAGCACTCGGGGAAATGATCACGGAGGGCACCATCGAGTCTCAACGGGGAAAGGGGAATTTCGTCACGATGGACAAAAATCGAATTACCCAGTTAAAGGAGCAGTTGATTGTGGAACAATTGGAGCGGGTCTACAACGAATTACACGCATTGAATTTGACGGATGAACAAATCATTTCGAGCCTAAAGACTTATATCGCAGGAAGGGGGCAGCAACATGACTAACGTTTTGGCAATTGAAAACTTGACGTACAAGCACAATTTAAAGACGATTTTAAACGGCATCGACCTGACCCTGGAAACGGGGAAAATCGTAGGCCTGTTAGGGGAAAACGGTGCCGGGAAGACGACCTTGATGCGCTTGATTACGGGGAGCGCAAAGGGGTCTGGGACGATTACGGTGTGCGGCGATAGCGTTGCGGCTCATCACAAGAGCAACGTGAGCTTCACCGAACAACTACGGGGATTTCGTCCTAGCACGCGGATTGACCGCGTCGCTGACTTTTACCGGATGGTTTATCCAGACTTTAGTGGGCAACGCTATGAAGAGCTGGTGACCTTCCTGCAGATCGACACGAGCCTGAAATTGGGCGCACTGTCGAAGGGGATGAAGGAAAAGGTCATCATCGCGTTGACCTTGGCGCGGCAGACGCATCTCTATTTACTGGACGAACCGTTTAGCGGGATCGACAGCATGAGTCGCAAGAAGATTATTAGTAGTATTATCAAATGGAAGCCAGACGACGCAACGATGGTTATCAGCGACCACTACGTTTCGGAGATCGCCCCGATTTTAGATGAGATCGTCATTGTTAAGGACCAAACGATTTACGCCCACAAACAGAGTGATGCGGTTCGTGAGGAGTTTGGTATTGGCATCGAAGCCTACTACGAGAGTTTGTACGAGGGGAGCGTCAACCATGACTAACTTTGGATCATTATTTAAAGTGCTCGGTCGGAGTCGATTCCGATTGGTCAATAAGATTATTTTGGCCGAATTAGCGGTGATTGCCGTTACCTTGCTGTGGAGCTTAGCTACGCGTGGGATTGGTGACGGCGAGTTGATCGGCGTCACGGCGGCTTGGTCCGCACCCGCAATCTGGATTACCTTTATCATGCTCAGCATTGAAAATGAACACGTCTATACGCGCGACACGTACCGGTTGATTCCAATTGGCGAAACGCAATTATACTTGAGCAATTTGGTCACGACGTTTGTCATGTTCATCTACTTCGGCTTCGTTCAATTTGTGCTTTACATGATTACGGCTGCCGCAGAAAATAGTTATCTGACGCAGCTCCTGGCACAAATGAGTGGTCCGGATTACAGCACGCTTGAAGCCGCAAAGATTGCCGGCGGAGTTCTCTTAATGGCGCTGGCCATCTTCATCATGGGTTGGGCGACCATCTCTCTGGTCCATTTGGCAGTTAGCGCAACGAATAACTTCTTGCCAAACGTGAGCCGGCGGGCAGTGGACGTGGTCTTGTACATCATCGTCATCTACCTGGTAACGCGGGTGGCCATGTTCATGCTGCACGAGTTCAATAACCTCGGCGGCATCCTGAGCGGCGGACAACAAACCCAGTTCTTGATCAACATTGCTGGGGTGCTCGTGGTGGCCTTGGTTGAGTCAGTCATCAACGTCTTCCTGCTGAAGAAGTGGGTTGAAACGATTCCAAACTAAATAGAACAGCAAAGAACGCGTCCACAACTAATCTGTGGGCACGTTTTTTTGGGTCGATAAATGACTGATTGGGTGAGCCATCTCAAGTTGACAAATGGTGAGGGTATCCATATGCTAAAAAGAGTGCTTTTTCAGCACGAAACTACATATGAAGGTCGTTGGGCAACTTATGCATAAGACTCATTTTTCTTTCGCACTGATCATGGTCGGTGCGTTTCTCAGCGTCCTTAACCAGACGTTGATGTCCACCGCCTTACCCGCAATCATGCGGGCGTTTCACATCACCACAGCACAGGGCCAGTGGCTCAACAATGGCTACTTACTGATCAATGCGCTAATGATTCCGACTACTGCGTATTTGATCAAACGGTACACGACGCGCCAATTGTACTTTACGGCGTCGTTGATTTTCATTTTGGGGTCGTTGATTGGCGCAATGGCACCGGTTTACCCGGTCCTAATTATTGGCCGGATGATTCAGGCGTTGGGGGCGGGGATCATTATTCCCCTGGTCAACGTGGTCGTGATGACGTCGACCAAGCCTAGCGAACGGGGGGCAGCCATGGGTATCGTCGGCTTGGCGTTGAATCTGGCACCAGTCTTAGGGCCCACGGTCGCGGGGGTTATTTTGACGCACCTAAGTTGGCAATATCTGTTCGGCTTGACGTTGCCGTTGATGGCGCTCGACGTGGTGCTAGCGCCTAAGTTCTTAGAAAATGTGGGCGACTTGCAACGGCAGCCATTGGACCGCACAGGGCTGTTTCTGTCGGGATTGGGCTTGACGCTGGCACTGTATAGTTTTTCCAATGTTGGGGAAACGGCGTTCCTGTCGCTAAAGGGCATCGTCCCCTTAGTGTTGGGCGCAATTCTGTTGGGGCTATTCGTCAAGAGTCAGTGGACAAAGACAGCGCCACTGTTGAATTTGCACGTGTTTCAGTACCGGCAATTCAATCTGCCACTGATTATTAATATGTTGCTGATGGTCACGATGTACGGAAATGCCATTATCATTCCAGTTTTAGTACAAAATGTGTTCCATCAAAGTGCGCTGGTTTCCGGTTTGACGTTGCTACCAGGGTCGGTGTGTACGGCCATCATTTCACCGTTGAGTGGTCGGTTTTACGACAGGTATAATTTCCGGCGAATGGTGATGGTTGGCTTGACCATTGACATGAGTGGGTCGCTATTGTTGAGCGCCACGGGGAGCCACTCGTCGATGACCTACGTGATTGTCGGGCAGACGATTCGCCAGCTAGGACTGGTTTTGGTGCTGATCCCAATTCAGACGCACGCTTGGTCCATGCTGCCATTGCCAATGATTCCGGATGGCGTGGCGGTCTACAACACGTTGCGGCAGGTGGCGGCTTCATTTGGGACCGCGCTGCTGGTGGCCATCATCAGTCTGACGAGTACCAGCCACATTCACTGGTCAATGAACAGTCAGTTGGTTGGAATCAAGTTTAGCTACCTGTTGTCGACGGGGATGGTCTTTGTCTGCTGGCTATTGGCACGACAATTGAAGAAAACTAATTAATTAAAAACGGGTCGATGACAAGTGCTGCCATCTGACCCGTTTTTTGCTGTTTAGAAAAAGAGATAGTAGACGCCGCTGATGCCAATGAAGAGGTAGACCAGATGCTGGACCATGGCCATGTTCATGCGAGTCATCAGGTGATTGGCGATGATCGTGCCGCAGACGGCGCCCACCATGCCGACCAGGATGATGGGGATGTCTTGCACGACGAGAATGCCAGTGGCGACCCGTAGCGTGGTGATATAGATAACATCGATCAGGAAAAAGGTCTGAACGCTGGCGATGTATTCAGGCGTTGTTTTCGCTAGGGACAGGAAATACAGAGCCATTAGTGGCCCACCGATACCAAATAGACCATTGAAAAAACCAGAGATGATCATAAAGATACCGGCTACGAGTAAGGGATATTGTTGATTGCTGGCCCGCTTAACGAAGGCAAAATAGAGAGCTAAAACGACGAGTAATCCACCAAGTAGGTCACGTAGTAATTGGACGTCTAGAATCTGTCCCAGGTGAACAGACCACGACGCCACCCCAGCGTAAATGAGAAAGGGAATGATGATGCGCTTGAGGCGAATTGAATGGCGATAACGGATGACCAGTGTGAGCACGCTGGCTGACATGATCAGTGCGGCGACCCCGGCACTTTGGTCGATGGGGAGTAGTGACGGCAGAAAAATCATCATGATAATCGCCGCGCCGAATCCCGTGAGTCCTTGCACGAGACCGGCAAGCATACACGGAATAATAATGAGTAACCAGGACATCTGGAGACCTCCTTTAGAGTCTTTAAATTCAAGTTTGAATGTCTTGGTCGCGAAAGTCAACGGACCGGGATTGGCGACCTTTTCATTATGCATTTGATAAGAGGTTATACAAAATGCTTACATGAAGTTTGTCGGTCCTTTACATGAGCTTGGTATTCTAAGACTATTCAGAAAGGGGAAATTAATAACTATGCGATTCCAGACAGTACTGGCAACACTCGGTTGCTCCCTAGTCCTAGCGACTGCGGTGACACCAGCCTACGCCGCTACCGCAACACCAACAGATGCACAACTGCAACCCGCTATCTCACAAAAGGTGAGCCGGCCGATTCATTTAAGTGGTCCTGAAAACATGCGTGACATGGGGGGCTACAAGACCAAGACTGGCCAACGGGTCAAGATGGGCAAGTTGCTTCGGAGTGACTCCTTAGAAAAGATGACGATTTCCGATCAACTCCAATTGACGGCGAACTATCATTTGAGTGAGATCGTTGATTTGCGGACGACGGAACAAATCTTGAAGAAGCCAGATCCCGTAATGGATGGCGTGAAGTACATGCAAGCTTCCGTTCTGGGAACGAAGTCCAACTACGACAACGATGACGAAGGGATGTACTTCGACATGGCAACCAAGGGTGCCGCCCGCCGAAGCTACCGCAATCTGTTAGTTCAAATTTCCGAAAACAAGAAGGGCGCGCTCCTGTTCCATTGTTCCCATGGAATGGACCGGACCGGGACGTCAGCGGCCATCATTTACAGCATCTTAGGGGTAAGCAAGCGCGACATCGAACGTGACTATTTACTGTCCAACACGCAATTAAACGTGACGTGGGCTAAGCCAGCGTTATTGAATTCCTTCTACAAGCAAGTGGACAAGCAATATGGGTCCATGGATAACTACGTGAAGAAGGGCTTAAAGATCACGCCAGCACAAATCAAGGCAATCAAGGCTAACTTATTAACTAAAGCTGCTCACTAATTAGGCAGACAATATAAAAGCGACCGACTCACCTTTGCGAGTCGGTCGCTTTTGACTGGTTTAATAATCGTCAGGCATCCCTAACGTATGGACCTCTAGGTTGACGAAGAAGCGAAAGAGAATACCGGAGTAGTGGCGGACGACTTTTTCCAGTTCCTTGCTATCCATGTCACCGTTCCAAGTCATGACTTGGTAGGGCAGGCCTTGTTCTTCGATCCAAAAGCTGGCCATCTTAAAGCCATGATTTTCAAAGAAGCGACGACGTTGGACACGTTGGGTGTAATTGTCGGCGCGGGCACTGAGATATTCGATAGTCACACTAAGGCGCTTTTGTGGGTAGGTCGCCTTCAATTGCTCCAGAAGCTGGCCACCATATCCCTCAGTCCGGCTGGCGGGTTCAATTGCCAGGTAGAAAATGTAGATAGTTTCCTCGTGAAAAATGAGATACGTAAAACCGACGAATTGATCGCCGTCGTATAACGAGTAGAAGTGAACGATCGACGATTGCGCTTTGAATCGAAGAATGGAGAATGGAACCTGTTCAGTTGTGGGCCAACTCTTCAGGTATAAGCGCCGGACAGCGAGCTGATCCTTGATTGACGTGTGGTTGAATGGGGTTAAAGTAAGCGTAATCGTGACCTCCTAGGGTTAAAACTTGGCGAGAATCTTATCAATAATTTGGGCTAGCTGGTCGGCACTGACATCTAAGTCGCCAGTGAGCCAATCGGACAGAACACCGATGGCGCCAGCTGTAGTGAATGCAACGGTCACTTTAATTTCAGTATCGTTGGGGTCAAACTGCCTTTCGGTCATGACCCGTTGTGTAAAGAGATTTTTGATTTGTTGCATGACCCGACCGCTTTTCTGGTTCCGTAAGAGAACACAGAAGAGGGTGGCATTGGCCGTTAAATATTGCGTAACGGCGCGAAAAAGGGCAACAAAGTCTGCGTTGCCCGTGCCGCTAGGGTACGTTTGGTCGAACAGTTCAGTGAGATTAGCGATAGCGTCATTGATGATTTGATCATACAAGCTATCGACGTCTGGATAGTGGATATAGAAGGTTCCCCGTCCAATGTTGGCGATTTGTGTAATCTCTGAAACGGTAATCTTATGCAAGGGCTTTTGCTGTAAAAGCTGCAGCAAAGTATCTTTGATTAACCGTTGCGTTTTAAGCGTTCTACGGTCCATTGGCCGGCAACCTCCATCCGCTATTTTGATGACTAGTTACTATCTAATCTAATCATTGTTAAAATGGTTCTAACTATGTTTAATCAACACAACGATATATAGTATAGGCACACAATTAAAAAAAATCAACACCTGTTCAATAACTTTTAGTGAAATGCCACTTTGTAAGCGATTAACAGTGTATTTAATTAAAAAAGGGTACAAAAAAGCCCCCATCAATCCGAGATGGAGGCAACTAGTTGATCCATAGGTTACATTTTGGAATGTACAGAGCAACTAGACAGGTGCAAACCTGCATAGATAAGCATACCTGTTCTATCGCAGAAAAGCTAGGGAAACTTGTAAGTTCTCCAAATTAGTTTTTGATGGTAGAATGTGAGATATCAAAAGACGAGGTGAATCTGATGCAAAAAACACGAATTATGCTCTACGTGACAGACGTTGATCGGTCCGTTAAGTTCTGGCAGGATTACTTCGAATTGCCAGTTGTAGCAAAGATGCCCTTAGCCGATGGTTCCCAAAATGTGGTGCTTACATTGAACGCCGGAACCGAGCTTTCTCTGTTCTCTCGCAGCTTCATTGCAGCCTATTCACCAGAAGTGCTCAATAACGTACCTTCACTGATGTTGTTTAGTGAGCGTTTTGAAGAGCTGCATGATGAGTTGCCCGGTGCAACGGAAATCGTGGATGACAATGGTCAGCTCGCATTTGGTTTCCCTGATCCGGACGGGACTTACTTCGCAGTCGGCCAAGCAAAATAGTGATTTTTAAAAAGTTGCGGCGCGAGTCACAACTTTTTTTGACCGACAAACGCTGATTTGACGGGACTCTCTAGTTTTTAGTTAGTTTTTAGTTAGTTTTTGTTGTTAAAAGCTAACCAAAGTGCTAAGATAATGACACGAATTTAAAGAGGAGGTCCGAAGCATGTCGGATGAAAGTCGTGATTTATTACAGAGCTTTGGCAAATTGTTTCAGAACAGAGAGTTTTTGATGGTCGTTGGTCATCAACCGGGAATGGGTGGTCACGGTGGCCCTAATGGCGGTCGGGGGCAGTTGCGCCTATTGCAACTCCTGCATCACGCTAAGGATGGGATGACTAATGCGGATATTGCGGAAATTCTAGATATTCGTCCGAGTTCGGTCAGTGCGACAATTAGTCGCTTGGAGGATATGGGATTGGTTGAGCGGGTCCCCAGCGAATCCGATAAGCGGGCCGTCATTGTTAAGCTGAGTGACCGGGGGCAAGAGATGTTTAATCAGTATGATCAGCGTGTTGATGGTCTGTCCGAAAAACTATTTGGTGGACTGGACGCAGATGAACAGGCCGACTTGGAACGGCTGCTGACGAAGCTCAATCATCAGGTCGGTGACCTTGATTGGAGCGATTTGAATCGGCATGGCAATGACTGGCCGCACCATGGATTTGGTCCGCGCTGGTTTTAATATTTGAAATGAGGCGTAAGAGAGATGGAACGAAGAGTAGCAGCACCAAGCGTTAAGCGGTCTCGAGTCGGTAGCAAGTTTGACTTTCGGGGCTTTATGCATTTGATTCGTCAGACTAAACCGAAGTACTGGCAGCTGTGGGTGGGCCTAGGGTTCGGGGCATTGGCCACCGGCGCCCAGTTGGCCGTCCCGAAGCTGGCCCAGTCTTTAATCAACGGGCTAGGCCACACGTTAAACCGGCCGTTGCTGATTGGCGTCATCGTCTTATTCATTGTGAGTGCACTGGTGAGTGCCTTCTCGGGCGCACTACTAGGATTCTTTGGAGAAAATGTCGTTGCCCGGTTACGGGAGATCCTGTGGCAAAAGTTAGTTCGACTACGGGTGAGTTATTTTGATAGTGTTAAGACCGGCGAAATGACCTCACGACTCGTCAATGACACGATGCAGATCAAAGACCTGTTAGCCAATTCATTTCCACAGATGGTGACCGCCCTCCTGCAACTTGGTGGGGCGTTGGTCATCATGTTGTTTATGGACTGGAAGATGACGGCCATTATGTTTATTGCCGTTCCATTGATGATGTTAGTCATGTTTCCGATTATGCGGTTGAGTAATAAGATCGGTCATCAACGGCAAGACACCATGGCAGAATTCAGTGGGGCAACCAATGAAACCTTAGGGGAGATTCGACTAGTGAAGTCCTCCAATGCGGAAGGTTATGAAACGCAGACCGGTGGGAAGCAGATTAGCAGTCTCTACCAAATTGGGTTAAAGGAAGCCATTTACGACGCAATCGCCGGTCCCGTTATGACGACGACTATGCTAGCGGTCTTTGTGGGCGTTCTGGCCTACGCGGCGGCGCGAGTTTCTGCGGGCACCATGAGCATGGGGACGATGTTCTCATTCCTGATGTATCTGTTCCAAATCATCGGCCCAGCGGGGACCTTGGCGCGGTTCTTCACGACGTTATCCAAGGCCAGTGGATCTACGGAACGGGTTCGCGATTTACTTGCGGAGCCAGAAGAACAATTGACTGCTGGAACGACCCAATCCGTTAGCGACCAACCGTTGGCAATGGAACACGTTGACTTTGCTTACGATGATGACGGTGAAATGATTCTGCATGATGTGAATTTCGAGGCCCAACCCAACTCGGTAGTCGCTTTTGCTGGGCCATCGGGTGGCGGAAAATCGACGATCTTCGGGCTACTGGAACGTTACTACCAGCCACAGAATGGGCAAATTAC
Source organism: Levilactobacillus andaensis (assembly GCF_016861695.1). Taxonomy (GTDB): domain Bacteria; phylum Bacillota; class Bacilli; order Lactobacillales; family Lactobacillaceae; genus Levilactobacillus; species Levilactobacillus andaensis. Next base: position 47,532 of record NZ_BOLP01000002.1, on the reverse strand, counting down.
GATTGGCGGTCAGGATGTTTCTAATCTAAACCTGAGCGATTGGCGGTCACAGATTGGGTATGTCAGCCAAGACTCAGCCATCATGGCCGGAACGGTGCGACACAATTTGACGTATGGTTCTGATCAAACGTACTCCGATGATGAGTTATGGCACGTCTTGCAATTGGCATCGGCGGATGAGTTTGTTCGCCATATGACTGACGGCTTGGACACGCAGGTCGGCGAACGCGGTGTCAAGGTCAGTGGGGGTCAACGTCAACGATTAGCGATTGCGCGGGCGTTCCTGCGTGATCCCAAGATTCTGTTGTTGGACGAGGCCACTGCTAGTTTGGATTCAGAATCAGAAGCAATGGTACAGCAAGCCCTTAGCCAGCTGATGAAGGGGCGCACGACGTTAATTATTGCCCACCGTTTGAGCACCATCGTAGACGCGGACAATATTTACTTCGTGGAAAATGGCCACATTAGCGGCCACGGCACCCATCAGGAATTGATGGCTAGCCTGCCGATCTACAAGGATTACGTGAGAATTCAATTCAAAGAATAGGCTAAAAGGCGGGGTCCCCGATAGAAATCGGAGCCGCGCTTTTTTGCTGGCATCAAGTTGAACTTTATCGTATCTTAATAACTATTTATTGTTTATCAATAATAAATGGCGTATTCTAAAGTTAAATAGAGGAGGGACCCGTCGTGAAACGAGAAACGTTACTTCTAAAGTTAGCTTTAGCCGTTATTGGCTTGATCGTCATTGCACTGGGAATAATTGTGGTGCCATTTTTAGTGGACGGCACGATGCACATCATGCATGGCTTTTCGTTCGTCATGGGTGGGGGATTGCTGGTAACGTGCGGCTGTGTGTTAAACGCAGTCGTTCAGGCGTACACACTTCTACAGCGAATTGATCAAAATACGGCGTTCTCACTGAAATCTGTTACCGCCCTCAAACGAATCAAGTGGAGTGCGTATCTGGTGGCACTTGTCTTCTTAGCAATGTTGCCGTTAGCTTACTGGTGGACGGATGCGGCCGATGCCCCGGGAATTTTGCTATTATCGTGTATTATTTTGGCCGCTGCAACCGTCATCGGTGTCTTTGCCAGCATCTTACAAAAATTGGTGGCCAATGCGTTTACGTTCAAGACAGAAAATGAGCTGACGATATGATCGTAATTAATTTAGACGTGATGTTAGCGAAGCGCAAGATGACATTGACGGAACTTTCTAAAGAGGTTGGGATTACCATGGCCAACCTATCCATTTTAAAAAATGGCAAGGCACGTGCCATTCGATTTTCAACGCTGACGGCACTCTGCCGGGTGCTGCAGTGCCAACCAGGAGATCTGTTGGCATATCAGGAGGAAGAATAGGCATACAGAAAAGGGACTGTGACAATCGCCACAGCCCCTTTTCTGTATACTTTTGTACGGCTACTTTTCTAACGTAACGGCGTGTTTCGTGTAAACCACGTGCCAGCCCTTAGGCAAGCCGGAGACGTGGTTGAATTTTCCTTTGTGTGCGTGGAAGGTCATCAACTTCGTGCCATTCTTTAAAGAACCAGCCGTTAACTTCAGCGTCCCGTTCAGCTTGGCCGTCTTCTTGATGTTGACGTGCGCATCGCGGCTTAGCTTCAATTGGCCAGCCTTGGCTTGTTGGAAGTTACCCTTGATAGTGACCTTAGTGGTTGCTAATTGTAATTGACCACCCTTGATCGTCACGTTTCCTTTACCTAGTGCGGAAGTGGTTGCTAATTGTAAGGCACCAGCCTTCAATAAAGTACCACCTGCGTAGCTGTTGTTACCACTCAAGGTTAAGCTACCAGAACCAGTCTTCGTCAGTTGACCCTTACCGGTGATGTTGTTGCGCCAGTTGTCCTTGGCATTGAATCCGCCTTGGCTAGCGTCCATGTTGACCGTCACTGGGTCGTTAAGGGCACCGTAACCGTTCGCAGCGGAGAAGAGGTCTAAACGGCCCCAGCCTTCGGCATCGTCCATAACGGGGTAGCCGGATGGCATTCCCGTTGTGAACAAGACGTCCCGGCGTTGTGTTGCGTTCAGGTAAGGTAAACGAGTTGCTAAGAGCACTTCGGCGCCCTTAGGAACGCGCATGGCTTGGGTGGTATTGCCGGTTTGGCTGAACCCGTAAGTCATCCGGAAACGGTAGGCATCGCGGTTCGTTTGGTAATCTTTGAAGTCGTCGTTTGCAGACAGATCCTTGGTTTTCAACAGGGAATCAGTGTGGGCAACGGCGTAGGCTTGCTTCATCAGTTCTTGGTTCTTAGGATCGTTTAAAGTGGCAGCCGTCATGGCTGTTCCGACCATTCGACCACCCATGACGGCTAATGGTGAATGCCGACCAGCTAAGATTCGGTCATAACCCACTTCGGAAGAACGCGTGATTAATTCTTGGAACCGTTCAGGAACTGCGTAGGCCAGTGTTTCTCCAGATTCAAAGGCAGCAGTTGTGTGTCCACTTGGGAAGTCGTAGTCGTCAGCTTTGGCAGCGGCCATGACCTTAGAAAGAGCAGGGACGACCTTAACATCAGTGCTTTGACGGTAAGGGCGAACGTAACGGACAACGTGCTTAACGATTCCAGTTCCGGAGAATGGCGAGCGGGCCGTGGTGTCGACCAGCTTAACCAGGGGACCAAGTGGTGAGGTCGTTGAGGCCCAAGTGACCTTGCTGTAGGGTGCATTTGCAGGAAGTGGCGTACTTGGCATGTCGTTAAAGTCGGTCTTAGCGTCGGCGTTCTTAATGAAGGCGGAAGCGTAAGGCCCTAAGCCAGAGATTAAGTTGTAGCGCAGGTCGCGACGGTCAGTTAGGTAGGAACGAGTGGCTTCTGCGTCGGTCCGTTTCTGGGTGATAGCGGCGGCTTTACCCACGTTTTCGCCGAGTAGGACGGTGTTTAACGCTTTGTCGTTATTCCAGTATGTAGAGAACTCAGCCATTTCACCAACGACGGGGTTGTTAGTCTGAGTCGTATTTTTCTTGGTGTTCTGTTGATACGTGTCCACAAAGTAGCCGTAAGGGGCTTCGTGGGCGGAGAGATCATCAGTAGTCGTTGCGGCGCTGGCCACGGTTGTTGCCATGGGAAGCGTCACGGCCACTAAAGAAAGAATCGTTGCGGCGCGCTTGGTCCAAGTACGTTGTCTAGTTTTCATGAAAATACCTGCCTTTCAAAAGTGCGGTGACGTTTTCATTTCCGGTTACATTCACATCATAACGTAGGGATGGAAGATTGTCAGTAGGGTTAATTAAAATAATACACTAACCACACAAAACTATTACATAGCGTTCGGTACCAGGTCTCATGAGGGTTGGTTTAAAAATTAAGTTACTTAATTACTCCAAGGGGTAAAACGATAGCGATTCGAGTTGCTATCGTTTCGAAATAGATTTGGCTATGATAAGACAGAAATCACCAAATATTGGGAGGAAGTTCTGATGATAACTTTTGATGAATTGACCGCAAGTTTGACCGCACCACTAGAGATTCCCGTTTTGGAAGATGAAGAGTGGTACGGTGGTTGTGTGGCTGATGGCTCGCAGTACCCGTTAACTCGTGAGAGTACATATGAGCTTGATTTGATTCATTTGGTGAATGGTAACCAGGTCGCCCCGATTTTCCTGTCTACTAAGGGTCGGGCTATCTGGAGTGCGACGCCATTCAAGTTAACGTTGGCTGATGGGGTCTTTCACATCGTTACGCGCGACTCCGTTTCAATGGTATCCGGGGCCAATGGGCTGCGTGGCGCGCAACAGGTAGTTGCTGAGCAAGCCTTTCAGCTGGGCAAGATGCCACCACGGGCATTTTTCGACTTGCCACAATGGAATACCTGGATCGAACTGCTCTATCAACAAAATCAAGCCGACGTTTTAAAGTACGCGCATGGTATTGCTGACAATGGTTTTCCAGCTGGAATTATCATGATCGATGATCTGTGGGCTGACTACTATGGACGTTGGGAATTCTCTGCGCGGAAGTTCCCTGCTCCCCGGGCCATGATTGACGAGCTACACGATATGGGCTTCAAGGTCATGGTGTGGGTCTGCCCATTTGTCAGTGCGGATTCGATGGAGTACCGGGAACTACGCGATAAGCAGATGTTGCTGCGTGAGCCATCGGGTGAACCCGTGGTCCGTGAATGGTGGAATGGGTACAGTGCCGTCCTAGATTTGAGTAATCCAGCAACGTATGACTGGTTAAAAGGGACGTTGCAAAAATTGCAGGCGGATACTGGCGTCGATGGTTTTAAATTTGACGCTGGTGATCCCCACTTCTACAAGGAAACCGACATTTCGGCTGGTGAGCTGAGTCCACAGCAACAGACCCAATTATGGGGTGAGTTCGGTGCGGAATTCCCTTACAACGAATTTCGGGCGAACTACCGTAATGAAGGGGCACCATTGGTTAACCGCCTACAAGATAAGCGTTTTGAGTGGGGCAAAGACGGTCTGTCCGAACTGATTCCGGACACGATTGCCCAGGGCCTGTTGGGCTACTACTTCAGTTGCCCAGACATGATTGGTGGCGGTGAGATCCGCAGTCTGATCACTCTCGACCATTTTGATCAAGAACTCATCGTTCGCTCTGCCCAGTGTTCAGCATTGATGCCAATGATGCAATTCTCCGTGGCACCTTGGCGGGTACTGGACAAGGAACACCTAGCCCTATGTCGTCAAGCCGCCAAACTTCATCAGCAATTTGCCGATGACATTACCACCTTGGCAGAGAGCGCAGCTGAGACTGGTGCGCCAATCGTTCGGTCTATGGCTTACGATTTCGCCGAAACGAAGCGGCAGTATTTGAACACGCAATTCATGCTGGGAAGTGACTTCCTGGTTGCCCCAGTCTTAGAGCAACATGCAACGCAAAAGGCTATTTACTTCCCTGCCGGCCAATGGCAATCCGTCACTGGCGAGGCCACGATTATTACGGGACCAGCTGAACGGCAAGTACCGGTAACGTTGCAATCCTTACCAGCTTACCGTAAGTTATCGTCAAATTAAGGGAAAATGGGGCGCGATATTATGGAAAACAATACAAATCACGGTTGGGTCAGCCGGACGTCTTATGCGTTTGGAGCCTTCGGGCATGATTTATTCAACCAAGTCATGAACAGCTACTTTATTATGTTTGTTACGAACCACCTATTTAATTCGTCAGATACGGCCTACAATAATAAAATGATTGGGGTCATGACGACCATTATCTTCGTTCTCCGGGTCGCCGAACTATTCATTGATCCCTTCATTGGGAACACGATTGACAAGACGCAGACCCGTTGGGGAAAATTCAAGCCCTGGGTCGTTGTTGGGACCATTGTTTCTGGTTTAGCCATGATGCTCTTATTCAGTGATATGTGGGGTCTGACCAGCAAGCCGATGTACTACCTGTTCATTTTCACCTTCGTCTACATCGTCATGGACATCTTCTTTGCCTTCAAAGACATTGGTCTATGGTCCATGCTGCCAGCGTTGTCCTTTGACTCACTGGAACGGGAAAAAACCGCGACGATTGCGCGGGTTGGGTCAACGTTAGGTGGGACGATCGTTACCGTAACGATCATTCCTATGATTTTAATGTTTTCTGCCACCAACGAGGGTGGTACCGGGGATAGCCGAGGGTGGTTCCTGTACGCCGTCGTTGCTGCAATCATCGCACTTTTGGGAGCGGTTTCAATTGGATTTGGGACCAAAGAAGTGAACTCGCGGTTGCGGGAAAACAAGGAAGAAACTGGATTTAAGAAGGTACTGTGGATCCTGGTCCACAACGATCAGCTGCTGTGGTTGGCGTTAGCGTACGTTCTGTACGGCTCTGGGGTCTACCTGACTAACTCACTCATGCTGTACTACTTCACGTACGTTTTGGGTGACGCTGCGAAGTTCTCCATTCTGGGGATGTTGAACATGGGGATTGGTTTACTAGCCGTTTCCCTGTTCCCAGCGTTAGCTAAAAAGTTCAAACGGCGGAACGTCTTCGTCATCTGTGTCGTGATTATCTTTGTCGCCATCGGTATTTTCGCCTTTGCCGATAAGAATCTCTGGTTAGTTCTGTTGGCTGGGGCCCTCTTCAACTTGCCACAACCTCTGATCTTCTTGGTTGTCTTGATGACCTTTACGGATATCGTGGAATATGGGCAATTGAAGTTGGGACACCGGGATGAATCCTTGGTGCTGTCCATTCGGCCACTGATTGATAAACTGTCCGGGGCGATTGTGACTGGGATTACCGGGATGACGGCGGTGATGGCCGGCATGTCTGGTAATGCCAAGGTGAGTGCAATGACGGCCAGCAACGTTTGGACGTTGAAAGCCATCATGCTCGGAACGCCAGCAGTAACTGTGATTATCGGGACCATCATCTTCCTGAGTAAAGTTAAGATTACCGAAGAAAAGCATGCGGAAATCGTTGCCGAGTTGGAAAAGACTTGGGGCAAGGATGACGCCGAAGAAAAATAGGTTAAATAAATAACGGACGTCGGCGACCCTCAATGGAGGTTGGCGGCGTCCGTTTTTGACTAATGACTAAGCTCATGCGTTAAGGTTGCGTTGCCCCAGTGTTCTAGGGAAAGCAAGATGTTGTGAAACATGTAGCCACTATCCGTCAGCTGATAACTGTAATCATCGTTTGCTAAAGTTTCAATCAGCCCGAGGTCCGCGAGTTGTTTTAGCTGCAGTAGGAGGTTGAAAGTTGAAATGCCGCGAACGGTGCGGCGGAGTTCCATGAAGTCCGTGGGCTCAGGGTCAAGCTGATACAGGATGAGGGCGTACCAGCGTTGGTGGAGCACCTCGACGCCAAGCTCGCTGCCGAGGTTCAGTTGTGTTAATGCCATATTGCCAGGTCCTTTCTCATTGGGTATTGCTGAAGGTCATCAACCAGGGCGATGACCGATTTCGAGTAGTAATCCGTGCAAGCTAGCTTAGCATTTACAGTGAAAGTTGTCCATCGAGGCGACTGGTAGATAGCCGATTGCGTGAGCTGTGATCAACATTTAAATGGGACAAATAGTGATTGACGATGACCATTTAGTGGACGGATACTTTTTTCGTAGGTAATACCTGTAAGCGGTGCCAAAATATGCTACGATGAGAACGGAAAACGACTTTGAAGGGAGCAACGAACATGCCAATTTCAGTTCAGCAGCACCAATTTCATCTGCAGACCGACCATACCAGTTATCTGTTTCACGTCATGGAAAACGGCGAACTCGGCCAGTTGTACTATGGCCAGCGGATTCATGACCAGGCCAATTATCCCGACCTGACCGCTCGCGAGGAACACGGCGCGATTCCGGCATGGCGGCTGGATCGGCCAGATTTTCAACCAGAAACATTGAAGCAAGAATTCGCCGGTTTAGGCAAGGGCGATTACCGCGACCCGGCGTTTCAGGTGACCTCGCCAGATGGTAGTCGCATCTCAGAATTTCGCTATCAGGATTATCAGATCACGGACGGCAAGCAGCGGTTGAATGGCCTGCCATCGGCCTTTGCGACCGGTGATGACGTCCAGACGCTGACGGTGACCTTGCGTGATGTGGTGGCCGAGTTAACGCTGGCCCTGCAGTACACGGTCTTTCCCCATCAAGACGTGATTGTGCGGAGTGCGCGTTTCACGAATGCCGGTGAGCAGACGTTGCTGCTGGACCGCGCCATGAGTAGTCAGTTGGACCTGCCGGATGCCAATTACGAGTTGCTGCAGTTCTCCGGGAGCTGGGCGCGTGAACGTCATCTGGTACGCTCGCCACTCCATAGCGGGTCGCAGAGCATTGGTAGTCTGCGCGGCGCTTCCAGTCATCAGCAGAACCCGGCCATGATTTTGGCCCGACCGACAACGGATGAGAACCACGGGGCGGCGTTTGGCTTCAATCTCATCTATTCCGGAAACTTTCTGGATCAAGTCGAGGTCGATGCCTTCGATACGGCGCGGATTTTAATCGGCATCAATCCGGAAGAATTCGGTTGGCAGTTGACACCGGGCGAGACGTTCCAGACACCGGAAGCCGTGCTCAGCTACACGACCACCGGGCTGAATCAGTTGAGCCAGCAGATGGGTGACTTTTATCAGCATCATTTGGTGAACCCCCACTTTGCGCAGACGCCGCGGCCGGTGTTGATCAACAATTGGGAAGGGACTTATTTTAACTTCGATGAGGCGAAACTCACGGCGATTGCTAGTGACGCCAAGGATCTCGGCATTGAAATGTTCGTGCTGGATGACGGCTGGTTCGGTCACCGTGACGATGACACGACATCACTGGGAGACTGGGACGTTTACGCGCAGAAGCTCCCCAACGGTATCGCACATTTGGCCGACAAGATTCACGGCATGGCGTTGAAATTTGGGCTGTGGTTCGAACCAGAAATGATTTCGATCGACAGCGACCTGTACCGGGCGCATCCGGAATGGACGGTCAAGACGCCGCACCGGGAAATGACGCCGGGACGGAACCAATTTGTCATTGATATGGCTAATCCGGAAGTGATTGACTACCTGTACGATAAAATCAGTCGGCTGATTGCTGATGCCCATCTGGACTACATCAAGTGGGATATGAACCGTAACATCACGGAGGCCTACAGTCCGACCCTGCCAGCTGACCAGCAGTTGGAATTCGCCCATCGCTACATGCTCGGCGTTTATCAGCTGTACGGTCGGTTGACGACGGCCTATCCAGACGTGTTGTTTGAATCCTGTGCCTCCGGTGGTGGGCGCTTTGATCTGGGGATGATGGCGTACGCGCCGCAAGCCTGGACCAGCGACGATACGGATGCCGTGGAACGGTTGAAAATTCAATTTGGCACCTCGTACGGCTACCCGCAAACGATGATGGGCGCACACGTGTCGGCGGTGCCGAATGACCAAACCGGGCGGATCACGCCAATCGAAACGCGAGCGGCCGTGGCTTACTTTGGTGATCTCGGTTACGAGTTAGACGTGACGCAATGTTCAGCGGCGGAAAAGGCGGCCATCAAGGAGCAGGTTGCCTTCTACAAGGCCCACCGCGAGCTGTTCCAGCAGGGCAAGTTCTACCGGCTGGACAGTCCATTCACGGGTGATGGCAATGTCGGTAGTTGGCAGGTCGTCAGCGCGGATGGCAAGCATGCAATTGCGGCGCGGTATCAGGTGCTGAATCATCCTAATCCAGCGTACAATCGGCTGTATCTGCGTGGTTTACAACCGGATCAGCGTTACCAAATTGCTGGCAACGACCACGTTTATTACGGCGATGAGCTGATGAATGCTGGCGTGTTCATTCCACACCTGCAAGACAGTACTGAGGGCATCGAGGAGTCATTTGACTTCAGTGCGCGCCTGCTGGTGATTGATGCGGTTGAAAAGTAAAAGTTGAAGAGTGAGAGGCGATTGCGTTGCGGCGTGGTCGCCTCTTTAGCGTATAATGAGACTAATATTTAGCGGAGGTGGCGGCGATGAAAATCTTAGTGACGGGCTTTGACCCGTTCGGTGGTGAAACGACGAATCCAGCGATTGAAGCGGTGAACCAGCTGCCGTCAGTAATTGCGGGAGCAACGATTGTGAAATTAGAGATTCCAACGGTTTTTGACCGGTGTGCCACGGTCGTACGGGAAGCCATCGTGCGTGAACGACCGGATGTGGTCTTGAGCATTGGCCAAGCGGGCGGTCGCGCAGCCTTGACGCCAGAGTTGGTTGCCATTAATTTGAGCGATGGCCGGATTCCGGACAACGCGGGGCAGCAACCGGTCGACCAACCGATTCAGACGGCTGGGGAGACGGCATACTTTACGCAGTTGCCAGTTAAGGCGATGGTGGCGGCGATTCGTGCCGCTGGCCTACCGAGTACCGTGTCGACAACGGCCGGGACCTACGTTTGCAATCACATCATGTACCAGGTCCAGTACCTACGGGCGACCGAGTTTACCGAGTTGCGGGCGGGCTTCATGCACATTCCGTTTCTACCGAGTCAGGTGACTAAACGCCCCAACACGCCGTCGTTGTCGTTAGCGGACGATGTGCGGGGAATTACGGCGGCGATTACGGCAATCGTCCAGCAAGCAGAGTAAAACGAGGACGCTTCTTCGTTGTGGAGGAAGCGTTTTTTGGTGCCGGCAATCAAAAGCAGACGAGTTGCCAGGACATTTTGCGTATTGGTACCGTCGTTTGCCGAAGTGTTCTATAATTATTTATATAAGTGAGATTGGAGGAATTATCATGCAGAAATATACTGCAGAATTTATGGGGACCTTTATGCTGGTCTTCTTGGGAACGGGCGCTGTAACGGTCGCCGCAGGGAATACACTGACGATTGGGCTGGCATTTGGGTTGGCGATTACGGTGTCGGCGTACGCGTTTGGCGGCATCTCTGGTGGACATTTCAATCCGGCAGTGACGACGGCCATGCTGATCAATCGCCGAATCGGCGGTAAGGACGCGGTGGGATACATCGTGGCGCAGGTCTTAGGCGCAACGGTGGCATCAGCCTTTATTAAATTATTTGTCAGCGGCTTGGGCTTAGCAACCAACCAATTGGGGCAAACGGACTTCCCTAAAATTTCGACGGGCTTGGCCTTCGTGGTGGAAGCGCTAGTGACGTTCCTGTTCTTGCTGGTGATCCTAAATGTGACGAGCGACCGTCATGGCAACGGCGACTTCGCCGGCCTGACGATTGGGGTAACGTTGGCCTTCTTGATCATTGTGGCACTGAATCTGACGGGCGGTTCATTGAATCCAGCTCGGTCATTCGGCCCCGCAATTTTCGCCGGTGGTAGCGCCTTGTCCCACCTGTGGCTGTATATCTTGGCCCCAGAAGTCGGTGCGATTTTAGCAGCGTTCGTCGGTCGAATGATGGGTAGCGAAGACTAAATTAGAAAATAAAAAATACTGGTTAGGCTCGGAAAAGGAGTCTAACCAGTATTTTTGTGGTTACGCGGTGATTTCGTGAACGCGAAAAGCGACGATGGCGGCAATCAATTTTTCGGGGAGCGGCTGGTCGTAGGGCAGTTGGATGGCGCCTTTGGACGTGTGGTAGGCCGCCAGTTCCGTGGTGAAATGGGCAATGGGCGAGGCCGTCGGGTAGAGACCGAGATGATGCTTGGTCGCCGCAAAGTAAATGACGGGCTTTCCGGCAACGTAGAAGGCGGGCATGCCGTAGCTGATTTTCTCGGTTGCGTCGGGAAGTAGCGTTTTAAGCAGATTGTAGATGGCGACGAGTTCTGCGTGGTGGTCGGTGGCGACTGGGGTAGTGAGATAGGTTTGGATGGGGGACATGGGTGGAGGTTCCTTTGTAAGCGGATTTATTATGATGATTATAGCAGATTTTAGAAGATGAAGAAAAATAGTATATTGCGGCTAAAATATGGGTTATCATTAATTAACATCCTATATGGACTGGTTGCTCGTTGAAGGAGTGGCTAGTTTAAAATTGAGGGGATGGAGAAGGGAACATAGTATGCGGGTTGATATTCCGATGCCATCAAGATTTAAGATTGAGGATCTTTTTCGTGATAACTGTTTTGTCGTACCGGTCTACCAGCGTAATTATGCTTGGGGAAAGAGTGAAGTTGGGGACTTTTGGGAAGATTTAAAGGATTTAGTTAAAGGAAGAAGAGACAGTCACTTTTTCGGTCAGATTGTCACTTATAGAGATAGTAGTGGCGTTCAAGAAATCATTGACGGTCAGCAACGGTTAACAACTAGTGTGATTTTTATGGCGGCCGTTCGCGATATTGCTAATGAAATGTATGAAAAAAACACGCAAAATTCTAACGGAAGTGTCAGCCTAGAGGTTAGCGACTTACTACGTGATATTCGGTTGCAAGTTGAACAGGCATTGTACAGGGATGATGACCAATCGCCAACTTTAGTCGTGGAACCAGTAGCTGATCGAGATGGAAACACAATATTACAAGATTTCTTTGATGATCTCATCAGTAGTAACAAGAAAGCACTAACGGTAAAAACCACTTCTAAACCAATTAAGGATATGCAAACGGCCTATAAGGATATGACGGATTGGATTAGAAAAATGCTGAAAGATGAGACCTCGATTGGTGAGCAGATCGACTTGCTACGACAGATCTTTTTGTCATTTTCACGACGATTCTACCTGGTCATGATCTCTGCACCAAGCAGACGGGATGCGTTTACTATCTTTGAAACGCTGAATAGCAGGGGAAAGGATTTAGCCCCGTCAGATATTATTAAGAACCATTTGATGTCAACGATGGAAAATAACATAGAAGAGTCAAATGAGATGTGGGGAGAGCTGGCTGAGCATTTAAATAATGATAGTAAGCGAATTACACGGTTTATTCGAACTTACTGGGCATCAAAGGAACGGATTGTCTCCACAGCAAAGCTCTATCGAGAAGTTAGTGACTGCATTACGGACGTCAATAGCGCTAAGGATCTGTTAATGGATTTAGAGAATTTAGTCCAGCTATACGTCGTACTTGAATCACCAACAACAGGGGATCATCGAAAATATTTCGCGGATCAAAGAATTACGCAGAGGTTAGACATCTTCTCTAGAATTAACGTGAAGTTGTATTATCCGATCGTCATTGCAATGAGTTACAGAAACTATAAGGATAATGATATCTTGATGGTCGTTAACAAGCTGTTGTCGATTTTTATTCGGCACAGAACGATTATCAATGATGGAACCAATACTTTAGAAGTAGGCTTTTCTGAAATTGCTAAGAACATTTGGAATTTGAACTACCAGGGTGTCGATAGAATTATCGATGGCATCAATAGTAAAATGTTGAAGACCAATGAAGAGACTAAAGCTTCCTTCAGCGTCTTGCGAAAAGATGGCGGCGACAAGGGGAGAAATAAATGGGTATTAGCCTACATCCTTTCGGAAATTTATAACAACCGCTATGAAGGCTTTTCAGAAGACGAACTCTATGGCAGAGTATTTGACGATGATCGTTATCGTGTTGTTCAGATTAGCAATGATAATAAGCTAAACGAGTATTCAAAGAATATTGGCAACTGGACGATTATTGAGAAGAGTCTGGTCAAGTCCGGGTTCTCTGACATTTCTGAGGCTGAAAGAAAATTGAAGACCTCTGAATTAAAAGCCAATCAACAACTGGCTGATGTTATTCGTGAGCACGGTTGGGGCGTAGCTGAAATTAATGAACGACAGGCAGTGTTTGCTAATGACGCTGTGAATGTGTGGTGAGGTTGGTCGAACTCAATCAATGGAATTAAGAAGTGATAAATATCTCTGGCAAAAAGTGCCGTCATTTAATTGGTATAAAAAATAAAGCATCTCTAACCAGAACACTGACTGGTTGGAGATGCTTTTTCGATATTTAGCCGTTTAACCTAACTTGGTAGCTAGTAGGTTTAAAATCAGCTTGGTCAATGACCTTGGGTGTGAAAACTTTGAGCTTACGGTTGTCAGGATCGCCATAGACTCTGTAGATTGCGTAAGCCATATCTTCCTTTTTACATATTTCGAAGAATGTCAGCTCATTAGAGGACATGAAGAAGGGAGTTGTCTCTGTTGGATTATAAGTCGTTTTAACTTCAATGTAGAGATCCTTAGTCTGTGAGGGATTTTTTGGATTGACACACTGAGATAGAATATCATAACCCAAACCGTCACCATCTTCTTTTGAAACGTGTTTGAGCTTGTCTTGAACCGTTGATAACAGCGGGCTTTGTGCAAGTCGATTTTGTTCGTAAGCCATTGCAAATTCTTCACCTTGCCTACCAGATTCGGCCGCATGCTGTGCGAGGGCATCGTAGTCAGGTTTAACACCATGTTTTTGTAAAACGTCATAGGACTGCTGGTCCTCATTTACCTGGTCGTCGGGTTCATCGGCGGTTGGATATACGACTGACTGATGGGAGTTATTGGCTAGTATAGTGGTGACAGTCTTTATATAATCTTTGGGATCAAGCAATAGTTGTTGGGCTTGCTGATAGCATTCGGACATATTGAGAAGGTCATCCGTTAACGCTGAATTACTGTCCTCACTTAATTGGGAAATGTCGTAATACTTGCTGAGAATAGTACCGTCTTCATAGCCAGTAGCCAATTTTGAAAACTTATTATCTATCCGTTTAAGAGAAATACGTTGACCAGAAAATTGCATCAGTTTGGCTGAAAGTTGAAGGTGGTTGTAGAAGAAATTTGAAATAAATCGAATTTTATCATGGGGGTCGTTACCTTTATATTTTTTCTCGAAGAAGGTCCAGCCTTGAGTTAACGTTAAATAGACACCTTTATAATCATTCGTAAACAGCAGAGCAATATAGATACCATGTTTGGTTGTTGCATGGAAAATGTCGTTGTCCCGGATTGTAATCCAAGGAATTTCGGCCCATTTACCCACACCGGCTGAAAATTTGGCACGATAACTTGTCGGTAATTTGTCTAAAGAGAGCGCTTCGGTCAGACTAGCTTTGCAGTCCCTAATTAACGCGTTTTGGGCGAATGACCGAGGGACCTCTTTTTGCACTGCGTATTCAGCTGAGATTCTTTTGAACAGGCTAACAAGATTCAAATTCATTCCTCCAAGAAAACAGTCTAGTGGTTACTTAAACTATACCATTGAAGATAAAGGTGAGTAAATATCATATTCAGCTCAACTACTATTTTCGCTAACGATAATTTTATGTGAACGGCATCTTCATCGATGGTGAACAGTATCTCGCTTTCTGTCAAACTAAACCCAAGAGATAAAGAGAAATTACGTAGCCATACTCAACCCGTTCAGAATCAGATATTTCAATGAACTATCACATGTCAAAACTATCGCGTTACCCGAAGCTGCCAATAATATTATCAAATACGGTCTCGGACGGCGGAACCTAGTTGGGGCCATTGCCAAGCTGGTCAAACAACGGGATGCCCAGCTTCTCAAACTTTTAAAACAAGATCAAACGGACTAACGTAAAACGGCCACCGCTTCCACAACGGTTGGCCGTTTTCTTATACGTTCTTTTTCAAACGCTGATACTCAGTCTCCCCCAATAAATGGTGCAACGCCTGATCCTTTTCCTGGTGATTCGACCGGCCTAGCCAGTAGAACAGCAATCCTAGACCAATCCACACCGCTAGCATGATATACTCCGTCGGCCATGCCAACGCCACTGGCGACTTAGGATACAGCGTGCTGACCGCAATGATGACCGCTAGTAGACCACCCAGCGTACTCGGCCACAGGTGGCGCAGTCGAAAGCCGCCATCCAGTGTCGGGTAGTCGCGGCGAGTCCGGCGCAGCGCCATCGCCGTGATTGCCCAGGCCATCGCAACGAAGAAACCGCCCAGGTCCAAAAAGTACGTCATCGCGCCCTTACCCAGCCAGCCAAAGCCAATCGCAAACACCAACACCAGAACCGTCGCGTTGATTGGCGTGTTCCGTTTGACACTGATCTCCGCGAACTTCGGCGGTAGCAGGCCTGCTCTAGCTAGCGACAGAATCAGTCGGGGCGCCGCCGTAAACAAGCCGATGAAACTGGTGAATAACCCTAGAAAAGCAATCAGGTAGGCCGCCGTTCCCAACAGTGGGAAACCGGCTTTAGTGAACGCCGTGATCGACCCCATCGGGAACGTCGCCGTCTTGTGCCATGGGTAGACCCACGCGCTGGCCAACAGCACGATGATGTAGTAGCTGGCCGCGAGGATAATGGCGCCGACGACCGCTTTCCCAATCTTTTTCGGTGGCATTGCCGCTTCTTCCGCCAGAATCGTCACGACTTCCCAGCCCGTCAGGAACGTCATCGCGGGCAACACGAAGCGGACCACGTTAGCAAATGGCTGGCTGCCCGCGCTGAATGCCGGCCAGAAATTGGCGGGACTCCCTTGCGTAAACCCAGTGACGACCAGCGCGCCACCCAAGATGAGCAGTCCAATGAAGAGCACCGCCTGCACACCCGCGGTCAATTTTGTCCCACGAATGTTGAGTGAGAAAATGAAAAGCGTGAACGCCACGCCGACCGCCAGTTCGATCAGCGAGACGTGGGCACCGGCAATCGTGTACCCCGGGCCCGCCGACATCTGTGGAAAAATCGTAGCCAGCAACATGCTGGAGGCCGTCACGTAAAACGACAGGGCACTCAGGTAAGCCCCAAGAATCGCCCAGCCCGTGGCGAATGCCCATTTCTGCCCAAATGCTAAGTAACTATAGACGACCGGCCCGCCGCTACGAGGAAAAATCGAAGACAGTTCCGCAAAGGAGAGAGAGGCCAGAATCGTAATGAAGGTAGCTAGGACAAAGCCGAAAATTTCGCCACCCGCGCCATATTTATCGAAGAAGATACCGTTGGTGTAGATCCAGCTACTACCGATCACGCTGGATGCACCTAAGATCAGCAGGCGGGGAAACGAGATGTGTCGGGACAAATTTTGCATAATTATCGCTCGCTTTCGTCAATGATGTTCAGCCGTCAAAATTCTATGTACTTGTGAAATTGCTTCCCTCATTCTACGTGATGTAGGCGGTATCAACAACGAATATATCTCGGTTGATTCACAATCGGCATCACGCAGTATATCGGAATGACAAATTAATTTTAATTTCCACGAATTTTCGACCACTTTTTACGGAGTTAGTCAGTAGAGAGGGGCGTTTACCATGAAAATTCGGGCAGCACGGCGACAACGATTAGAACAACTGGGGATGGAGGAGCGGCACCAATTTTATGGTCGTTTCGAACGATACGGCTATAAGGCTGGCTATCGCGGGGAGGAGCCAACGCTTTTGTTGCGGGACGTACGCCTCGTAGTTGGTGGCAAGCTCATGGCCGGACATCTCTGGTTCAACCTGACCAAAGGTTTCCGTGAGTTGGGTCAACTTCAGCGCGGCGACATCGTTCAGTTCAATGGCCGCGTCGACCGCTACGTGAAGGGGTATCAGGGGGTTAAGGGGCGCATCTCACGTGACACAGTGATCGATTATCAGCTCAGTCGGCCAACCCAAGTCAAGATGCACACGCCCGTCGATAGTTTTCCGCGGCTGGCTTTACCGACGGAGCCCTGGCAAGTGATCACGCTGATTCAGCGGTTGAATCCCGTCCTCGATGGTCGGCAACGGGGCGAGTCTACATCCACAAGTTAATCGTAGCCGTTTAGTGTGACTTAGAGTTGCCGGGTGCATTGGTTGGTTCCGCAGCCAACCTATCTTTTCAGTTTCAGCAAACTTAGTGAGTTTTTGCGTGCAACTAATTACGAGTCAAAAGCGGTTGTGCACTTTTTCGCTCCACCCGTTATTAGCCAAATGAATTGCCTCCCACCGCATTTTCCACTACAGTAGACTCAATAGTGAAAAATGAAATGGAGGAGTGACGATGACCTCACCCTTAAGATTTGACGAAACAACTTATCAGTCGGTCACAGCGACCGTCGATGGTGTGACAGTGTCCTACCGGTGTTTCATGGACCTGACCTATGTGTCACGCCCCGTCGATGATATTCAGAAGCTCAATGTTTTTGTTCCGGAGGCATATTTTAATGGTCAACGCGTCAACGGTTATAATCGGGTGAGTGCGCCGATTTTTATGCCGAATACGGTGGGCGGCTACATGCCCGGTCCGCGCGATTTCCCGGGAAATCCGCAACCATTTAGTCGTGGCGAGACGATTCTTAAGGCCCTTAAACAGGGCTATGTCGTGGTTTCTGCCGGTGTTCGTGGCCGGACACAGACGAATTTTCAGGGCGAATACATCGGCAAGGCGCCGGCGTTTATCGTGGACATGAAGGCAGCGGTCCGTTACGTCAAGTTCAATGCTGGCCGGCTTCCTGGTGATCCGGAGAAGATCATCACCAACGGGACTAGCGCTGGTGGGGCGACCTCGGCGTTGATGGGGGCCAGTGGCAATGCCGATTTCTTTGACACGGCATTGTTGGCACTCGGTGCGGCTCCGGCGACCGACGACGTTTTTGCCGTTTCGGCCTACTGTCCGATCCACAACCTGGAGCATGCCGATGCTGCCTATGAGTGGCAATTTGGCGGTATTTATCAGTGGCACCGCCAGAAGATTCGGGAGGCCGACAATCAGTTTATCTGCACGCCGGTTCATGGCAAATTGACCCCAGCCGAACGCCGACTGTCACCAATCCTAAGAGCTGATTTCAGCGGCTATCTCAATGGCTTGCAACTCACAGATGATGCTGGTCGGCCATTAAGGTTGACCGCTGAGGGCAATGGGAGCTTCAAAGAAGCCATTATCGCCAAAATTCGGCAATCCGCGCAGGAAGCCTTGAACGCCGGCGTCGATGTCACCAAATATGCTGGCGTCACGGTCGTTGATGGTCGAGTGCCCCGGTTAGATTGGAATCAGTATCTGCGGTCCATTACGCGAATGAAAGGCGTACCGGCTTTTGATGCGCTTGACCTGAGCAGTCCGGAGGCGGACCTGTTCGGCAGTCGCTTGCTGGCCGCCAAGCACTTTACGTCATTTTCCCAGGCTCATACGACGGTTGCCAGTCAACTGGCCGATGCCGACTTAGTTGCGGCCATCAATCCGTTAACCTATCTCTTGAAACCCCAGAGTCACGTGGCTCAGCACTGGCGAATTCGCCACGGAGCGGCCGACCGGGACACTTCCTTCGCCCCATGATCCTCGCGACCAAATTAAGGAATCAGGGTAAGGATGTTGATTTTGCCTTTCCGTGGGCCACACCCCATAGCGGCGATTACGATTTACCAGAACTTTTTTCCTGGATCGATAACCTCTGTCAACCGCGTTAAATCAAGCTTAAACTAGCGACTACCTAAAAATTTAGGAGTCGCTTTTTTTATTAGTTGAGAGAAAAAGGTTGCATTAATATACCTATGGGGGTATATTAATGAACGTTGTCAGTGAGATGCCTAATATTTACTGATGAAATCAACAAAACGATTGTCCCTAAAAATCTAGTTAAATCGACAATCGTGCTCTTAAGCCGAGCTGTGGTTAGCCTAATGCCTATAGGGGTATACCCCAACTGGAGGATAGATATGATTAAAGAAATTCACGACCAAGATTTTGAAAACGAAACGGCTACCGGCGTGACCGTTGTCGACTTCCGGGCCGACTGGTGTCCGCCATGTAAGATGATGGACCCGATCTTGAAGCACCTGTCCGAGAGCGATGAGTTTGGTCAACGGGTCAAATTTGTGTCGCTAAATGTCGACCATGATCAACAGACGGCAGCGAAATTTGACGTTCAAGGAATTCCGACCTTCCTCATCAAGAAGGATGGTCAGGTCGTGAAGCGCCTGGTAGGGGCACGACCTAAGCCACTGTTTGCTGCAGAATTACAAAAGGTATTGGAGAACTAATGACTAAAAAATTTGATTATATCGTCTTGGGTAGCGGCCCCGCTGCCTATGGATTGACCACCGCACTAAAGGAAACTGGCAGCACGAAAACAGCACTGATCGTCGATAACGACCTATTTGGTGGGACCTGCCCCAATTACGGTTGTGAGCCCAAGATTTTTCTGGAGGGTGCCGTCCGCAACGTCTTGATTGCGCGGCAACTCCAAGGACGCGGTCTGCAACAGTCAGCGACAATCGATTGGTCGACGTTGATGGCGACTAAGAAGGCGACCTTTGCTCCGTATCCAGCGAATGCGCAGGCAGCATTTAATACCGACTACGTTCAGACGTTGCAAGGGACTGCTAGCTTTGTTGATTCCCAGACGGTCCAGGTGAACGGTCAGAGCTACCGGGCCGATAAAATTGTGATTGCGACCGGCGTGAAAGCTCATCAGCTGGCTATTCCCGGCCAAGAGCTCACGCACAGCAGCAATGACGTCTTAGATTTGGCCGACCTGCCACAGCGCGTCACGTTTATTGGCGGCGGGTACGTCAGCATGGAATTGGCCACGGTACTCAACGCAGCTGGCGCCGAAGTTACCATTATTGAGCACGCGCCGAGCGCACTGGGGGCCTTCTACAAGGGCCACGTGGATGTGGTCGTGAGTCAAATGAAGGCGCGTGGTATCAAATTTCATTTCGGCCAATCGGTCAACGGTGTCAAGCGCCAGGAGTCTGCGTTCCAGGTGACGACCGCAGAAGGCCTACAGGTCGAGACAGATTACGTGGTTGACGCGACTGGTCGAACGCCCAACGTCGACCGGTTGAATTTAGCAGCCGCGGGTGTCGCCAATGATCGGCAGGGAATTCTCGTGGACGACCATCTCCAGACCAACGTTGCTGGCATCTATGCGGCCGGTGATGTGGTCAAGAAAGACCCCACTATCGCGCCGAGATTAACGCCAGTTGCCCAATTCGAAGGGGCCTATCTAGCTGGCGAAATGGCCGCACCAATTGCCTATCCCGTGACTGGCACAGGATCATTCACCTTTCCCCAGATTGCCCAAGTCGGCGTGAGCGTTGATGCGGCAGTCCAGGACGACCAGTACCGGGTGAAGAAGCTGGCCTTGCAGCCGGACTTTGCCTACGCCGGAACCAACGACCAGAATGCAGAACTGATTGGCATTTTCGACCGTGATGGCCGGCTGGTCGGTGCGAGCGAAGTCAGTCAGACGGCAACGGACGATATGAACCATTTGGTCAGCGTGATTGGTCTGGGGCTAACGGCCAAGGACTTTCAGGAACGCCAGATTATGATTTTTCCAACGCTAGCAACCAAACTCAAGGAATTTCTAGCGTAGTGTAATCAAAAAACAACCAACGAAGTCTCTAGTTTGCAGAGGGAGTTTCGTTGGTTGTTTTTTGGCAAGTTGCTTTTTTCAATTGATCTCTTAGTTTGCCCCCTAATCTAACTTAAAGGTTGCGTTTTAGTTTACTTTCAGGCGCTAATTTTTTACAGTGGGGTAAACCAACAAAAGGGGGGACTGCCATGCAGAAACTCTATGTGTTTGTGCCACTGTTAAATATCGTGGGTGAGTTTTTCTTCTTACTAATTTTAACGTTTGTCCCGGATGCGCTAACGAGTCTGGGCGCCGAACTCCATTGGCAAGTGGGCACCTTACAGCTGGTTGCGGTTCTGGGCGTCATCGTGTGCTTGACGTTCTTTGCGAAGAGTCGGCGATTGAAAAAGGCCGGTTTGGTCGTAAACGCTGGCATTATTACGTTCATGTCCGTTTTCCTCTGGCGGAGTACGATTGCGCCAACCATTAACGAGTACGTTTGGTTGTGGTCCCTGCTGATGATTTTTAACCTCGGCTTGATTGGTTGGGGCTGGATTCAGTTGTCACATCATGAGTGAAAGAGAGGGTTGGACAAAGAGCAGAGTTGACGGCCTTTTGTCGCACGTTTCGATCATATACGTTCGAGAGCGCAAAACGGGCCAGAGACTTTTGTCCCAGGCCCGTTTCAGCAAGCTAAAATTAGAGAGAAATCAAAAAGGGGCGACCACATCGCCTCTTTTTTAGTACAATTCTGGTTTTAATTTAATCGCGTCCGCCGCCGTAATCTCACGCACCACGCGGCAGGGGTTGCCAACGGCTAGACTGTTAGCGGGAATGTCACGCGTGACCACGCTCCCGGCACCAATCACACTGTCGTGGCCAATCGTGACGCCACCGGTAACGGTCACGTTACTGGCTAACCAGCAGTTGGCTTCAACGGTCAGCGGCTTGCCATACTCCTGGTCGTATTGGGAGCCATCTGGCCGCGTCTTTAGGTTGCGTTCCCGCGACAGCAACGGGTGCATGGGGGTCACGAAGCTAGCATTGGGGCCAATCATACAGTTATCGCCAATGATAACGTCGCAGGTATCCAGGATGGTCAGGTTGGCATTGAGGTAAACGTCCTTGCCAAAATGGGTGTGGGTCCCGTAGTCCACAAAGGCTGGGCCTTGAACGAAGAGCCCTTGCGGCTTGTCGGGAAACAGCTCGTCTTGGATCTCCTGGCGCCGCGGACTGGTTTCGGGCGTCTGTCCTAATTCCTGACAGAGTGCGTGGGCGGTTACCCGGCGTGCTTCCAACTCAGGAATGGTGGGGTCATACAGTTTACCGGCTAACATCTTTTTTTCTTCTTCTAGCATATTTTTCGGACACTCCTTAAATAATAATGCCATTACAGTGGTCGACTTCGTGTTGAATGATTTGGGCCACGAAGCCAGTGAACGTTTGGTGTTGTTTTTGGAAATTTTGGTTTAAAAAGTCCACGTCGATGCTTTGGTAGCGGGTCGTGGGCCGTTCGCCGGGAAGCGACAGACAACCTTCCTGGGTAGCGTAGGCACCAGATTTCTTAGTGATGACGGGATTGACCATGGCCACGGGAATCACGCCCATGTCGACGACGATGATCCGCAGGTTGACGCCAATCATGTTGGCGGCCATACCAACGCAATTTTCGCTGTTGGCCTTAAGCGTATCGAGTAAATCGGTGACAGTAGCGGCGTCGGCCTTAGTTGCGGGTCGGGATTTTTGTGCTAAACGAGCTTGGTCGTGAACGACGGTTTTAATCATGGGAAGCCTCCAAAAGTTGTTTAAGTTTCGTTGTGGTGTTGTAGTTGCGGGCACTGGTCTGCTTATAGAATGGGGTGCCCGCGATTTTCGCGTAAAATGAGCGACTGAAGTTGACCTTGAGGGTGGATGTCCAGAAAATCACGTTGGGTGTCACCAACACCTGGTCGTAGTCCGCGGTGACCTGACTCGTGAGCCAGCTATCATTTTCCGGCGTATAGGTGTTCAGTTTGAACAGAGCGTTGTGCCGTAATGTGGGATCGGCACCCCACCAAGTCGGTGCTTGCGCGAGGTCGTCCAGAAAATCCGGTTCGCTGAGCAGTCGAAAGTCGATGGAAAAGTCAAAATTAGTGGTCAACACGTGCGCCACCTTTTCCTCACAGGTAGGGGCTGACAGGTCGCTAGTCAGAAAAAGGTTGCCGCTATTGATGTAGGACCGCACGTTAGTAAAGCCGGCTTCCAGCAGTAAGTTGCGGAGCACAACCATGGGGACACGGTGGTTGCCACCGACGTTGATGCCCCGCAGGAGTAAGAGATAATTCACGGAACGCACCTCCAGTTTAGGTTCTAGTATAGCATGTTAAGCACTGCCATTTTAACCGAGATTCCGGGCCTGGGACAAAAAGCCTCTGGCCCCTTTTGTCCTCTCTATTGTCTACTTATTTTACTGAAAAGAGAGTGGCTTCTGAATGACATTTACACGACAACGCAAGATTTCGTGCTCACTTTCTAAGAAATCCAGCACGAAATCGACCACTTTCAGAAAAGCATATCCTCAACTTAAGCAGACCTTAACCGAACCTTAAAACGCCTACACACATCGGCCAAAACGACGCTACTCTTCCCAAACAATCAGCGTACAATTGGCTTAACCATATCGTGGACTAAAAGGTTAATCTAATGTATGAATTAGCTAATGACGGTACTGGCAATTGGAGGAGATACAGATGCGTAAATCGTTATTCATTATTTTAGCTTGTCTGGCCTTAGCATTCTTTGGCAGTAGCCCAATTGCCGCATATGCGGCCGGTGATACTGGTGCGAATAGTAAGCTCAACATCAGCATTGATGGGAGCTTTGGCGATTGGAATGATAAGCCAACGACGACCTTTAGCAACGGTGCAAAGGGGTCGTTGGTCGCCGATGACAGCAACATTTATTTCTACCTAAACATGGATCCCGACGACAGCGGACATGGCTATCTGAGCCTGCCCAGCCGATCCTTTACGCTGAATGTCGGCAAGAAGTCCTACGACATTTCCATCAGTAAGGCCAGGGGACTAGGAGCCGGCAAGAGTGCGTCCGTTAGTGTCAGCGCCAACGGAAGTGCCATCAGCGGCGCCCAAGCCATGATGACCCGGCCCAAAGATAGTCACGGGAACCACGACGTGATCGAAATGAGTCTACCGTTTGCTGGCCTGGGCGTGGTTGCCACTTCCAGCCAGAATATCTCTATCAGCAATTCTGACCTGGGCGGGCAAACGTTGACCACGACCGGTGGGAGCACTGGTGGCGTCATTTTAGTCGCCATTGGCTTCAGTATTGCCATCGTGGCGGTCGTTCAAATCACCCGGCGCCGACGAAAGCTTGCTTAACGGCATCAGCGCTCACACACTTAATTGGAAATGTTGGTGAAACAATGTTGGGGACTTACTTTCAAACACTAACTGGAAGTGTTGCCACAACTAGTTAATCCATTAATGGTTATGTGCCGATAGAAGTCAAAAACGAAGGCAGGTGGCGGCGCGATGTGTAAATCTAAAATAGTTGCCCATGGCAGTGGAATACCGGTTGGTCTTGGTCGACAAGTTAAGGGGCCAGGGGCTGATTCGAATGAATAGCTACCTACTGTTTGGCATGATCGGTTGGCTTTATGCGATTTCAATTTTAAAACGGGCCCGGCTTTCCGCGTACTACTTTATCGTGGGGAGCGTTGGCCTGTTCTTTATTTTAATTGCCCTCGGAAACCCTTACTGGGTCTGGTTTTTAACGCATACCGTCATCAACGGGGTTTCCGGGTTGGGACATCTGACCCACTGGTGCCGGGTCTTTGCCAAGTATGGCATCGTCTACATCGGCAACGGCATGAACCCGATTACCATGTCGATCGACTATGAATGTTCCGGCATCATTGAAACGACTGCTTTCGCCAGTCTACTGGCGTTTTACCCAACGTACGGCCGTCCGGAAAAGGTGTTCTATCTGGTGATGGGGGCGCTGTGGATCTATTTATCAAATGTGATCCGGCTGATGATCGTCGTTGTCATCGTCTATTTTGGCGGGGCCGAGTGGTTCTTCATGGCCCATACCCTATTAGGGCGAATTATTTTCTACCTACTGATCATCATGCTGTACTACAATGTTTTCACGTATTCGCAGCTCTCACAGAGTCTCTATACCAATTTCAAACGACACGTGCTTACTATCAAAAAGCGTCTTTCACGAGGTTAAGTCTTGCTAGATTACTTACTGAATTTAACGTTAACGCAAATGGGCTTCTGGATTACCTGGGCCATGATTCCCATCGTAGTCGAAATTGTACCGTCGTTGATTTCGGCGGTGCGCTTGATCATCCGTAGTGGTCACATCAAACAGCTACCAGCGCCAGCCAAGTTGCCATTCATCTCGATCATCGTGCCGGTCTACAATTCGGAGGACACGTTGTTTGCCTGCCTACAGTCGATCAACGACTCCACGTTTCCCAATAGCAACATGCAGATCGTCCTGGCCGACAATCAGAGTACCGATGACAGTTTCAGTGCCTACGCTCGGGCGCAGAACCATTTCAACCTGAATATGCAGCTGATTCGGACCGACCAAGGAAAGGCCAAAGCGCTGAACGGCGCCATTTATCAGTGCATCGGAACCTATATCATCAACATCGACAGTGACGGTGTCCTCGAGAAACATGCGCTGATGAATATGGTCTTACACTTTGAAAATGATCTGGATTTGGCGGCACTGACCGGGACGATTCTGACGCAGAAAAACCTGATCAAGACGACTAAGAGTCACTGGTTACGGTTCCTACAGAAGACCGAATATTTCGAATACGCACAGGCCTTCTTGTCTGGTCGGACCATCGAATCCGACAACAATCAGCTGTTTACCATGTCCGGGGCGTTCTCGGCCTTTCGCAAGGACACGCTGCTTGACACCTTCATGTACAATACCAGTACGGTCGGTGAGGACACCGACATGACCTTTCAGGTGCGGCAACGGTTGAAGCGTAAGGTCATGTTGTGTGCCGATGCCATCTTCTACATCGAGCCGCTCGCTAGCGTCGAACAGTTGTACAAGCAACGCCAGCGCTGGATGCGCGGAGAACTTGAGGTGTCACAGGAATACATGCATCATGACGCGCAGCTTGGCAAGTTCTTCCAAAATTTCCTGGTGCGACGGATGATGATTGACCACACCTTCGTCTTCCCCAAGATGATCTGGATGTTTGCCAGCATCGTTTTGCTGTTCTTCCGCTATTCACCGGTGGTGCTGGGATTTTCGTACGTGGTGATCTATTTGCTGTACGTCTTTGTGTCGGCGATCAACTTTATCAGTGTGGGCCGGTTATTACGCCCGTTTCCACTGGAACTGAAATTTTATAAGAGTGTGAGCTGGGTCATCTGGTCACTGCCCTTGTATAACTTTGTCGTCTCCTGGATTCGCTTGATTGGTGTCATCAATTCGATGTCGTTGCCGGGAGTTTGGAACACGGCGACCTTCACCGCTGAAGTGCAATCGGCCGTCAAGATTGTGCGGGGGGATATTCGTAGCTTGCGTGAAAAGAAGAAGGAGTGAGTCTGATGGGTGAAATCCATACGTATAAAATCAAATCATATATCAATGCCAGTCATGCCATGCGTTGGGAATCAGGGACTGGTCAGAAACATAATCATACCTGGGAAGTCATCACGGAGATTCAACTGGACACGGAACATCTGGTCCGGTTCAATGATATCGAAGACGACTTGAAGGGCGTCTCCGCGCGGTACTCTGGTCAATTCTTAAATGAAATTCCACCGTTCGATAAGATCAATCCCTCGTTGGAAAACATCACGCGTTACTTCTATAAAGAATTGACGGCGGTCCTCGCGAAGAGCCAGGCAAAATTAATGCGGCTGGAAGTGGGGGAATCACCGACCCGGTTTTACTGCATTCAGCATACGGACGACTAAGCCGTAAGGAGTTCCTATGACGGAAAAACTATTCAACTTTGGCCAGCGCGTGATCCACAACCTCTTTTATTTTTTCTTCTTGCTGACGACCTATTTCGCCATCACGTCGCCCAATATTATTCTGGGGGACAACGCGAAGACTGGGAGTGGCACGACTTTAGTGACAGCGTTCTTCATTATCGCGGCGGTCGCCATCATCATCTGTGGATTCAGCTACCCTAAGATTTCCCGGGCCTTTAAATGGCTCTTCGTTCAACATCAGGCCGTGACAGCTAGTGTGCTCTTAGCCGCCACGGTTCTTTGGCAAATCGTGTTTGTCCTGTACGTCCACCCGGTCATTGGATTCGATGTGAACGCGATTCATGAGGCGCTGATCGACCCGAAAAATGTGAACACGATGTCTTACTTCAGCCAAAACGCGAACAACCTGCCGATCCTCCTGATGCAGCACTGGTTAGCGGAGGCCTTCCATACGACCTCATGGCTATTCTTCGACTGGGTCACACTGTTTTTAACGGACCTGTCGGCATTACTGAACATTCTCTGCGTGGCGGTCCTCAGTCGGCGAAAAGTGCCAGCGGCCATGTACATTCACGCTGGCTGGTTGGCGCTATTTCCCATGATCATCGTGCCCTATACCGATGCCTGGGTGTTGCCGTTCGTGTCCGCCTACGTGCTCTGTTATTGTGTCATGCGCTATGGGCACGTGCCCGGGGCGTGGAAATTGGTGGCGGCGGTCGGCTTTGGGCTGGCCGTTGCCGGGGCCTATTTCATGAAACCCTCAGCCATTGTGGGGGTCATCGCCATTGTCTTAGTTGAAGGCCTGCCCCTGTTAAAGCGGTCGACTTGGCAGCAGTTGCGTGGCAAGCGGTTGGTGTTAGTTATTGCCGTCTTACTGTTGAGTGGTGGCAGTGGTCTGGGTGCCTACGTTGCGGGCAATCACGTGCTTGATACGCAAACCTATATTAAAATCAACACGGCCCGGTCGATCCCTGCGGTCCATTTCATGAGCATGGGGATCTCTGGTCAGGGGGGCTACAACGCCAAGGATGCCCTCAAGATGGCGCAGTTACCGACCAAAAAGGCGCGGTCGGATTGGTCGATCAAGATGTACCTGAAGCGCCTGAAGCAACGCGGATTCTGGGGCTACCTTGTCTTTCTGATTGAGAAGCAACGGAACAACACGGCGGACGGGTCGTTTGCCTGGATCAAGGAAGGACACTTTATCCTGGATGGGACGAAGCCGAAAGGGAGTGGCTTTGGCCGCACGTTGCGGAACTTCATTTACCTGTACGGGACGAACCTCGGTGACTTTCGCTACGTTGCGCAGGTATGGTGGATCGTCTGGCTCCTGATGATTCTCTTTGCCTGGAGTGACCGGCGGCAGGTGACGCAATTCCTCCGCTTGACCATGATTGGGGGCTTCCTCTTTCTGCTGTTATTTGAAGGTGGGCGGAGTCGGTATCTGATTCAGTACTTACCGGCCTTCCTTTTGCTGGCGACGCTGTCATACGAGCGGTCGCTGAATGTTCTCCGCCGATTGTTTAGTTGGGTCAACTTGCCGATGTGAGGCGTATAATAGTCCCAACTTAGTGAGGAGGTCGATGCCATGCGCGTCAATGTCTTACAACACACGCCCGATGAAGGTCCCGGCGCCATTCGTGACTGGGTTCACGCCAATCACCACACGATGTTCGTCTATCATCCAGCACAGTTTGGAAAATTACCGACCGCGGCCGAAACGGATCTGTTGGTCATCTTAGGTGGGCCAATCAGTCCAAACGATAACCTGCCGTGGATTGCTGCGGAACGGGATTTAATCAAACAGTTATTGGCGACACACACGCCAATTTTCGGGGCGTGTTTCGGTGCTCAACAGATCAGCAAGCAGTTGGGCTATTCGGTGGGGAAAGCGCCCGCCAAGGAGGTTGGCTGGGCCCCCGTGACCCGTCAGAGTAACGTGATTCCAGGGCTGCCAAGTCAACTGAACGTCCTGCATTGGCATGAGGACATGTTTGAAATCCCGGCCGGTGCCCAACGCCTCTTTTCCAGCGCCCACGTGCGTAATCAGGGGTACCTGTACAACGGCAATGTCCTTGGCCTTCAGTTCCACCTAGAACCCCTGGCCGACAACGTTCGCGAAATGGTCGTGAACGATGGGGACTACATTGCCGGATCCGTGTTGGGTCAAACGCCCGCGGATATTCTTGCCCAGCCAGTGCCAACGGAGAATCAGCTGGTTCTCTATCAGCTGTTGAATTTTATAACTGAACTGAATTAAGCATGGGTCGTGGACTCGTGCTTTTTTATTTTGACTAAAGGGTGAAAGATGGAATACCTGTGTCGTTTTAATATTAGCAAGAAGTCGTACCGTTAAATTAGTATGAATTGGTCGCACTCCGGCTGCCAAGGATTCCGCCTGCTGTGGGGACGCTTCAGGCTGGAAGAACACCAGTCTTCTCGCTCGATTTGAAGCCACGAAGATCACGTGTCTCCAAAGTCACCCGTGCTGTAAGCCGGCTGAAAAATCGCCAGCTAACAGCACCTCCACGGCTGGCTGCATCCTTGTCCTCCTCCGGCTCTGATTGTGTTTTACCACGATAACAGTCGGAAAATGTGGAGACTTAGAGTTTTTGTTCCAATCGATAACGGCTGCTACAGTCATGATTGTCGTTGTCTGAGAACACTATGTAAGCCGAGAGGTCGGCAGATATGGGCTCAGGCGCGTCGTTCTACTTAGCTGGCGGTTCTTGCCTGCTTAGTAGAAAACCAAGCTTGTAGACTCGGTTCTTTTGAGGCTTCAAGTTGTGTTCGCACCGTTCCAGCCCATATCTGCCGGCTGGCAAGGCGAAGGGACCACCAGGTTGCCTAGTTTTAGTCCCACTGTTGTTGCTAGAACAGGCATGAACGGTATTTTAGGATTTCCAACTTTTAGTTAATTTGGTCTAAATGATCAGGGATTAAGTCTAACTAAACGCCTGAGATTGTAGCGGCAACAGCCAAAACCGAGCAAAAAGTTAGGCCCACTCTGATGCTAATGACCATACTTAACGTGAGCTTGACCGAGAATCATTAATCAGTTTTTAGGATTAACGGTTCAAGCAGCACACTATTATGGTATAATCATTTTCGAAGTTAAATGGTTGACCGCTGACGGGGAATTTCGGCGGGCACGTTACTTCAGAGGAGGAGTTTTTAATGATGAAATACAAGGGCTTTTTTGTGGTGGCAAGCTTGGGGTTAGCGTTATTCAGTGGGGTGGCCGCAACGACCACCACGGCGAGTGCCAAGAAGAGTAGCAAGCCAACGTTTGTCATGATTACCAGTGAGACCAATTCGTCCACGTCGCGGGGGACCCAGCAGTTGGTGACCAATCAGGACGTGAAGGCCTTGGTCATGACCGACGCTAACACCCAGAGTGCGGAAACGGTCGTCGTTCCCAAGAACACGGCGCTGACCGTTCTACAGAAGCAGGCAAGTGGCGATGTCGTTAAGGTGGCCGGCAGTGATCAGCAGTTATTTGTCAACGGGCCAGCACAGGTCACCTACAGCAACAAGGCCGTCAAACTGACCAAGACCGATTACCAGCGGCTGGTCAAGCAGTCCAAGGCGTGGGCCGGTAAATTGAGTGCTAAGCAGGTTAAGGTCGTCGGTGATTATACCGGTGATGCCTATGAGCAGATGAATGCTGCCTTGCGGAATCCGAATAAGCAGGCCAGCAAGAAGACCCAACGCCGCGTTCAGTCGTTGCGGACCAGTTTGAAATCCTTCAAGCTGACGAAGCCGCTGACGGTTTACCGTGGAACCTCGAAGACCGGATTGAAGCTGTCGGTAGGTAAAAAGACTGTGAAGCCGAGCGCTGTGTACCAGGACGCCGCGTTCTCCTCAACCAGTCTGAATACGACCATCGCCAAGAGTTTTGCCAGCAAGGTCATTTTGAAAATCAATTTGCCAGTCGGGTATCATGGCGCCTACATCGACCCGATTTCTGTGAACAAGGGGGAAAAGGAATATCTATTGAACCCCGGGGCAAAATTGGTGGTGACCAAGGTTCAGACGGTCAAATCGCATACGACGGAGCACCTGTACATGAAGACTAAGAAGCACACCACGACGCATACTGAACATGAAAGCTACACGTATCAGTTGGTCACACTGAATTTAATGCAGTAAGTCGACTAGGACGTTCTGACACCAGGAAGGGTGTTGTCAGAGCGTCCTTTTTGTGTGTGCTCACTCACTTTTTTTACGAAAATCTATTGCATTCTAAAAGAAAGGTGCTATATTTATGGTGGTAAGTGAGTAATCACTATACTTATAAAAGTAATTGAGCACTCACTTAAAACTAACTTGTCGGGAGGAGCTATCATGCGGATCATTAGCTATCGCACCTTTCATGATGATGTGGTGACTAGCCGTCATCAGGACTATCGCTTACCGCCAGACTTTGATTGGCAGGAGCCAGGCAAATGGTGGCAACGGCGGCTAGTTCGGCTTCTAGCGAAGGGTATCAGCGTCGTGTATTGCCATTGGACCGTGGCCTTCAAGAATGCTTGGCGGCTAAAGGCGGCTGGCCAGCAAGGCTACGTCTTGTACGGGAATCACACGCAACCCACTGGGGATGTCTTGATGCCGTATTACTTAGGTGACCGGCGGCGATTTAACGTCCTAGCCAGTCCGGCTAACTTGGGAATCCCTGTAATTGGACCGCTGATTTGTCTCGGCGGCGCGCTCCCAACGCCACAACGTTTCCGACAGATGAAGGTATTCAACGCAACGGTCACGGAAAAGTTGTTGGCCGGGGATTGGGTGGTCATTTATCCGGAAGAACACGTGTGGCCGTACTACACTGGAATTCGGCCGTTCAACCTGAGTGCTTTTCACTTTCCGATTGCGGCACAGGTTCCAGCCTACTGTTTAACAGTGACCTATCGCAAACGGTGGTGGCGTCGACGACCCAAGCGGATTGCGTACGTCGACGGGCCATTTGAGCCGGATAGGAGCTTGTCACCTAAGCAACAGCAACATCAACTGGCCGATCAGATTCAGGCGTGTATGACGAAACGCGCGGCCACAAGCAATGCAACTTATATTGAGTATGAGGAGGGATAAGCGGTGAATATTCTTTATTGTGGGGATGCCAATATGAAGCGCGGGCTATTGATCTCAATTCTGTCGCTAGTGAAGCAGACTAAGGAGCCGCTGAGCATTTATATTCTGACAGCATTTATGCAAAATGAATCGCGCAAGTACGATCCCTTAAGTCGGCGGACGGCCACGGAACTCGATGCGTTAGTGCGGACGACCAATCCCGAAAATCATGTGACGTTGATCGACATCACGGGTCTGGTCGCAGCGACACCACCAACGGCCAACCGAGACACGATTTTTACGCCGTGCTGCATGTTGCGGCTGTACGCTGATCAGGTTCCTGAACTGCCAGCTAAACTTTTATATTTGGATACCGATGTCATCTGTCGCTTGAATTGTCAGCCGTTTTATCACCAAAATCTGACGGGACTCGAACTAGCTGGGGTCCTCGATCATTACGGCCGCTGGTTCTTTCATCAGCATTGGAACCGGTTCGACTACTTGAACTCTGGCATTCTACTGCTCAACCTGGCTGAAATCAGACGGACCAGACTCTTTGCCCGCTGTCGCGTCATGTGTCAGACACAACAGATGTTTATGCCGGATCAATCAGCAATCAACAAGCTAGTCACACACAAACGGGTATTGCCACGCCGTTACAACGAACAGCGGCGGTTACGAGGCAACACGGTCTTTCAACATTTTACGACGAGTTTTCGCTTCTTTCCGTGGCTGCACACGCTAACAGTCAAGCCATGGCAGGTCGATGAAATGCACAGTAAATTAAAATTACACGAATACGATGACATTCTAAACGACTATCAAAAACTAATTGTGACCCTATAAGGAGGACTTTATTATGATCCAACCAATTCCAATTTTCTTTTCTATCAACGATGCCTACGCCCCGTTTTTGTCCGTGGCAATCACCTCAATTGTTACCCACGCCACACTGGGAAACCAATATGAGCTAAACGTTTTATACGACGACCTAAGTCCAGAAAATCGGGAGCGGTTGGGTAGCTTAGCGACCGCCAACGTGACAATTAACTTTGTACCGATGACCGACCGTCTGAGCGCATTACAGGGTGAACACATGAAGTTACGGGGTGATACCTTCACGCTAACCATCTACTTCCGGCTGTTCATCGCCGCCATGTTCCCCCAATACGACCAGGCCATCTATCTGGATGCGGATGTCGTGACCACAACGGACATTGCCGATTTGTTCAATCACGATTTGGGTACGAACCTTGTGGGGGCCGTGGCAGACACCTTCGCCGCGGACAATTCGCAGAGCATTCAATACGTGGAACACCATTTACAGCTGCCAATCGCCGACTACTTTAATTCTGGCGTGATGCTGATGAACCTGAAGCAGATGCGAGTGGAACGATTCAACGAGACGTTTATACACCTACTAACGACCTATCATGTCGAATTTATCGCGCCGGACCAAGACTATCTGAACCTGTTGTGCCGTGGTCGCGTGCTGAAATTGGACCGGGCTTGGAATGTGATGCCAACAACGCAGACACGAGTTCAGAACCCGAAAATTCTCCACTACAGTTTGTTTGGCAAGCCGTGGCATTACAGCGACGCGCAGAATGGGACTTATTTCTGGGAGTTGGCGCCGAAGTCCCCATACTATGATGAAATCAAGGCGATTCAACAAGCCTACACCGACCAACAACACGCACAGGACCGTACAACAGAACAAGGACTCTTAGGGCAACTTAAAAAGTTTTCACAGGCAAGCAGTGATGGTGTTCAGCAGATTCGAACAGAATTGGAGTGAGCGAAATGATTATTGGTGGTATGAAGGAAAAAGTTGTCGCCAACATCGAACGAGATGCCGCGGCTGGCAATCTCAATGCAAAGGTTGAAGTGAATGATCCCGTCTTTACGAAGTCTGAACAGAGAGCCGTTATCCAGCAGTACCTCCATCAGGATGGCACGTGGCGTTACCGCATGAACAATCACGTGTCGCGGCATGTGGCCAGTCTGGCGACCCGCTATTTCAACCGACAGACATCATTTGAAGGGGTGGCCAATCTCAAGGACATTACCGGCGGCGCCATCATTACCAGTAATCACTTTAACCCGCTGGATAATACGGTCGTTCGCCGATTGGTCCAGCGCACGAGCAAGAAGCGACTGTATATCGTAAGTCGCGATACCAATTTGGAAATGGGCGGGGTCATCGGCTACCTCATGCGCTATTACGACACGATTCCTATCAGCGATGACAAGGAATATGCTGGTCGGGTCTTTCCTCAGTTGGTTGAAAAGGTATTGGCCGCGAAGCAGTACCTCTTGATCTACCCGGAACAGGAAATGTGGTTCAATTACCGTAAGCCACGGCCAGTCAAGCGCGGTGCTTACTACTACGCCGCCAAATTCGGGGTGCCCATCATCTCTTGTTTCGTGGAAATCGTGGACTTACCGCGGGTCGACAATGCTGAGTTCGACCAGACCCGTTACGTCATGCACGTGCTCAAGCCAATCTATCCCGATCCAAACAAGTCGGTGCGGGACAATAGTCGCGCTATGATGGCCATTGACTACCAGCAGAAAAAGGCGGCTTACGAAAAGGCTTACGGGAAGCCACTAACATATCGGTTCGAAGCCGATGATGTTGCGGGGTGGCGGGGTGAACGTTTGCCAGTTAGAACGGAAGAGAAAGGGCAACGATTGGTGTAGAAATCAGCCATGCTTGGTGGTCCTTAGATTGTCTGCTTTTTGGGAACAATGTGACGGGTTCTTGTGAGCATTCACTCGTTAGCGATATAATTAAACTAGTCAATCAATTGAATGACTGAATGACTGATTTGAAGTCAGATAGAATAGATGAAAATGTGAGTGGAGCGACGACTTATGAAAAAGAGTGACCAGCAGCGGCAGAATATTATCGACGTGGGCCGGACGTTATTTGCGGAAAAGGGTTATGCGGGAACGTCTACGCGGATGATCAATGAACGGGCGGGCATCGCGGAGGGACTCTTGTACTACTATTTTCCTCAGGGCAAGCGGCAGTTACTGGATACGATTGTTCATGAAGGAATCGTTGCACGAAAGAACATGGCGGAGATTCAGCTAAAAAATTGGCGGGCAGACAACCTGGAAGACCGCATCATGAGCTTATTTCACACCTTCTGGAAATCTTTTGACAATGATGCTGGTTATCAGTCCTTTCTGATTACGATTCGGGAACGGACGCTGCTATCTGATGAACAGTCGCAATGGCTGATCAACACCATTGACAGCGTTAAAAAACAAATTGCCATGGCACTCCGAGAAGTTGATTCACGTCCCGAACGTCAGGAACGGTTGGCAGATATTGCACAGTTGCTCATGTCCATTTTTCAACGGACGCTTTATGATGAACTATTGATTCGTGATAGCCGTAATCCGGCGGCGATGGATCGTGAAGGTGTCCGTCGTGAGATTCGATTGATTTTAGAACTGATGTAAAAATGTAGTCGGGGTCTGAGACAAAAGTTTCAGCCCCTTTTTGTTGTCTCTGAAATTATATCGTTGAAACGTGCGCTCATTGACTAAACACCTTTTGTTACACTCTATTTTTGTTCGCTGTTTTCAAGAGGGACTTAGCTTGCCGTTCATTTGTGAAAACGTTACCATGTAACTGTAGATTCACGGCACGGCGAAAGGGTGAGTGGCATGGTAAATGTACGAGAACAGTTGAAGTTGACCAAATACCTCTTCTTTACCGGGAAAGGTGGCGTCGGGAAGACGACAATTGCGGCGAGTTCGGCGGTTCAATTGGCCGACCAGGGCTATCGTGTGGCCCTGATTAGCACGGACCCCGCCAGCAACTTACAGGATCTTTTCTCTGATGACTTAACCAATCAGTTGCGGCCAATCGCGGCCGTGCCTGAGTTGGATGTCGCTAATTTTGACCCGAACACGGCGGCCGCAGATTACCGGGAGCGTGTGATCGGTCCGTATCGGCAACTCTTGCCGGCAGCCGCGTTGACCAACATGGCCGAACAGCTTTCCGGGTCGTGTACGGTCGAAGTGGCGGCATTTACTGAGTTTGCTAATTTACTGACCGATGCAGAGGTTAACCAACGCTACGATTATATTTTCTTTGATACGGCACCGACCGGGCATACGTTGCGGCTATTGCAGTTGCCGGCAGCATGGAGTCACTATTTGGATACGAACAAATTAGGTACGAGTTGTCTGGGGCAATTGGCCGGGTTAGGCGAAGAGCGCAAGCGTTACCAGCAGGCCGCTCGGGTCTTGGCGGATGCCACCCAGACGTCGCTGATCCTAGTTGCCCGGCCGCAACAAGCGACGTTGCAAGAAGCGAGTCGCACGGCTGGTGAACTGAAAAAGTTAGGCATTGAAAATTACCAGTTAGTGGTCAACGGTGTGCTACCGGCTGACCAGCAAGCGGCGGCGCCCGAACTCTACCAGCAACAGCAGGCGGACCTGGCAGTCTTACCGGTCAACCTGCCGGCGATTGCTTGGCGGGTACCCCTGCGCGCATATAACGTTACTAATGTCACGCAATTGCGGCAGCTTTTGGCTGACCAGCAACCGACAGCGGCCGCACGACCGGCTAAGGCGACGACTTATCCGGGCTTGAAAACGGTGGTAGCGGCGCTCCAGAATCATCGCATCATTTTCACCATGGGTAAGGGTGGTGTGGGCAAGACGACCATCGCCGTTCAGATTGCGCAGGGACTGGCTAAGTTGGGAAAAAGTGTGCGGCTGACCACGACCGACCCCGCGGACCATTTGGACTGGTTTAAATTAGACCCGGCGATTCGCATCAGTCACATCGACGAGCAGCAGGTGTTGCGTGAGTACCAAAACACGGTGTTGGCGCAGGCCAGACAAGAGATGGCGAGTGCCGACGTGGACTACGTGATGGAAGACTTGCGGTCGCCGTGCACGCAGGAGATTGCGACCTTTGAGGCGTTTGCGAAAATCGTGGATGAAGACGACAGCGATGTGTTGGTCATCGACACGGCGCCAACGGGACACACGCTGCTCCTGTTGTCGTCAACGGAAAGTTATGCCGCCGAGGTCAAACGCACAACGGGTACCGTTCCACCGGCCGTGACGCGATTATTGCCGCGACTTCAAGATGCCAGTCAGACGGAGACAATTATGGTCACGCTCCCCGAGGCAACGCCGGTGTACGAGACGCTACGCCTCCAACAGGACCTAGACCGCGCCCACATTGCGCATACCTGGTGGGTCGTCAACCAAAGTCTGTTGGGGACAACGGAACAGTTGAGTCCATTCTTAGCCGTCCGGGCGCAGAATGAGTCTCCTTGGCTCTCACAGATAGCAGAGGCATCGGCCAATCACTTTGTGGTCAATGGCTGGCAAACGAATTTTGAGGCACAGCGATTGCGTCCTGAATGCGAGGAGGAACGGTCATGAAAAAAATCAATATTTACGAAGAGGCTTTGTGTTGTCCGACCGGGGTTTGCGGGCCGAGTGTGAATCCAGACTTGATTCGACTAACGGCACAGACCAAGGTCAT
Source organism: Levilactobacillus andaensis (assembly GCF_016861695.1). Classification (GTDB taxonomy): domain Bacteria; phylum Bacillota; class Bacilli; order Lactobacillales; family Lactobacillaceae; genus Levilactobacillus; species Levilactobacillus andaensis. The sequence goes on along the minus strand of NZ_BOLP01000002.1, from coordinate 10,381 downwards.
CAATCAAAGCGCCGATGTGCGGGTTTTGCGGCGTAACTTGGCCCAGAACCCCAACGCTTTTGTCCGGGAACAACGGGTGGCAGATTTAATTGCGGCCCAAGGAATTTCGGTCTTGCCAGTGACCATTGTGGATAATGTGGTGGTCAAGCAGGGGGCTTACCCAACGACTGCCGAAATGGAGGAATACAGTGGCTTTGACCTGCGAGCCAGCGTGTAGGCCGTTATGAAAAATGGTGTGAAAAAGGTTACAAAAAGCTTTGGTTGCGAATTCTCACTGAAAGCGCTATCATTCAAATAGACATGGCCCGTGATCAATGAGCCGGTGGACAGTTTGAAAGCACGTGATCGGTTGTGAATCGGTCCAGAGTTGAGGAGGAGCAAGATGACGCAGATTAAGATTTACGAGGGCACATCTGGCTATGCAGTGGCCAAAACGGAAAGTGGGTTAGTGGCCGATTTCGCCCGGATTTCCCTGGCAATGCGCACGCTGAATCAACGAGATGATGTGCAATTGATGCGCTATAACTTAATGCAGGATGGTAGCCAATTCATTTGTGATCAACGCGTGGCGGATTTGATTGCGGCCAAGGGTGGCGCGGCGTTGCCGATTACCATGGTCGATAATGAAATCGTCAAGCAAGGCCAGTACCCGACGACACCGGAGTTGACCCGTTATTGCGATGGGGCCTCGGTGACGTTGTAAGCGATAATTATGAACAGAGGCGATGACGGTGGTCATGGCCTTTTTTGTCTGAAGTGACACATTTTACAAATTGATTAATAGGGAATGGTGGTTAATAGGTTGTGCTATTGGGGCCGTACTCTTATACTTAGGCTATCAATAGGAGGTAAGCAATCAATGAAACTATCACGGCAACTGAAACTACTGCTGGTCTTTGTGCTGGCAATCGGGGGCATTACGCTCGGTGTGACCCCTGCAGCGGCACGACAGACGACTAAAGCCATCGCACTTAAGACGACCAAGGTATCCACCAAGGCCTACCATGCGACCAAGGGGAAAATCTACCGCAACACGACCCTGACCAAGGTGGCGCACAATGCCAAAAACTATTCGCATACGACGCTATACGTCACCAAGCACGCGACGATTCGCAAGGCGAACCACAAGCGGGCAGTGTACTACTACATAGGTAAGGGAAAAGCTAAGGGTTGGATCTGGCGTGGCTATTTGCAGGCCGGCAAGGCGACTAAGCAAGCAACTAAAACGGCAACAACATCGGTCACGCAGCAAGTCACGCAACCCACTTCCAAGTCAACCTTTGACGCGACTAAGATGTCCCAGAACTTCTTAGCAATCGTCAATCAGGAACGGGCGAAGGTCGGCGTGGCCCCATTGACTTTGAATGGCAAATTGACCAATCTCGCTAATCAGCGAGCAAAGGACAATGCTGATATCAACACGCTCTCACACGATGATGCGCAGGGCAACGCCATGTTTGAAAAGGAAGCAGATCAGTTTGGCGTCGGCGATTGGTTGACCTGGTCGGAGTGTCTGTACATGTCCGGGTATAATTCATTAAGCTTCGATTTTGGGAAGGACGCGGCCGATGGCTACTTGTATCACGACGCGGACTCCGATTGGGGTCACCGGTTGAACTTGATCAGTCCAGAGACGACTCAAATTGGGATCGGTTGGTACGTCAAAGCAGACACGAACACGGTTTACAACGCGATTGATCAGACAAACTAAATAGCGATCAGGAAAGAAGGTTGCGGCCAATGGTCGTAGCCTTCTTTGTGTCTGGCCTATTTAAAAAAAATAGGCGGTCCCGGTTGACAAAAATCAAAAGTGAGTCTATACTCACTTTATCAGGTAAGTAATTACTCACTCACTAAAAATAAAAATGTTTTTGGGAGGCATTATGATGACAAACGCAATTATCGAACTTAATCATCTCGCGAAGAAATTCGGTGATGAGACCGTTTTGAAGGATATCAACATGACGTTGAAAAAGGGTGAAATCATCGGCTTGATCGGACCATCTGGGGCCGGTAAGTCGACCGTGATCAAGGTGACCTTGGGCATGGAAGTTGCCAGTGGCGGTTCCGCCAAGGTCTTCGATACCGTGATGCCTAATCGCCAATTACTAGGCCGCATTGGCTACATGGCTCAGACCGACGCACTGTACGATTCCTTGTCCGGCCGCGAAAATTTAAAGTTCTACGGCTTGATGAAGGGCATCGCCAAGCAAGACATGGCCAAGGAAGTCGATCATGCGGCCAAGGTCGTTGATTTGACGGACGACTTGGACAAGCGGGTCTCCGGTTACTCTGGTGGGATGATGCGGCGATTGTCGTTAGCCATTGCCTTACTGGGAAATCCGGAACTACTCATTTTGGATGAACCAACCGTTGGAATCGATCCCGCATTGCGGCGGCAGATTTGGAAAGAATTGGGAAGCATTCGCGATGAAGGCCGCAGTATTTTAATCACGACCCACGTGATGGATGAAGCCGAACTATGTGATCGCGTGGCGCTGTTACTAGGCGGCAAGGTCATGGCGTTCGACAAGCCAGCTTCCCTGGAAGCACAATATCAAGTTGACACGGTTGAAGACGTGTTCTTAAAGGCGGAGGGTGTTGAATAATGAGAACGATTGCGATTATGAATCGAGTTCTAAAGGAACTCTTCAGAGATAAGCGGACGTTGGCACTGATGTTTTTGGCGCCAATCCTAGTGATGTTACTGATGAGTGTCATCTTCAACACCAACTCAACGACCGACGTGAACGTGGGGACGGTCGCCGTGACCCAGAAACTGAATAAGGAAATGGGCAGCATCAAGCACGTTAACGTCAAGACTTATGACACCAAGAGTGCTGCGAAAAAGGCGTTAAGCGACGAAAAAATTGATGCCATCATTAAGAAAAATGGCAATAACTACAGCCTAACTTACGCCAACACCGACTCCACTAAGACCGCCGCCGTTAAATTAGCCTTCAAGAGCGGGCTGACCGCAACGAGTATCAGTCAATTGAAGGCGGCGCTAAAGAAGAGCACGACCGGTATGGTCAAGCTCCAGGCACAGTTACAAGCGATGCAGAAGCAACAAGCCGCTGCTAATGCCACGACCAATTCATCGGCCGCAGCAGTTGCCGCTAAGCAGGCGGCGGCAACCAAGTCGACGTCGACGAACAATAGCACCAAGAGTACCAGTCAGACTACGCCAAAGATTACGAACCACTACGTCTATGGCGACAAGGACACCGGTTACTTTGCCAAAATGCTCCCAATTCTGATGGGTTTCTTCGTCTTCTTCTTCGTCTTCCTGATTTCCGGTATGGCGCTGTTAAAGGAACGGACGACGGGGACTTTGGATCGGCTGTTGGCAACGCCGGTTAAGCGGTCCTCCATCGTCTTCGGTTATATGCTGAGCTATGGCATCCTCGCCGTCATTCAAACGATTGTGATCGTTCTGGTCACCGTTTGGCTGCTGGGCATCGAAGTGGTCGGCAACATGGCGAGCGTGGTGGTCATCAACCTGCTACTGGCCTTAGTGGCCCTAGCCTTCGGGATCTTACTCTCAACGTTTGCCAACTCTGAGTTCCAAATGATGCAGTTCATTCCATTAGTCGTGATTCCTCAGATCTTCTTCTCTGGTATCATTCCGCTGGATTCGATGGCCGATTGGGTCAAGGATATCTCCTATATCATTCCACTGAAATATTCCGGGGATGCCGTCAGCGATATCATCATGCGGGGGACGTCGATCTTTAACGAGGGCGGCAACATTCTGGTCCTCCTGACTTTCTTGATCGTCCTGACCTTCCTCAACGTCGTGGGATTGAAGCGGTACCGGAAAGTTTAGGTCGAAATTAACCGAGATTGCTCGCCAGACCGTGTATAATGGTTATACGTTTGAAATGAACGGATAGAAAGGGTGAATGGTGTGGAGCCAAATATCTTCAATAATTACCGTGACTGGTTAGAGCATGAAAAGATGCCAAAGGGTAAGAAGGCGGCGCTGGTGGCCGCCATGGAGCTCTTCTCTGAGACAGGCTTTGATGGCACCTCGACCGTTCAAGTGGCGGAAAAGGCGGGCATCAGTCAGGCAACGATCTTTAAGTATTTTCATACGAAGCAGGATCTCATGCTGGCCATTGTGAAGCCCGTGATGGAACACTTCTTCCCAGCTTACCGGGACGAATTCTTCCATGGTATCAGTGAGCAGGAAACCTTGCCAGAAATGGTGAAGTTCATCGTGACCGACCGTTACCACTTTATCAAGGGCAACGAAGAAGCCGTTAAGATCTTGGCTATGGAAATGATGACCAATGAAGAGATGCGCCAGTTGGTTGGCAAGTTAGCGATGGCCAATGGCTTTAACTTCCCAGTGGAACTCATGAACGATTTTCAACGAACGGGTCAATTGCGAGATGACATTGATGTCGCAGCCCTCTTGCGAATCTTTGTGGGGCAACTGCTGACGTATGTGATTGAATCGAGCTTTGCGCCCAGCCTCATCAAGGGTGAGCAGGAAGATTTGAAACTTATTACGAACCAAATTGTGCGGACAATTAGCAAGTAGAATAGAGTTAAGGATAGTCGTGTCTGGAAAAATCAGTGAGTGTGTTAGCTGGTCTGACGGGTACGGCTATTTTTTTGTGAGATCAAAAAAAACTGGAATACTTGTCTCGTTCCAATATCGGTAAGAATTCGCGCCATTAAATTAGTGTAAATTTGCCGCGCTACGGCTGACCGGGATTCCGCCTGCTGTGGGGACGCTTCAGACTGGGAAAACACCAGTCTTCTCGCTCGCTTTGAAGCCACGAAGAGCACGTGTCTCCAAAGTCGTTCATTGACTGTAAAAAGAAGCGAGTGACCAGTGCTAATGGATTTACTGGAATGAATTTACCAATTACTAAGTTATGCGGACAAGTTTTCTGATTTACCTTTGCCAGGACAAACGCCGATGGTGTACACTGTTAATTAGAATCTTAAAAACGCTTTCAAGGAGGTAGCTGACCGTGAGAAAATATCGTTGGCAGGCCATTTCACTGGTGCTGGTCGCGTTTATGTTGGGGTGTAATGAATTTATGGTGGTGGGCGTCATCTCGGACATTGCCCACTCACTGGATGTCACGGTGGCCGCGGCCGGCTACCTCGTGACCATGTTTGCCATTGTCTATGCCATCAGTACCCCAGTGATCACGGTGTTGACGAACCGTTTTGGCCGGTATTCACTGTTGATGACACTGATGGTGATCTTTCTCATCGGCAACACGTGGAGTGGATTTGCCAGCAATTATTGGATGTTTCTGGCATCACGGTTGATTACGGCGGCCGTCGCCGGATCGATTGAAGCCATGATCATCGTCTTTGCCAACGACATTGCGCCGCGGAATAAACGAGCGATGCTGATCTCGTGGATCGCGGCTGGCTTTAGCGTGGCCTCCGTGGTCGGGGTCCCCGTGGGGGCGGCCATCAGTGCGGCAACTAGTTGGCACGTGACCTTCCATTTGATTTCTGTACTGAGCTTGCTGACGTGTCTAATTTTAGGGTGGCTGTTACCGAAAAATATCCAGCACGTTTCCGGGGGCATCAAGGATCAGCTGGTCTTACTGACGGACCGTCGAATCTACTTGGGCGCAGTGCTGGTCTTGTTCTCGGCAGCCACATTGTATGCCTATTACACGTACATTCGGCCATTATTGACGACGCAGTTAGGGTTTGATTTAAAGACGATGACGCTCATGCTGTCGCTATTAGGCGTCATGGATATTATCGGTAACCGGCTGTCCGGCACGATTGCTGGACGGAGTGGTGTCCGCACGTTGCCTTGGTTCTATTTGGCACAGATTGCCTTGTTCCTAATCATGCCGGTTGCGTTGTCGGCAACGTGGCCTGGCTATACGGTCCTGCTGGTCTTGATGTTGATCATTCCTATTATTAACTCGCCCATTCAGGTTCATTTTCTGGATGTGGCCGAGGCAGATTATCCGCAGGCAACGGCCTTTGCGTCGTCGCTCAACGCCATCTTTTACAACGTCGGCATCTCGTTAGGATCAGCGACAGCGGCGGGGTCACTGACTCATTTTGGCCTCGGCCATCTCAGCTGGGGTAGCCTAGTCTTTGCCGGGATTGCGCTGGTTTTGACGATCATGTTAAATCGGGCAATTGCGGCGCATCGTGAAGAAAACGCTCTCGAAAATTAATTTCACTTTGGAGACGATTACATGAGTCTTCCCCCTGATAATTTAGCCTGAGATAGTGTACTCTGGTAAATAGAAGACTATAGAGAATCTGGAGGAACAGAAAACGTGAACAAGTATCGTTGGCAAGCCATTGTGTTTGTGCTAGTGGCCTTTATGTTGGGCTGCAATGAATTTATCGTCGTTGGGGTCCTCTCCGACATTGCAAAGGAATATCAGATTGCCCAGGCAACCGTTGGCTACTTAGTCACGATATTTGCCACGGTGTATGCGGTCAGCACGCCGTTCATCACCATCTTGACCAACCGGTTTAGCCGCTATAAAACGCTGATGACGTTGATGGTGGTCTTTCTGATTGGGAACACATTGAGCGGCTTTTCCATGAACTATGGCGTCCTGCTCCTATCACGGATCATCACGGCCGTTGTGGCCGGGGCCATTATTTCGTTGATCATGACCTTCGCCAGTACCATCGCACCGCGGGAAAAGCGGGCGGGACTGGTCTCGTGGATCTTCGCCGGTTTTAGCATTGCCTCGGTCTTTGGGGTGCCGATTGGGACGGCCATCAGTACCGCTTACAGTTGGCATGACGCATTCTTCCTGATTTCAGGGGTCAGCGCGATTACCTGTGTTCTATTGGGGTGGCTACTGCCGCGTCACGTGGAACAGGTTCAGGGGAGCATTAAGAACCAGTTGGTCTTGCTAAAGGACCAGCGGATTTACGTGGGTATCGCCTTGGTCCTGTTTACCGCCGCGACCATGTACGCTTACTACACCTACATTCGGCCACTGTTAACAACGGCGTTAGGCTTCAGCACGACTAGTCTAAATTGGTTGCTATTTATCATTGGAATCATGAGTATTATTAGTAACCGGCTATCCGGGGTGCTGGCAGAACGGGATGGCTTGCGGGTCATGCCGCGGTTCTATATCGTTGACGTGATTCTGTTAGCACTGATGCCATGGGCCTTAGGCAGCAAAATCAGTGGCTTGGCCATCATCTTGATTTTGACGTTGATCGTGACGATTTTAAACTCGCCAATTCAGATTCACTTCCTGAACATTGCTGAGGAAGATTACCCACAGTCGGCCGTGTTAGCGTCGTCATTAAATTCGATCTTCTTCAATTTTGGTATTTCGTTGGGGTCGGCAACGGCTTCAGGGATGCTGGGAACGGTCGGTTTGAATCACATCAGTTGGGGTGCCGCGGTCTACGCCGCCATTTCACTGGTACTGGCTGTTATCTTGAATCGTGTCATTAAAAACCACCGAACACAATCGGCGACGGATTAATTCACAACTAAAACCTCCTGCGTTAAGCTAAAACTAGCAAAATGCAGGAGGTTTTTCGATGATTCCAGAAATAACGTTGAACGACGGGTTTCAGATGCCGGCGCTGGGTCTAGGGACGTTTCAGGTCCGCGGGGGCCAAGGCGTCAATCAGATTTTGGCGGCAATCAAAGACGGTTATCGGAGCTTAGATACGGCGACCAACTATGATAATGAGGGTGCCGTGGGTGAAGCGATTCGCCGTTCGGGCATTCCACGCGCGGCCTTCTTTGTGACGTCGAAGCTTCCCGGCAAGTATCACCGGTATGCGGACGCCACCATGGCGATTCAGGAATCCTTGTACCGCATGGGACTGGATTATTTTGACCTGTTCTTGATTCACTGGCCGTTGCCGAAACGCGACCTGTACGTGCAGGCCTGGCAGGCGATGGTCGATGCCAAACGGCGCGGCTTGATTCGGTCAATTGGTGTCTCTAACTTTGAACCGGAACATCTCGACCGGTTGTTCAAGGAGACCGGTGTGATGCCGGCAGTCAATCAACTGGAGGTCCATCCATACTGGGTCCAGGACCGGATGCTGAAGGAAGATGCCAAACGCGGTATCGTCACGGAAGCTTGGAGTCCGCTGGGACGTGGGAGTGCGGCATTGAAGGAGCCCATTATCGTTGATTTGGCGAAAAAGTATGGCAAGAATGTCGGGCAAATCATTCTGCGCTGGCACATCCAACGTCACGTGGTGCCAATTCCAAAGGCCAGCAACCTGGTCCATCAGCGGACGAACCTGGAGCTGTTTGATTTTGAACTGACGTCAGACGAGATTCAGGCCATCAATGCCTTAGATAAGCCAGATGGCCGCATCGAAGGTCAAGACCCGAACGAGTATGAAGAATTTGATTAAATTTTTGATGGATAAGAATTGTAGGAAATAAGTCCGATCCGATTCCAACCAGATCAGAATAAGTTAGAGCGGCGCTGTCCAGTTGGGGATGGCGCTTTTTTTCGTCCATTTTGGCAAATTCCAACTACCCATTTAGGCAATTAATGGCCAAATAATGGCCCCTAAACGCCAGTGGATAGGGTTTTGCCGCTATCGTCAATGAAATTGCAATGGTAGGAAATAGTTGCGGGGGACCCGTTTTTTAACCTGGCTAGTTTAGGCAGTAGCTTATCAGTTTATTAGAGATTTCGGTATATTAAAGATAAAGCAATGTCTGTGATCGGTGTCCATTAGCCGATGGATTAGAGTCACATAGCAACTCAACGACACGTCTTCTTTGAGGACGCGTTTATTGTCGAAATTGCCACTTGGACGGCGCTGGTGAAAAGTTGTTGATCGTGAAAGAGTTTGTTGACGTTAGCGGTGGGTGTGACACGTGCCGTTGGCTTTGATAGAGGGAGGAGATTAGGATGCGCAAGAAAATTTGTGCGCTCGTGTTTGGATTGGTTCTTACCCTGGCCATCTTCCTAGCTGGGGGCGCGATATCCGGTGGTATTACAGCAAAAGCCGCAGATGTTCCAGCTTCCGGGTTGACGGGAAGTGAGGCCACGTTGACCGACATCAATGGTAACCCAATTCCTGCGGGAACGGTGCTGACCAAATGGACCAGTTACCAAATCAAGTATCACTGGTCCGTTGCGGATGGTGTACCGATTAATAGTGGCGATACGGTACCGGTAGAATTACCGAATGGGGTTGCCACGAACCATGATTTATCAGTGCCGTTGTTAGATGACGCCGGTAACGAAGTGGGGACGTTCTTCATCAAGGCGGGCGAGACCGCAGGAACGATCACATTCAATGATAAATTAGGCTCGTATCAAAAGAATCGTGAAGGCACGTTGCAATTCTATGCCAAGGGAACCTCGGGTAACACCGACGTTGATTTGAGCTGGAAATTAAATAAGGTTGGTTGGATCTCGGAACGTAATGCGGACGGCACGCCTAGCAAGATTACTTGGAACGTGGCTTTTAACCCAACGGGACAGGCAATCGGTCAGACCGTGATTACGGATACGTTAGGCCCTAACCAGACTTATGTGCCGGGGTCAGTGGTTGCTAGCACGGGAAGCTACTCCAGCGAGGGGAACTTCATCAGTAACGGGTCATTGTCACCGGCAGTTAATGTGAACGGCAACAAGATTGTCTTCACATTTGCCGATGTTTCAACCGCCGTCAACATGACTTATCAAACGACACCAACCACGTCGAATGGTACTTGGACGAATAGTGTGTACATGAATAATGGTCAGAGCGTCAACGGGTCGGTTGCCTGGGGCGGTAGCGGTAGTGGAAATGGCGGTAATGGTAGCGCGGCTGAAGGCACGGGCGATGTGGTGCTGGAAAAGGTCGATGCCAAGACCAACGGTATTCTCCCCGGAGCAACGTATGCGCTGCAATTTTCCGATGGCACGCCGATGGAATCGGACTTGACCACGAACGCAGAGGGCAAACTGGAAGTGACAGGACTCGAGCCTGGCGATTATCAGTTCGTCGAAACGGCAGCACCCGAGGGGTATGAATTGGATAAGACGCCGATTCCATTTACCATTACGGCTAACCAAACGGCGGCCGTAACGGTTACGGCCAAGGACGTGCCGAAGGAATCCGAAGGTAGTACTACGCCACCAGTGACGGAACCGGAGAATCCTGGTAACCCAGGCACCACGACGCCACCCGTAACGGAGCCCGAAAATCCAGGAACGACGACACCACCAACGGGGCCAGTTAACCCTGGAAATCCAGGGACGACCACGCCACCAACGGGGCCAACTAATCCTGAGAACCCAGGCACTACGACGCCAACGACGCCTGAGAAACCTGGAACGACTACGCCAACGACACCTGAGAAACCTGGAACGACTACGCCAACGACACCTGAGAAACCTGGAACGACTACGCCAACGACACCTGAGAAACC
>NZ_BOLP01000001.1 GCF_016861695.1 Levilactobacillus andaensis | reverse complement strand
CCTGAGAAACCTGGAACGACTACGCCAACGACACCTGAGAAACCTGGAACCACAGCACCGACGCCACCGGTCAAGCCAACCACGCCGACTAAGCCAAGTAAGCCAACAACACCAGTTACGACGCCGGAAAGCGGTACGACCGGGAGTACGACCGGATCTTCACAGACTGGCACGACTACTGGTTCGACGACGAACGGGACTGGTACAGAAAGTACTAACGGTCAGGGTCAAGCACCACAGTATCCAAATGGAACCTTGCCACAGACTGGCGAAAACCAGCGGGACACGGGGACGTTGGTTCTTGCGGGATTGGCCTTACTGATTGCCAGTGCGACTGGTCTGGTCGGTTGGTTCAAGGAACACGGTAAAAATTAAATAACCCACAGATAGGACTGACCATGTCATTAGGCCAGTCCTTTTTGCTTTCGATTAAATTTTCGTTAGTGAAACATAATGAAAATTGTAACCCGTTTAACTATCATCACCACTAACAACCTGATATACTAAGCACGTGGATTGAAATTAATGGTGTTAACTATATCCACTGGATAAGTAACTTGTCGGTTTAACTATTTGAGTATTGAGGGGGATTTGGGGATGATTCAACATGGACGACGAACGTGGCAACGACGCTTCTGGCAAACGGGACTCCCGGTGGCACTATTGGGGATGGGTCTTGGTGGTTACTGGGAAAGTATGGTCCAACCGTCTGTGGTGCAGGCCAAGACGCGAGTAACGAGCCAGCGCCCCACACAACGATCAAACGAGTTTTTCGCGCAGACTTATCAAGGTGTTAATGGTACTTGCAAATGGAAAATTGATGGTTATGGGATCCTACACGTCTATTCCGGAACACTTAAACCGACTGGTGGCAGTTGGTCAAACTGGGGAATGGTTAAGGACAAGATTCGTAGTATCTCCATCGAAGGTCACGTCAAATTGCCGTCGAGTGCGGGGTATACATTTGGTGATTTAGGAGATATTGGTGAAATTAAAGGTTTGGAAAATGTCGATGCTAGTCAGGCGAGATCAATGCAAGGCTTCTTTACGGGCGACCGAATCACGGGGACATTAGACCTGAACAGCTGGGATACGTCGAACCTCTCAATGGTGATGGATTTGTTTGCTGATTCGAGCATCGATAAAATTAAGATGGATCAGTGGGACATGAGCCATGTTAGCAGTACCATGACGATGTTTAGTGGCCTCCGAACGGACAGCTTGGACTTGAGCGGGTGGAATCTAGCCGAGGCGACCAATTTATACGACATGTTTGATGGCGCATCGATGACGAGTCTAAATGTTTCTGGCTGGCAAACGCCGAAACTGACTTCTGTGAAGAACGCCTTTCAGGGGATGAAAAATTTAAGGTCACTGGATCTGTCGTCATTTGATTTGACCCATATTGAAACGGATTATCACGGCTTTTCAGGTATGCTAGGTGGCACGAGTAACTTACGGACCTTAAAACTGGGGCCTAAATCGGTGCTCCGTGATTCCAGTAAACGACAGTCTGCGGACCTTATCACGCCTGATAGCAATTCGTTGTATACCGGGAAATGGCAGAACGTTGGTAAGGGGACAGTCAAGGATCCACAAGGAAAGCAAGTTTTAACCGCGGATCAATTGATGCTACAGTACGACGGTTCTCAGCCGGATACTTATGTTTGGCAGCCGAAGATGGGGTCCGTGCTGGTTCACTATCTGGATGAAGACGGCGAAAAAGTTCAACCGGATAAAACTGTTACGGGGCGCGTGACCACGGCGTACCAGTTGCCGGAGCTAGATGCCCATAAGTATCAGCTATTGCAGCGGTCAGATGATGGGGTAGGGAATTTTGAGTCCGAACCAAGCGAAGTGACGTTGATTTACCGGAAGCGTTTAGGGCAAGCAACGGCGTACTATATTGATGGGTCGACGGGGAAACTATTAGATGCGACGACAACTCAGGGACTGTTGGGCGATTCTTATGCGTTGGCCGAAAAGAAGTATCCTCATTTACAGTTGGTAGCCAATCCTGAGCTGCAGACGGGAAGCTACCAGGAGAAAGAACTAGCGGTGTTTTTCGTGTATCAACCGGAGAAAAAGGAAGACTTGAAGCCAGAGTTGCCGAAGCCAGAGCAGCCGAAGCCAGAGTTGCCAAAACCGGAACAGCCGAAACCGGAATTGCCGAAACCGGAATTGCCGAAGCCGGAGTTGCCGAAGCCAGAGTTACCGAAGCCGGAGTTGCCGAAGCCAGAGTTACCGAAGCCAGAGTTACCGAAACCGGAATTGCCGAAACCGGAATTGCCGAAGCCGGAGTTGCCAAAGCCAGAGCAGCCGAAACCGGAGTTACCAAAGCCAGAGTTGCCAAAGCCAGAGCAGCCAAAACCAGAACAGCCGAAGCCAGTGTTACCCAAGCCTGGCAAACCGGCACCAACGACGCCCAAACCAACTATTCCAATCAAGCCGATTCTGCCTACGAAGCCGGTTAAACCGACAAATCCCATTATTCGACCAGTATTGCCAGTGACGCAGCCGCAGATTAGCACACCCAATCTGACAGTTGCTGATTTACGGCGACTGACCGCGCAGAACTATACGACCCATATCGGGAGTGCACTGCCAACGTTGGTCGACTTCAAAGCTGTTGCTACGAATCGGCAGGGACAGCCGGAATCGGTCTACCTAGACTTGACTCAGGTGAACCTGAATGTGGTTGGAACTTATCCCGTAATCTTGTCAACCAGTGATGGTCAGCGGCTTGTCGTTCAGCTAATCGTGGTGGACCACCAATCAGCCAAGCCAATTTCTGCTAGTGCCAATGACCTTGTTACTGGTCATGATGGAGATGCCATCGACGAAGGAACGACTGATGACCAACCCTCAACGCCAGCGGAGGATAAACAAGAAAACAATCAGCCTGCGGCGCACGAAACAGCTAGCCAGGGTAGTGCAGATGATACTGCCCGACCAGCGAACAAAGTCCTACCCGCAACGGGAACGACCGAGAATTGGTTGGCCCGAGTTGTTGGGGTGAGTTTAGAAAGCCTGATTATTGTTTTATGGCGGCGACGAAAATAACAAAAAGCGCTCGGAAGTTGCCTTCCGGGCGCTTTACTATTAGTGGACAGATTGTGTTTTGGCTTGCTTGATCAGTTGGTTCAGAACGGTTACGGTTTGTTGTTGCGCCGCTTTTTGCACCGTTGCCTCGGCCTGCTGCTTGACCTGAGTGAGTTGTTTAGCAGTTAAGTTCGGATCAGCGGCAACTTCCTTTTTGACTGCGGCCGTGACGGCTTGGGTCATGGTTGTCTTGGCAGTGGCTTCCCGTTTCTTAACGGCAGCGCTCAGCCACTTGGCTTGATGCGTGCTTAGCGTAGTCCAGGAGTTGGGCAACACAAAGGTATTTTGATGGCCAACTAGTTCGTGGTGCGTCCCGGTCCAAGAGAACAACCAGCGCCAGAAGGAATTGTTGTAGCGCCAAGTCGTGGTCTTCGTGACCATTTTGGCTTGGGTCACGTTGCGGTAGCGGACACGGTTCGTGGTCTTCAGGCTAGCAGCGGTGTGCCGCTGGCGCTTGCTGGTGGTCTTGCGGTAGACGTAAACCTTTTCTGTATTGGATTTACGAATTGGTTGATAGACCAACACATTCAATTGCTTGCTGGGTGAAATGGACGCGATGTTCGTGGTCGTCGTTTCGCTGTGCTGATGCATGCCCCAGTGCCAGTTGTCGTTACCAATCATCAGAGCGGCGCTGGCAACTAGAACAATCAGGCCGAGGCTACCAACCGTGAGACGTTGACTCTTGGTGGGCATGAGTAAAAAGCCACCGACAAAGATGATGATGCCCAGAAATAACGCGATGAGAATCATGCTGCCACCTCCCGACGGTGATCCTTAATGAACATTGCGAAGATCAAATCAATGATTCCAAATGCCGTGGCGACTAAGAATGCCGCGTGAAAACCGGACATGGCTGCCGCGTAACTCTGGCTTTGATAGGCCAGTGGCGCGCTAGTCAACAGGCTATGAGCTGGCGTGTGGTTGGACATGACATTTGCCAGCACACTCCCCAAAATAGCCGTGCCCATGGAGGTCGTGACCTGCCGCATGGTACTGTTGACGGCCGTGCCGTGGCTCAGTTGGAGGCCCTTGAGGTCAATGGAGCTGGCGGCCGTAATCGGCATGGTGACCAGCGCGACCCCAATCATGAGAATCGTGTATTCACAGATGATGTAGCTGTAGGGTGTGCTTCGCGTCAACAGGGCAAATGGCAGCGTGCCGAGCGTCAGCAGGAAGGTCCCAATCAAAGCTAATCGGCGGCCACCCATGCGGTCGTACAGGTTACCACTGATCAGGCTGACAATGCCGTAGACCAGGGCGCCGGGCAGAATCATCAACCCAGAGTGGAAGGGACTGAGGCCGCGGACCTGTTGGAGGTACATAGGCAGAACGACTTGAATCCCAATCATGGCGGTGTTTGAGAGCGCCGTGACGAAGGAAGCAATGGTAAATGATGGGATTTTTAGCAGCCGAACGTTAAGGAATGGGTCGGCTTGCGGCCATTCATGACGAGCGAAGAGGCCAATGAAAATGAGACCGACGATGATGCCGATGATAACGCTGGCAGAGCCCCACCCATTTTCACCAACCTCGGAAAAGCCGTAAAGTAGGCTCCCGAAACCAATGGTGGAAAGGATAATGGCTAGGATATCGATTGGTGATTTCTTAACCGGAATGACCGGCCGGACAAAGATCAGCGATAGGATCAGAACCAAGATGACCGGTGGAATCATGACGCCAAATAGGTCGCGCCAAGTGGCGTTGTCGAGAATCCAGCCGGAAACGGTCGGTCCTAAGGCTGGTGCGAGTCCAATGACGATCCCGCCAAGGCCCATCATTGAGCCCCGTTTGTCAGCTGGAAAAGTTACTAGCAATACGGTCTGAATCGTGGGAAATGTGATGCCGACACCGATGGATTGAACCAGTCGGCCTAAGAAAATCATGCCGAAACTGGACGCCGTGTAGCTGATGACCAAACCTACCAGAAAGAAGCTGAGCGCGGTCAGGTAGATGGTCCGCAGGCTGAAATTGTTGATCAACCAAGCACTGATGGGAATCATAATCCCCATGACCAGCAGAAAGCCGGTCGTTAACCACTGAACGGTGGCACTGGAAATATCGAAACGCGTCATTAATGTGGGGTAGGCCGTGACCAGCATGTTGGTGGTCAGTGCCGTACAGAACGTCCCGAACATTAGGGTGACCATTAACCAGACGCGGTTGAACGGCCGTCCATTTGTATCTTTCATTATAAATTGCCCTCTTTTGTCTCGGCGATAAACCTGCCGCTGAATTTAAAAATGATTATAGACTGTTTTGAAAAGAAAATAAACTGTTATTATCAGTTTATTTTAAATTTTAGACAGGGTATAATGACGAAAAGGGCTTTGGAAGGGGAAAAGTATGGTTAAACGGCGGACGCTAACACAGAAAAAAGTAATTGAACAAGCAAACCAACTCATCGCGGAGAACGGCATCGATAAGCTAACGATTCGGTCGTTGGCCGATGCACTGGATGTGCGGCCACAATCCATTTATAACTATGTCGATAGTCTGAATGATTTGTTGGACCAGGTCGGGGTCGCCTTCGTCCACGAGATTGAGCAGCGATTGATGCATCACTTGATGGGCGTCTCGGGGAAGGAAGCACTTATGGTCTTTGCCCGTGAATTTCGTCAGGGGTGTCATGAGCAGCAGCACTTAGCGCCCCTACTATTGAATCCCAATGACTTACATCAGCTTCAGCAGACGCATCTGACGCTGGTCACGCTGTATCACCAGATGTTCGCGAGCCTCCATTTAGCGGAAAACGAACCATCCGGGCTAGTGGAGTCGACGCTGTATCGGTCCGCGTTGTTTGGTTTTATTATGCAGGAAATGGGCGGTTTCCTACAGTTACCGGCTCAGCAGGTCGATGAACGGTTTGAGCAAACCATGCAGTTGGCAATTGACCAGTTTTCGACGATTGATTAGGGGTTGAAAAAAGGACAATCGACTGTCTTTTCAAATCTACAAAGAATATAGAGGGGGCATGGCAGTTGTCATGGTCCCTTTACTGTGTGCCCTGATGAAGGATTATGTCTGCTGATGTCACAGCGTAAACTGTGAAAACTTTTTTCGATTTTCGCTTGCCTTAGAGTGCACTTTAAGGTGTTTACTAAGACTTGTAAGCAATTGAGGGAGGTTATCGTGATGACGAAACAGTATCGGATTGGCGAGTTTGCTAAGCTCGTTGGGCTGTCGGCCTACACGCTTCGGTATTATGAGGACCAGGGCCTGATCGTGTCGCACCGTGACGGCAACGATGTTCGTTTCTATACGGAAGAGGACATTCGCTGGGTCGGGTTCATTCTTCACTTAAAAGGGACCGGGATGCGGTTGAACGACCTAAAACGCTACGTCCAATTACGGGCGCAGGGCGATGCGACGATTAAAGAGCGCCGCGACATGCTGCAAAAAGTTAAGGACGATGCCGAAGCCGATATTGCCGAATTACAGATGCATCTGCAGGTCTTGGGCCACAAAATCGATTGGTACGACGGCAAAGTTGACCAGACGATTGCGGACACCGAGAGCTTTCATGATTACCTACAACAATTCAACGAACAAGGAGCGAATAAAAATGGCTAAGAATGAAGATATTAAAAATGGGGTTATTTTCCCAGCAGGCGACAAGAACGAGGCGTACCAAAAGTTCTTTACCGGTCAAAGTTATTTAAACGGATTAGTTAACGATCCCGATGTGAACGTGGGTGTCGGCAACGTGACCTTTGAGCCCGGTTGCCGGAATAACTGGCACATTCACCACAACGGCTTCCAGATTTTGCTGGTCACTGGTGGCGAAGGCTGGTACCAAGAAGAAGGTCAACCCGCTCGTCATTTGGTTCCCGGCGATGTGGTCGTGACCAAGGACGGCGTTAAGCACTGGCACGGCGCAACCAAGGATAGCTGGTTCAGTCACATTGCAATTACTGCTGGTACGCCAGAATGGCTGGAACCAGTCGATGACGCAACTTACAACGCACTTTAGGAGGCTATGAATATGGCAAAGAAACAAACGGCTGGCCGCGACAACTTGGGCGATTTTGCCCCTAAATTTGCGGAACTAAACGATGATGTTCTATTCGGTCAGGTGTGGTCACGCGAAGACAAGCTGTCTGCCCATCAACGCAGCCTGATTACGATTTCCGCTCTGATTTCTGCCGGCAATTTTGAACAATTACCAGCTCATCTGAAAATCGGTAAGGGTAACGGTATCACCAAGGATGAAATTGCTGAAGTCATCACGCACCTGTCCTTCTACGTGGGTTGGCCTAAGGCTTGGTCCGCATTCAACATCGCTAAGGAAATTTTTACGGACTAAATTAAATGAATATGAAATGAGCGGTGA
This sequence comes from Levilactobacillus andaensis, assembly GCF_016861695.1. Classification (GTDB taxonomy): domain Bacteria; phylum Bacillota; class Bacilli; order Lactobacillales; family Lactobacillaceae; genus Levilactobacillus; species Levilactobacillus andaensis. Next base: position 31,580 of record NZ_BOLP01000001.1, on the reverse strand, counting down.
TGCGGATAATAGCGTGTCGCCGCTTTTTTGGCATACTGTCCCTCGCTACCAGGAAGTCCGGGGACTATAATAAACGTAATAAGCTGGTGGAATTAGTGCTAACGTTTCAGAACGAAAGGGAGTTTTGGACAGATGAAATTACATAGGGTCATGATTGGTTTGGCCGGTGTGGTGTTGGTCAGTGGTTTAGTGTTGGGGATAAATAGCTTAACGACTAAGCCAACGACGGCAGAGGCCGCCTCAGCGACAACACTTTATAAGCAGTGGCAGAAGGTTTACGTAGGTGGCAAGACGCAAAAATACGTCAAGAGCAACAATGGTCAAGGGACAACGACGGCGCTGTCTGAGGGCCAAGGCTACGGGATGCTGGCGACAGTGCTGGCCGCTAAGAAGGGGGTAAAGGGGACCCACGCCACCTTTAATCAAATGTACAAGTATTACCGAGCGCACCGTGTTTCCAGCAAGGTGCCATTGATGTCTTGGCAACAAACCAAGCGTTCGGGCAAGATGACCAGTGTGGGGTCTCAAAAGAATAGTGCCACAGATGGCGACTTAGACATTGCATATGCTTTGATTTTGGCGGACAAGCAGTGGGGCAGTAAAGGCACTAACTATCGGCAAGCGGCGAAGAACCTGTTGGCGGCCATTAAGAGCAAAGAAATCAACAAGACCACGTATCTGCCGACCATGGGTAACTGGGCCACATCCAGTTATGATGTCAGCAAGCTACGGACGGCGGATTTGATTACGGGTTACTTTAAGACGTTTGCTAAGTATACCAAGGACGGCACTTGGACCAAGGTTGCGAACCGCAGTCAAGCAGCCGTGAAGAAGCTGAGTGCGCGGCACAAGACGGGATTGTTCCCCGACTTCATTTTTGTAACCGGAAGTAGTTTGAAGATGAAATCAGTTCCTGCATACAGCATCGAATCCGGGACCGACAATCAAGTTGGCTACAATGCTTGCCGGGTGCCATGGCGATTAGTGCAGACCTACAAGATGACTAAGGACGCCACGACCAAAAAGGCATTGAAGAAGCAACTGACCTTCTACAATAAGAAAAAGAAGATCACGGCGGTCTACACGCTGGGAGGCAAGGCGGTTAACAACTACGTTAACACGGCCTTCACGGCACCCGTTAACTATGGGGCCAAGGTGCTGAAGCAAACGACACTCCAGAAAAAGACGGCTAAGCAACTCCCAAGTAGTATTGAGAAGAAGAACTATTTCTCCGCAACGTTACAGGTGGTTACGGCGTTGTCGTAGGTAAATTTATTAACGACATAGAAAAGGTCTGAGCCGAAGTTGCGCTCAGACCTTTTTTGACGCCAATTCGACAAAAAAAGACCCGAGAAAGTCATCTCAGGTCCTTCATTAAAAGTTGTGTTTAGTAAGTTGAAACGTAAGCTTGGTTAGCAGTGACGTAGTTCCCGTTGCTTAATTGGAACCGGTAAGCGCCCTTGCTGTTCTTAGCAACACCAGTAACGGCAAGTTTTGTCCCAGTCTTAACCTTGCTCGTCCGCTTGCTCTTAGTGAAGCTGGTGGACGTGTATTGGTAGACGGTCTTCTTGGCTTGAACGCCGGTTACACCGGTTGCCGTCGTGTAGTAGTTAGCGGCCGGCGTAGCAGAATTCGAGTTTGAGCCAGAGAACCAGCTGTTGACAACGGAACTGTTCAAAACCTTGTTCAAGTCAACGTTGCCACTGATGCCGGAAACGCGCCCCTTGCTGGTGTATTGCCATAAGTCAACGGAAGTTCCAGAAACACTAGGCTTCGTGGAGCTGTACTTGGCGATCCAAGTCCCATCAAACTTCGAGAAGTTGAGGTTGTTGGAGTTGGCGTACCATTCGCCAGAGTACATCACCAATGGCTTGTCAGTTAAGCTCCGCATGGTCTTCAACCAAGCGTTAACGTAAGTTTGTTCCTTACTCTTAGCACTGGGCATCCGTTTTTCTTCATCCAAGGCGAAGAACTTCGTGTGCGAATTACTCCGCTTGTAGAAATCCTTGGCTTCTTGCTGGGCGTCTTTAACGCTCGTAAATTCGGCAAACATGTATTGACCAAATGGGACACCGTTCTTGTAAGCCCCGTTAGCGTTGACGTTGCTCTTCGTGTCAACGATGTAGCCAGGGTCACCGATACTCCCGTGTTGAACACGGATGATGGCGTACTTTAAGTCTTTAGACGCCTTACTCCAGTTAATATTCCCTTGATATTGCGAAATGTCCGCAACTTTGTTCCCCGCAGCACTAGCGGTCGTTGCGTTCAACCCCACGCCAACGGCCAAAGCCGCAGCGAAAACAGCTAATCCAGCACCCAGTTTGTGTAACGTCTTATGCATAGAATATATCCTCCTCAGTCTTTACCATCCATTGTACACGGTCTGGCCGGATGGGAGGTTACTACTGGTTTACAATAAGTTACAGTTCGATTGCAAAGGGTCGGGAACGACTTATTTTGAGTCGAAATGCTGCTGCAATAGGGACCAGGATAATTTGCCTTAGAACGTCAACAGTGGCTTAGTGGGTAAAATCATTAGGAGGTAATCAAACTAATCACCGTTGGAGCAAAAAAGTTGTCCTTTCAAAAAATAAAGGGCAACTTTTTACGGAGTTAGTTAATGTACAGCCGTGTAAATCTTTAAGGCTAATTTGGCCCGGTTCTTGTCAGTCGTTTTGACCGGGTTATACTTGGAGAGACCAGCAGAAACTTGCTTGTAGCTGTAAACATTACTGCTGCCACTTTCAAAGTACATTAAATCTTTTTTATTGGGCGAATGATTCAGGCCCATCACATGCCCGAATTCGTGAGCAATGGTGCTAGCGTATTCATACATCCGACCCTCACTGGCTAAAGAGGTCTTGACCTTCGTCACGTCTTTCTTTAGTTGATTGTAGGCGGGTAAGGATGTTTCAACGTTGCTAGCTTCTTGGTTGAACAGGCTTTGATAATTCTTATCACTAGTGGAAATTCCCTTGGCGGCTAGGTTAGCTTTAGCCTTGGCTTCAATCGTGTTGGAGTAGGTCGTGTAGAAGGAATCATTCAGTTGGTTGGTCATGGCAATGCCGATGTTTTGGGTTTCAGCTTGATAGTAAGACCAACGAACTTGGAGTTGCTTCTTGGCTGGCGTCCACCAGGCATCGCTTTGATCACTCTTAGTGGCCTTTGCCTTGGAAACAGAGAAGGTCAACGTGTGATTCTTCTTGGTTCCCTGGGTGAACTGCTTCTTCCCGAGTTGCTTATTCCAGTACGCCATGGCTAGTTTAACGCTCTGCTTGAGTTGCTTATCGCTGGTTTTCACGTAGACCACAGCTTTACCGTTTTTCTTCAATCCCGTTTGTGCGTCAAAAGCCAGCTTGTATTTCTTACCTAGAGTCTTGGCGTTCTTCTGGTAGTAGCTCTTACTCTTCTTCAACGTAGCAGCTGAAGGATTGACGCTGGCCGCTTGAGCGGTGACGGTACTCGTCGTGATGGCTGGTACTAGTAACACGGTAGCGGCGGCTAGCGTGAGAAGTGACTGAGCCTTTAAATGGTTTAATCCGCGCATGATATGAACCTCCCTCAATTCCCCAAAACATTAACATTTACAATAGCATAGGCTTTTCACTGATTAGGGTCAAGTGATAAAATCTAAGGAAAAAATAAGATATTTGGCTACAGGCTGCAACGGTGGTAACGCTTTCTATAAAATAATAAATAGAACGTTTGTTTGGGTAACGTGATGGAATCTGGTATAGTAACTTTAGAGATAAAGATGGGGGTAACAAAAATGGTTAAACGGTGTGATTGGGCAACATCCTCGCCAGCGATGGAACGGTATCATGACGAGGAATGGGGCCGTCCGGAGCATAGTCAACAGAAGTTATTTGAATTGCTCTGCCTGGAGACTTACCAAGCAGGATTAAGTTGGCAAACGGTGTTGAATAAGCGTGCGGCCTTCACGCAGGATTTCTATGACTTTGACCTCCAGCGAGTGGCCGCCATGACGCCGGCAGATGTGGAAAATCTGTTACAGGATGCCAGAATCATTCGTAATCGGCGTAAGTTAGAAGCGACCATCAACAATGCTCAGGTAATTTTAAACTGGCCAGAGGGTAATTTTGAAACTTGGCTTTGGCACTTCGTTGGCGGGCAACCGATTCGGCATCACTTTACGCGGACCAGTGAGATGCCGGGAACGACTGACTTGGCCCAGCACATTTCACGGGAAATGAAGAAGCGGGGGCTGAAGTTTGTGGGACCCACGACGGTTTACTCATTCCTCCAGGCGGCCGGGTTGATCAATGATCACTTGGTTGACTGCGATTGGGCACCGGAAAATCAGACAAAGAAGGGATAAAAAATGCGCTTTTTACATACGGCCGATTGGCATATTGGCAAGAAACTTCATGGATATGACCTCTTAGAGGAACAACGGGATGCGTACGAGCAGATCAAGGCGATTGCCCAGGCTGAACGAGTCGATGCAGTCGTGATCGCCGGCGATTTGTACGACCGGGCACTGCCCAGCGAGTCCGCTGTGACCGCGTTGGATGACATGCTGGTTGATTTGAATCGTAACCAGAAGTTTCCTTTGCTCGCGATTAGTGGTAACCATGACTCCGCCGTGCGCTTAGGCTATGGGCAAGAGTGGTTTGCCAGCACGGACTTCTATTTGCGGACGAGTTTTGCGGATAGTCTGAACCCAATCGTGATGGGGGATACACAGTTTTTCCTGTTGCCTTACTTTGAGCCGATTGCGGCGCGGCAGTATTTTCAAGACGACAGTATTCGGACGGTCAATGAGGCTATGGTGCGTCTAGTTGCGGCCATGCAGGCGTTATTTGATCCGGCAAAAAAACACGTCCTGATTGCCCATTTCTTTGCAGCGGGGAGTCAACATTCGGATTCGGAAACTCAGGTACAAGTTGGGGGGCTGAATGCCGTACCGGTAGACCTACTAGCGCCATTTGATTACGTTGCGTTAGGTCACTTACACCGTAAGGAAGCTTTACAAAATGAGCCAAAGATCAAATACAGCGGGTCACCGTTGAAATTTTCGACCAGCGAGGCAGAAGATACTAAAGGCGTCTGGATCGTTGATACGGACACGAATCCCGTTACGGTAACGTTTAAGCCGCTTAGGCCATTGCATGATTTGGTAGTATTGACGGATAGTTTTGACCACCTCATGGATTTTGACCGCGCCTATCCGGTAACGCCGGATGACTTTGTGGCGGTCGAATTGACGGACACCACCCCAATCAGCAACGTTATGCAGCGGCTCAAGTCACGGTTCCCAAAGGTTGTGGAACTGCAACGGGTCAACCAACTTGAGGTGACCCAGGAGCCGTTGGATGTGAAGCAGGTTCAGCAGGATCCCTTAACGTTGATGACGGCGTTTTTTGAGCAAGCAACGCAACATGAGCTGACGACGCAACAACAAGAGTGGGCGCAGAGTACGCTCCAGGCGGCTTTAAAGGAGGATGACGCGCAATGAGTCCAGTAAGGTTACACATGGAATATTTTGGCCCATATCGTGATGAAATGGTCGATTTCAATCGCTTTTCAGCGACGCCATTGTTCTTGATCAGCGGCAAAACGGGGAGTGGGAAGACAACCATCTTTGATGGGATGTGCTACGCCCTATTTGATCAGACATCCGGTGGCGACCGGACGGCACAGGCGATGCGGTCAGACTTCGCCACGTCAGCAGACCAGACGCGGGTCAGCTTTACCTTTACGCATCGCGAACGACGCTACGAAATTATTCGCGAGCCTGAACAATTGCTGGATAAGAAGCGGGGGTCAGGACAACGGAATGTTCCGGCCAGTGTTACGCTCACGGTTTTTGAAGGTGAACAAGAAATTACCCAGCTGACGAAAGTGAAACAGGTCAAGGATTACCTGCAAGACTTGTTACAAATGGATGGTCGCCAGTTTGCTCAAATCGTGCTCCTACCGCAAGGCCAGTTTCGGCGCTTTTTGGTGGCACCGAGTGAGGACAAGGCAGCGGTCTTGGAACAACTGTTTAATACCGAAGTTTTTGCACGTTGGGCGGCTCGCCTGAAGGCTAAGCTCAGAGAAAATGAGAATGCCAATCGAGAAACAGCAGCGACCTTAGACCGGTTGCAAAGCGAATTAAGATGGACTGAGGAGAATGTAGATCAAGCTAAAACCCTATTAGCCAATCATCAAACCACCGACCTGTTAGCCCTAATGGCAGCGCAACAAACGACCATTCAAGCCGCAAATGACCAGGTCAAGACACAACTTGCTACAGCTAAAACGCAGGCGGCACAGTTGATACGGCAGGATACGAGTGAAGAACAGCTGGTTCATGATCAGCAACAGCTGGGCCAACAGCAAGCGCAACGTGATCAATTGGTTACGCAACAGGCTGATATGGCTCAGCTCGAACAGACGATTTCCGAATTGGAATGGGTCCAAGAGCTGCAGCCAAAGTGGCAGGCACGGCAGACAGCGACGAAAACTGTCGAACAACGACAACAAGAACAAAAACAAGCAACTTTGGCAGTGAAGCAAGCTGATCAAGCCTATCAAGCGGCAGTTGATCAACAAAAGCAGCTAGCTCCGATTCAGCGGAAAATCGATCAAGAAAAGGATCAGTTAGCCCGTCAAGCGGCAATTCGACCAGTTTATGAACAGCTGGATCAGCTAGACCAACAATTGACGTTGGCCCAGCAGACCAAGCGGCAATGTGCGACTGCACTTGAGCGGGCTAAGCGTGAAGTGGATGCTAATAAAGTAGCTCAGACAGACCAGCAGAAAATTTTGGCGACACAGACGGCGGTATATGCCGAGCAGCAAAACTTAACCCAACGGTCGGGTGATCTGCGGGATTGGCGGCATCAGTTGGCGGAACTAAAAACAACCGATCAACAGGTCACACAACTCAATCGGCAGGTGAGCACGCAAGCTGACAAGGTGAGGATAGCTCAAACAACGGCGCAGGAAAAGCGCGCGGTTGCGGAGGAGACGAACCAGCAATTTCTAAGGAGTCAAATTGCCCGACTAAGCTCGCAGTTAAAGGATGGGACGCCGTGCCCAGTCTGTGGTGCGACGGATCATCCGCAACCAGCCGCCATTACTGCGGTTGCTGAGGTAGCCGAAGACACTGTAAAGGCGGCCCAAGCAACTGCGAGTGCGGCTGAGAAAAAGGTGAGCGATTTAGCGGCGACACTAACGCAGTGGCAGAAGACCTTAGTCGACAAGCAGGCCGAACTGGCTGAGAAGCTCACGACCTTACGGAAAAATCTGGACCAGCCAACCGCGGCAACGTTGCAGGATTTGGACCGGCAAGTCGCCAAGCTAGTGACAACTTATGACAGTGAAGTCACGGCTAACCAGCAACAAGTCAGCGCGATTAAGGCCGCACAACAGCAGGCAGAGCAGTTAACGACTGCGGCAACGACTTTAGTGGCAGACCAAGCCACGGCAGATGAGGCCAAACAAGCAGCACAACGGCGTGTGGATCGACTGACAACGCAGCTAACATCGGAACGTCAGCGGTTGCCTGAAGGGGCGGCTACGTTAGCTGAGTTTAATCAGCAGGAGCAAGCTTTGCGCGCCAAGTTGGACGCCGACCAAAAGCAATGGCAAGCCGCAATCGACCATGTTCAGCAAGCACAAGAAGGAGCTGCGGTGGCGACAACCAAGCTGCAGACTGCAACCAGTGAGTACCAGCAGAGCCAAGAACGGCTAAAAGCGGCTCAAATGGCGGTTACGTCAGCGTTGGCTGCGCATTTTGAGGATGTTACCGCGACGACTGAGGACCTGATTGAGCAACAATTACTGGCGTTGCCGAGCCTATCAGTTAAGCGCCGGCAACTTCAAAATTACCGGACGCAGGTCACCCAAGTTGAGGCAACCATTACTGAGTTAACGAAACGAATCGATAATCGACCGATGTCTGACCGTGAAGCGACTAAAGCAGCGTTAACGACGACTAATCAGCGAGTTGAGGACCTGCAGACACAGCAACATACGTATCAAGAACTTTGGCAACAAAATGATGAGCACGTTCGCCAGGTCACCCAGCAGATCGATCAACAAGCTGTGGCCTTGAAGAAGACCGAGGAGCTGACCGAGCTGAGTGGAATCGTGAATGGTGATGGGCCAAACAGTAAAGTAGGCTTGGAACGGTACGTGCTCCAGACCTACTTACGACAAATTTTGCGAGTGGGAAATTCGCGGCTACAACAGTTGACGAATGGCCGCTACCGCTTTGTCATTGACGAGTCATCAGCTAGTTATAAGAAAAATTCCGGATTGGAGATCAACGTTTACGATGACCATGTTGGCGGCCAACGGAGCGTGCATACCCTGTCTGGTGGTGAAAGTTTTATTGCATCGCTGGCCTTAGCACTAGCCTTGGGTGAGGTGATTCAACAGACCACGGGGAGTGTTGACGTGGATGCGCTGTTTATCGATGAAGGGTTTGGGTCACTAGATGAGGATGCCTTGGAAACCGCTTTGGAATCACTGGAAACGATTGAAGGAAAGCACCGAATGATTGGAATCATTAGTCACGTGAGCGAGTTACGTGATCAAGTGACGAATCAACTTCAAGTCGTTGCTGGTGGCAATGGTGAGAGCACCATCAAATATGTTTCAGATAATGCATAATTGACCCCAAAAGGAGCTGTGACAGTTGCCACAGCTCCTTTTATGAAAAGAAAAGTATCTCGCAAGCTACTGGGGCTGTCACCGGGAAAAGGAGGGGTTAGCCTAGGTTAGCTGACGGGTGATTGTCAGACTTGAGCGGAGGCCAAAGGGACTGGTCGTTTCCACAGATAAGCTATACGGATCGGATGTGGTACGGTAATTACCAAAAGCGGTTTTACTGGTGACAAAACAGCCAGCTGGACAATGCCCACGGGGTAGTTGGGTCAAACTAAGATACTTTTCACGTTAAGGATACACGACTTAGTTGGTTATAGATATCCGTGAACCATGAGATTGGTCAAAATTGAAGAGTTTTGTCGGTGAACTTCTAATACTGAGTTAATTTTGGAGAGAAACGGTTGTCATCGACGAAGGTTTGCACAATAAATCGTTAGCCCATGTGAGACTGAGTAAACGTTTAATTGATAAATTAAATCATATAATTAACGATTATCCGTGCATAACTAATTTCAAAGGTTTACAATGATTGTTAAATAAAAGAGAAACGGGATGATTTTGATGTGTACGAGTTTGACCTATGAAAACAGTCGTGGGGACCATTTCTTGGCCCGGACCATGGACTTTGCCTTCGAATTGGGTGGTCAGCCGATCTTTATGCCACGCAACCAAAAGATTCAGGGGGATGCTGGTGAATTTACCACCAAGTATGGATTCGTCGGTGCGGGGAGAAATCTCAGCCACTACATTTTTGTTGATGGGGTCAATGAGTATGGTCTCGGTGCGGCGGCTTTGTATTTCTCAGCATATGCTAAGTACGCCAAGGAAGCGCCAGCAGATAAATTAGGCCTGGCACCACATGACGTTACGGCCTGGGTGTTGGGCAATGCCAAGAGTGTTGCCGACTTACGGGAACAAGTGAAGCACATTCAAATTTTAGACATCCCAGTCTCTTTGCTAGGGCTGACGACGCCTTTACACTTTATCTTTAGTGACCCTACTGGTGATACTGCGGTCTTGGAAGCCACTAGTCATGATCTCCATCTGATCGATGATCCAGTTGGTGTTATGGCGAACTCACCACAATTGAGCTGGCACTTGCAAAACCTGAGTACGTATGGGACTTTGACGGCTGAAGACCGGCCACTTCACGACTACATGGGCTTTGGGCTGAAAACCCAGGGACCCGGTACTGGTGCACTCGGCTTACCCGGGGATTATACGTCACCTTCACGATTTGTGCGGACCGTATTTAACCGGCATTTCAGTGATCCGACACCAGACGTGCCAAGTACGCTGAACTTATTGCAACACCTACTAGATGGGGTCACGATTCCTAAGGGTGTCAAGCTAAAGGCCGATGGTCACAGTGACTACACGCAATACCGCGGTTACATGAGTCTCGAGGAACGGGCCTACTACATGGAGCCCTACGACAACCTTGAATTGCAAGGCGTTAAGATTACTGATGAAATGTTGACGGATTGGGACACCCCCGTTGAGTATCCGTTAGACCACAAGCCGCACGTTCATCAGTTGAACTAGGGCGGTCGCCAATGAAAACGATGATCCAGAAAAGTTTTGCCGAACTAAGTCCCCGAGAGTTGTTTCAAATTTATCAGCTCCGGGTGGCAGTCTTTGTTGTGGAGCAGGATTGTGCGTATCAGGAGGTCGATGACCTGGACCTGACGGCGCAACATTTATTGCGCTACGATGAGGCTGGTAACCTGATTGCGTACGCACGGCTGATGGATGAGGGACAACAAGTCCGTATTGGGCGGGTCGTTGTGGCCCAATCAGCCCGGAAACACGGTGCGGGACGTGATTTAGTAGCTGCCGCGATTAATGCGGCTCAGGCCACTTATCCCGCAGCTGAGCGGATCGTGATTCAAGCCCAAGCTTATCTGCAGAAATTTTACGCCTCGTTTGGGTTCCAACCGGTCAGCGAAGTCTATTTGGATACGGGAATTCCGCATTTAGATATGGTTTTACCAGTAAATAATAATTAATAGGCCTGACTAATTTCAGGACAATAAAAAGGTCTGGGACGAAAACCCAGACCTTTTGTGTCTCCAAATTTATATTGCGGAAACGTACGACAAAAGGCAGTCAACTCCGCTTAACCCCGATAGACAAACAATCCAAAATCGGGATTGTTTGTCTATCGACGTTAATGCTCATTGACTAATCGCAATGCTTTTGTCTCACTCTTTTTTCCGTTTATCGCCGTTGGTTGGCAACGAAGATAAAGTTATTGATTAATTTAGAAGGTGTCCCCAAGGCAATGACCGCCCGGAGCGGCATGTTCAGGAACATCCGGTCCTTCAAGGCTAGGGATTCGCCATTTTCATCGGTATCGACGAATGGATTGCCACTGTTATCACCGTTGGCTTGCGGTGTGATGATGGTTTCCTTGAAGATCTTTAGGAGTTCTGGGTCTTGAATAATCGTTGAAAGGTAAGTCTCACTCGTGACGGGTGCCGGCGAGTTCTTGAAGTCCATAGTGAGCTTCGTTTGCAGGCGCATGTCACGGGAGGATTCCCCAATCATGATTTCATAGTCGCCAGAATCGGCTTGCCAGCGGTGATTGCGTTCGCACCACCAGCTGAAGTCGCGGCGTTCCAATTTCAACGTGACCGGTTCAGTCTTTCCAGGTTCCACCATGATCTTCGTAAATGCGCGCAATTCCTTCGTGGGCATTGGCGCATGGGAAGCATGGTTAGCCACGTAGAGTTGTGGGACCGCTTGACCGGCGCAATCACCGGTATTGGTGACATCAAAGGTCACAGTGGCACCACGTTCATTTTGATCAATTGCCAGATTGGTATATTCAAAGCTGGTATAGCTCAAGCCATGGCCAAATGGGAAGAGGACGTGCATTTCATGCGTATCGTAGTAACGGTAGCCCATGAAGATACCTTCGGAGTAGTATTCGTGATGCGGATCTTGACCAAAGGTAGGGGACATCGGTGTGTCGGTCAACTTCAACGGGAAGGTTTCGGCCAAGTGACCGGATGGGTTGACGGCACCAGTGATGACGTCCCAGGTTGCTTCACCCACGGCTTCACCGGCCAAATAGGTTTCGACAACGGCCGCAATGTTTTGAATCCACGGCATTTCGACCGCAGAGCCATTCTGCAAGACGACCGTCGTGTGGGCGTTCACCTTGGACAGGCTGCCGATGAGGTCGGTTTGGTTCTCGGGCAACATCAGTGAGGACTTGTCGAAGCCTTCAGATTCAGCACTCGCGGGATAGCCAGCGAAAATGATGACGTGATCCGCCGTCTTCGCTGCCTGCAGGGCTGTTTGGACTAAACTGTCATCCGTTTCACTTTGGTCGATACGGTAACCGGGATAGTAGTCGGCACTCAGACCACTCTGCTTCAGAGCGGCTAATGGCGTGACTAAATCGCTGGGGTTAACATGGGAACTACCGGCACCCTGATAACGGGGATGGTCGGCCAATTCACCAATGACGACAACCTTGCCGGCGTTGGTCGATGTCAGTGGCAATTCGTCGTGGTAGTTCTTGAGCAGAACAATCCCATCATCGGCCAGTTTCCGGGCAAATTGGTGGTGCGCAACATGGTCATACTTGCCAGGTTCAGGCGCTGGCAACCAGTTCTCGACGACGTGGAGTAAGTGCCGAACCGACTTGTTCAGCGTGCCTTCGTCCAGTTCGCCAGTTTCAACGGCACGAATGATTTCGTCCACGGAAGCTTGGCCCTTACCAGGCATTTCCAAGTCCAGACCGGCTCGTAATGCAGCAGGGTGGTCAGCAACCGCCCCCCAGTCAGACATGACGGCGCCATGGAAGCCCCATTCGTCACGTAAAATCCGGCGTAATAAGCGAGAGTTTTGTGAGTTCAGGGTGCCATTGATTTTGTTGTAAGAGGTCATAACGGTCGCAGGTAAGGCCGCCTTAATAATAATTTCAAACGTGCGTAAGTAGAGTTCGCGCAGCGTCCGTTGTGACATGTCACTAGAAGCCGTGAACCGTTGATTTTCCCGGTTGTTGGCAGCGAAATGCTTAACAGAAACTCCGACGTGCTTGGATTGTACCCCTTGAACGTAGGCACTACCCAACTTACCGGCAACTAGGGGATCTTCGGAGAAATATTCGAAATTCCGACCGCCAAGTGGGGAGCGCTTCAGGTTGACCCCAGGTCCCAGCAATAAGCTGACCTGTTCAGCCCGAGCTTCTTCACCAAGGTGTTCACCCAATTGGCGTAACAGCGGTTGATTCCAAGTGCTGGCGTTTAGGGCCGCAGAAGGATAGGTGATTGCCGTGACCGCGGCGTTGATGTCGTTGGCCCCAGCACTTGAATCCTGTTTCCGTAACCCCGAGGGGCCATCCGTCATCATCAAAGCGGGAATATCTAAGCGGTTAATTGCAGCGGTGTACCAATTGTTTTTACCCGAAAGTAAAGCCGCCTTTTCTGGTAGCGTGAGTGCAGCAAGCGTTCGTTCGATGTCCATACGTTCAAATCCTTTCTACTCGTTCATTATTTCTAGTATACCGTTTTCATTGCGGAGATGTTAGCGGTTCGCGAATATCTTAAAAGATAGATTGTGGGAATGGTTGCGCTGCGGCTACCAGGGATTCCGCCTGCTATGGGGAACACCTCCAGCCTGAGAAGCGGGCTTCCGGCTCGCCTGAAAGCCGCGAAGAAGCGCGTCTCTCAGGTCGTCCCACGATGTAAGCCGAGAAAGTACCTCGGCAAACATCGTCGACACAGCCGGCTACACCCCTGGCCTCCTCCGGCTCTGATTGTGCTTTGTTGGCAGCAGTAGTCGTAAACCGTTTGCTACTTGTCTAGCAGACAATCATGGATTATTGATCAGTCAGCAAGTGATTGATATCAGTCCATCGTTGGTTAGTGTGCCTTGCCATCGACAGTAAGATTTCAGACTGGCAGTATGGTTTAAAGGGCATGTGCGACTAATCTTAATCGGATCTTCGGCGAGGACGTCCTACTAAAATCTCGAAAATGAATTGCTTTGAAATACTGTCATAACAGTATCTAAAACGATTACATTTCCCACTCGAAAACAAAACTTTTGACAAACGTTTTGAAGTAGGGTAACTTTAATCTTGTGCAATCCGATTAATTACAAAAAGTAAGGAGGAAAAATTACGATGATGATCAACGCAAATCAAATTCAATTGATGTCTGCCGCATGTTGCGAATGTAACGTGTGCTCTTTGCGTTGCTCAAATTCGTGATTTTTCGGCTAAACCGTAGCAATACATAACGACGACTCCGGTTGTCAGTGTAGCGGGTTACCTTTCACGATGCGAGTGAAGGGTAACTCGCTTTTTCTGTACCACGTCACAATTTAGGGATTGCACGCCACTAAATTTGAGGAAAAAGGGAGCATTAAGTTTATGAAGAGATGGACTGGATTTGGATTAGTCGCTGCAGTGATTGCTATGGGCCTGGGGTTAGCGGCTTGTGGCCAATCAACGTCAACGGCAAAGCCTTCGCAGGTGCTCCGGTTACCAGCGACGGCACAGCTAGATACCATTGATCTCGCCAAGGCTACGGGGTACGGCCAGACGGGAAATGTGTTCGAAAGTTTTTATCGGTTAGGCAAGGATGGTAAGGTTGCGCCCGGCCTGGCTGACTCCGCGAAAGTTTCAAAGGATAAAAAGACGTGGACGTTCCACGTTCGAGACAACGCCAAGTGGAGCAACGGCGACAAAATTACCGCGCAGGACTTCGTTTATTCTTGGCGGCGGACGTTAACGCCGTCGACCAAGTCGTCTTACATGAATATGTTCTCCGGCATTAAGAACGGGGACAAGATTATTGCGGGCAAGGCGAACCCCGACACCATTGGCATCAGTGCTAAGAACAAGCAGACGGTTGTTATCCAATTGGATAAGCCCATCGCTTACTTCAAGATTTTAATGGCCTATCCGCTATTTGCCCCCCAAAACGAAAAGGTGATCAACAAATACGGTAAGAAATATGCCACCAAGTCACAGTACATGGTGTACAGTGGGCCATTTAAAATCACCAACTGGACGGGGACTGGCAACACCTGGTCCTTCGTCAAGAACAACCAGTACTGGGATAAAAAGGTCGTGAAACTCCACCAGATCAACTACCAGGTGGTCACGAACCCTCAGACCGGTCTGAGCCTCTATCAAAATAAGAAATTGGACTTCGCTCAGCTTTCAAACGAGCAGGTGAAGAATTATAAGAATAATAGCGCCTTTCAGGAATATCCGTACTCCATCGTCATTCACCTGAAGTACAATTTCCAAGACGCCAACAAGGAAAAACGGCGGATCATGAGCAATCAGAATATTCGTCAGGCCATTGCATTGTCCATCAACCGCAGCCAGTTGACGAAGAAGGTTCTGGGTGATGGTTCCGTGACGCCAACCGGATTTGTAGCGAGTGGGTTAGCACGTGACCCTAAGACGGGGGAAGACTTTGCCAAGCAACAGGCGGTAAAGAACACAACGACTTACAATCCAACGCTAGCCAAGCAGAAATGGGCGGCTGGTTTGAAGCAATTAGGGATTAAGAAGGTCAACCTGAGCATCATGGCTGGTAACGATGACGTGGCGGCCAGCACCGTGACCCAGTACCTGAAGAGTGCGTTGGAAAGGAACCTGAAGGGCTTTGACCTGACGATTCAAAACGTGCCTGCTTCCGTTGCCCAGTCGCGGTCGACTAGTGGTGACTTTGACCTCTACCTGTCTCACTGGGGGGCCGACTTCAACGACCCAATTTCCTTCTTGCAGATTCCAGTCAGCTCGAACTCGTTGAACTACGGCAAATGGTCAAGCAAGACGTATGACAAGTTGATTGCCAAGGCGCAGAACCAAGATGCCGGTAACGATGAGGCGCGTTGGCAGGACATGGTGCAGGCGGCTAAGTTGATCAACAAGACGCAGAGCTTTACGCCACTTTACCAAGCCAACTACGCTTACCTCCAACGGACTGACGTGAAGGGCATCATCCACAACACGGCCGGGACACAGTGGAGTTACAAGTACGCTTATATCAAGTAGTGTGTGATAGGATAGGGCACTGGTTAGCATCGCCTTACCGGCCGGCAGATATGGGCTGGAACGGTGCGAACGCAACTTGAAGCCTCGAAGATCACGAGTCTTCAAGATTGGTTTTCTGCTAAGCCGGCCAGAAACGCCGACTAAGCAGAACGACGCGCCATTTGTCGACCTCTCAGCTTACATTGTGGTCTTATGAGATATTGACTTAGTTAGTTCGGAACCTGTAACTGATTTACGTCGATTCAATTTGACCCGATACCTAAAACTCGACGCATTGCTGGCCCGTGGGCAGATTCAAAGGGGCCGACAATGTGTGTCGTGCAGTGATTTCTGAATTTAATCGTCACTAACATAACAGGACGGTCCTCGCCACGAGTAGTCTCGGTGGGGGCCGTCCTTTTGTTTGGCACGGGTCTTTGCTATAGTAGATGGAGACGTAGCGAAGGACGTGACGAAGGATGGCAATTGGACCAGATGATGGGCGTCAGTGGGATACGGACGGTGTGCAGGAATATCAGGCTTACTTTGGGACGCCGACCCATGACGACCACGTGTTGTTCGAGCTGTTGACGGTCGGCGTCTTTCAGGTCGGCCTGAGTTGGCAGGCGGCGGCTAGTAAGATTCCCGTGTACCGCCGCGTCTTTGCGGGGATGGACCCACAACGGGTAGCCGGCTTTGAGTTGGAAATTGATGGCGACCGGATCGCCCATGACCCGACAATGATCCGTAATGGCCGAAAAATTCGCGCTACCATTCAAAATGCACGGGCGCTTCTACAGGTCCAACAGGAGTTTGGCAGTTTTGCGGACTATCTCTGGGTCTTTGTCAATGGCACGCCGCTCCTCTTGCCGGCGGTTACTCGTGATGAGCTGGTCAATCAGTCGACACTGGGCTCGGCGGTCGCTAAGGACCTCAAGCACCGGGGCTTCAAGTTCGTCGGCCCCGTGGTCACGCACATGTTCTTACTGGCAGCAGGCATTTTGAAGGAACAGGTGTTGGATGAATAATCTGGCCGGTCAAAAATGAACGGCTAGCCTTTAATTTCTGCAGTCGACAAAAGAGATTATGTGAAATTTAAGTGAGAAATTCAGCTTGACTGAAACCGATTTAGTTGTTACGCTAGTGGTCAAATCCCAGTTTGGCGGGGCTCAATATAAAATAATTTATAGCAATTCCTGCTTGACACCGGATTAAAGTTGCATTAGACTTACTGATAAATTAAGCGATTGAAAACAATGTGATCAGGAGAGTAACCACCGTTACCGGTTTAAAGAGAGTCCACGATTTGCTGCAAGTGGGTAACCAACGACGGGGTGAAGATGGCCTGAAATGAATTGGCACTGCTAAGTCCTAGTGATGAGGTGGTGATGACTGGCACTCATTATCGTGCACGCACTTTAAGGCGTAAGCTGGCGAGTGTTAATGAGGAGCTGGGCATCTTTTTAGCCTAACTTAAATTAGAATGGTACCACGACAAAGTTCGTTTCTATTAATTTAGGAGCGGACTTTTTGTTTTGGTCGCTGTTTTCAATTGTGGCGTTTCGTGTTGAGGATTGATTTAAAAATTAGGGATATCAAAGGGGTTTTTAAGAATGAAGAAATCATTTAAACATTTTAGCTGGCTCTTATTATTGTTGATTCCATTGTTGATCGTTGCTGGTTGTGGCAAGTCTGCTTCCAAGAATACCACGGTTAAGGTTGGTATCATGGGTACCGATGAAGAAATCTGGAAACCAATTCAAAAGAAGTTGGCCAAGGAAAACATCACCATCAAATTGACGACGTTTACCGACTACAACCAACCAAACGCGGCTCTCTCTAACCACGAAATCGACATGAACTCGTTCCAACACACCTACTTCCTGGATGCTTGGAACAAGGCCCACAAGTCTAATCTGGTCGGCATTGCCAACACTTACTTAGCCCCATTGCGTTTGTACTCCAAGAAGATCACCAAGGTTTCTCAAATCAAGAAGGGTGACCAGATCACCATTCCTAACGACTCCACGAACGAAGGCCGGGCCTTACATTTGCTGGAATCCGCTGGCTTGATCAAGGTCGATCCTAAGGTCACGTTGCCAACACCAAAGAACATCACGCAAAACAAGCTGAACTTGAAGATTACGCCATTGGATGCCGCACAAACACCTCGTTCGTTATCTGACGCAACCGCAGCGGTCATCAACAACGAATTTGCTGCTAGTGCTAAGCTGAACGCTAAGAAGGCTCTGTTCCAAGAAAAGGTCAACAAGGCTTCCAAGCCATACATCAACATCTTAGCTGTCAACAAGTCTGACAAGAACAAGGCCGTCTTCAAGAAGATCATCAAGGCTTACCAGACCGAAGCAACCAAGAAGAACATTCAAAAAGCTTACGATGGCTTGTCCATTCCGGCTTGGAACTTGAAATTAAAGTAAACGAATTTGCCGGCATTGGCGAGTAAGGAGAATGAAGTTAGTGACTAACGAAGCGATTATTCAATTAAAAGATATCGACGTAACCTTCCATAATAAGGGGCAAACCGTTGAAGCCGTTAAAAAGGTTTCGTTGACGGTCAACCGGGGTGACATCTACGGCGTCGTCGGCTATTCCGGAGCGGGGAAAAGTACGCTCGTGCGAGTAATCAATCGGCTCCAGAAGCCAACTGCCGGTAGCGTCGACGTGAACGGTCAAGACATTTTGGCACTGAACTCCCATGATCTACGGGAAGCGCGGACCAAGATTGGCATGATCTTTCAACACTTTAACCTGATGAATTCCCGGACGATTGCGGACAACGTCGACTATCCTTTAAAGGGTGGCAAGTTGTCACGGACCGAACGGAAGGAAAAAGTGGCCCATTTACTCGACCTGGTTGGGTTGACGGAAAAGGCGACGGATTACCCGGCACAACTATCCGGTGGGCAAAAGCAACGGGTCGCCATTGCGCGGGCGCTGGCCAATGACCCCGAAATCCTGATCAGTGATGAAGCCACGAGTGCGTTGGACCCGAAGACGACGTCAGCTATTTTGGAATTACTGAAACGGCTGAACAAGGAGTTGGGCTTAACGGTGGTCTTGATCACCCACGAAATGGAAGCCGTCAAGGAAATCTGCAACAAGGTGGCCGTCATGGAAGATGGCGAGATCATCGAACGTGGCGACCTGGTGACCATTTTCAGTCAGCCTAAGCAACCGCTGACCAAGGACTTCATCAACACCGCAACGCAGATCAATCAGGCGTTGGAAAAGATCTATCGTCAGGCCAGCACGTTGGGTCTGGACGATCATCATCAATTAGTCCAGCTCCAGTATGTGGGGGCAACGACTGATGCGCCGCTGATCACCGAGTTGTACAAGCGGTATGAAGTGGTGTCCAACATCTTATATGGGAACGTTGAGATTTTACAAGACACGCCGTTGGGAAACCTGATCGTCGTCATGACTGGGGAACCCGACAAGCTGAAAGCGGCTTGGCAATACTGTCAGGACGCCGGGATTACCATTACGCATTTAAAACCAAAGAAACCGGGGGTGGCCTAAGTTGGGTTGGTTCGCAAAGTATTTTCCAAACGCAGTGACGATGAAGAGCGACTTCATCCAAGCAACGGGTGAGACGCTGTACATGACGGCCATCACCGCAATTATTGCCGGGATTCTGGGAATGGCGATTGGGATTGGGTTAATTGTGACCCAGCCCGGAGGCATCCTGGAAAACCGAATCGTGTATAACATTCTAGATAAGTTCGTCAACCTGTTCCGGTCGATTCCATTCGTTATCTTGCTGGCAATCATTGCGCCAGTGACGCGAATCATCGTGGGGACGGCGATTGGGACGACCGCGGCCATCGTGCCGTTGGTCATCGGCTCCGCACCGTTTTATGCGCGGCAGATTCAAAATGCCCTGGCCGAAGTTGACCATGGGGTGATTGAAGCCGCTGAATCGGTGGGTTCTGGTCCCATCGCGATTATCTTCCGGGTTTACCTCAAGGAAGGTTTAGCGGACATTATCCGTTCTTCCGTCCTAACGTTGATCAGTCTGATTGACTTGACCGCCATGGCCGGTGCCATCGGTGGGGGGGGCTTAGGGAACTTGGCCGTCAACATCGGGTACAACCGGTTCCAAACGGACGTCATCTTCCTCGCTATGCTGATCATCTTAGTCATCGTCTTCATCATTCAATTGGTGGGTGACTGGTTGGCCCGTCGAGTTGATCATACGGCTTAAATTAGTTCGGTTGCCGCCTCCGGCTAAGATTGGGTTTTGCCACAATAATGCTAATTCGAGTCGCCTTCCAGGCTGAATTGGTCTTGGTGAGGTGACCATTGATTTCGAGTAATTGTAAAATAGTGATTGTGACCCATGGGTTGCGGTCACTATTTTATTTGTAAGGTGGATGGGTTTACGAGTTTCCACCGGACGGCTATACTCAATAGAGATGAAGTGAAAATGGGAGCAGCCCAAGCGGTTGCTCCCATTTGTGATGAAGAGATGTCTAATCGGCTAAACAGAAAAATGGGCTAACCAGATGGGAGTCTTAGCCGTTTAAATGTGATACTAAAAAATTTTGGATTTTAGACATTTTACCGTTAAATTCTAATGGTCGTCCGGTAAAATAGAAAAATTATGGACTATCTAAATTGGATGGCCTTGCTGATGGTAGATTAGTTAGTCGAGTGTTTTATCTAGCATGAGTGGAAGTTTTACAGTTATAGAAAGTTATGCCTGTATGCATGGGTTCAATCACCAGATAGCATGTTAAGATTTAACGTTTGTCATGAAGGCGTACCAATCTGAGCCGGAGTGCGTCCAGCGTACACAATTGCGGCAATTAAATTTAAGATGCATACCGTCACTGTCGGTATGGGAGAGAAAGGATTTATCGAGTTTTGAAGAATATTGGGGCACCGACGGAAAACGTCATGAAGGGTATCTTTTGGGCCACCGTTGCGTCGGCCATGTTTGGCGTTTCCGGAACGGTTTTGCAGTTTATTTCGCAGGGACAGGCCATTCCCACCAGCTGGTTTTTATCTGCCAGAACGATGGGTGCTGGTGTTATTTTACTGATCATCAGTTTTATTTTGTACGGTAAGAAAACGTTCGCCGTTTTTCATAGTTGGCGGGAGATCTTTTGGATCGTCGCCTACGCGCTCATCGGGTTGGGTGCTAATTTACTGACCTTTTACATTGCGGTTCAGAGCGGAAACGCGGCGTCTGCGACCATTCTTCAGTACCTGAGTCCTTTATTTATTGTTCTAGGAAGTCTATTATTTAAACATGAGCGGCCATTACGGAGTGATTTAATTGCCTTTGGGGTGGCACTGATTGGGGTCGTCCTCGCCATCACGCGGGGAAATATCGAACAACTCGCCATTCCGTTGGATTCCTTACTTTGGGGAATTGGTTCCGGGATTACGGCGGCCTGCTACGTGGTGTTGCCGCGGCCATTGGTTCGCGATTATGGTCACGCCCCCATCACGGTGTTAGGCTGGGGAACGTTTATTGCAGGGGTCGTCTTTAACCTCTACCACCCTGTCTTTATGAATATGCCACCGATTACGGGGACGCTGATTGGGTCCATGTCGACGGTGATCATCGTCGGAACGATTCTGCCATTCTCGTTACTGCTCTACAGTAGCCACTTTGCGCCGTCCGACGTGATCAGTATCGTCGATGC
Organism: Levilactobacillus andaensis; assembly: GCF_016861695.1. Taxonomy (GTDB): domain Bacteria; phylum Bacillota; class Bacilli; order Lactobacillales; family Lactobacillaceae; genus Levilactobacillus; species Levilactobacillus andaensis. The sequence goes on along the minus strand of NZ_BOLP01000001.1, from coordinate 10,268 downwards.
CACGCAGCCGGTGGTCACCTTTATTTTATCGATTCTATTTTTAAGTTTGAAAATTTCAATTGCAGAAGTGATTGGGTCGGTGTTGGTCATTGTGGCCATTTACCTGTTACAACAAGGTCGCCGAAAAATCGAAACGCAATTTGAGAAACAATAGGAAGTGACAATATGACGACTTTTGATTGGGTACGACACGGCCAAACGCAGGCAAATGTCGACCAGGTGATGCAAGGACAGCTAGATAGTGCCGTCACACATTTAACGGTAACTGGGCTTCAACAAGCAGAGCGGGTCGCGCAGTGGTTGCGTGGACGGTCGTATGATCAAATCGTCAGCAGTCCGCTTCACCGTGCCCGCCAAACGACGGCTGCACTGACTGAGGTCTTGCCGTTAACGCCACAGTTCGATGACCGGCTGATGGAAGCGGCCTATGGCGAATGGACCGGTGAAAACTTCGTGGGTTTGCGTGAGCAGCGGCCGCAAGATTTCGATGCGGTTACTGGCGAAGCCTTGCCAGATGTGCTGAGTACGGTTGGTGGAGAGTCCTACTTGGCCATTCAACGGCGGGTCGGGCAGTGGTTGGCCGAAGAAGTGGTTGACCATCCAAACGACCATATCTTGGTCGTCAGCCATGGTCTCACCATTAAGGCCACGGCCCTGCTGATGCTCGGTGCCCCGGCGACCACAGCGTTGCCGGAACCGGCGAATACTAGTGTGACCCAGATGATGATCGATCCCGCGACGGGACAACGGTATTTGACGGCCTATGGGGTCACCCCAAAATTAATTTAGAAGTTGAAAAAAGAGCCTGGGAATTAATCCCAAGCTCTTTTTTAGGTTGAAACAGCCGGTTACTTCTTGAGGTTTTCTTCAACGTAAGCCCGAACTTCATCGTCAGACTTAGCATCGATTTCCTTCATAGAAGCTTCAGATTCATCGGTGTTGTGACCATTGGATTCCATAAAATGATCCCATAATGCGTCGCGAACAGGCATATCCTGATCGGACCAGTCGAATACATCCTTCATAATTTCATCCAATAAAGCAGTCTTAAATACAACAGCCATAACCAATTACCTCCAATAAAAAATTGGGGTCAGCGGTATCTGTTTTTGGCATGTGCCACCGGCTTCAACTTTCATGGTAGTCCTTTTATGAAAAAATGGTAAATATTTCGTTGCCAAGATTGTTTGAAATCGTTGACGGCCTCGCTAAAAACCGGCAGAATAGGTGGGAGAACGTCAATCGAGACGGCTGAAAGTGAGGACTTAACATGGATTACCGGGTATTAGGTAAAACAGGATTTAATATTAGTGAAGTTTCCTTAGGAACGTGGCAACTTGGCTCGAAGTGGGGCGATCCCTTCGATGAGAACGATGCGCAAAACACGTTGGCTGCGGCTTACGATGCAGGGGTCAACTTCTTCGATACGGCCGATATTTATCAAGATGGTCACAGTGAACGGGCCTTAGCCAAGTTCATTAAGGGCAAGCAAGACAAGGTGTTCGTTTCGACTAAAATTGGCCGGAAGCTGGATCCGCACGTTGCCAGTGGCTACACGGCTGAAAACTTAACGAAATTCGTTGAAGAGAGCCTGACTAACTTGGACATTGACGCATTGGACAACGTGTTATTACATTGTCCACCAACTCCCGTTTACTACACGCCAGAAGTTTTCTTTACGCTTGACCAATTGAAAAAAGAGGGCAAGATCAAGAATTACGGCGTTAGTGTTGAACGGGTCGAGGAAGCCATGAAGGCATTAGACTACGATATTTCGGCCGTTGAAATTATTTACAACATGTTCCGGTTACGGCCAGCCGATAACTTTTTTAAGATGGCTAAGGACCATAACGTGGGTATCATCGCCCGGGTACCGTTGGCTAGTGGCTTGTTGAGCGGAAAGTACACGCTGGACACCACGTTTGGTAAGGAAGACCACCGGACGTTCAACCGTCACGGTGAGGCCTTTGACCAAGGGGAGACCTTCTCGGGTGTGGATTACGCGACCGGGGTCAAGGCAGCCGATGAGCTGAAGGAACGGCTAGGTGCCGGCAATCAGTTGGCGCAGATGGCTTTACGTTACATTCTGATGGCCGATGCCGTTAGCACGGTGATTCCTGGTGCTTCTAAACCGGAACAGATCACCCGTAACGTTGCGGCGGCTGAATTGCCAGCCTTTACGGCGGACCAAATGGCCGTTGTCCGTGACGTTTACGATAAGTACATTAAGAATCCAGTTCAATACCGCTGGTAACCTGTAGGCTGGTCTCAGGTGGCCAGTTAAACAAACGAAGACGTCGATATTGTCTGAAAATCAGACAGTACCGGCGCCTTCGTTTTAATCTACAGATACTAGTGCGTCTGGTCTCGCAGGCCATCCAGGAATCCCATAAACAAGCTATCGACCTGTGGTATGAACAGCAAAGTCAGTGTGAGAATGGCGAGGGCAATCACCCACCGGGACAGGGGCACGCATTGGTGGCGCTGGTTCCAGTAGACTAGGCCGAGTAAACCGAGGACGCCAAGCAGGACGAGTGATTGGGTGGCGTTGACAAAGGCCGTTAGCCCAATCCCCAGGCTGAGGGAAATAATGGCGCCGACAATTGCTAGGCCTAAGCTACTCAGCACAATCAGTGAGAGGGGCTTAGTGACCGGCTGTTCGAGTTGATTCATCATATGGTCGTCCTCACGAATCAAGTCGTCGATGGTCAGCTGAAAGAGCTCGCTGAGGGTGACGACGTTGGCAAAGCTAGGCAGGGCGGTGCCGCGTTCCCACTTTGAAATGGATTGACGCGAGATATTTAGGCGGTCGGCTAATTCCTGTTGTGACCAGTGTTGGCATTCCCGTTGTGTTTTGATTTGTTCCCCGATTTCCATAAATGATGCCTCCAATTAACAATTGTCTCAATCCTAGCAAACCTAGGTACAAGCTGCACGAACTGTTTAGTTGCGGACCCTAAAAGTTGATTATAACCCGGGTTAAGTGGCTGAAATTGACACAAGAAAGGGAGCGGAACAAAGGTTAGCAACGCAAAAGAGTCCGGGATGTTGGTCCCAGACTCTCGTTTTCATTCTAAAATTGTATTGGGTATACACTGATGCTAAGCGACCTGAAGCTCCAAAATCCAGTTGTCCGGTTGCTTGTTCTGATTGATGGTGGCGGGGTCGGCGACTAAGTCTTCGTTCACTTTGACCACCGTGCCGGCGTAAGGTGTCTTGAAATTTTCGACAGCCTTGTCACTCTCGACTTCCAGAATATCATCGCCCGCTGCGAGTACATCGTCGGTCATGATGGGGAGGTCGGCGAAACTGATATCGCCGATCTGTTCAAGGGCGTCGCTGGAGAGACCCATGCGATAGTGGCCCTGGTCGCGCATTTGTAACCAGACCCCATCCTTTACAGTGATTGCTGGTGTTGCGGGCTTACTGTCGTGGTGAAACCAACCCAACAGGCGTTGCCAAAATGATTGTGGGTGTTCGGTCATGATAAATTCCTCCCTAGTGTCGTTACCGGCTGGTCTATTTGAGCACCAACCATCGTGTTTACCCTTTAGTATACCCTTTGCTTGCAACCGCTGACAACAAGACGCTTGTTTCCTGCTTCACGAACCGTCGTTGGTTGTTGCCAGTCGGTGTCTATGCTAAAATGTAAGCACTTAATCGGGGGAGAACGAAGGGAGAATTTAGCATGTTTTTAATTGATACGAATCGTCAAGGGAAGGTCGTCACGGATGCCATTGTGAACCAGTCGATCGACAACTACTTGGTCAACGACCTGAAGCTTCCTGGCCACGGGTTAATGATGTATGTGAACCGGCCAGCCGTTATTGTCGGCATCAATCAGACCGTGACGGCCGAGGTGGATTTTCACTACCTCGCCAAGCATGATGTTCAATTGGTTCGGCGGACGTCCGGCGGTGGTGCCGTTTACCATGACGAGCGGAACCTGATCTTTGAGCACATCGTGAATGGTGATCCGCAAGATGGGTCTAAATTTGGCGACTATACCGTTTTTGCCGAACCAATTCTCCGGGCATTAGCGGCAATGGGCGTGGATTCGCCCGGCATCAGCAACAAGAGTGCCTTAGTCGTTGATGGCAAGAAGTTTTCCGGGATGACCATGTTTAAAAATGGGGACGGTTATGCCGCTGGCGGGACGATCATGTACGATTTAAACGTTGACGCTGCGCACCAAGCCTTGTTGCCAACTGGTGACCGACCACATCGAGGAGTCGCTTCGAACCGGGTCTCCATCACGAATCTCCGACAGTATCTCGCACCCGAATATCAGAATTTAGACATTCAGGAATTCAAGGAAGCCTTGCTCTGCCACATCTTTGAGGTCGACCACCTTGATCAGATCGAGACGTATCACTTGTCCGACCATGACTGGTCGATCATCGACCAACGGCTCAGCGAAAAGTACCGGACCGACGAATGGAACTACGGTGCCAATCCGGGGTTTCGGGAGTATCGGGCGGTGTTATTGCCAACGGGACAGCTCCATTTGAACTTTACGGTCCATGCCGATAAATTCAAAGCAGTAGCGCTCTTTGGGACCGTGGCGACGCCGGAACAATTACTGACGGTTTCTGAAAAGTTAACTGGGATCGACGCCACACCAGCTGCGGTCGCGGCCGTGTTAAGTCAGCCAGATGTATTAGATGTCTTAGGCAATGCCGCCGTTAATCCAATCGTCACGGCACTGACAGCGGAGGCCCCACATGAAGGCTAAATATGATGTGAATCAGTATATCGGTGTGCCAGTGGCCGCCAACGCATCTGGTCAGTATGAGATCAAACGGGAACCGGATGGCGACTTCAAGCTCCATTCTTGGCGTACGGGTCGCCATAGCAAGGGCAAATATAAGGGCCTCGGCCAAATTTTTTTAACCGAGAACAATCTAAAAGTGGCCGTCGTTGCCGCTTACCCGGTGGCCTACAAGGACCGACATGATTTCACGCCGATGCAGCGCTTGACCAGTGAATTCGTTGGGGAAGAGCTCGTGCAGACCGCCGTTAAGAAATTACCATAATGCATTGTAAAATTAAAACGAGAAGCCACGGCAATGACCGCGACTTCTCGTTTTTCAGTTATTTGACGAAGTAAGCTTCTTTAAAGTTTGACTGCGTTCCCACGGTGTTGTATTGCACACCGTTAAGCTTGGGGTTGATCAGGTAGGTGCTAGCGGGCTGTAGCAGCGGCGTGACCCCCTGTTGGGCCATAAGCACGCCATCGGCCTTCAGAAGCGTTTGCCAGCGGTGAGCGTTAAATGAAGGGGCATTGCTGGCCTCGGCGACTAGACTGTCATAGGTCGGATTGGACCAGTGGCCTAGGTTGGCAGTGCTGGAACTGGTATAGAGCGCCAGCATGGCTAAGGGGTCGGCGTATTGTGCGCGTTGCGTGAGAATGGTCAGGTCAGTTTCCAGTGGTCCCGCCTGCTCATCGATGACCCACCCGCGGTGCTTGAGGGTAATGGTTAAGCCGGGGAGGGTCGCTTCAAGTTGTTGTTGTAACTTCTTAGCGAGTTTTTCACTGTTGATGGCATCCAGATAACTCACGGACAGCGTGACGTGTTTAATTCCCGTTGCCTTGAGCGCCGCTTGCCATTCCTTTTTGGCGAGTTGCGGTTGGTAAGCCAGTGTTTTCTGGTTCGGTTGCGCTGCCGCAAAATCGGCGGTTCCTCGTTGCCCGCGGCTGAGTCCTGCGGGAACGATGCCCTGTGCTGGTAGCGAGGTGCTACCATAGGAGGCCTGTGCCAACTTTTCACGGTTGACGGCATGCGAGATGGCGAGCCGGGCGGCCTTTTGCTGGAGCAGCTGGTTGACAGTGGAAGACTTCCCAGTTGTCCGGTAGGCGAGCAAGACCATTTTAGAATAGGGCCGAGCGGTGTAGGCGGCCTGTTTTTCGTAGGATTTCATATTAGATTGCGACCAGAGCCGCACCTCATCCAGGTCGCCGCTTTGATAGGCGTGCCAGGACTTTTTGGGATTACGATAAACGTTAACGTTTATCCGGCTGAGGTAGACGTGATCGCGGTCCCAATAATGGGGATTGGGGACCATGTGCCAGTGAGTCTTGGTATTGCCAGTCGTTGCGACCATGAACGGCCCCGCGTAAACCTGATATTGGGGTTTCGTTGCGTAGCGCTTGCCAAACTTTTTGGCGATGCGTTCGTTTTGCGGGCCAAATAGTGGATAAGTCAGTCGTTGCGGAAGTTCTGCCATGGGGTGGTCGAGATGGACGACCAATTTGAACTTGCTAGGGGCGCTGACTCCCAGTTGTGTGGCGGGCAGGCGACCGTCAATAATTTTCCGGGCGTTATGAATACCGACAAACAAATCGGCATCCGGTGCCTTGGTCTGCGGGCTGAGGGCGCGTTGCCAAGAGTACACGAAATCCTTAGCGGTGATGAGGTCACCGTTGCTCCAGTAGGAATCCTTCCAGAGCGTAAAGGTGTAGGTCGTGCGCGCCTTGTTGAGGGTGACCTTCTTGGCAAGGGCGAGTTCGGTCTGACCATCGCCAGTCGCTGAAAAGAGGCCCTCAATCGTGTTGTTAAGCCGACCGAATTGCGTCATCTTATCAGCGTCTAAGGTGGTCAGGGGATGCGATGTGGACAGGTTAAGTACCTGATTTTTCGTCATGACCCCTTTACTATCACTGGGCGACACCGTTTCTTGAACCACGGTGCACCCGGTCAGCCCAACACATAGTAGCAGGCCAATTAAAAATGTTCCCCAGTGCTTCAATTTATTCACTCCGTTAGTTGTCATTCTTTCCTGATAATAGGGGAGTGAACGGGTCTCGTCAAGCTTTAGTTCGTGTAAAATGGTCGCACTCCGGCTGCCAGGGATTCCGCCTGCTGTGGGGACGCTTCAGCCTGGGGGACGGGCTTCTCGCTCGCTTTGAAGCCACGGAAAGGACACCGTGTCTTCAAAGACGCCCTAGGCCTAGGGCGGGTAGGAACCCCCGACCAACGCCATTACCACGGCTGGCTCCATCCCTGGCCGCCTCCGGCTTTGACTGATCTTTGCCATGACTAGGATTGAAATGCCAAGACAGTCTGCTGTTTTGTCGCGACCAATTGGTACTCAAAACCGATTGTGAATATTGCCAAGAAATGGGGTTCAAATTTATAGGGACTGCTGTCGAGCTCCCTCAATGATGAACGGCCATTTTGCTGTCAATAATCGTGATGTATAGAAACATTAGACGTTAGTTCGGAAAGTTTCCGTGCACCTATGGTTCAACAAGTATCGTCAGTAGAAACTACCGTAGCCGGAGGAGGTCAGGGATGGAGCCAGCTGTGTCGACAATGTTAGTCGGAGTTCTTCCCCGGCTTACATTGTGGGACGACCTGAGAGACACGTGTTCTGCGTGGCTTTCAGGCGAGCCGGAAGCCTGCCCTTTGGCTGGAGGCGTTCCCCATAGCAGGCGGAATCCCTGACAGCCGCAGGTGGGCAATCTAAGCCCATACTTGTTCCAACCCATAAATTTAGCTAGAATAGGAACAATTAGCGATGTGAAGGGACGGAAGACGATTATGGAACACTGGTCAGCAACGACGATTAAAGCGTTTCGCCAGACCCTCTTGGCGTGGTATGACCGTGAGGGGCGGGACTTGCCCTGGCGGCGAGATCAGGACCCGTACCACGTGTGGGTCAGTGAGGTCATGCTACAACAGACGCAAGTTAAGACGGTCATTCCGTACTATTTAAATTTTATGGCCACTTTTCCAACGGTTGATGATCTGGCTGCGGCTGATCAGGAGACCTTGTTAAAGGCCTGGCAGGGACTGGGGTATTACTCGCGGGCCCGTAATCTACAGCGGGCAGCACAGCAGGTGGTTCAGGATTATCATGGCAAATGGCCGGAAACGGCGGCTGGCTTAGCCGATTTAACGGGGATTGGGCCTTACACCTCCTGTGCCATTGCCAGTATTGCCTTTGGCGAGGCTGTGCCCGCGGTCGATGGCAATGCCTTTCGCGTTTTTAGTCGACTATTGATGATTGAAGACGACATTGCCAAACCACGGACCCGTCAGTTATTTGAACAAATTATCCAACCAATCGTGGACCCCGACCGGCCAGGCGCGTTCAATCAAGCCATCATGGATCTGGGGTCGAGCTACATGACCAGCAAGAATCCGGATACGGCGCATTCGCCCGTCAAAGACTTTGATGCCTCGTTTAAGGCCGACCGGGTGCTTGATTTTCCAGTGAAGACGAAAAAGCCGCGTCCCAAATTGATGCCGTACTACGCGGTTATCGTCCAGTCGCCGGCGGGCTATTTGCTCACGCAGCGGACGACTCAGGAAATGTTGGCGGGATACTGGACCTTCCCACTGGTGATGCAGGCCGACCTGCAAGCTGAGGATGCAACCGAACCAGCCGACCTAGCCACCGATATTGCCATCTTAGAGCACCGCTGGGCCACCGAGTACCAGGTGCCGGTGAAGTTGTCCCCGGTGGGCGGCCAACCGGTTAGCCACACGTATACCCACCAACGCTGGCAGGTCAAATTGTTGCTGGCAACCTTGACGACGACACCGCCGTTGACCTTTTTTCCTGGAAAATGGGTGCCGGCTGAACAGATTGCAGATTTACCCTTGCCGAAGGTGCAGGAGAAAATTATGGCGCGCTACGAAAAACAAGGTCATCCAGATGTGTTTGGGGTGAATTAGTTTCCGTGGCCCCCAAATTGCAGTATCATCTAATTAATTAGGACAAACCGGTTTGATGAGGGAGTGACGAATCGTGCAAACAGTTTTTGATGTATTGAAATTTATTTCGGTCAATCACCAAGAGGTCGAGAGTCATCAGGTCGTGGTGACGGATCCAGTTGGCAAGCCCAACGGTCTATTAACGGATTTACTACATGATTTAATTAATAATGCACTGTTGTTTGTGACGCTAAAGGATGTCAGTTCAGCAACTGAACTAATAGAACATTTACGAACCCACACGCCATTGCCAGCCGATGTGTTGGCTGAATACGCGAAAATTCTGACGGAAGACTGCTACGGCTTAAACTTCGCTCCCCAAAAGGGTCAAATCGAATTGATCGTGCACCGTTAGATTGAGGAGGGATGGTCGTGGATGAAGCGGATTTAATCGAGACGGCACCGGGCGCTAATACAGCGCCACCGTTATTGTTGCTGCAAGGCACTGGCGGTACGAACGAAGAAATGCTGACGTTTGGCCGGCGGTTAGCGCCCCAAAGTCCTTTAATCACAATTGCGGGTCGGATCGGTGTTGGTGCTCAACGGCAGTATTTCCAACAGACGGCCAGCCAAACGGCGAATCCCGAACAGATTTCACAGGAAGCGGCTTGGCTGGGCATGACGGTCGAGCAGATCTGTCAGCAGCATCGTTGGTCGAGCGAAAATTTAATTGTGGTCGGTTATTCGAATGGGGCCGCGATGGCTGCTTATGGCGTGCAAATGGGACTGTTTCCGGGACAGGCGGCAATTTTATTTCATCCACTACGTGTAGCCACGCCAATGGCCGTCAAACGACCCGGATATCGGGTCTGGTTATCGGCCGGTAAACACGACCCTTTGGTGCAGGTGACGACGGTCCAAGAAGTGGCGGCAGACTGCGAACGAGCGGGGATGACGACCACGGTAGAAGTGACGGGGGGGACGCACCAATTGACCCCGCAGGAAGTCATGGCCGCGCACAACTGGTTAGCAGAAAATTATTGACCGATATTTAAAAACTCATAGACTTTTTAGCACTTTCCATTTGCTATTATCGGGAATACCTGTTATCCTATGGTTAATGTATTTATGGTTCGGAAGTTTTAAAGGCTCGACGTTCTTTAAGAATGGCTCCTTTTTACCCCAGCTTTCAAATGCAAATATATTGCGCTATGCGCACGGAGGTTTCATTCTTATGGAACAAGGTACTGTTAAATGGTTCAACGCTGATAAAGGTTACGGCTTCATCACTTTGGAAAACGGCTCAGACGTTTTCGTTCACTTCTCTGCTATCAACAGTGAAGGCTTCAAGACTCTTGAAGAAGGCCAACACGTATCCCTTGATGTAGAACAAGGCGACCGTGGCCCACAAGCTGCTAACGTTTCGGTTGTTGACTAATTTATTAGCCTAAATCGAGTTTAAAAAACCATCGACGGTGTGTCGGTGGTTTTTTTGTGTCTACAAACTAAAGGTTGAAAGATGAAATACGGCTCTTTGTCAACGGGTGTTGATGAGGGGAATTTGAGAGGTTCAATTCATTTTCGAATTGGGCCTCTTTTTTGAAC